>QCLO01000004.1 GCA_003214465.1 Acidimicrobiales bacterium AG-414-N20 | reverse complement strand
CTTACGTACAGCACCTATATCAACCTTCTTGAGGGTCGGATACGGTGCAGGAATTGCTGCCTATCAGGTTTTAGGTGACATGATTGCATCAGGTCAAGATGTTGATGACCGTGCGGCTATTATTTCAGCTTTTGCTGGATTAGAGAATCAGCATGTTATCGGTCAAGGACCAACTACTTGTACAAATAACACCGTTGAATACCCATCAGTCTGTAAAAAGACACTTACATTCGTTAAGTGGACAGGAACTGAATGGGATCTTGGTGAATTTGATGGCAAGATCATAAACGTTGGTGATATACAAGCCCGAGTAGCAAACGGACCGTATTCACGATCAGCTGCAAGCGATGAAGAAGTATTAGCAGAATTTGATGCAAATGGTGATGGAACTATCACAATTGGCGTCGCTGCTGCAGGTCCTGCAGATGACGGAGCTTATTACCAGGCTGTTGTTGATGCCGCAGTTAAACTTTCGGCCGATAAAGGTTGGTCTTCACCAATAATAATTGATGAGATTCAACCTGCTAATGCTGCAGATGAGCTCACAAATCTTGCTGATCAAGGAGTCGATATAATCATCGTTGGCGCCAGTGAAATTGCTGAACCTCTCCCAGATCTGACGGAAGAGTATTCAGATATCTTTTGGTACTGTAACTGCGGTGCTGGGTATGCTACGTTGCCAGGTCTTGCACAGAGCGTTGACGACGGAGCTGAAGTTGGTTACACAACTGGATATGCGGCAGGATTAATCCTCCAAGAGAATGGTGGAACGACTGCTGCAATGCTTGGTTGTTGCGACCTCAACTTTGAAAAGGAATTTTTACTTTCATTCACAATGGGAATTCAAGATGTGAACGAAAGTTTTGAAGTTTCTTACTATCCGACGGGAGATTTCCCATATGACTTTAATAGCGTTCCAAACGCTACTGAAGCCTTCAACACGGCACTCGGAGATGGGGTTGGATTTGTCCTTCCATATTTGGGCGGGGCTCATGAGCCTGTAGTGCAACTAGCAAACGAAGCAGGTATTCCTGTAAGTAGTGCCGGTGCATCCGATGTATGTGCTCGCGATGATCTCGATTATGCGGTCGCTTCCCGTTTTGATGGCGGCGATTACATTAGAGCGATTTTTCCGCAAATATTAAATGGTGTGGTTAAAGAAGGCGATACGAAGGTATTTAAAGTCGGTGTGGATCCAGAGCCAGGTGGGTTAATGTGTAATCCAACAGATGAACAACAACAAGCAATGGATGATATCTATGCGAATGTTGCCTCTGGTATGTACGCAGGAGACTTTGGAGCAATTAAGGGTCAAGCTTACGGAGGCTGATTCTTGAATGAGCTAGCCAATAGTTCAACCAGCGGGGGCTCCGTTCTTACGGGGCCCCCGCCGGCTGTAACAGCAGAAAAACTTTCTAAAATATATGGTTCGGTTCGCGCCTGTGACGAAGTAGACATTGAACTTGTTCGAGGCGAAATACATGGGGTTCTCGGAGAAAATGGAGCTGGTAAATCTACTCTTATGAAAATGCTCATTGGACTTGTTTTGCCAGACAAGGGTTCAATTGCAGTTGATGGGAAGCCGGTGACAATTCGAGATCCACTGGATGCTGCCGATTTGGGTATTGGGATGGTTCATCAACATTTTAGTTTGGTTGAAGCCTTGACAGTCTGGGAGAACGTTGCACTTGGGGACAACAGGCGAATAGATAGAAATAGAACGAGAGATCGAGTAGCAGAACTAAGTCATGAGTATGGATTAGACGTTAATCCAGATGATCGTGTCGAAGATCTTCCAGTCGGGATGCGTCAGAGAGTCGAACTTCTTAAGTGCTTGAGACGAGATCCGAGTGTACTGATTTTGGATGAACCTACTTCTGTTCTAACTCCTGAAGAGTCTGAACAACTATTTGACTCTTTGCGTAAAGTAGTAGGTGAGGAGAACCGAGCGGTCGCTTTGGTTAGTCACAGACTTTCAGAAATTTTGCATGCAACAGATCGAATCACAATAATGAGGAACGGTGCGGTTATAGATCGTTGTTTGACGAAAGATACTGATGCTAATTCACTCGCTCGTTCAATGGTTGGAAGAGAAGTTGGCTTAAGTTATTCCGGTTTAGACAACTCGAATAAAGATTCTGACGTAAAAGTTAAATCCGAGCCAGATAACGAAAGTAAAAAAATAGAAGAACGATTCCTTCTGGAGTTGAAAGGAATCTCGACTTCTTCCGCTTTGGGAGTCAGAGAATTAAATGATTTTAATCTAGGCATTAGACAAGGAGAGATTTTTGGTCTTGCGGGTGTTGAAGGAAATGGTCAGAGTTCTTTGGTGGAAGTTTTATCAGGATTGAAAAGAGTTTCTTCAGGGCATGTTCTTCTCAATGGTGAAAAAATTCCTTCAAACCGGTTTGGACAATTAGCTAAAAAAGGGGTCGCTGTGATTCCTGAAGATCGACATGATTCAGGAGTGATTTTGGGCATGTCAGTTTCTGAAAATCTTCTCCTCTCAAACATGGAAGAGGGTTATAAGAATGGTTTTTTAAATAAACAAAAAAGAGATGCAAGAGCCACAGATTTAATTGAGAAATTTGAAATTAACTGCACAGGTCCAAACGCTCCACTTTGGTCCTTGTCTGGTGGGAATCAACAGAGAGTTGTCCTCGCAAGAGAAACTAGCGACAAACCGATTGTATTAGTCGCTTCTCAACCTACTAGAGGTCTGGATGTAGGAGCGATTGAGTACATGACTAGACAGTTGCGTAGTTTGGCTGATTCTGGTGTGGGTGTTCTTTTGATTTCAAGCGAGCTTGATGAAATATTGTCTTTATCAGATCGTATAGGAGTAATTTTTAGAGGCAAGATAGCTGACTCAATGAGACGCCAAGATGCAGACAGAGAAAATTTGGGACTGCTTATGGGTAGAGGAGAGTCGTAACAATTGTTTTCTATCTTCAAAATCATGTCTTCAATGAGAAGAAGAAGTGAAATAGTTTTCCTTTATGCATGTAGTACCTTCGTAGCGCTCCTACTGTCGGCGATAATTGTTGAAGCTGTCGGAGCCAATTGGACTGATGTCTGGAATTCACTTTTAGACGGCAGTTTAAGAAAACCAGGAAGATGGGGCAAAACTCTTGGTTCAGCAGTCCCAATGGCGATGGTTGCTGTTGGGACAATAATTAGTACCAAAGTTGGTCTCATAAACATCGGCCAAGAGGGGCAAATGCTTGTAGGGGCAGCGTTTGCCGCATACGTAGGAGCGCATGCACCAGGTTCAGGTCCGATTGTTATTTGTTTAGTCATTATCGGCGGTTTCGTGGGTGGAGCTTTTTGGTCAGGCTTAGCGGGCGCCTTGAGGTACTGGCGTAACGTGCCAGAGGTGTTGACCACGCTTCTTTTGGTTACGGTTGCGGCAAATTTAGTTGGATATGCACTAAAAAATACTTGGTTACTTCTGGACCCTGATGCTGCTTTTGGTAACAGGGCGTTGGTGAGTAAACAATTGGATCCTGATTCACGACTTCCAAGAGTCGAAATTTTTGGTAATAATTTCTCACTTAGTGTGATACTCGCATTGCTAATAATTGTTTTAACTACGTGGGTTTTATCGCAAACGGTTATTGGATTTAAGCTAAATGTTGTTGGAGAAAACCGTCGAGTTGGTCAAAGATTCGGGATTAGCGAAGTTAAGCAGGGTCTCATGGCTATGTGTGCATCTGGCGGTTTTGCAGGCCTTGCAGGTGCAATGATGCTCGCGAGCGGTGATTTCGCAAAATACCGTCTTGTTACAGGCTTCACGGTAAATCTTGGTTGGACAGGTCTTTTAGTGGCTTTAGTCGCTCGCGAAAAAGTGATGGCGATTATACCAGTAGCGCTTATTTTCGCAGGTCTAAGAACAGGTTCAAGTTTTCTAGCAGCCACAGGTGTAGAGAGAAGAGTAACTGATGTAGTGCAAGGTCTTCTTGTTTTAGCCCTTCTCGTACCTCCAGCCATTTTGTTTATAAGAGATCGTCGTAGAGCTTTAGCTCAAGTAGAAAGCAGAACATAGCATGGGCTTTTTTGAGGCGATTTGGGATGTTCTGTCTACTGAGACTGCTTATACAGCTGCTACACGATTTGCAGCTGTATTAGTTTTTGCCGCTGTAGGCGAATGGGTTGCTGAACGTTCCGGAACTCTTAATATTTCTATTGAAGCGATGATCCTCACTGGGGCATTTGCAGGAGCAATGGGTTACCACTGGACAGAGAATGCTTTAGTAGGAATTCTGATGGGTATGATCGCAGGGTTAATTGTGTCATTAGTCCAGGCTCAAATGAGCCATCGTTTGACAGCCGATCAATTCGTAGTAGGGCTTACTTTAAATATCTTGTTTCTTGGAGTAACTAGCTTCTTATATGCGGAATGGAAGCCTTCATCCAAGGTGGTCTCGAAGTTGGAGATACCCGTACTAAAAGAAATACCCCTAATAGGCGAAGCTTTTTTTGGACAACCCTGGCCGTTCTTGTTTCTTTATTTGTTGGTTCCTTTTACATGGTGGCTTGTATATAGAACCCGTTGGGGACTGGAAGTAAGAGCAGTAGGGGAAAATCCTCAAGCAGCAGATGTAAGCGGTATAGATGTAAATAAAAGACGTAGACAGTCCATCTATTACGCAGGTTTATGTTCAGGAATGGGTGGCGCTTACTTACTTCTAGGTCAAGTAGGAAGATTTGATGACGGGATAGTTGCAGGCAGGGGATTCATCGCTCTTGTGGCTGTAATTTTTGGTGGTTGGACTTTACGTGGGACTATTTTAGGCTGTCTACTTTTTGGTTCTGTACTATCTTTCCGTTTAACACTTCCGGGGTTGGGTTATCAGTTGAATTCAGAACTTATGAGCTCTTTACCATTTTTGGTAACTATCATCGCCATGACGGCTTTTGCACGTCGTGTTAGACCACCCGGATCTTTAGCTAGACCATTTGTAAGAGGGTTAAAATGACTGGTAAGTCAGGAGGTAAAAAGTGAAAGCAGTTTTTTATACTGAGCCCGGGGGTGTCGAGGTTTTAAAATATCAAGATATGCCTGACCCATCACCAGGTCCAGGCGATGTAGTCGTAGATGTTGCAGCGACTTCATTAAACAGACTCGACGTCTTGCAGCGCAACGGCTGGTTTCAAATGCCAGGATTTTCATATCCACATATTGCAGGTATGGATGTCGCTGGAACAGTTTCTGAAATTGGGGAAGAAGTTTCAGATGTAAAGGTTGGAGACCGCGTAGTCGTTGATCCTTCTCTTGCAGGTGTTTCCGAAAGTTCTTCTCATGCTGGAAGGGGAGATCTTTTTGGTGAGTTGGGAATTATTGGAGCTAATGCAGATGGAGGCTATGCAGAAAAATGCCTTGTTCCTGCAACACATGTATATCTGATGCCAGATGACATGGAATTCAATGATGCGGCCACTTTCCCTACGTGTTACATGACAGCAGCACATGCTCTTTTCAAAGTTGGGAATCTTCAAGAAGGAGAAACAGTAATCATTCATGCGGCAGGATCAGGTGTCGGTGTCGCAGCCATACAACTAGCAAAGAATTATGGAGCAACAGTTCTCGCTACCGCAGGATCCGAAAGTAAGTGCGAAAAAGCAACCGACCTAGGGGCCACACACGTTATGAATAACAGAGAAGGCGATGTTGCCGGATGGGCTCGTGAATTAACGGATGGAGCTGGAGTAAACATGGTGATGGATTGCGTGGGTACAGCTCTTTTTGGGGCTTCTCTTTTTGCTTTAGGGGTTCATGGCCGCTTGGTCAACTGTGGAAATGCATCAGGAGATGAGGCAGTTATTCCTTCGCTTGGCTATGTATTCCATTCTGGGATTACGATCCACGGCTCAGACCCTTATGAACCGAGTGAATTTTCTCCGATTTGGAAAGAGTTTTGCTCAGGTGAATACAAGGTAGAGATTGACTCTAGTTATCCCTTAGAGAATGCTGGTGAAGCTCAAGAAAAAATGTTGAGCGGTGACTTCTTCGGAAAAATTGTCCTGAATCCTTAAATTATGGCTGTCGACGCTCCATACCCTGAACTTAAAAAAACACATACTATGGCGCACAAAGGTCGCCCTTGGACAGATTACAAACCACCGCCTGCAGCACCTGTTTGGAGTGTTATAGAGGGACTTGGTTCTTACTATATTTTACTTGCAGCAATAGAACTAGACGTTTTCGACACTCTTGAATCAACAGGACCAGTTGGAGTTGAAGTTTTGTCCAAGAAACTGGAAGTTTCTCAACCACATCTTCAATCCTTACTTGACTCTTTGGTGGCGCTTGGACTTTTAGATCAATTTGTAAATATTTACGAGTTAAATGACACAGCCAAAAGATATTTAACAAGTGATGGACCAGCATCAATGGCAAATTTGATTCCGGTGGCTCCTGGTCCTCATAACAATTGGTCATCCTTGGCTGAAACCATCCGTAATGGGAGTCCGAGTACCCCTATAGACGATGATCCGGCTTCTTTTTATGTGCCCCTTGTTGAGGGTACTTTTACAACAATGTTTAGAGCAGCAACTCGTTCTGATTTGAAAATTCGTTATAGCAGTCTCACGGATCCGCACGTTCTTGATATAGGAGCAGGCGGTGCACCATGGGCTATAGCCATCTTAAAAGCTTGTCCTGGGGCAACAGCAGTAATTAATGATTTTTCAGAAGTCCTAAAAGTAGCTAAGCGCAAAACAGAAGAGCATGAAGTGATAGAACGGTGTGAGTTTCGCCCAGGTGATTTTCATGAACTTAAGTTCGAGACAGACGCTTATGACTTGGTGGTTTTGGGCCATGTGTGTAGAACAGAAGGTGAAGATGGAGCAAAGAGTCTTATAGAGCGTGCTTTCGCATCTTTGAAACCTGGAGGAAGGTTGCTATTAGCTGACTATTTCATTGATATAGAAAGAAAGTTCAATCCACATGGTGTTTTAATGGGAATGACAATGATGACTAGTACTACAAAAGGTTTTCCAATTACTAACGAACATGCAACCTTGTGGTTAAGAGAAGCAGGATTTGACTCTGTTCGTTTGATCGAGCCGATTGGTTTTCAATTTTTGTATGTAGCAACAAAACCTTCCGATTATTAAGGAGTAGGAATGAAAGAGCAAGTAGATACTTTGGTAAAGGCCTGGTATGTCGTGACTATGAATGAGACACGAGACATTATTAAAAATGGTGCTGTTGCATTAAACAATGGATCGATAGTAGAAGTTGGAAAATATTCAGATTTAGAAGAAAAATATGACGCAAAAGAAACACTGGGGAGTGACCGTTTTGTTTTGACACCAGGAATGATCAATACGCACATACACATAACAGGTGAACCCTTGACCAGAGGGTATGTCCCCGATGACACTCCTTTTGAAGAGAATGTTTTTGAATGGCTTTGTCCGCTTTATTCTGTTTACACGGCCGAAGAAGAGAGCCTGTCAGCAAAGCTGGCTTCAGTAGAGATGTTGAAGTCGGGGACAACAACATTTCTTGAAGCTGGAACAATTCGTTTCTTAGATGATGTCTTTGAAGCCCTCGAGGAAGTTGGAATCAGAGGTAGGTTGGGTAGATGGATTTGGGATCTGCCTCCAGAACCAGATGTATATAAACAGAACACTGATGAGTCAATAAATCTTCTGCAGTATCAACTCGACAAGTATAAAGATGTGGCACAAGGAAGACTTGGAGCCTGGTCTACTTTAGTAGGGCACACGACTTGCTCTGACCCACTTTGGAAAGCTGCACGAGAACTAGCTACGGAACACGACACTGGTATGAGCTTCCATATGTCGCCTGCAAAGTTGGATCCGGATTTCTTCGTTTCTGAATTTGGACATCGTCCCATGATCCATCTAGACGAATTGGGTATTCTTAATGATGACGTAGTCATAACACATTGCGTTCAAGTAGACGACAAAGAAATATCAGTAATGGCTGATTCAGGTGTACACGTATCTCATTGCCCTACAACAGCATTAAAAGTTAGTTACGGAGTTACTCAAGTAGGGAAGATACCCGAAATGAAAATGGCAGGTATTAATGTTGCCATTGGGACAGACGGCAACAACGCCTCAAATTATTCAGACTTAATGAGAGCAACATATTTGGTAGCGGGTTTATTCAAAGATAGTCGGCAAGACCCACAAATGTTTCCCGCAGAAATTGCTTATGAAATGGCCACATTGGGTGGTGCTAAAGCTATGCAATTAGAAAACGAAATAGGTTCAATCGAAATAGGAAAAAAAGCTGACTTGGTTCTTCATGATACAGACAGGCCCGAGTGGAGACCTTTACTAAACGTCATGAATCAACTCGTATGGTCAGCTGACGGAAGAGGCGTCCATACAGTTTTAGTTGATGGAGTTAAAGTTGTGGAGGAAGGAAGGGTTACGGCTTTTGATGAAGAAAAGTTTTATGCAGATTGTCAAAATGCCGGTGAAGCAGTAGTTCAACGTTCGGGGCTACCCGACAAATCAAAGTATCCAGTTTTGTGAACCCATTTGTTTTTGAAGCGGAAATAACTCCCGGTATGGGCGTAGAAGAATTTTGTGAGTTGGCAACAGCTGTTGAAGATGCCGGTTTTGATCGTCTTGGGGTTTCAGATGTTGCACTATGGCCAGACACCTATCAATTGCAAGTTCTGGCAGCACGGTCAACGAAAAAAATCATGATTGGATCAATGGTTACAAATCCATATACAAGAAATCCTGCAGTTCATGCAAGTGCCTTAGCCACTTTGAATGATGCTTCAAATGGAAGGGCTTTTTTTGGTGTTGGGGTAGGGGCTGGATTGGAGGAGATAGGAATAAATCCGGTCAGACCGGTAACTGCGTTAAGGGAAACAATTACAGTAATACGTTCATTATTAAATGGTGAGGAAACCTTTTTTCAGGGTTCCGTTTTCAATTTCAATACTTCAGGTTTGGTTGTGCCTCATAAAGGAATGGTCCCAGTGGCTATAGGAACGAGAAGCCCGCAAGTGATGCGTTTAGCCGGAGAAATAGCAGATATTGCTTTAGTTGGTGCTAGAAATTTGTCGCCTTCTTCTGTAGCAAATTACAAACAATGGCTTTCTGAAGGTGCTGACCGAGTGGGACGTGACGTGTCAGAAGTAAAGATTGCTCCAAGAGTTACCTTATGTGTGAGCGAAGATTCAAAATTGGCTCATTCAAGCGTAAAAAGGTATGCAGCACACTATTTAGAAATAGTCGGCGAAAACGGACCTGAAGTCGAACAAGTGAGGAAGAATGATATTTTCAAAGCTCTTTCCCGTTCAAGAGGGTGGTATTTCGACCATAATCGTTTCGATGACCCTGAACTCGAGTCCCTGGTAGATGACGAGTTAGTCAAAGAATTTGCGATTGTTGGGACTCCTAGAGAAGTAGCGGAACAGTTAGAGGAAGTATTGAGTCTTGGTTTTTCACAGATTAGTTGCAACCTTACCGCAGTTCGGAGGACGGGAAGTTCAATGGCAGAAGGTTTATTCGAAACAATTAAAGGAAGTGGTTTAGCACTTGAGTTTTTACGGAACAAACAGTGAGTTTGACTGATGTATTGATACTAGCTTTTGGTGGTTTAGCAGCTGGAGTAATAAATACCATGGCTGGGGGCGGGTCGACGATCACTGTTCCGCTTTTAGTTTTTGCAGGAGTGCCTGGCACATACGCTAATGGTTCAAATAGAGTCGGTATTTTACCCGCTTGTTTAGCTGCCGTTCTTTCGTTTCGCCGTTTAGGGGTATCGGGTTTCCGTGACTCAAGGGTTATTTTTTTACCAGTAATTTTTGGTTCTTTAGTTGGGTCTGTTTTAATCAACCAACTTGGAGATGATCAGTTCGAGCGTCTTTTTGCTTTTCTTGTTATACCAATAGTGATTTTGACGCTCATGCCACAAAAATCTAAGCCTAAAGAAAGAGAGTCTTCTTGGAGCAGTCCTACCATGATTTTAATATTTTTTGTAGTTGGAATTTATGGTGGAGCTATTCAGGCTGGTGTGGGTTTACTGATGGTTTTAACTCTTTCGCGTTCTGGTTTTGATCTTGTGGTTGCAAACAGCATCAAAGTAATGATTAATGCTTTAGTAACAGTAATTGCGTTGCCCGTTTTTATTTTTTCTGGAAAAATTTCTTGGGGCCCAGCTCTAGTTCTTGCCGCAGGGTTAACAGTAGGCGGTTGGTTAGGAGCGAAGTGGACAGTTGAGGGTGGGGAACGAGTAGTTAGGTGGGTAATGGTTGTAGCTGCTTTGGGACTTTCGGGAAAGTTAGCAGGTCTATACGGATAACTTCTTAATCTAAGTGAAAATTTACACTTGTTTCATTTCAGATGGAATAGAGCTAATAAGTGGTCACAGGCCAGTAGGAACTGGGATCCAGTCCGGCGGACTTAAGTAATTTTTCTTGTTTAGATTTAGCTTCATTAGCAAGAGAGAGTTCGTCTAAATTCTTGCATTTCTTATCTTCTACAATAAGCTTTCCTCCAGCTACTACTGAATTTACATCTGATGAACTTGCTCCCCATATAAGTTGCATCACGGGGTCAGGAGCCATTGGTTGCCAGGAAGGGCCACTTGTATCTATTAAAACTATGTCAGCGCGTTTACCAGTTTCTATAGATCCTATTTCTTCTTTAAGACCTAGGGCTTCAGCAGCACCGATCGTTATCAACTCAAGCGCATAATGAGCTGTTGGCTTATCAAGCCCCAGTTTGGCTTCCTGCATCAAACCAGAAAACAGTCTGGCCGTTAACAAAAGATCTTTAGTATCTCCTGCATTTTCTGTGTCGCAACCAAGAGCAAGTCGACCACCTTTAGATACAAATTCGGGGTGCTTGCCAAACTTTGTTATGCCTTGGCCCAGTTTTAGATAAGCCCATGGTGAAGATGCAATTGCAGTTTTGCTATTTATAAGAACTTCTAATTCTGAATCATCTATATGAACTGCATGTCCGATCAGAAGGTGACTACCTAATACTCCTAGTTCACTAATGTAAGTAACAGGCCTCATCCCAGTTTTTTCTAAGTACTGGGAAACTTCTCCAGCGTGAGGCGAAAGATGAAAGGTCAAATTTGTTGAGTTTTCCTTTGCTAAATTTGAGGCTTTTTGTAGTAGCTCATCTGACATTAAATTGTGACCTACAAGAGTTACCCAACCTTTGACTGAAGAGTGGTTTTTGGTCATTTCCAGTACTTGTAATTGTCTCTCGATCACGCCATCCACAGAATCCACATAAGGACCATTGCCTACATCCCATCCCCACGACCCGATAGCTCCACCAACCCCTACCTTTTCAAACCCGTTTAAAACCATTTCTGGAAAAGCCACAGTACCTGCCTCAACTGTAAAAGTAATTCCGCAGCGAGCACTTTCGGCTAACGATAAAGTGGCTGAGATTTCATCATCATCTGGGCTGTGTAAGGCGTGAATAGGTACGGACCAGTCAAAAATAGCTTCAGTGTCTTCTATTTCACTGGGAATACAAGATTGGATCAAGCGGTCACCAGTTAGATGCTGATGGGCGTTAATTAAACCAGGAATGACCAAAAAGTTATCGTTGCCGATAATAGAAGCTTCAGGGTTGGAAAGAATAAGCTCCTCTTTGGTGCCTATCTCTTTTATTCGATCTCCTACAATTTTTATGGCAGCGTTTTTCAAAACCTGACGCTCTTCGTTCATAGTTATAATTGTGTGTCCATATAAAATTGAGCAGTTTTCTTCTGTCACGTCAACACAATAGATGAAGTATTAGTGTCTTGTGGTAGATCACCGAAAGAGAAAAGCCATGGAAAAAATACTTAATGGCACAGAGGGTTTTGTTGATAAACAGCCTCTAAAGAACTTTTGGTATGTAGTCGCCTTGGGTGATGATATAGATTCAAGTCCAATCTCAGTAAAACTTTTGAACGAAGACCTTGTTATTTGGAGAGGGTTTGACGGTTCTTTAATTGCAGCTGCAGAAAAATGTCCCCACCGGCAGGCCCCATTATCACATGGCCATTTAGAAAATGGCTGTCTTGTATGCCCTTATCATGGATGGACATTTGGAGAATCCGGAAAGTGTATAAATATTCCCTCTTCATCTGATGGTGTGCCCATTCCTTCAAAAGCACATTTAAATACCGTTGAAGTTATCGAAAAGTATGGGCTGGTTTGGCTTTGTTTGGGAGAGCCAATCAATCCACTTTTTGAACTAAAAGAAGAATCAGATTCTTCCTTTAGAAGAATTAATACCGAGGTCCAAAAGTGGAAAGTTGCAGCTACACGAATGGTAGACAATTTTCTAGATATAACTCACTTTCCTTATGTGCATGCAGGAACTTTTGGTGCAGGACAAGAAACAAAAGTACCTAATATAAGTCTCGAGTATTTAGACAATGACTTTTTTGGTTATCGTTACGATATTTTGGCTGCAAACCCAGAAGAAGCCAAAAGCACCTCAGGATCAAATGAAGAGTCTGTTGAAAGGTCGATGAGTAGTGGATTTAATTTACCATTAACTGTTAGAAGTACGATCACCTATAAATCAGGATTAGAACACGTAATCCTTCTCTTATCTACCCCTATTGATGAGATTTCCTCTTATTTCACTTTCGTTATTTGGCGTAATGATGATTTTACAATTCCCGCGGATGAAGTAATTGCGTTTGACCGAGCTATAGGTGAAGAAGATCGAGTGATGTTAGAAAAACTAAATGGCGTGATGCCTTTGGGTAAGACTGCTTTAGTTAATGTTCAATCAGACAAAGCGACTGTCGAATGGCGAAGACAGTTGCTAAAGCTAATCAATAGTTAAATTTGATTAAAAGGTATTATTCCAGCATTGACATTGATTTAGCCGTAATCCACTCTCCGGAAATAACTGGCTCATAAGAAGATTTTTTGTACTCGTCTACTGTGGTGGGAATAGTTTTTATTTCAGCGGTATAACTTGGCTGGAAAAAAAATGGAATTGAGATTCTGTCGCGCTGACGGTGATTGGACTCATCTGGGAGGACTACTCGGTGAAGAGTGGAGGTCCACCTGTCATTTGTCCATCGAGCCAGAAGGTCGCCGATATTTATGACATAGCCATTTTCAACAAGTTTTACATCAACCCATTGGTTGTCTACAGAAATTTGCAAACCCGGTATCTGTTCTGGAGCTACAATTGTGAACGCTCCATAGTCAGTGTGTTCCCCGCGTCTTAGTTGACCTGAAAAAACTTCGCCTGTAACGGGCGGATACCAGTTGGCCATTAAAAGAGAAGTGGGCTGTTCGAACTTATCGTCAAACCAATCTTCAGGAAGTTCCAGAGCGATAGCCATAAGTTTCAGGATCTCTGAACAAAGATGTTCCATTTCAGCGAAGTAAGTTTCATACGCACTTCTTAGAATTTCAGGGTTTTCGGGCCACATATTTTCACAGAAAACAGCTTCTGCTCCGGGTTGTTCAACTTTTGAACGCATTACTGGGTCGTCAAATCTACTTACATTAAATGATTCGCATAAATCGGGTGGGGTTTCTAT
The DNA here is from genome assembly GCA_003214465.1 of Acidimicrobiales bacterium AG-414-N20. Lineage (GTDB taxonomy): Bacteria > Actinomycetota > Acidimicrobiia > Acidimicrobiales > MedAcidi-G1 > MedAcidi-G1. Next base: position 96,401 of record QCLO01000004.1, on the reverse strand, counting down.
CTCTAGAGTCGAAGCAAGAGCAGTGGTATCAAGACCTAGATAACCACGAAAATGGTTGGGTCCCGGAGGAGAAACTTTAGCTTTCTCGGAAATGGGTAGATGGAAGAATTCTCTTGAAGCATTGATTACATTTTCTAACAATGTTTCTTCAACTCCATGACCTATTGCTACAAAAAATCCCGTAGCTCTACAGGCAGAATCGATTTGCATAGCAACTTTTAGACGGTCAGAATCAGTTCCGCCAAATGCGCTGCTCAAATCAATTGTGGGTGCATGTTCCAATTTCAGATTTCCTCCAATCCGGCCGGATGTCCGATTTGTTTAAGGAAAGTCAGGCTGTCGAAATAGTCAATTCGACTTTCTATAAAACCATTTATAATTTTCAAATTGAAAACACCGCGAATAGAAATCTCGCTTCCATCTACATCTGCTCTCATTAAGTAAGAGATAAAGACCCTCTCTTCTTGTGAAATAATTTCCTCACATTCGTATGTTAAGTCTTTGAATTTGTTCAAAAAACCAGGAAGTCGATCTCTGTAAGATGATTTTCCTTCACAGGGGTCTCCAAGTGCGCTTGTGTGTATGTTTTTGAAATCTTCTGAGACATGTGATGCAATTAGATCAGGGTCTCTTTTTGCAAAAGACTCTAGATATGAAGTCGCTACTTCGATTGGAGTTCGAGTAGTTTCCATTCGATTATTCCGCTAACTCCTGAAAAGTCGCGTAAACTCCCTGATCGAAAGAAAACTCGAGAGTATTTCCATCCGGATCTTTTGCCATGAATATCCATCCTATTGGTGGAGGCATTTCTTGAACTGGCATTACAAGAGACCCAATAGCTTGCATTTTTTCAGCCGCTTTTTTGAGTGATTCTAGATCAGGCAGTTCGATTCCTAAGTGGGCGAAGGGCCCTAGAACAGTATTTGGTGCATCTGCAAAAGGATCTTTATCTGGAAAAAATTGGGTTAGAACCAAAAGAAAAGGAGAGAGGGGATTGTCGGTGTGACCAAGCCAAGCCGCATAGCCTGATTCATCTTCACGGCGAGTTACGAGTGACAAGGGAGTATTTTCCGTGTACCACTCAATCGTTGCATTAATGTCTTTGACTCTTAGAGCTACATGTGTCCATCTGGCTTCAGGAGGATGAATGTTATACGTTGTTTCCATTTGGTTTCCCTATTTGCTATTCGATTGTCCATCCGTCTGGAATGAGTGCTTCGCCTATGACTTGATGAGTTTCTTCGTCAACCTCGACACCTTCAAGATGTTGCCAGAGATTTATTTGATTTCCCCAAGGGTCTATAAAAGATGCATTTGCTCCACCGAATTCAGTCCAGAAGTGATTTCTCCAAAGAATTGTCGCCCCTAGGCTTTCGGCAGTGTCAAGTATCCGGTCAAAAGAGTCATCATCGCTTACCATGATCCATGCTCTTGTTGACCTGCCTCCTTGGCTAAGAGTTGTTGGTTCAGGAGGTTCAGGATTCGGGTGAGGTCTAGTGTTAGCAGCTTTCGATATTCCCATGTGTAAATTCCCAGTGGGTCCTTGGCTCCCATCATCTAATTTAAAGTTTTGGCCAGGTACGATTCGATTGAAAATTCCTGGTATACGTGTTTCAATTTCCCAATTAAAGACTTTGCTGTAGAAATCAGTTGCTGCATCAACATCGTCAGTAGGAAAGTCAACAAAGACCAGAATGTTCGGATATGTCATGGTTCTCCCTTAATCGATAGATCTAAAACATATCAAAAGGTCTGATTGTCTGACCAATCGTATTTGATGTAATATTTACTATTGTTTAGAGGGGGATTCTATTGAACAGTCCTATCGAATTTGAAGAATTAGTTAAATCTCGTGGATCTTATAAAGAAGCAATTGGGCTACCACCACAGGTATATAGTGATTCAGATTTTTTTGATTTTGAAATTAATTCAGTATTTGCATCGGAATGGCTCTGCGTTGGACGTGAAGAACAGATCCAAGAAATAGGTGACTATTTCTCTGCCAAACCAGCTGGAGAACCGGTAATAGTAGTAAGGAATTCAGAATCTGAAATACGTGCAATGTCTTCTGTTTGTCCTCATAGAGGTATGTGTGTAACTGCTGATCTTGATGGGATAGATGATCAAAATATGCTTGAACCCACAAAGTTTCTTTCTGGCAATGCCCGTTATTTTCGCTGTCCTTATCATTGGTGGGTATTTAATTTAGATGGTCAACTCACTGGTGCACCTGAGATGAAGGACACGGATTGTTTTGTTATGGAGGATACGAGCCTTACAAAGATTGCCGTGGAAGTTTGGAATGGTTTCATTTTTGTAAATTTTGACCAGAATGCAGATCCATTAGCACCGAGTTTAGTGAAATTAGAAAACACAGTTGCTAATTACAATCTTTCTTCACTCAAAACCGTAGACCCAGCGGTAATTCCGGATGTTCCATTTAATTGGAAGATTATGATTGAGAATTTTATGGAGATGTATCACAACAGTCGCCTTCACAAAGGAATACATGACTGGGCACCTTCTTCAGGGGCATGGTATTCAGATGTAGAGTCGACAGATGGGGCAATGTTTGGTTTCAATCCTTCCTTAGAAATGGATGGAGGCTTTAATCCATCCTATAAAGCCCTTTTTCCGCCTTTGCCGAACTTGACTGAAGAGGAAAGACAGAGAGTTGTTTTTGCTTTTATTCCCCCAACTCTTTTGATTGGGATGCAAGCAGATTCCGCATTTTGGTTTACGGTTAACCCAACGGGGCCCGAAACCCATGAATTGGGTATGGCTTATCTGTTCCCAGAGGAAGTTCTTGAGATTCCCTTATTTGATGAATTACTACAAGCTGCAATACGAGGAGTTGGGTATTTCAATCGTCAAGATATACCAACAAATATTGCCTCCCAATTGGGACTGAGCTCACGATTCGCAAATCGGGCACACTACTCGTGGCAAGAAGCCGTCATACCGCAATTTAATTCTTGGCTTGTTGACCGGTATGAGAAATCTTTGAAGGGCTGATTGATGGCAGATTCATTCGACGTTTTAGGTGACTATTGGCATGCTGTTGCAACCAGTGCATCTCTAGAGTCTGGGGTTTTCTCCGTGAGGCTTATGCAGAAGGATTATGTTTTATGGAGAAGTTCAGATGCTCAGATAGTCGCTGCTTTAGACAGCTGTACACACAGACAGGCTCCTTTGTCGAAAGGAACTTTAGAAAATGGTTGCCTTAGGTGTCCTTATCACGGTTGGTTATTTGGAAATGAAGGCCATTGTTTGGAAGTTCCTTCTGCTAGCGAGGGTTTACCTATTCCTCCAAAAGCTAACTTGAGCCCTTTTTTTGTTGAAGAAAAATATGGACTAATTTGGATGTGCCCAGGTAAACCTCGCACATCTATTCCTGAGGTAGCTGCTGATAGTGACGAATCTTTTACGCGCATAAACACTGATATGCAAATATGGAATGTCGACAGTACAAGAATGATCGACAACATGCTTGATATATCCCATTTTCCATATACCCATCGTGGAACATTTGGAATTGAACAAGAAACTGTTGTTCCAAAAATAAAACTAGAACAACTCGATGATAATTATTACGGGTATGGGTATGAAGTAAAGATCAATAACGTTGGTTCAACAAAGATTATGTCTGGCGGCGGAAGCGACGTAATAAAACTTTTTATGACTACAGGATTTACGCTGCCATTTTCGGTATTAAGCACAATGAGTTATGAGACAGGTGTAGAACAGAAGTTATTTATGACTGCAGCTCCGATTGAAGAAGGTAGGTCAATCTATATTTTTGTTTTGTGGCGAAATGATGATGTAGAAACGTTAGTTGAACCTGGTAGGACAATAGCAAACGAAGTTCTTGAGTTGGAGCTAGCAGTTGTTCTGGAAGATCAAATGATGTTGGAGAAGTTGCAGGGTCAACTTCCTCTGGAAAGAGGAGAGTTGGTTGATGTGCAATCAGATAAACCATCATTGGAGTGGAGAAGACGATATAAGGAACTTGTATCTAGCTAGGTGCGCTGTTGCTTGAGCGTTGATAGGATCTATCTTTGGTAGGTAATCCAAGGGGGATTACTTGAGGTCGGGTTCGAGACTCCGATCTTTCCTATAGCCTTAAAGGTGAAAGTTTTAAGGTTTGAATCCGATATTAGAGGAATATATGTCTAGCAGTACGCCTGTGAAATCTGAAACAATTTCTGAGCACCAATTGCACGAAAGTGACACTGGTTCTCCTGAAGTTCAGGTTGCTTTAATTAGTGGAAGAATCAACCACCTTACCGAACATTTGAAAGTCCATAAGAAGGACCATCACAGTAGGAGAGGTTTGTTGATGCTTGTAGGTCGTAGAAGAAGAATGCTTGATTATTTAGAAAAAAATGACGTCGAGCGTTATAGGTCAATTATCGCAAAATTAGGTTTGCGCCGCTAGGGCGTTGGCTTAATAAGTTCCTAAACTTAGTTAATTAGGAACAGATATAAAAAAGACTCTACGAAGTGAGCAATTTTAAATTAACGCTTTCATCGCTTGGTGTCACCCTGATCGAAAACGTTTCGATTAGGTAAAGAAGAGAAAAAGAGAATATAAGAATGAATAAACCAATTTCCGTATCCCACACATTTTCAGGGACAGAAAAGACAATTAGTTTTGAGACTGGACGTCTGGCAGGCTTAGCAGGAGGGGCAGTTTTGTCTCAACTAGGTCAGTCAACAGTTTTGATGACAGCAACGGGTGCAAAATCAGCTCGATCAGGCGCTGATTTTTTCCCATTAACTGTTGATATTGAAGAAAGGATGTACGCAGCAGGGAAGATACCAGGGTCTTTCTTCCGTCGAGAAGGTCGTGCATCAGAGTCGGCGATTTTGACTTGCCGATTAATTGACAGGCCCTTAAGGCCGATGTTTCCAGAGGGTTTTCGTAATGAAGTACACATAGTCGGAACGGTGATGGGGGCCGACATGGAGAACCCCCATGATGTTTTAGCTTTAAATGGAGCTTCAGCAGCGCTCATGATTTCTGGAATACCTTTTGATGGCCCTGTGGGGGCTGTTCGAATCGCATGGGCTGCATCGGGCGAATGGATTCCTCATCCGACTTACGAAGAAGCCGCAGATTCAGCTTTTGAAATGGTTGTAGCAGGCCGTCTATTAGAAGATGGCGATGTTGCAGTCATGATGGTAGAAGCAGGCGGTACGGAAGCTACCTGCGATGTTTATGAGGCAGGGGCACCTTTTGTGGATGAAACTGTACTGGCCGGTGGTCTTGAATTTTCAAAGAAATTCATAAAAGAAGTTATTGAACTACAGCAAGAACTAGTTAAAGCAGTAGGAAAACAAGAAGCAATGGAATATGAGGTTTTTGCTGATTACACTCCCGAAATTTTCACTGCCGTTGAAAATGCTGGAGCAGAAAGAATTGCAGCTACACAGACCATTGTTGACAAGACAGAAAGACAAAATGCTGAATCGGATCTAAAGGAAGAACTCAAAGGTGAGCTCATTTCGAATTTTGAAGAAATAGAAGATGCTGAAGTTCAGATTTCTGCTGCTATCAGGTCCGTTACTAAAGAGACCGTTAGAGATCGAATTGTTAACGAAGGAGTTCGAATTGATGGACGTGGAGTCTCTGATATCCGGGCTCTGTCATCGGACGTAGGGGTTATTCCCACTTCTCATGGGTCTGGTCTTTTCCAAAGGGGCGAAACTCAAGTTTTGAACATAACCACTCTGGGGACTGGACGGATGGACCAAATGATAGACGGTATCGATCCAATTGAACGTAAAAGGTATATGCACCACTACAACTTTCCGCCTTTTTCAACAGGGGAAACTGGTTTCATGAGAGGGCCAAAGCGCAGGGAAATCGGTCATGGCGCACTTGCTGAAAGGGCTCTTTTCCCGGTAGTGCCAAGTTTTGAAGAATTTCCTTACACGCTTCGCTTAGTGTCTGAGGTTCTCTCATCAAACGGTTCCACTTCTATGGGTTCAGTTTGTTCTTCCAGTCTTTCAATGATGGACGCTGGTGTTCCTATTAAGGCACCAGTAGCTGGCATAGCCATGGGCTTAATTTACAAAGACGGTAAGTATGTAACGCTTACTGACATTTTGGGCGCAGAAGATGCTTTCGGAGATATGGACTTCAAAGTTGCGGGAACAACTGAGTTCGTCACAGCGTTGCAGCTAGATACCAAAATTGATGGTATTCCTGCAGATGTACTCGCTGATGCACTAAATCAAGCTAAAGAGGCTCGGTTGAAAATACTTGAAGTAATGACTTCAGCTATTCCTGAACCACGTGAAGATGTAGGGGAGAATGCTCCAAAAATTCTAAGTTTCGAAATACCAGTCGAAAAAATTGGTGAAGTTATAGGTCCAAAAGGAAAAATGATAAACACCATTCAAGCTGAAACTGGAGCTGAAATCACAGTTGATGATGATGGGATGTCAGGAATTGTCTCTATCGCTTCACCTGATCGTGAGAAAGTTACCGAAGCCGAAAGACAGATAATGCTGATTGTAGACCCACCTTCTGCAAATGTAGGAGAGGTTTACGATGGAAGAGTCGTCAACATAACCAAGTTCGGAGCTTTTGTAAACATACTGCCAGGAAGGGATGGCCTAGTTCACATCTCTAAATTGGGTGGCGGGAAGCGTATCGACAAGGTTGAAGATGTTCTTGAGCTTGGGGATGCTATTGAAGTTGAAGTGGAAGACATAGACCCTAATGGAAAAATCTCACTAAGGCCTTTACTTGATGCTGAGGACAGCCCAAGTCATGAGGAGAAGTCTTCAGAAGACATTCACGAGGATGAGGTTTCAGATCAAAACGATGATTTTTCAGACGAGGATGATTTCAATCAAAAGGACACCGATTCTGATGATCGAGACGTCAAAAGCAAAGCTAAGTCGTCGGCTTCTTTCGAAGACGCTTTCCAAGCAGAATTGGAAGCAGTGCACGGTGACTTAGGCAAAAGTTCTTCTAGAAGAAGCAACGACAGGAAAAGAAGATAGTCGGTTTCACCTTTGGTTTAATTTGATATTAAACAATTCCAATAAATCTACTTTGGGGTACTAACCTCTGAGATATGGGAAATGGATCTTTAAAAATTGGCGTTCTAGGTGCGGCTGGTCGAATGGGCCAGTCAGTTTGTTCCGCAGTTATGCAAGCTGAATCTATGGAACTTGTGGCAGCCGTGGACTTAGCTTCCGACGGGTCAGAAGAACTAGTTGGTGGCATTTCACTGCAACTGCCGATTATTCAAGAAATCAGCGGTTTTTTAGAAGCTGAAGTGGATGTAGTAGTCGACTTTACCATCGCTGAGGCTTCAAAAAATAACTTGCCTTTGTTAGCTGAAGAAGGAATTGATGTAGTAGTAGGGACAAGTGGTCTTTCTGATCAAGACGTTCTTACGATTGGGGAAAAGTTTAATGAAAGCAGCTGTTTAATTGTCCCTAATTTTGCAATAGGAGCAGTGCTTATGATGCATTTTGCGGCTATTGCATCGCCTTGGTTCAATACGGCCGAAATAATCGAATATCATCACAATCAGAAAATTGATTCACCTTCAGGTACTGCACTTGCGACTGCAGAAAGAATGTTTTCGTCTTCTGATCAGTGGGATGATGACCCGACAATAAGCGAAAGCATCCCGGGTGCTCGTGGAGCGAAATTTGAAGGCATACCGATACACGCAGTAAGAATGAAAGGCATGGTTGCTCATCAAGAGGTGATCATGGGTTCAGCGGGCCAAACATTGACGATACGTCATGACTCTCTTGACCGGGAGTCGTTCATGCCCGGAGTCTTATTGGCCGTCCAAGGGGTTGGTTCTCTTCCAAACGGTGTAACTATTGGTTTAGAAAAACTGCTTGGAATTGAATGATTTTTGGTTCTCATCGTTTATTAAGACCGAGTTGGATAATCTCACATATTTTTGTATTAGCACTTCTCGTATCCACTGTAAATCTTGGTTTCTGGCAACTCCGGAGATTAGAGGAACGTAAGTCAAATAATGCTCAAATAATGGAGAATACCGTTAGAAACCCCGTCGTATTGGATGACCTATCTGTAGACAAAGCCGGTGATTATCAGAATTATATTCCTGCTACAGCCATAGGAACTTTTGATGAAAATAGACAGGTCTATCTGATCAATAGATCCCGAAATGGTGTTCCAGGAGTCGAAGTAATAAATTCTTTCGCTCTCGCAACTGATCCCGTTGCCTACATCGCTGTTAACAGGGGGTACCTTCCACGTAAGATACTCAATGATGGTAGATCTGAAACTTGGAAACCACCTTCAGGGGTGTTTGAAATAGAGGGATTTATTATGCTTCCATTTTCTGATGGGAATTTGCAGGGAAGTGAAATAAATCGGATCGACATAGATTTATTGAGTGCAGAATGGAACCTAAACTTATTGCCTTTTTATTTTCAGCAAAATCAACAAATAACGAATGATTGGCCTGTCCAAATGGAACCACTCGAGTTGACCGAAGGATCACACTTTAGCTATGCGGTCCAATGGTTTATTTTCACCTTAATAGGCTTAGTGGGTTACCCTCTAGTACTTAGGCGCGTTGTAGCCGACGATCGACTGGTAGCGTGATTGCATGTCGAAAATAAGTGAACCTGATCTTCTGGTACTTCAAGCATTAAGAGTAAAAGGGTTTGTTGATACCGAAGCTGTGGCAGAAACTGTTGGTTTAAGCCAAGAGGATACTTTAAATATGTTAAATCAATTCGCCGAAGAGGGTTTGGTCAGCTACAGAGAAGGCCGAATGGTGGGATGGATGATCACGCCGGAGGGAAGATTATATGGTGAACAACTCTTGGCTAATGAAGTTGACAATTTAGGAATTCGTCAAGAAATTGAGACTTCGTATAAAGAATTCTCACAACTAAATGATGATTTCAAAGAGCTTTGTACAGACTGGCAATTAAAACCATCACTCGATGGTGGTGAAGGGGAACAAGTTCTAAATGATCATTCAGATCCTGACTACGACAAAGGGGTAATTGACCGTCTAGTTGAATTAGATAAGCAAGCTCAGCCTGTGTGTGAAAGCCTTGCTGGAAGGCTAGAGCGTTTTGCATCTTATGGCAGCCGTTTTACTTACGCCCTAGAAATGGTTCTTAGGGGTGATACCGATTGGATAGCTAAGCCTATGATTGAGTCATATCACACAGTCTGGTTTGAGCTTCATGAAAATTTTTTTTCGACTTTAGGCATTGATAGAGCATCTGAAAGCACTTAGAGATTAAGGGAGTAGAACTTATGACACCACGTTTTGGGCGAGTGCTCACAGCAATGATTTCACCCTTTTCAAAAGATGAGGAGTTAGACATTGAAGGAGCTCAGGTATTAGCTAAATGGCTAGTTGAGCAGGGTAATGAAGGTTTGGTGATTGCTGGCACAACCGGAGAGTCACCCACTCTTACTCATGAGGAACAAATCAATTTGATTACTGCTGTAGTAGAGGCAGTTGATGTTCCTGTTATAGCGGGAGCAGGAAGCAATGACACTAAAGCTGCTGTTGAGTTAACTGAAAGTTGCACTGAAGTAGGAGCTTCAGGAATTCTTACAGTAACTCCCTATTACAACAGACCTTCTCAGCAAGGCCTATTAGCACATTTTTCAGCTGTAGCAGAGTCAACTGATCTGCCAGTGATGCTTTACGACATTCCTGTTAGGTCAGGTAGAAAAATTGACACGTCAACAATTTTGCAACTAGCAGACGAAGTTGAAAATATAGTCGCACTTAAAGATGCAGCCGGCGACGTAGGGGAGACCGCAAGATTGATAGCTGCAGCCCCGGAAGGTTTCGAGGTTTATAGCGGTGAGGATTCTTTGACTTTGTCTTTACTTTCTGTAGGTGCAGTGGGAACAGTAAGTGTTGCATCTCATTGGTCTACACCTGAAACAACTGAATTGATGAAAGCTTTTTTTGCCGGCGATTTTAATCGAGCAGTAGAAGTTAATCATAGGCTTATCCCCTCATATGATTTCGAATCTGGAGATCTAACACCTAACCCAATACCTACAAAAGCAATGATGAAAATACTTAATTTGCCAGGGGGTGACTGTCGGCTACCGATGGGACCTGAACCAGAATGGTTGGCGGAAAAAGCGCGCGGGATCTTAAGTGGTCTAGGGCGCGGCTAACTGGCAAGAAGTAAGTTTTGAATAGTTCAGTACGCATAACCTTTCTTGGTGGACTTGGTGAAATAGGAAGAAATTGTGCAGCGATTGAGTTAGAAGGTCGCATTGTGCTTCTTGATTGTGGTCAATTGTTTCCATACGAACACCCTGGTGTTGATTCAATACTTCCAGATTTTCAATGGTTGCTCGACAGACATGATGATATAGAAGCCTGTATAGTCAGTCATTCACATGAGGATCACATGGGTGGGTTGCCTCACTTGTTTCGTCATGTGTCAGCACCTATATATGGTTCTCCTTTTACTGTCGCAATGGTTAAAGCAAAATTAGAAAGCCACGAAGTAAAGATCCCCTCACTCGTTTCTATCGAAGACAACGAAAACTACAAAATTGGCCCATTTGAATGTGAATTCCTACCAGTAACCCATTCAACTCCTGGTGGGTTAATGACTGTTTTTAGGACCCCTCAAGGGGTTATTTTACATTCCAGTGATTTCAAACTGGACCCAAGTCCTGTTGATGGACGGCTTACAGATTTGAGCAGAGTATCTGAGATTTCCGAAAAAGAGGGAATTCGTTTACTCCTAGCAGATTCCACTAATTCCGAGAGCACCGGAGTGTCTCTTTCAGAATCAGAAATAGGTCCTGTTCTTGAAAATGTTTTCGTTGAAAATGAAGGACGTCGAATAATCGTTGGGACGTTTTCAAGTCACATACATCGAATTCAACAAATAGCTGATGCAGCAGTAAGGACTGATCGTAAATTAGCGATACTGGGCCCTTCGATGATTAGAAATGTAGCCCTCGCAAGAGAGTTGGGTCTTTTGCGAATTTCGGACGGTATTCTTTTGACTGAAAAAGAATTGAAAAGCAGCAAATCTGACAAAGTTTGCATTATTTGTACAGGGTCTCAAGCTGAACCGAGAGCAGCTATATCCATGATGTCAACTGGGAGTCATCCTGTGGTGCAAATAGGTCCAAACGACACAGTGATTTTTTCCTCATCTCCGATACCTGGAAACGAGGCTTCTATTTTCAGAATTCATAACAATTTGGCGCGCTTGGGTGCCCAAATTGTTCACAGCGGCAAGTTGAAGATTCATACCACTGGCCATGGCAAGGCTGGCGAACTTCTGGCATTGCATGAAGCAAGTGATCCTGAGCTTTTTATACCAGTTCATGGTGAATATACGCATTTGTTAGGTCACGAAGAAATTGCATTGGGTAGAGGAATGAGACAATCCAAAATTCTTAGATGCGTAGATGGCGACAGTGTCTGTTTAGACGAAGATGGACTGCATTTAGAAAAACGAGTGAGCGATGATTACCTAATGGTTGACAGCCGTGGAGTAGAGGTGAGTAAAGAATTGCTTAAAGAAAGAGTTTCTTTGAGCAATGAAGGTTTTATTTTAGTGAGAGTGATTGTTGAGGAAAAGAAAAGAAGACTTTTGGAACGACCTTTTGCAGCAACTTTGGGATGGATTGAGGCTGAGCAAGCAGATAGATGTCTCAATGAAATAATTGAGGAAATAATAAGAGTTTTGGATGGAGCACTGCTTGACGGTGAATTTGACAAAAAAGAGTTAACAAGACTTGTTCGCAGGACAATGGGTAAATTTGTAGATCTAAATACCGGCCGTCGACCTGTGTTAGTTCCACTAGTAGAAATTAACTAAAAATCATAATAGATACCCTCAGTCACGCCCTAGTGCTACCGTAAAACTGTTGTGGTAAAGGTTCCTATGGGCGAAGAAAAATCTGAAAATGTTACTGCTTCTAGCAGTTCTGAAAATAAAAGATCCATACGCGACCCTAAAAGTTCCTCAGCCGAGGTGAGCACAACAAAAAATTTCTTTAAAACGGCGTTTGCGGGACGAGGGAACGAAATGCTGGGTCTTGGTCTTGTGCTTGGCGGTCTTTTGGCGGGTCTTTCTATCTACCTCGAGCAGGCAGGTCCGGTTGGTGATGTGGTCGATGGCGCTGCAGGATGGACTATCGGAGTAATAAAGCTTATTCTCCCCGTTTTGATGGTGGTAACAGGTTTAGCGATGTTTAGGGAACGCTCCGAATTCGGAGAAATAACAAAACGGCTACCTGTTGGACTGTTTTTAGGTCTCGTAGGTGTATCCGGTTTACTGCATCTAAGCCGAGGTCGCCCTGGTATAGGTGATGGGGTCGATGAACTAGGAGATGCAGGCGGTATTTTAGGTCTTTCCGCTGGTGGAGGATTAAAAGCTGCTATAGGTACATGGGGGTCTGTTCTAGTTCTTGTTGCATTCGTTTTGGTATCAATAGTTGTTGCTACAAGAGTTTCTGCACGTGATGCGATCAGAATCACTATGAAAAGTGCTGTCGTCGCTGGCAAGCAGTTGTTTAAAGGAATTGTCTTACTCTGCAGTGCATTGGGTCGTTCTCTTGGCAACTGGATTAGAAGTTTATTGACACCGCCGGGGTCTACAGATCAGAGACAAATACCGGATCAAGTCAGAGAGGAAACTACTTTTCAAGAAGATCAGCCAGCAGTGATTGAGGCCGAAACTGTCCCTGAGCCGTCAAAAGAATTTAAGCCCAAGAAGAAAAAGGCAAAACCAAAAGTAAAAAATACTGGGAGTGAACAACTGACCATTCAGCTGGGTAAAGCAATTGAAGGCTCTTCCTGGTCATTGCCGTCTTTAGATATTCTCTCAACAAGCGATACACATGACGTAGACGCTAAAGCTGCAGAAGAGCGAGGAAAGAGGCTTCAGGAGGCTTTGGAAGCACATGGCGTTGAAACTCGTTTAGTCGATATGACTATTGGGCCAACAGTTACTAGGTATGCCCTGCAATTAGGTGATGGTGTAAAAGTTTCTCGTATTACAAGTCTCAACAAGGACATCGCTTACGCATTGGCGGCTGCGGATGTCCGTATTTTGGCCCCGATACCCGGTCAACAGGCAATTGGTATTGAGGTCCCAAATGAAGACAGGGATGTGGTTGCATTAGGGGATATTTTGACTTCCAAAGAATCCAAGAAAGCTACACATCCTCTCGAATTGGCAGTTGGTAGAGACATAAAAGGTCAAACCGTGATGCTTAATCTTGCAACCACCCCACATCTTCTTATAGCTGGAGCAACTGGAGCCGGAAAGTCTTCTTGTATTAACGCTATGGTCACTTCTGTTTTGATGCGTACCACACCTGACCAAGTTCGACTCATACTGATAGACCCAAAGCGTGTTGAAATGGGGCAGTACGAGGGTGTGCCACATCTTTTAACAGCACCTGTCACAGACCCTAAAAAAGCAGCGAATGCGCTTCATTGGGCTGTCCGTGAGATGGAGAGAAGATATGACATTTTGTCTAATTGTGGTTTTAGAGATATAGCGGGCTACAACTCTGCATATGACCGAGATGAATTGCCCGTAATCAATTTCGGTGAAGAAGATTCACGTGAGCATGAGAGACTGCCTTTCATAATGGTTGTAGTAGATGAGTTGTCAGACCTGATGATGGTTGCCGCTCGAGATGTTGAGGACTCGATATGTAGATTGGCTCAGATGGCTAGAGCGGTGGGAATACATCTGGTGGTAGCCACTCAGCGACCTTCAGTAAATGTGATAACAGGTGTGATTAAAGCAAATATTCCGGCGCGTCTAGCTTTTGCAGTCTCTAGTCTTGCTGACAGCCGAGTTATTTTGGACCAGCAGGGAGCAGAAAGGCTTGTAGGGAAAGGGGACATGTTGCTTTTAGGTCCTAGCTCAAGCACACCTCAACGCATCCAAGGAGCCTGGGTTGAAGAGAAGGAAGTTCGTGAGGTGGTGGCAACATGGAAAGCTCAACGTGATAGCAATGCAGAACAGAAAGTCGAGCATGAACCGTCTGACGTGGTAGAGCCTTCTGTCGTTAAGGAACCAGTTGTTGATATAACTGAAGATTTTTCTCGTCCTGTATCTACTGCTTCGGAGCAGGATGACGAGCTTTATGAAGAAGCTAGAAATTTAGTTGTCGCTAGTCAGCTTGGTTCCACCTCGATGCTTCAGCGGAAACTACGCGTTGGATTTGCTAGAGCTGGACGTTTGATGGATTTGCTAGAGGAATCAGGAGTAGTGGGCCCCTCTTCAGGCTCAAAGGCACGTGAAGTTCTTATCGCCGCGGAAGAGTTTGAAATCCCAAGTGAAGAAGACTTCTAAGGTGCAATCAACTTAGGTACTCTTTAGTTGTGTTTAAAGATTTTCTGATCCTAATAATAGGATTGTGTGTATTGGTTTTTGCAGCAGATCAATTTTTAAACGGCACGTCACGTTTAGCTGAAAGATTTAAGATTCCTAAAGCGCTCGTGGGTGCACTGTTGGTTGGCTTTGGAACAAGTGCACCAGAGTTGGCAGCATCACTTACGGCTGTATTTCAACAAGAAACTGGTGGTATCGAACTGGCTGTAGGAAATGTAGTTGGATCGAACGTTGCGAATCTTGGTCTGGTTCTAGCTTTACCAATTTTGATTTGGGGTAATGTTGTTCCACCTGACGGGACGAAAGAGCAGGCCGGATATTCCTTTATAGGAGCATTGCTTTTTTCTGGTGCGGTTTTTTTGAAATTAAACTCAGCCTTAGCAGGGATTTTGCTTCTTTTTTTCTTTTGTTTAACTAATTACTTTATTTTTCTTTATTTTAAAAGAACTGGAACGACTCCTCTTCAATCTCCTAGACAAGACGCTTGGACAGCATCTCGCGAAATCATCGTGATGCTCATAGGTCTTACACTTACAGTTTTGTCACCACGTTGGATTGTTAGTTCTGCGGTTTCGATCGGAAGTGAACTTGGATGGGAAGGGGGTTTCATAGGATTTTCTCTAGTCGCGATAGGTACTTCTTTGCCGGAACTTGTTACTTCTTTAGTTGGAGCACGAAGAGGCGAGTGGGGACTAATCATTGGGAATCTTTTCGGTTCAAATCTTTTTAATAGTTTGGGTGTTGGAAGCGCAATATTGTTAGCGCATTCAGGTTTGGGTCGGTTATCGGATCAGCCCTTTATGGATGGTTCAGTCTTACTAGGCATGTGTTTCTTGTGTTTAGTTGCTTTCTGGAGTATGAGAAAACCTGTAAAAATTTCGAAATGGAATGCTCTACTACTTCTATTGCTATATGCGCTTTTGTTTTGGCAAATGGTAAGAACTCTTACTGGTTGATCAATTCTTAGTTGTCTTTGCACCTAGCCTTAAGTGATGGGAAACGGTTCAAAATTTCACCTAGTCACTCTCGGGTGTCCAAAAAATGAAGTCGATTCAGAGAAATTGGCAGGATCATTACTTTCAGATGGCATGGAAGCTACGGATGATTTAGCCAGTGCTGACTTAATAGTTGTAAATACTTGTGCTTTTATTGAAGAGGCAAGAGAGGAATCAATCGAGACGATTTTAAGTCTGGATGAACTTAGAAATGAAGATAGCGAAATTGTCGTAACCGGTTGTTTGGCCGAAAGATACGGGAGTGAATTACAAGACGTTTTACCTGAAGTCAATCGTGTAGCCGGATTTGGTGTTTCCGTTTCTTTAACTAAAAAAGCCAATGTTCCAGAATTCGATCTATTGAATTTGCCTCGTCCGGCATCAATCAGACCTTGGGCGTATCTCAAGGTTGCAGAAGGTTGTGATAGGGCCTGCGGTTTCTGTTCAATACCATCTTTTAGAGGACCACAACGAAGTCGTGATATTAATTCCATACTTGAAGAGGTTGAATCATTACAGGTTAAGGAAGTTGTTCTTGTAGCTCAAGATTTAGCAGCATATGGAAGAGATCAGGGCGTTGGTGAAAAGTCGATAATTCCTTTGATAGAAGAAATAACGCAAAGGGTTGACTGGGTAAGACTCCTTTACCTTTACCCATCAGAATTAAATCAACAATTGATAGATGTTATGTGCTCACTAACAGTTCCGTATTTTGACCTTTCTTTGCAGCATGTTTCGTCTCCACTAATGAGGAGGATGAAGCGTTGGGGTGATGCCGAACGGTTTAGAGATTTAATCTCTGAAATTCGGAGAAATTCTCCGAATGCTGTCTTCCGCTCGAATTTCATAGTTGGTTATCCAGGAGAAACTGAGGAAGATCAGGATCAGTTGATTGATTTTATAAAGGAAATGCAATTGGACTGGTGCGGATTTTTTTCTTTTAGTGATGAACAAGGCACCTATGCTTCAGGTCTTGAGGGAAAAATTGACAGGTCACTTATTATTGAGCGATTGAAAGAACTTAGTTGTTTACAAGATGAGATAACGTCTTCAAAAAGAGATGCCTTGATAGGTGAAAGAATCTCTGTATTGGTCGATTCTCATGGGGTCGGCAGAACTTATAGAGAAGCTCCAGAGATAGATGGCGTTGTTTCTGTACCTGATTCTTGCCAGGTGGGGGAGTTTACTGATTTGATTGTAAAAGGATCGCTAGGACCAGATTTGGAGGCTGATTTAACTTGATTAAGAGAGATGAAAGTTACAGACATCCATTAGCTACTGTTGTAAGTCCTGCGAACTTGGTTTCTCTTTCACGTTTACTACTTTCCCCTTTATTATTTTGGGCAGTTTTGGAAGCAGAAGAGAGTATTGGAACTTCCTGGTTGGCAGTGTTGCTAGGTTTTGTTTTGGCTGCATCAGATATTTTAGATGGTCATCTGGCTCGAATCCGTGGAACAGTCAGTAGATGGGGTGCTTTTATCGACCCTTTAGCAGACAAAGTAGTAGTGATCGGAACTGCACTTTGTCTTGTTGAAGTAGAAAGATTTCATTTGTTGCCAGTTGCTCTCCTTGCTCTTAGGGAGATTTTTATAACTTTCTACAGATTACTGATGGCGCGTAAAGGCTTATCGATTCCAGCTCGTAAATCCGCGAAATGGAAGACAACTGTTCAAGGGCTCGCTTTGATGGTTGCGGTTGTACCTTGGTTGGAGAACTCTCAGTGGTTTGTTGATTTTGGACTGTGGGTTGCTGTTGTTTTCACTGTTGCTACAGGGATTCAATATCTAATGGATGGAATTCTTGCGACGAGTACAACCGGTGAATAGGGTTCTATAGTGCGTTGTGAAATAGTTGCGGTCGGAACTGAGATCTTATTAGGACAGATAATTGACACCAATTCTGCTTGGATTGCAGAACGTTTGGCAGAGACGGGTGTTGATTGTCATTTCCAGACCGTTGTGGGTGACAACCCTGAAAGAATGTTAGAGGTTTTAGCCTCGGCGCTTGAAAGAGCTGAGGCCTTAATAGTCACAGGAGGACTTGGTCCCACTCAGGATGATTTGACACGCGAGGTTGTAGCCGAACTGATGGGTGTTGAACTTGTGCGTGACATGGAGATAGTTGAACGAATCCAAGAACGTTTTTCTAGTCGTGGAAGACCAATGCCCGAAAACAATCTCAAGCAAGCTGATGTTCCAGTAGGTGCAAATGCGATTGCAGAAATGCCTGGTACAGCTGCTGGATTGATTTGCCCAATGCATGAAGGGAAAGTGATTTATTTAGTGCCAGGTGTTCCAACGGAAATGAAGCAAATGCTTGAAGGTACTGTTCTTCAAGATCTAGTTTCGCGATCTGGTGAGAAGTCTGTAATAAGTTCCAGAGTGCTTAAAACCTGGGGTCATTCTGAATCGGGACTTGCAGAAGATTTGGCTGAGGAGATAGAGCGTCTTAATGGTGATGGTGAAGTGACTCTTGCCTTTCAGGCGAGTGGGATTGAAGGTGTCAAGGTTCGAATTACTGCAAAAGCAGTCAATAAGGAACAATCGGATTCCCTTTTGGACCATGAAGAAAATGTTTTACGAGAACTCATCGGAGATCATATTTTTGCTGTAGATCATCAAACTATGGAGTCTGTAGTTTTGGATCAGCTGAAAGCTCAATCATTAACTTTTGCCACTGCTGAATCCATAACTGGGGGAATGATAGGGAGCAGATTAACGGAGATCCCTGGATCTAGTGATTCGTATATTGGGTCGATTGTCGCGTATGACGCTGATGTAAAAAGATCTCTACTTAATGTTCCAAAAGACATTTCAGTAGTTAGTCAAGAGGCGGTTGAGGCGATGGCCTTGGGGGTTTGTGCAGTTCTGGGCGCTGATGTATCGGTTGCCGTGAGCGGAGCGGCTGGCCCATATCCACATGAAGGGCAAGAACCAGGAACAGTTTGGATGGCTACTAACGTGAAGGGTTATGTTGAGTCCTTTAAAGTCGTTTTCCCTTTCGACAGGGCTCAGATACGCCAATTCACTGTAATCACAGTATTAAACGCACTCCGTAAACGACTTGAATCCTCTATTTATTAAGACTGAAAAAAAGTTCGAGTTATTCAGGTATTAACTGTAAGCAGGCTGAGTTGATGCAGAATCGTTTTCCAGTAGGTTGAGGACCATCAGGAAAAACATGTCCAAGATGTGCGCCACAAGAAGCACACGTCACTTCTATTCGTTGCATGCCGTGACTGTTATCCATTTCAGTTTCTACAGATTTTTCATCAATTGGATTCCAAAAGCTAGGCCAACCACTTCCTGAATCATATTTTTCTGTACTACTAAAAAGGTCAATGTCGCAGACAATACATCTGTAGGTTCCTTGAGTTTTTTCATCCGTATAAATACCAGTAAAAGCCGGTTCTGTGCCAGATTCTTGAGTGCAATGGAATGCCATATCCGATAAGCGTTCTTTCAGAAGTTCAGTATCGGCAAGAGAGTTTTTGCTGTTAGAAGGGGTTGAGCTCATATGAGGAAGTTAGCAGGAAATAGCGGTTTTATAAAAAAAATTTGCTAAATGCTTGCAACGAACACATGTTCGCAATTACGCTTATGTTATTAACACTGATTAGTAGCCGTTATAAGTACTGTCACACCGGTTTCTTATTGTTAATTAAGCACATTAAGGCTCTCATAAAGCATGGGAGTTTCATTAGAAGAAGCAATTTATAGAAATGAATGGAGAAATACAATGAGTAAGGCGGCTAAGGGAACAAAGACTCAAGAGGCTCAGGAAAATTTTGATGCAAGAGCAGCTAATAACTCCGACAGGGTAAAGGCGCTTGATACCACTTTAGGACAAATTGAAAAACAATTTGGACAGGGAGCGGTCATGAAAATGGGCGATAAGGGTTCCATGTCGATGGAAAGTGTTCCTACAGGCGCATTAGCTCTTGATCTAGCTCTTGGAATAGGTGGAATGCCCAGAGGTCGAATAGCGGAAATATTTGGCCCCGAAGGCTCTGGAAAGACCACCTTAGCTACTCATGTCGTGGCAGAAGCGCAAAGAAATGGCGGGATCTGTGCGTATATAGATGCAGAGCATGCAATGGATCCGGTTTATGCAAAAGCTATTGGCGTTGATGTAGATGAGCTTTTAATTTCACAACCTGATACTGGTGAACAAGCACTTGAAATTGCGGACATGCTTATACGCTCAGGTGCTCTTGATGTCGTAGTAATTGATTCTGTAGCAGCGTTAACACCCAGAGCCGAAATAGAGGGTGATATGGGTGACACGCATGTAGGTTTGCAGGCGCGTTTGATGTCGCAAGCGCTTAGAAAATTAACTTCAAATTTGAATAAATCAAAAACAATCTGCATTTTCATTAATCAATTACGAGAAAAAATTGGTGTAATGTTTGGCTCTCCGGAAACAACCCCTGGTGGTCGGGCCCTGAAATTTTACTCGTCAGTTCGACTTGATATAAGACGGATTGAAGCGATTAAAGACGGCACTGAAATTGTAGGTAACAGAACTAGGGTAAAAGTAGTCAAGAATAAATGTGCACCCCCTTTCCGACAAGCAGAATTTGACATCATGTATGGTGCAGGAATAAGCCGAGAAGGTTCAGTCATTGATCTTGGATCTGATCTTGACATAGTCAAAAAGTCAGGTGCTTGGTACACCTATGAAGGTGAACAGCTGGGTCAAGGAAGGGAAAATGCAAAACGTTTCCTTACAGAAAACCCTGAGGTAATGATGGAAATCACTGACAGGGTCTGGCGTGAAGCAATGCCAGATACTGAAGAATCAGTGGAAGCAGTTAAAGAAGAAGCAGAGTTAGTCGATGAATTTACAGAAACTGATGATCTTCCAATCGAGTTAGAGGAATAAAACAGCTTTTTTACTTGTAAACACGACTAAAAATGGTCGACTTTTAGTAAGTCTCACCAACTTGACCTAGCCTGAATACATGGAGCGCCGAAAGTACGCGGTGCGCACCTACGGGTGCCAGATGAACGAACATGACAGTGAACGCATATCCGGTCTGCTAGAAGCGGATGGATTAATTCCTGCTGCATCAGAAGAGGAAGCAGATGTCATTGTTCTTAATACCTGCTGCATAAGAGAAAATGCTGATAACCGTCTCTATGGTGCTTTAGGAAATTTGAAAACTTTAAAAACCGAAAGACCTAACGTGCAGATAGCAGTCGGGGGGTGTTTAGCTCAAAAAGATAGGGAATTGATTCAGCAACGTGCGAAACATGTTGACGTTGTCTTTGGAACTCATAATGTTCAAAATGCCGTAAAGCTACTAAAGAAATCACAAAGTCAAGGGCCAGTAATTGAAATCCTAGAGGAGCTAGTTGAAGAGGATAATCAAGCTTTTCCCTCCGCGCTTCCTGTTCGAAGAGAAGTAGATCATCGAGCGTGGATAACGATTCAGATTGGTTGTGACAATACCTGTACTTACTGCATAGTTCCTTCGGTACGTGGACCTGAAATAAGCAGACCGTTCGGACAGCTTTTAGATGAAGCAAAAAATTTTGCCGACCAGGGAGTAACAGAAATAACTCTGTTGGGTCAAAATGTAAATTCTTATGGGCGTGACTTGACAAAAAAATTAAGGTCAGAAGATCCCTCCGAGACAGATACTTTTCAAGTCGGGGATCTTTGGTTGGAGGCCAAGAAACGAAAAATTAAACCACTTTTTGCGGACTTGCTGAAAAGTGTCGGCTTGATTGAAGGAATTGAAAGGGTTCGTTTTATTAGCCCTCATCCAAAAGATTTGACTTTAGAGATCGTTGCTGCAATGTCGGAAACGGAAAGTGTTTGTGAGCATTTACACCTCCCATTGCAGTCTGGAAGTAATTCGATTCTGTCGGCAATGCACCGTGGTTATACAAACGAACGCTTTTTGAAAAAAGTAC
The DNA here is from genome assembly GCA_003214465.1 of Acidimicrobiales bacterium AG-414-N20. Lineage (GTDB taxonomy): Bacteria > Actinomycetota > Acidimicrobiia > Acidimicrobiales > MedAcidi-G1 > MedAcidi-G1. Next base: position 75,106 of record QCLO01000004.1, on the reverse strand, counting down.
AACAAGCACGTAGCGGGATAGAAGACTTATCAGTGACTACGGATTTGATTGTTGGTTTTCCTGGTGAAAGCGACAAAGATTTCGAAGACACTCTTGAGGTAGTAGCTGAAGCACAATTTGACGCTGCTTATACATATATTTTCTCCCCACGACCTGGAACGGATGCAGCCGAGATGGACTCAAAGTTTGTTGATCATGATATAGCTGTGCGAAGGTATGAAACTTTGAGGGAGGTTGTTAAGAGATCTTCATTATTGAAACATAAAGAACGTGTGGGCAGAGTAGAAGAGGTTTTAGTTGAAGGTCAATCAAAAAAAGGGACAGGTCTAATTAAAGCTCGAACAAGGCAGAATAAAATTCTTCATTTGAAATCGCAGGAATCTCTTCGAGTGGGAGCTTATGCTCGTGTTGAAGTTACGGAAGCTCCTTCCCATTACCTTCTTGGCGAATTAGTAGAGATAGTTGCTGCTCCCAAGCATCGCAAACGTATTCCCGTAATGGCAGAGCAAAGTGCTTAGAAAAAATGAAGAAACTCCTCTTAACGGAAATCTGCTTATAGTAGGGACTACAGCATCAGGAAAATCTTCCTTAGCAATTGAATTAGCGAGACGTCGTCCGAATATAGAAATAATTTCGATTGACTCTATGGCAATTTATAAAGGAATGGATATAGGTACTGCAACTCCTACTGTTGCTGAACAAGAGGAAATACCTCATCACGTAATTAATATTGTTGACCCTTCAGAAGAATTCGCACTTCCTCTTTTTCAGTCCGCTGTTGAAAAGGCTTTGAGTGAAATTACACATAGAGGGAATAGAGCGGTTTTGGTAGGTGGAACTGGTTTACATGTTCGTGCGGTAGTTGACAGATTGGAAATCCCTCCCAGATTTCTAAGTATTCGTGATGAAATCGAATTGATCTCTGAAACCTCTTTTCTATATGGAAAACTTAAAGATCTTGATCCAGCTGCAGCTACGAAAATCGAACCTGGTAATCGTAGACGTATTGTCAGAGCGCTCGAAGTTACACTAGGCGCCGGCCGCCCATTCTCTTCTTTCGGACCCGGTCTAGATGTGTACCCTCCTTCACCTTTCACACAAATTGGTATCAGGCTTCCTAGAGATTTAAATGATTCTCGGATAGCTGAGCGATACAAAATGCAAATCGAAGAAGGGTTTGTAGAAGAAGTTAGAAATTTAGTATCTGGCGGGAGAGAGCTTTCTAAAACTGCTTCTCAAGCTCTTGGTTATAAACAAATAATTTCTTATATAGAAGGTAAAAACAGTCTTGAAGAAGCAATTGAATCAGCTATTTCGTCGACAAGGCGTTTCGCTAGACGACAAGAGAAGTGGTTCAGAAGAGACCCAAGAATTGAATGGATGGACTTAGATGAGAATCCTCTTGAAGCATTAGAAAAAGTAATAAAGGTATTTGATGAGATTGGTGCAAATACTTTAAATGAACTCGTAAAAGTTCCTAATTATCTGTGAAACTAGCTAAATGGAATTAACTAGACATCAGGGTCTTGGAAATGTTTTCTTGATTGCTCTTTTAGAAGAGCTTCCAGAAAATCCATCTGAGGCTGCCCGAAAATATTGTGATTCTGTTAATGGTATTGGTGCCGACGGTTTAATTTTTGGGACTCCACCCTCAGAAAATTCAGACGCTATAAGTCGTTTTAATCTTTTCAACAAAGACGGTGGACGCGCCGAACTGAGTGGTAATGGCCTCAGGTGTTTCGCTCAAGCTCTGTTTATGAGTTCAAAAGTATCGAAATTTGACTTCGATGTTGAAACAGATGTCGGATTGAGATCTATAAAAATTGAAGAATTATCAACTGAAAATGAAATGAAAGTAAACGCTGAGATTGGAGAAGGAGCGCTTTTAGAAGTTCTAGAATCTAACTGCTTTGAAGAATCAGGAGTGCTTAGAGCGGCAAAAGTAGATATAGGGAACCCCCATCTGCTTGTGGAAGTAGAGAACTTTGAAGATTTTGAGCTGGAAGGATTTGCGATTAGTGAAAACGCTAAGGCAGCGCCGTTGGGGATAAATGTTCACTTGATAGAGATTGACAGCTCATCAAGTATAAGAATGAGACATTGGGAGCGCGGGGTAGGTATTACCGAAGCTTGTGGGACCGGTGCATGTGCTGCAGCCTTTGTTGCTTCAAGATGGGGCCAGACTGGATCTACAGTTACCGTCCATATGCCGGGGGGCAGTGGAGTCATTTCCATTGATGAATCAATATCGCTTTCTGGCCCAGCTGTATTTATAGATAGACATGAGGTGGACAATGGGTAGGTCTTTTATAGAAGATCAATCCGAACGGGATGAAACTCACAGGGGTGGATTTGGGGATTTCGCAGGTGAGGAGCGTGGTCTGATTGACCGTTCGTTTCGAGAACGGATCGTATTAGCAGGCGTTTCTCTAGAAGGTACTGATAAAGAAATTACGGAATTATCCCTTGAAGAACTTGAAAGGCTTGTTGATACGGCAGGGGCTGATGCTGTTGCTGTGATAGTTCAGAATAGGCAAACACCGGATAAAGCTACTTTTGTTGGAAATGGCAAAGCTAATGAAATTCGTTCTGTTTCGGAAGAATATGATGCCGATACGGTAGTTTTTGATAACGAGTTAACTCCCGCTCAGCAAAGAAATTTAGAAGGAATACTCAAACGTTCAGCTCTTGATCGAACTGCAGTGATACTGGATATTTTCGCTCAGAATGCAAACAGTCTTGAAGGTAAAGCCCAAGTGGAGCTTGCGCAACTCCGATATCGATTACCGAGGCTTAGAAAGTCTGGTAGGACTTTCAGTCAGCAAGCAGGAGGAATTGGAACTAGGGGCCCAGGGGAGACACAGTTAGAGGTTGATCGAAGAAGACTTATGCGTCGAATCCGACGACTTGAACAAGATTTGAATAAGTTACGTAGACATCGTTCGACTCAGTCAAAAGCTAGATCCAAGACAAGTAACAGGTCGGTAGCAATCGTTGGTTATACAAATGCGGGAAAATCTACACTTTTAAACAGGCTTACAGATGCAGGAGTGCTAGTTGAAGATCGACTATTCGCGACCCTTGACACTACAACTCGTAGAATGCAACTTCCTGGTGGTGAGGCAGTTTATGTCACAGACACAGTTGGATTCGTACGTAAATTGCCTCATCAACTCGTCGAAGCATTCAAGGCTACTCTAGATGTGGTGATCGAAGCGGATTTATTACTTCACGTAATTGATTCTTCCGATCCAGACCCAGAAGGCTGCATAGAAGCAGTGCGACAAGTATTGGACGCTATAGGGGCCTCTGAAGTTCCCGAGTTGATGGTTTTTAATAAAATTGATAAATCGAATGGTGTAGATGAAAAACTTTTCAAACGGGATGAAAACTATGTAGAGGTTTCTGCTGTAACAGGTGAGGGCGTTGATGAGTTGTTAAACAAGTTAGCCTCCTCGCTGAGGAAATCGGAAAAGACAATCACTTTAAAGGTACCGTTTGAGCGGGGTGATATCAGAGCAATGGCGCATCGTGAAGGTTTTGTCACGAAGGAAGTTTTAGAGGAATCTAATTGGCTAATAGAAGTGAGAGCTGACAAGAGCTCGATAGGTAGGCTTGGACAATTTGAAGTTGAATTTGATTCATCAGAACTCGAGTTGATGCAATGAAAAAAAAATTTCTTCCACCGCCTTACCCTTATGAACAGCTTGATGAGTTCAGAGTTTTGGCTGAGGCTTTACCCGGTGGAGCTGTAGATCTTTCAATAGGCACCCCATGCGACCCCGTGCCTGAAGTTATCCGAAAAGCTATTTCTTCCGAAACAAGTCTTGATTCGGCACGCCCTTACCCTTCCTCAGTCGGAAGTGACGATTTTTTAAGGGCAGTTTCGGAATGGTTGAACCAATGTCTCAGGGTGGAAATACCTGAAACATCAATAGGGGCTTGCATAGGAACTAAGGAGATCGTTACAGGCTTGCCTGCAGTTCTTAAATTGAGAGATCCCGTTAAGGACACGGTTTTGTATCCAGCGGTTTCATACCCGTCTTATTCAATGGGGGCACAATTGGCCAATTGTCGCTCCGTTGCAGTCCCTGTTGACGAAAATTGGAGAATCGACCTTTCACAAATTGACGCAAAAGATATAGAGAAAGCTATTTGCTTGTGGGTTAACAGTCCCGGTAATCCAGCAGGAGCAATCGAAGACCTAGGAAGGATAGCAGATTGGGGTATGGCAAATGGAGTGACGATTTTGTCTGATGAATGCTACGTGGAGTACACATGGTCAACTTCTCCAAAGTCTGTTCTTCAAAACAGTAAAGAAGGTGTATTAGCTATCCACTCTCTTTCTAAAAGATCAAATCTGGCTGGGATGAGAGTCGGGTTTTACGCAGGGGATGCGGAGCTGGTTAGTTATTTGCGTGAAGTTAGAAAGCATCAGGGATTTATGCTCTCGGGACCGGCACAAAATGCGGGAATAGCTGCTTTAAGTGATCAACAGCATGTGGATCAACAGAGACAGTTGTATCTTGGGAGGCTTTCAAAATTAATGGCCATTTTTGAATCTCTTGGAATCGAAACGGCAATGCCCGAAGGCTCTTTCTACCTCTGGATCGCCGCGCCTGATGATGAGTGGCAATTAGTTGAAAATTTAGCCAAGAATCTAGGCATGGTCGTTACTCCAGGTGAATTTTTCGGTGAAGGAGGCAAGGGGTATATAAGAGTTGCTGCGGTTGCCACTGACGATCGGATTGAATTGCTGGAGCAAAGAGCTCGGGTTTAGTTAAAAACTTGTCTTCTATCTAAGGAATAAGAGGTAATCTCAGATATGACTGATTTAGCCAAAGAAATAGAAAATATATGGGAAAGAAGAGATCAATTAACAACCGGAGAATCCGAAGTTAATTCTGTTATTCATGAGGCTATAAATTTACTCGACACGGGTAAAGAGCGAGTAGCCGAATACGACAACGAAAATGGTGTGCAAGTAAACGAATGGTTGAAATTAGCTATCTTGCTACTTTTTCGTCAATCTGAAATGTCAATACAAGAAGTAGGACCCTTCGAATTTGTTGACAAAATACCTCTAAAGAAAAATTATTCTGAGAGTAAAGTGAGAGTTGTGCCTGGAGCGTCTGCTCGGTGGGGGAGTTATCAAGCTCCCGGTGTTGTCATGATGCCTAGCTATATAAATATCGGAGCCTATGTAGGTGAAAACACTATGGTTGATACTTGGGCAACTGTTGGCTCTTGCGCACAGATAGGAAAAAATGTTCATCTATCAGGCGGTGTTGGTATCGGCGGCGTTCTAGAACCTCCCAATGCCGTTCCTGTCTTTATTGGGGATGAGTGTCTCATCGGAAGTAGATGCATAGTCGCTGAGGGGGCTTCTGTAGGCGAGGGATCTGTTCTTGGAGCTGGAGCAGTTCTAACTGGTTCAATACCTGTCATCGATGCTGAATCTGGTAACGAGTTGAGTAGAGGAATTGTGCCGCCATGGTGTGTGGCTGTTCAGGCCAGCAGAGAGAGACAATTTACCGGAGGAACTTTTGGACTACCGTGTGTCTTGGTTGTTCGGTATTTAGAACCCGGAGAGCGACACGACAAGTCAACCCTAAATGAAGTGTTGCGTACACATGGGGTAACGACTTGAACACCGGAAGCTACTTTGATGCGTGATCTATTGAAATTAACCGCAGAGTTAGTTGATATTCCATCTGTCAGCTTCGAAGAGGGACCACTTGTTTCAATGATCGAAAAAGAGCTAAGTGCTGTTCCTCATTTGTCAATTGATCGAGTAGGCGACAATTTGGTAGCTAGAACCAACCTTAATAAAGGACAAAGACTGGTTTTAGCAGGTCACACTGACACAGTGCCGGGAGATACAGAGTCAGGTGCGAGGATCGAGAAGGACACGTGCTGGGGGCTTGGAACCGCAGATATGAAAGGTGGCATAGCAGTAATGCTGGAACTAGCTAGGTCTGTGACAGAGTATGAAATAGATGCAACATGGGTATTTTACGCTCGTGAAGAAGTAGCGCGTGAGCATAACGGTTTGAAAGAAATTTTTACTGAAGCGCCTGAACTATTAAGTGGAGATGCGGCGGTTCTAGGTGAGCCGACAAGCGCTTTGATCGAAGCAGGTTGTCAAGGGACAATGAGATTCTTATTGACCTTTAAAGGTGAGAGAGCACATTCTGCAAGACCGTGGATGGGCCGGAATGCAGTGCACCGGCTAAGTGGAGTGCTCGATGCTTTAGAAAAGTACGAACACAGAGAGCCTCTTATAGACGGTTGCCAGTTCCGTGAGGCGTTGCAAGCGGTTGGCGTGGACGGTGGGGTAGCGGGCAATGTGATCCCTGATATGGCGACATTGCTTATAAACCATCGACATGCACCGGACCGAAAATCTGAAGAAGCTGAAAGTCATGTAAGGGAATTCCTTATGCCTTATATGGAAGACGAGGATTCAGTTGAACTCATAGACATGGCACCAGCGGCATCACCCGGTATGGGTCATTCTTTGCTTGCTTCTATCGGCGAGGGTATTGAAACTCGTGCAAAATTAGGTTGGACAGATGTAGCTTTTTTCTCTGAGCAAGGAATTCCGGCAATCAACTTTGGTCCAGGTGATGCGACTTTGGCCCACACGACTGAAGAGAGGGTAGAGCGTAAGAACTTAGAAGTTACTTTTGAGACACTTAGAAGAGTGTTGGAGGGGAACTAGCTAAGTGCTCAGATTTTCCTTAAAACAGTTACTACTTTGCCGATAATTTTTACTTCATCCGCTTTGTACTCAACATCTTCAAAATCTGGATTTGAAGAACAAACGACGACTTTACTCCCTTGCCTCTTAAGGCGTTTAACTCCCACGGTTCCGTCAGCTTCAGGTAGCTCAACGACTAGCAGTTCATCTGCAGAAGTAGAAGAAGTTTCCGATTTTACAACCACGTAGTCATTGTCGAGTATTCCGTCACCCGTCATTGAGTCACCTTTCACTCTAAGCATGAAGAGATTTCCTTCGCCAGTAAATTCAGCTGGAAGAGGTAGAGACTCCTCTATATTCTCCTGCCGGAAAACTGTGACTCCTGCTGCTACATCGCCAACTAGTGGAACATGCTGGACAGCTCCCCGATCAACAGCGACACCACTTATCGGATCAAAGCAAACTTCTATGGCTCGGGGTTTACCAGGGTCAGAACGGCGCAAGTAGCCTAACTTTTGAAGACTGGCTAGATGGGCGTGCACGGTCGAAGGAGATGTCAATCCCACTGCTTTGCAGATTTCGCGAACGGAAGGCGGAAACCCTCGTTCTCTGGACTCGCTGTCTATAAATTCGAGTATTTGTATTTGACGTTGTGTTAGAGAATTTTCATTCATTATAAAAAACCTTTTTTAGTTGCAATCGAACAAATGTTCGATATCATTGTATCATGATCGAACACTTGTACGACGCACATATGTTCCCCGAACAGACGTTCTTTGTCAAGTATTTGACTGTTTTTCCCTATAAAACAGCTATGTCACACCCCTTTGAAAGGATATATACATGAATACAGCAGTCATTTATAACTCCTACGACATTGCTCACCCAACATTGCATAACTTTGCCTCTAGGCCTCTGCCCCAAAAAGTTTATCGACGTCGTCGTTTAGCTTTTCTATCGATGGTTGGATTAATCGTATTTTTAAGTGTTTTAATGGCTAATGAAATTATTGGTCGAATCCACGGCATTCCTGGAGGTTCAGTGGTTGAAGCTTCCGGAAACCCAGTGGTATATATCGTGCAACCAGGCGACACCCTTTGGGAAATCGCTGACAAATTCAATCCGGAAGGTACAGATATACGACACACAGTTGATGAGCTTGCAAAAGTCACCGGGGGGTCTTATCTGCAACCAGGGCAGCGTATTGTTCTCAACCGAGGTTTATAAGCTCTTATCTAACTGTCAGATAACGACAAAATAGAAATTCTTCTTCCAGTAATATTCGATCTAGCGATAGTTCAACAGGGGAATCAACTGGTTTGTTAAGAAATGGCGAAGGATCTTCTCCTCCTACAGCTCTAGGAGAAACGCTTAGACAGAATTCATCTATTAAATCATTAGCTAGTAAGTGTGCGTTTAGATTCGGTCCACCTTCGCAAACAACAATCTTTGCATCTTGATTGGAAAGGTCATGTACGACTTTTGAAACAGTTAGTTCTTCTTCGGGGAAATCTATAATCTCTGATGAAGATGCGAATTGGGAGCTATTTTTTTCAAGCGACTCACTTTTAGTGTAGATAAGAGGAGGTTTGTCCTCTAGATGACGTTCAGCGAATAAGCCCATCTCAGGGTTAAGGTTAAGCTCACCAGAGAGGACAGCTATTCTAGGACGTTTTTCTTGGCCTCTAGATTCTCTAAATTCGGCTAATTTACCCTCGGGTGTTTTTGGTGCTTTATAATTTTCAGCTCTAACGGTGCCTGCGCCAACCAGAATAATGTCCGCAAGCCCTCTGATAATTTGATAGATGTTTTTGTCTGCTGATCCGCTTAATCCTCCTGCTCTACCTTCAAAGGAAATGAAACCATCTACAGAATTCACCATATTTAGTAATACCCAAGGTTTTGAATTTGAGAGTGTTCTTACGTCGTTGTTGTAAACAATTATTGGATCGACTTCAATTTCTTCCGGAAATATCTGCTTCATATAAATGACAGTATCTGATTTGTATAGATTTTCTGATTTAGAAATCTTGATTATTTAATGAAAATGAAGAAGATTCAGATTTTAGAATTTGCTTTATTTTAAGTATTATCGTCAGATTAGGTTTTAAAAATAGGTATAAATGTATCAATGGAAATATGTCTAGTTATTTCAAGTTATTTTAAAGAGTTTCACTGATGGCATCTCTGCGATTTTCTTTTGGCACAATGGGTTCCGGGAAAAGTACCTTGGCCCTGCAGATCCATCACAATCTCACCTCTAGAGGTTTATTCGGGATCCTCTGCAGTCAGCTAGATAGAGCAGGTGGAAAAGTTTCTAGCGCCTTGGGGGTTTCCGCGGATGCCGTTCAAGTCTCCCCGGGTTTCAATCTTTACGATTTTGCCTTGAAAGAAAAAGAGAAAAACGGATCTCTTGACTATATGATTTGCGACGAGGCACAGTTCTATTCAGTTGAACAAATAGAACAGTTAGCTCGAATTGTTGATGAAATCGGAGCGGAAGTATACGCCTTTGGGCTTCTTACTTCTTTTCAAGGAGAGCTTTTTGAAGGAACCAGAAGACTGCTGGAACTCTCTGATGAGCGTATAGAGGTACAAGTTGAAGCACGTTGTTGGTGTGGGCGAAGAGCCACGCATAATGCGAGGCTGCTTGAAGGAAAGCAAGTCTATGATGGAGACCTTGTTGTAGTCGATGATCCAGAAGACCAAAAAGTCACTTATGAACTCCGTTGTCGGCAGCATTGGTTGAATGGAGATTCAGGTCCGGACCGTCAAGTCGTTCCTATACATGCTCCACATAAAGAAGTGAAATCAGCAAACGGTTAGCGCGAGCCGCGTGTCTTACGTCAAGTTCGCTAACCTGAAAATATGACTGAATATAAACCGCCTCTAAATGACATCAGACTAGTTCTAAATGAGATTAGTGATATAAGTAGATTGTGTGATCTGCCGGGTTACGAACACGTAGATGTCGAAACAATTGATGGAGTTCTTGAAGAGCTTGGACGTTTCGCAGCTGAAGTAGTATCACCTGTTAATAAAATTGGTGACCAAGAAGGATGTTCGGTATCAGATGGTGTAGTTACCATGCCGAAAGAGTTTGGCGAAGCCTGGGACCATTTCGTGGATTCTGGATGGGGAGCTATTTCACAAGACCCAGACTATGGAGGGGGCGGTTTCCCACTAGCTATTCACACTGTTTTGACAGAATTGCTAGCTACAGCGAGTAGAGCATGGTCGATGGGGCCCATGCTTACAGCGGGTGCAATTGATTGTTTGCATACTTTTTCTGATGAATCTCAAAAAGAGGTTTTTTTGCCTAAATTAGTTGCTGGCGAATGGTCTGGGACTATGAATTTGACAGAACCTCAGGCAGGTTCCGACGTTGGAGCTTTGACTACCAAAGCAGTTCCCCAAGACGACGGGACTTACAGAATTTTTGGAACCAAAATCTTTATCACTTTCGGAGAACACGAGTTAGTTGAAAATATTATTCAACTGGTGTTAGCGCGAACTCCAGATAGTCCGCCAGGCACAAAGGGGATCTCTTGTTTTATTGTCCCTAAGTATTTAGTTCAAGATGATGGCTCGCTAGGAGAACGCAATGATTATCGTTGTTTATCACTCGAACACAAGTTGGGTCTCCATGCCAGTCCAACTTGTGTAATTTCGTACGGTGAAAATGGAGATGGAGCTGTCGGCTATCTGATAGGAGAAGAACATCAAGGAATGCGCTACATGTTCAAAATGATGAATAATGCTCGTTTGGGCGTTGGTGTCGAAGGTTTAGCAGTAGCTGAGAGAGCCTTACAGCAAGCTTCTTCTTTCGCGTTGGATAGACGCCAGGGTAAAGCTGTAGGAGCTGAAGCAGGTGAGCAATCTTTAATCATTGAACATCCAGATGTGAGACGAATGCTATTAACTATGAGGGCTTATACAGACGCTATGAGGTGTATTTTGTATGCCAATGCTGCAACCTTAGATTTAGCGAAGAGTCACCCCGAAAGCGAGGAACGGCAACTAGCTTCAGACAGAGCAGAGTTGCTGACACCAATTTCCAAGGCATGGTGCACTGATTTAGGTGTGGAAATGACTTCCCTGGGGATCCAAGTTCATGGAGGATATGGGTATATCGAAGAAACTGGCGCAGCTCAACATCTCAGAGATTCGCGTATTTCCCCCATCTATGAAGGAACGAATGGTATTCAAGCAATAGATCTAGTTGGAAGAAAATTAAGAATGAATGAAGGTAAAGTCATCAGGGACCTTCTTGACGAGATAAATGACTTTACTGAAAGTCTCAATCAGCACGGCGAGGAATTTGCAACTATTAGATCCAATCTGGCTGATAGTCTGCAGGCTGTTGAAGAAGCTACTGCTTGGCTTACTGAAAAAGGGACAGAAGATCCCATACAAGCCATTTCAGGCGCCACACCCTATTTACGGATGTTAGGACAGTTAGTTGGTGGGTGGTTTTTAGCACGTTTAGCGATCGGTGCGAAAAACAATGAGAATATTGGAGATCCAGATTTCCGGAATAGCAAAATGACTGTCGCTAAGTTTTATGCTGAGCAGCTTCTTCCCTTAACCAGAGCTCAACTTGGGGCTGTTACTGCCGGTTCATCTGATTTATTTGCAGTTCCTGAAGAGCTTTTCTCTATTTAATTGGAGTTGTTCAATTTTTTATCTGGCATCGATACCTAGTCCATCTTCTAGCTCATTTAGTATTGGTCCGATTGAGCTGCGTGCTTATGGGTTGATGATTGCTCTCGGAGTTTTAGTATCAGTTTGGTGGTGTCAGAAACGCTGGGAAAATAAAGGTGGAAGAGCTGAAGAAATATCCGAAATAATGATCTGGGCGGTGCCTTTCGGTCTCATTGGAGCACGTCTTTATCATGTAATTACCGATTGGCGATCTTTTAGAGGGCGCTGGGAAGATGTGCCGGCCATTTGGCAAGGAGGTTTGGGGATACCAGGTGGTTTAATACTGGGAGTGATAGTAGGAGTAAGTATTGCAAAGAAGCGAGGTATCAATACCTCTGAAGTTCTTGACGCTGTGATTCCTTCGATACCTATTGCACAAGCAATAGGTAGATGGGGTAATTGGTTTAATCAGGAACTATTCGGGAAACCCACGGAATTGCCATGGTCCTTAGAGATAGATCCACAACATAGGCCAAGAAATTTTATTGCAGAGTCGACTTTCCATCCCACCTTTATATATGAGGCGATTTGGAACGTATTATTAGCGTTTGTTCTAGTTAAATGCGATCGGGCCGGTTTTTTGAAACCTGGTCGTTTAATAGGGCTTTGGATATTCGGATATGGAATAGGAAGGCTCTGGGTAGAGGTATTGAGAATTGATAATGCCTCCCTGATAGCTGGAGTCCGGGTAAATATTTGGATGAGTTTGATAGCCATTGTTTCTGGCCTATTAGTTGTAGTTTTTGGGAGAAAACGATCTATTGAATCAATGAATTCCTCAGAGAGGTTTTAGCAACTACGGTCTTTGTGTGGATACTGATTTCGTGTTGCGAAGAATAGATAGAACTTTCGCTTTTATAGATCTTTCAGGATTTACTGCTTTTAGTGAAAAGGCGGGAGATGACCAGGCAGTAGACGTTTTGGTTCAGTTCCGTAATGCTGTTCGCAACATCGCAAGTAAAAGAGGTGTGAGAATAGCTAAATGGCTTGGCGATGGCGTAATGCTTGTTGGGGTAGAACCAGAAGAAACGGTCGATTCAGTACTTGAAATTAATTCGTTTATTAATGATTCAGATTTCGAATTGTCGGTAAGGGCAGGAATCGCTGGGGGTTGGGTTCTTCTAATCGAAGGAGACGATCACGTGGGGAGAGAAGTTATTCTGGCTTCACGACTATGTGATAGTGCTGGGCCTGGCCAAGTTTTAGCACCAAAAGAACTAGTTTCACCACTGATGAATCTGACTCAAATTGAGTTGGGAGAGGTAATGGTTGAGGGATTTGCTAAGCCTTTTCAGTTGGTCCAACTGGAACAGGCTGAGTGAGTACTTTAGGAAATGAAAAAATTTCAGCAACATCAGAATTTTTTCTAAAGACTTGACTTCAAAAGTGAGGAAACGATGGGTGTCGGATTTTCTGAATTAGGAATAGAAAAAGATTTAGTCGAAGAATTAAACAATCAAGGGATCACAGAACCTTTTGAAATACAAAAAATAACTATCCCAGACATCTTGGAAGGGAGAGATGTCTGTGGGAAGGCAAAAACAGGATCAGGTAAAACAATTGCATTTGGTTTGCCATTGGTGCAACTTCTACCAGTATCAAAACCCGGAAAACCGACAGGTTTAGCTCTTGTACCAACACGTGAATTGGCTATTCAGGTATGCAAGGAGCTTGAACCTTTAGCTTTGAAGAGAGATTTGATGGTACGAGCCATTTATGGAGGCTCTCCTATAGAAAAACAAATTGAAGCTTTAAAGAAAGGTGTGGATTTCGTCGTTGCGACACCTGGGCGTTTGATTGATTTGTTGGAAAGGGGAGATATTTCGGTAACAAGTGTTGAAAAAATTGTCATAGATGAAGCTGACCGAATGGCGGACATGGGTTTTATGCCGCAAGTTGAATGGATCTTGCGGCAGGTGGAAGCAGATCACCAAACTTTGTTATTTTCCGCGACTCTGGATGGCATGGTAAGTGGTTTGATAAGTCGTTACCAGGATGACCCTGCGATGCATGAAGTTGATTCCCGTGAAGTAACGGTTTCAGAGATGCAGCACCGTTTTATTGCAGTTCATGAAATGGATCAGGTGAAGGTAGCTGCCGCAATAATAAATTCTTCTAATAAAACAATAGTTTTTACAAAAACGCGGTGGGGAGCAGACAAGTTAGCATCCAAACTTTTAAAAGAAAATGTAGATGCAGCAGCTATACATGGCGATCTGCGACAATCACAACGTGAAAAAGCTCTGAAAGATTTTACTAAAGGGAAAATCAGATCGTTAGTTGCAACTGATGTGGCAGCAAGAGGAATCCATGTCGATGATGTTGAGGCGGTAATACACTATGATCCAGCTTCTGATGCTAAAACTTATTTACATCGTTCGGGTAGAACAGCAAGGGCAGGTGGGAGTGGTGTAGTAGTAAGTTTGATTTGTTGGGACGAGGAGCTTGAAATCAGAAAGCTAATGAGGCGTCTTGGTCTAAAACAGCCAATAGTCGAGATGTTTTCCAATGATGAGCGATTAAAAAATTTAATTGATTGGAACCCTGATTTGGAGGCAAATTAGTTCGAATAATTGAGCAAAATATCTGAGACTGTGCATGATGCTTTCATGCTCCTCTTAGAATGGAAGTACATCAAGAGAGGCTCAAATTTGGGTCCGGCAACCTGGGATGGACACCCAAGGTGCTCGCTTGCCTAGTAGGTGAGGATGCGGTTTCGGAAGAAACAATGAAGTGTCCGGCGGGTGGTTATTTTTCCCTGCCGGCTCCGATTGGGAGTCTGTTTGCGGAGGAAAAATGAGGATAAAAAGATTTATCAACGGCAGACGTAGGTCTGTCTGTTTACCTTTTCATCCCAGATCCTACAGTGGTGATATTCCTGCTTCAGGAGCATGGTCAATAGATCAAGGTGCAGGAAACCGTAATTTCCATGAAGTGGTAAATGGACGGCCATTTGTTTTAGAGAGTGGAGAGAATCTTGACTATATAACAATGGCTTATGAGACATGGGGTGAGCTCTCTCCAAAAGCGGATAACGCGATATTGGTTTGTCACGCACTAACAGGCGATTCGCATGCTTATGGTGATGTTGAGTCCAGCCATTCGACCCCAGGTTGGTGGAATGGTCTCATTGGGCCAGGTTGTGCATTGGACACTGAAAAGCACTTTATAGTCTGTATAAATGTTTTAGGAGGTTGTCAGGGCTCAACAGGCCCTGCAAGTATTAATCCGAAAACCGGTAAACCATTTGGCCCTGATTTTCCTGTAATAACAATTCGTGACATCGTTAGGTGCCAAAGACGCGTTGCAGATCATTTAGGTATTGAAAAATGGCGTTGCGTGGCCGGCGGTTCAATGGGCGGTATGCAAGTACTTGAATGGGGAGTAATGTTTCCTGATCGAGTCTCCTCTTTGGCGCCATTGGCCACTACGTTAAGAGCGACTGCGCAACAGATCGCTTGGAGTGCAATAGGCAGAACGGCTCTTTCGCTTGACCCTAGATTTAGAGATGGGAATTACTATGAGGCTGAAATAGGGGACGGTCCTACAGCTGGACTTGCGATTGCGCGTTCCCTTGCTCAGACAACCTACAGAAGTGAAGAGGTTTATTCGGATAGGTTTGGCAGAGATTTAGTAGACCCACGCTCTATATATGGACTCTGGGATCGCTTTCAAGTCGAGTCCTATCTGGATTACCACGGTGAGAAGTTAGCAAGAAGATTCGATGCTAATAGTTATTTGATTCTCAATAGAGCAATGGATCTACATGACATAGCAAGAGATAGAGGGAGTTTAAAGAATGCACTGGAAAGGATAGCACGTGTGCCCGTAATGACTTTGAGCATTTCTTCAGACGCCTTATATCCTGCCTATCAGCAGAAAGAGCTAATGGAAGCAGTCAATGAAGCAGGTGGTGAATGCGAATATCACATGATTGATAGCCCAGATGGCCATGACGGTTTCCTTTTAGCAGTAAAAGAAATTGGAGTCCATTTAGAAAGTTTCCTTTCAAAATGAGAATCAGATAGTTCCGAATTTCATTATTGAATTGAAACTGTGATGGATGAAACAGACACTACGATTGGCTTGAGGACATGAACAACGATGCTTAAGAGACTCATCTTTTCAACTACTGTTATTTGCTCTGTTCTCGTGTGTTTTTCGCAAGTTGATTTTTCTTTAGCTCAGAATATGACTATTGAGACCATTCCTCCCGAGGTGGATGAAAGCGGTAATACAACTGAGGAGAGAATTGATCAGATCGTAGTGACTCTAAGAATTCTTGCTGGAGTTGTTTTAGTTGGAACTGCAGGTTATTGGTGGCATACAAAACCAAAAAAGTCAAATGTAGAAAAAAATAAGGTAATTGAATCTGATATATCCAAGACCAATGATGTAGAAGTTGGGTTTGCAACCATTGACGACTCTGACGATGTGAAAGAAAGTAACTGATTCGAGATCTTCGTGAGCAACTGAAAGCATAATGCTTTCTTGATTGGTAGGGTGATTGACTACGCGGACGTAGCTCAGCTGGTAGAGCATCACCTTGCCAAGGTGAGGGTCGCGAGTTCAAATCTCGTCGTCCGCTCAAATAGAGTAAAATTAAGGCTCAGTTGTTTACCGATAGCTAGGAACAGATGACGGAAATTAAGACAACTATTGATTTTGACCCAGACGCTTTAAGGGATAAGTACCGTTCAGAGCGTGATAAACGTATCCGATCGGATGGTAATGAACAGTATCTTGAAGCAACTGGTTCTTTTTCACACTTTTCAAAAGATAATCGTGGGGGAAAGGTTGTTGAAAGAGAGCCACGTATTAGCGAGGTTGATGTAGTTGTTATCGGTGGCGGTTTTGGGGGCCTAATTGCTGGGGCGCGTTTAAAGAACGCTGGAATTGATGATGTTCTTTTAATTGAAAAAGGTGCTGATTTTGGTGGAACTTGGTATTGGAATCAATATCCAGGAGCTCGATGCGATGTTGAATCGTACATCTATTTACCTCTGCTGGAAGAAGTAGACAAAATACCTACGGAAAAATATGCAAGTGCACCAGAAATACAAGAACACGCCTGTGCGATTGCTCGCAAATTTGGTTTAGACAAAAATGCTTATTTTCAGACAGAAGTTAAAACACTCAGATGGGATATAGAGGCAAATCGTTGGATAGTAAACACAGATAGGCAAGACGAAATAAAAGCCAGATTTATAATCATGGCTTCAGGTCCTCTTCACAAATTAAAACTTCCAGGAATCGCAGGTATCGATAGTTTCACCGGACACATGTTTCACACTAGCCGTTGGGATTATGACTATACGGGAGGTTCTCCTAAAGATCCCCTGACAGGTCTAGCAGATAAGCGTGTTGCAGTAATAGGCACTGGAGCAACTGCGATCCAGTGTGTCTCACATCTAGGAAAAGCTTCAAAACATCTTTATGTTTTTCAACGAACCCCATCTTCAGTTGATTTTAGAGGGAATCGTCCAACTGATTCCGAGTGGGCAGAAGCACTTGAACCGGGTTGGCATAAAGAAAGAATGGAGAATTTCAACAACCTTGTCTCAGGGGTGCCACAAGAAGTTGACCTTGTTGATGACTGCTGGACTGACTTGATAGGCAACATAGCTGACATGTACAGAAGAGGAGCTGTGCAACCTGAGATGGATTTGCTGGAAGTTTTAGAGATGGCAAATTTTGAAAAAATGGAGTCAATCAGAAAACGAGTCGAAGAAAACATTGAAGATCCTAAAATAGCAGAAGCTTTAAAACCGTGGTACGCACTGTTTTGTAAGAGGCCATGTTTTGACGACGAGTATCTACCCACATTCAATAGAGAAAATGTTGATCTTATTGATACGGGCGGTTTAGGGGTAGATGAAATTACCGCTAAAGGTGTGGTTGTCGCCGAGAAGGAATATGAGGTGGACTGCATAATTTTCGCAACCGGTTTTGAAGTTGGCACCGGATACGAGAGGCGAGCGGGGTGTCAGGTAATCGGGGAGGATGGTAGAACGCTCACAGAAAAATGGGACGATAAAGGAGTTTCCACCTTGCACGGTTTACAAACGCGTGGATATCCGAACTATTTCATGCTCAGTCCTAATCAAGGTGCTTTTACAGTCAATTTCCCTCATTTATTGGAAGAGGCTGCGACAAATGCCGTGCACATAATCAAACACATGTTTACTAACGATCATTCTACGGTGGATGTTGAGGAAGAAGCTGAAGAACAATGGGTTCAAACAATAATTCAAAAAGCTCGTGGTCCAATCGGAGCAGGACCGGGAAGCACAGAGTGCACACCGGGCTATTACAACAATGAAGGTCATTTCAATGAAAAATCCCGCCAAGGGGCCCCTTACGGCGGGGGTTCAATTGAGTTTTTTCACTTAATGGAAAAATGGCGTGAAAGTGGAGATTTCAAAGGTCTTGAATTCAATTAGTTTTTGTATTTACCCGCTTCGGTGAGAGCTTTATTTACTCGTTATTATCGCTTTTGAAGGATAAGGAAATAGAGGGGTATCCATGGGAGAATTAGACGGACGGGTTGCCTGTGTGACTGGCGGAACTCGTGGAATAGGAAGAGCTATAGCAGAAGCTTTACTTCGAGAGGGTGCAAGTGTCGTCATCAATGGTCGAAGTGAAGAAAAAGGTGCTATGGCACTTGAAGAAATGGGAGCGGGTGATAAAGCTCATTTCATTTCAGCGGATGTCAAGTCTCGTGAAGGCTGTGAATCAATTATCAGTGGGACTGTCGAGAAATATGGAAAGATAGACATTCTCGTAGCTAACGCTGGAGGTGCTTCTAATCATGCTCCAGTAGCAGAACTTACAGATGAGGCAATGGAAGACTCTCTAGTATGGAATTTTTGGCACACATTTTGGACCATGCGTGCAGCTTTGGGACACATGATTCCACAAGGATGGGGAAGGATAATTGCGGTTTCATCCGTTGAGGGAAAAGTTGGAAAACCTGGACTTGCTATTTATGTCTCTGCGAAACACGCTATAAATGGACTGGTTAAGTCGTCGGCACAAGAGGTCGGCACTTTGGGCATAACGGTGAACGCAGTTTGTCCAGGGCTTATTGAAACAGACATAGTTAAGGAAGTTCTACCTGTGGCAGCAGAGTCGATGGGACTCGAAAGTTATGAAGCGGCTTTGGATCTTTTCGCACAAGAATCGGCGATTAAACGTCTTAATGAAGTCGAAGACGTGGCCGAGGTTTGCGTTTTACTCACTTCAGAAGCTGGTGCGGGAATAACTGGTTCTTTGATTTCGATTGATGGCGGAACAGCGCCTTATTAGGTCGTAGGAGGAAAATTATGGGAAAACTTGAAGGAAAAGTTGCATGCATTACGGGTGGCACGCGTTCAATTGGACGGGCTATGGCAGAAGTCTTTGTAGCACAAGGAGCAAAGGTCGTAGTAAATGGTCGTGATGAAGAAAAAGGGCAGAAGTGCATAGAAGAAATGGATGCAGGCGACTCTGTGTCATTTTTTCCTGGAGATTCTTCAGAGCAGTCAACAGTCGAAGGTTTAGTAGATCACACTATAGAAACCTTTGGACAACTTGATATTTGTTGTTTGAATTCGGGTGGAGTCCAAATGACTGCCCCGGTAGCAGACATGACAGATGAAGAATGGAAACTTGAAGTTGATTGGAACTTGAATCATGTCTTTTGGGGTATGAGAAAGGCTTTAAATCATATGATTCCAAGAGAATATGGAAGAATTCTTGTCACTTCGTCAGTCGAAGGGAAGTTGGGCAAACCTGGAATCCCAGGGTATGTTGCCACAAAACATGCTGTAAATGGTCTGGTTAAGGTGGCTGCTCAGGAAGTTGGTACTTTAGGTATCACAGTCAATGCTATTTTGCCGGGAGTGGTTGAGACAGACATTTTGCGTGATACAGGTCCAGCTTCAGCGGTAGCTATGGGTCTTGATGGTTATGACGCTCTTGTGGAGCTTTTTACTTCAGATTCCGCTATTAAACGACCAAATACAGTTGAGGAAGTGGCTGCTGTAGCTTTACTTCTCGCTTCTGATTCCGGACGAAACATCACTGGTACTTTGTTCCCAGTTGATGGTGGAACGATGCCATATTAAAAAAGTGTGACTAGATTACTCGTTCATCCAAGATGGAGGCCTTTTATCTAGATATGCCCGCATTCCTTCCTGGGCTTCTTCACTTTTAAATAGCTTTGCAGAGAATTCAGATGTCCAATTAAAAGCCTCGTCTACCTGCATTTGCGGAACTTGCAAAATCAGTTGTTTAGCAGCAGAGATTGCTTCGGGGCCGCCAGCTTTAATGTCTGAAACTATTTCTTGAATCACGGAGTCGATTTCATCAGCAGGAACTGCAGCATTAATTAGACCCATTCTGACTGCTTCTGGAGCTAAAAAGCGGTTACCGCGAAGAAAAGCCTCACTTGCTTCTGCAGGTCGCATTTTCGGAAGACACAGAACAGAAATCATCGCAGGCGCTACACCCACGCGAACTTCAGTAAAGCCAAATTTTGCTTCTTCTATCGCTATCGAGATGTCCATTGCGGCAGCTATTCCCATTCCTCCTGCCACGCAGTGTCCGGAGATTTTACCTATGTAAGGTTTAGATGATTTTTTAAATCTGCTGAAAATTTCTACTGGATCAACTGGTTTAGTCGGAGATTTGTTTTTTTTGCGTGAGGATCTTTCCGACAGGTCTGCCCCTGCACAAAAAACTCGACCGCTATTAGTCAAGACGATTACTCGTATTTCGGGGTTATCTTCTGCTTCATCTAGAGTTTGCGCTAACTCTGAAGTTAGCTCTGCACTGAGGGCATTTCTGTTTTCTTCATCGCATAGAGTTACAGTTAAAACACCATCGTCAAGTTCTGTTCTAACCAGATTCATTTCTCACTCCTTTTCAGAGGGCCATTTGTAGGAGGCCCAGCAAAAGCTTGCGCCAATCCCATCCAGTCTTTCGCAACATCTCCGGTCACTTCAAGTTCTGTATCTTCTAAGTGTCTACGTTGAGTAACGACAAGACAGAAATCTTTTGCAAGTCCTTCTACTGAATTTAATGCTTCAGAAGGTCCCCATGTCCAAATCTGGCCATCAGGTCCCGTTAACGAAATGTAAACTTCATCTTCGGGGATTTCTAGACGCCGATTCACATAGGACCATTCACGAGTTATGGCGCCTAGGTGTGCGATATGGCGAAGTCTTGATGTGTCTGGTCGTTCTCCTCCAACAGCGTCGATAATATCTTGCCCATGGGCCCAAGTTTCCATAAGCCTTGCGGTAAGAAAAGAATTAGCCCCCATTGAAGGGCCATACCAGATAACGCGACTGTCATTCTCGAGAGTCGAGGCGGCATTGCTTAAATTTTTACGTCCGTCTCTCCATGCTTCTAAAAGGTCTTCTGGAGTCATTGAACGGTAGGCTCCAAGCGTGAAATCGTCAGATGACTCATTTCCATTTGCAGCGGATGCTATTAGGTCATCAAAGGAAGCTTTGAACTTGTCCGGGTCAGTTATAGCTAAAGAAGCCGCATTGTCAAAATAGGTAAGGTGTCCGATTTGATCAGCGACATTCCATCTATCACTAGCGGTTGGCGTTTTCCACATATGGCTGTCGAGTTTAGAAACTATTGGGTCTAAAGATTGTTGCTCTTCAGTGAGATCTTTAATTGTTTCGTCTACGTTCATGGTTGCTCGATTTTTCTATTATCCGGTTTGTGAAGTTAGTCCTGCAAGTATTACATCAAGTGCTTCATCGGCAGCCTCTTTCGGTGAGGATCTCAAAGACCCAATTACTTCTGGTCTTGAAAAATCACGTCCGATTCCTGCCATCAGCCTTGCTATAGCTGCCGTATCAACGTTTCCTATCGCACCTTTTTCTACAGCAATATCTAACAAGCGATGAGTTATTGAGATTAGATAGGAATTATGGTCTTCGATTAATTTTTGAGCAGCTGGAACCGTTTGAAGATCCTGTGCGAAGGCTTCTGTTGTCTTCGCAGCTGCTACATTTGCAGCTTGCAGATAGGTGCGAATAGCTTTTAGAGGTTGCATGTTGGGGGATATGGCTGACATAGCTGTTCTTCCTCTTGCCCACAGATTTCTTTCGATCACTATTAGAACCAGTTGTTCTTTGCTTGGAGCCAGACTGTACAGAGTTCTCAACGAGCAGTTGAGGCTTTTGGCTATTTCTGCCATAGTAAGGCTCGCAAAGCCTTTATTAAAAAGTTTTCCTAAACCGGATAGAAGATTACGTTGCCTTTCGGTTAGTTCTGTTTCTTTTTGTTTTGAAAGGACCATTTTTGGGGGACGAATGTCTTTCAAATAGAAGTCGATGCTTACAGGGCGTTGTTCAAGAAGAGTGTCTTTCATTGTTTTCTGGCTTCCGTCCATGTTTTTCCTTCTTCAACATCTATGTCACGTGGAAGACCGAGTACTCTTTCAGCCACAATGTTTCGTTGGACCGCAAATGTGCCACCGCCGAGAGTGAGGGCAGGAGAGAAAAGGAATCCGAAATGCCATATGGGATCGGTAAAGGGGAAGTTTCTCTTGTCGACGTTGATTTGTGTAGGGCCGTGACTTAATGATGGGTCAATTTTGCCAGTTGGACCGGATCCTTTTATCATGCCAGATGCATGACATAGGTTTTTAGCTGTTTCCATCACATTTTGTCCGTGATGGTCAGCCATCAATTTTTGGATAGAGGCTTCAGGGCCGGGAACCTTCCCAGCTAGTCGCGCACTTAAGGTTCTTAACCTGTTTAGTTTAAGAACCTCGGATTCACAGTAGAGGTGCATTAGTTTTTGGCGGATTATTGGGTCATTTTCTCCACCGTAATCTTTTATCAGATTCAGAAGAGTATCTGCTGAAGGCCCATCACCCCAAAGCGACCCTCCAGCAGATAGAGAAACGCGTTCGTTAGCAAGAGTCATCCTCGCTAACCTCCATCCCTCACCTTCTTCACCTACTAAAAGTTCGGCTGGAAGTCTCACATCGTCAAAAAAGACTTGGTTAAATGAGTGGGCGGTTGTCATATCGACTATTGGCTCCATTGAAATGCCAGGAAGGTCCATAGGGCATATGAAGTAAGAGATACCTTGATGCTTGGGAGCATCAGGATTAGTACGTGCTATTAAGATTCCGAATGAAGACAGATGGGCGCCGCTAGACCAGATTTTGGAACCATTCACTACATATTCATCTCCATCACGAATAGCTCTAGTGGAAAGATTAGCTAGATCAGAACCAGCGTCTGGTTCACTAAACAACTGACACCAGAAATCTTTGCCATTTAAAATATTTGGGAGAAAACGTTCTTTTTGTTCATCAGTTCCGGCAGCCAGAATTGTTGGACCGGCCCACCCTATTCCTATCGGGTTAGCAGGGCGACTTATTCGAGCTTTTCTTAGCTCTTCGTCTATTATTAACTGATGCATAGGTTCAGCTGAAATCCCCCAAGGTTCGGGCCAGTGAGGTACGACATACCCTGCATTGACTAGTTCATTTGCGGTCGGGTCAGGATTTTTTGAAATCCAGTCTCTTATTTCTAATCGCCTAGGGTCATTGTCTGCAGGAAAGTCAAAGTCCATGACTACCCAATAAATCTTTCAGGAAGATCCACTACTCTGGCACGAAGCCATTCGCCGAAACTTTTTGCTTGACTGTCTTGTCGGGTGGAAGCAGCAACACCTTCTTCTAAAAGTCCGTGTACTACAAAGTTGAGTGAATAAATTTTTGGGAGTCGGTACCTATCTACTTTCAAATCAGCAGTCTCGGGTAGGAGTTCTTGAAATTTGTCTGTAGTTAAAAAATTGTCCAACCAAATCCAAGCTTCTTCGGTGCGAGTGAAAACACCTAGATTAGCATTACCAGTTTTATCGCCGGATCTTGCTCCTGTTATCAGACCAAGTGGGGCTTTTGTGGTTGATCCAAAATCAATTTTTTCGATTTTTTCGTCAACTGAATCAACTGTAAAAGAATCTGTTGAAATATGCGATTCAACCATGGTTCTTTTGCCCTCACGAAAAATTACATGTTGTGGAACTAGGTCGCTTGGGATTAGAGCCGGCCAATGAACTCCAAAAGGTCTAGCATTTCCACCACCACCTACGCCGAACATTCCGGGTATTGTTGCTAAACCAAGCTCATTTACAGAATTGAATATAGCTCTACCAACTTTTCGTTCATCAGAATCTTTCAAAGTTATCTTCCACAAAGCAACAGCTTCTTCGTTAGTTGCAGGATCATACTTATCAGTCCTTACGACCTTAGTTTTGACTGATTCAAAATCGACAGGTTCGTGTGGGCAGGCCTTCCAGAATGCCTCTTCTACTAGTTTTGCTTTTTCTTCAATGTCTAAGCCGGTTAAAGCAATAGACATATCGGTTCTAAATCCTCCGAGCTTGTTCATCGATACTTTCAAAGTTTCTGGAGGTGGTTCACCTTTAGCTTTTTCGATTTGAACTCGATCAGGAGATAGTTGTTCTAGTTCCACGGTGTCGAATCTTGCTGTCACATCGGGACCTAGATAGGAGGGTGAACCTATTTCATAAAGAAGCTGAGAAGTGACAGTTCCTATAGAGACTTCACCACCTGTTCCGTCATGCTTTCCAATTATAGAAGAACCATCTGCAGCGATATCTGCCCAAGGGAAACCAGTTCGACTCATCCCATCAACTTCAGTAAAGAAAGAATAATTTCCACCAGTTGCCTGAGTCCCGCACTCAATTACGTGACCGGCAACCACGGCACCTGCAAGGGCATCCCAATTATCTTTTGTCCATTTGTGATGCCAAGCCGCAGGTCCACAAACAACTGCTGCATCAGTTACACGTCCAGTTATGACAATGTCAGCACCTTTATTGAGTGCCTCTACAATTCCCCAGCAGCCTAAATATGCGTTTGCACTTATGTAGCTTTCCAAGTCGGTTATTTCTTCTCCCGTATCCATGTGTTTAAAATCAATCCCCGAATCCGCTAGTTCGGGGAGACGTTGCAAAATGTTGTCGCCTTCTATGTAGGCAATAGAAGGGGTAAGTCCAAACTTTTCAGCTACCTCAGCGACGGCTTCAGCACAACTAGCTGGGTCTAGTCCTCCAGCATTACTAACTACTTTTATGTTTTTCTCCATACATGTAGCCATTACTTGTTCCATTTGAGTGACGAAAGAACGTGCGTAACCTCCATTTGGTCTTTTAGCTTGAGTTCTAGCCAAAATCAGCATTGTTAGTTCCGCTAACCAATCACCTGTTAAAACGTCAATAGGTCCATCATTAACCATTTCTGCGGCAGCAGAAAGACGATCTCCATAAAAACCTGAGCAATTGGCTATACGAATTGAGTCAGTCATCTTTGTTCCCTTCATTATGCTCAGGCGTGTCTATGACCAAAAGAGGAACCCCGTTTTCCAATTGTTGGCTCTCTTCAACAAGAATTTCAGCAACCATTCCGTCATATGGGGCTTTTATGTGGTGTTCCATTTTCATTGCCTCGAGAATAATTAGGGTGTCGCCAGCAGAAACGACATCTCCTTGAGAAACTCTAATTTCAAGAACGATTCCTGGCATCGGCGTCACAAGACTTCCTTCAGCAATTTGAAGTGCAGGAGGTTTGAAACGAGGAAGGATTTCAAAAGAAACCGTTCCTTTAATTGTTTGAACATGAATCGTTCCTGTACCTTCTGTAATTGAAGAGTTCGTTCTTTCACCTTCAATCTCAGTCTCAACATCATCTATGGACCAGTTATAAAGTTTCGTGATTTTTTCATTATTAAAAACAAAAGAACCATCGCGAAGAGATTTATAAGATATGAGTAACTCTTTTCCATCATGCAGAAGAGAAACTTCTTGAGCAGGTAGTCTTCCATTTCTCCAACCGCTAGGGGCAGATGATAAAACGATTGCGTTTTTACGATTTTTACCTTGAAGCCAAAGAGCAGCTTTAATAGCTGAGTTTTCAATTTCGTTTTCCGTTAACTGAAGCTTCGGTTCAGGCAAATTGTCTTCTATGAAATCGGTAGTTGTTTTACCTTCTAAGAATCTTTCGTGTCGAAGAACTGAAGTGAGAAAATCGCGATTTGTTGTTATTCCAGCTAGATGAAGTTTTTCCAGTGCGTTTGCCAGAGTCAATGCAGCTTCGGTTCGGTCTGGTGAATGGGAAATAACTTTCGCCAACATCGGATCGAATTCAACACCTACAAAAGAACCTTTTTCGACACCAGAATCCCAACGTATATTAGTTTCTTTTGAAGGGAAGAAAGCCAAAATTTCTCCAGTGGCAGGCAGAAAGTCATTTGCGGGATCTTCAGCATATAAACGTGCTTCAATCGCATGCCCTCTTGTTTTCAGGCTTTCTTGAGTAAACGAGATTCTTTCACCGGAAGATATCTTCAATTGTTCACGCACTAGATCTATTCCCGTAATTGCTTCTGTTACCGGATGTTCTACCTGTAGTCGTGTATTGACCTCAAGAAAGAAGAAATCTCCCGTTTCGTCATCGAAAAGAAACTCGACCGTTCCAGCTGACTGGTAGGTGAGATTTTCCCCCATTCTTAGCGCTGCATCAGTCATGAGGTTTCTCTGCTCTTCGCTAATCACAGAGGAGGGGGACTCTTCGATTATTTTCTGATGTCGACGTTGAATGGAGCACTCTCTTTCACCTAGATGCAAAAGGTTTCCATGGAAATCCCCTAAAATTTGAACTTCTATATGTCGTGATTTAGGTATGTACCTTTCCAGAAAAACTCTCTCATCTCCAAAAGCGTTTTTGGCTTCTCTTTGAGCTGTGGAAATTGCTTCTCCTAGACCATTTTCATCTTCGACTATCCGCATACCTTTACCACCGCCACCTGCAGCAGCTTTAACTAATAGGGGAAAGCCGATAGATGAAAAATCTTTTAAATTATCGGATGACGGGAGAGTTGGAACTTTTGCTTTTTGGGCGATTTTTTTTGCCTCAATCTTGTCTCCCATAGCTTCAATTACTTCTGGAGAAGGGCCTACCCAATTTATATTTGCTTCAATTACTGCTCTAGCAAATGAAGCATTTTCAGATAAGAAACCATAACCTGGGTGGATTGCATCAGAGTTAGTTTTTTTAGCAGCATCGATAATGGCTTCGATGTCTAGATAATTTGTCGGAAGATAAATTGATTTGTCTGCTTCTTTAACAAAAGGTTCATTACTGTCAGCATCGGTGTATACAGCTATGCAAGTAATACCCATTGACTTAGCAGTTCTAAATATCCGTCTGGTTATCTCCCCGCGGTTAGCAACTAAAAGTGTTTTGATCGTCATAGCCTGAAGACTCCGTATTTTTGAGAACCTTCGATTGGTTTGTTTCGAAAAGTGGATAAGCAGATACTAATTACAGTACGAGTGTCTCTCGGGTCGATAATTCCATCGTCACTTACGGCTCCCGTTGCTACTAGTGCTAAAGATCCGCGTTCTTGGATTTCTTCAACTTTTTGTACTATTGCAGCATCTTCCTCTTCGTCAAATTCTTCTCCTTTACGTTCGGCTCGTCCCTTACGAACTATAGACATAACTCCTGCAATTTGTTTTGGTCCCATAACAGCGATTTTTGCCGTAGGCCAAAGAAATGTGAATCTATTCCCGTAAGCACGTCCGGACATGCCATAATTTCCAGCTCCCATCGATTTTCCTACTATTACTGCAATGTGAGGCACAGTTGAGTTGGAAATGGCATTTATGAGTTGTGAGCCCTTCTTTATTATTCCTGCTTTTTCAAAGTCACTTCCTACTATGAATCCTGGAACGTTGTGTAGGAAAAGCAGGGGGGTGTTTTGTCTGTTGCACAACTGGATGAAATGGGCAGCTTTTTCAGCTTCTTCAGGGAATATGACACCATTATTTCCTAGTATTCCAATCGGATAGCCGTCTATTGTTGACCAGCCACAGACCATCGCGGGTCCGTAAAGAGGTTTGAATTCTTCAAAGCGAGAAGCGTCCACAATTCTTGAAATCACTTCACGAATGTCTACTGGTTGTCGCAAGTCTCTATCGATTATTCCTAACAGTTCTTCAGGGTGGTGCACGGGTTCTTCGGACAAGTAACTTGGCTCTGGGTCTGGTTTTTTCCAATCCAGATGTGAGATGACTTCCCTGCAGAGTCTCAGAGCGTCCATTTCGTCTTCAGCAAGATAGTCAGCGAGACCTGACTTTTCAGCATGAAGTTGAGCGCCTCCGATTTCTTCGTCACTGGATTCTTCACCAGTTGCCATCTTTACAAGAGGTGGACCTCCCAACGCGACCTTGGACTGTTCTCGAATGAAAATGTTGTAATCAGAAACTCCAGGTTGATATGCGCCACCTGCAGTTGCAGTTCCAAAAACTACACAGATCGTAGGTATTCCCATTTTTGATAGTTCAATCATTTCGTAGAAAAAACGTCCTGATTCGGCGAAGTGGCTGACTTGAGCTTTGCGGCTATTTGATTTCCCTCCGCCGCCAGTCGGGATGTTCAGGTCAGCTCCAGCTGATTCAACGAAACTCACATATGGCATATGGTTGTCTCGAGCGATTTCTAAAGCGCGCATCCACTTTTTAACGACATAAGGAGTCATGGCACCCGCTTGAACTGTTGGATCGTTTCCAAGAATCACACATTCAGTGTCTGCTATTACGCCAATTCCAACTACGAATCCACCTCCTACGGTGTAATCTGAATCGGCTGCTGCTAGCGGACTTATTTCCAGAAAAGGACTGTCAGGATCTAGGACGTTCGCGATACGTTCACGAATCGGTAGCTTTCCTTTTGATCGGTGCCTTTCTGTTGTTTCAGGCCCGCCTCCAGCTTCGGCTTCATCTAAAAGCTCTTCAAGCTCTTCAAGTTGTTCGAGCATGTCAGAACGGTTTTTATGAAACTGTTCGCTTTGGATGTCCACGTGTGTTTCCAGTGAAGGGGCTAGAAGTTTCCGTTTCATATATACACCTTAAGGGTAATAAAGAGACCCTAATCTTACCGTAAGTGATTTTCTCTGGCAATTTGAATCTAAAAGTCTTATTAGTAAGTAGTTTCGGGTATTTGATGTTATGAATACAAATGGAGTCTTTCGAGCCTGAAGTGACAGAAAAGAATTTTCAAGAAATTCCTCCCAGAAAAGAAAAACCAGAGATCAGGCCCTGGATATCTCTCTTAGTAGCTTCTTCAAGCATATTTTTAATGACTCTTGATTTGGGTCTCACAGCGGTATCACTACCAGAAATTCGAGCCGATTTCGATGCATCCAAGAAACAGATAATTAATTGGGGAGCAACTTCATATCTGGTGGCGATGACATCTTTATTGTTGCTTTTTGGGCGCCTCGCAGATCGCTATGGTCGTCGAAAATTATTTCTAATTGGTTTATCAATAACCACAATGGCTGTCTCTTTAGCTGCATTCACTCCTAATCCTGAGGTGTTTCTGATAGCTAGAACTTTTCAAGGGGCCGGTGTCGCTATTCTCGTTCCAACAGCCTTGGCTATGGTCCTTGGTGATATACCTCAAAGGCATCAAGGTGCAGCTGTAGGCCTGTGGGGTTCGATTGGTGCTACTGCAGGAGTTCTGGGACCAATATCGTCAGGAACTCTAATTGAGATTTTTGGATGGCGAGCTACTTTTGCTTTATTGGCAATTTTAGGTGTCCTTGCTCTAGTGGCTGGGATAAGAGTCCTCAATGAAAGCTACTTGCCAGAAGCACCCGAAAATCTCGACTTAATGAGTGTTCTCAGTGGAATTATTTCAATAGGCTCAGTCACCCTAATTTTGCTGCAAGGAAATGACTGGGGTTGGTTCTCCAAAAAGATTATTTTCCTCTTTTTTCTGGGATTGTTAGTAACTTGCATCTTTTTTATCAGTTGCAAACGTTCCAGAAATCCACTTTTAGATTTAGAACTTTTTAATAATCACAAATATCGTCAAGCAACTATTGCAGCCGGCATTCACCAGGTAGCTTTTTTTGCCTTCTTTTTTTCGTCACCTATACTTTTGTCCGAAATTTGGGGATGGTCACCAATAAAAACTGGATTTACAGTAGCCCCTGCAATGGTTCTAGCTGTTCTAGTTCAGACACCTTTTGGTATTTTGGCTGATCGATTTGGGTACAGAAAACTGATTTTATATGGGGGTTTTGTTCCTTCTTTAGGTTTTGCTTGGTGGCTAATCTTTGTTGATCCTGAACCAAACTACTTAGGTGCTTTTTTACCCGGTTTGCTGGTTGTATCACTTGGGTCAGCAATGGTGGGAATCACTACTACCGGTGTTGCTTTGACAGTGGTCGACACTCAAAAACTAGGAATTGCTAATGCCATGCATCAAGTCTCGCGACGTCTAGGCACGACAATGGGTGTTGCACTTGCGGTAGGGCTCAGCAGCGGCTCAAATGAATCGGAGATTTTCGAAAATATAAAAGCACTGTGGTGGATAGTTGCGCTTATGTATGCCATTGGATCACTTTTTGTATGGAAATCAGATGTCGAGTAATTGTTTTATTTTGAGCACAATAGGGTGATTGCAAATAGTTAGGAGCGAAAGTGTCAGAAAAAAGAAAAGTCGATGAACTATTTGATTTAACGGGTCATGTGGCGGTGATTACAGGAGCAGGGAGAGGTATCGGTGAAGGGATAGCTGTTGCTATGTCTGAAGCAGGTGCTTCTGTGGTCGTTGCAGCTAGAAGAACAGAGGAAATAGAAAGAGTTGCAAATGAAATTAATGACAATGGAGGGCAAGCTCTTGCTGTCACTACTGACGTTACGGATGATTCAGCACTCGAAAACCTTGCTGAAGTAGCGGTTAAGCATTTTGGTTCTCTGACTGACTGGGTAAACAATGCTGGAGGTTCACCTCTACGCATGCCTGTAGTCGAATTACCTCGCGAAGAGTGGGATAAGACAATAGCTTTGAATCTGACCGCTGTGTATTCTGGCTCGGTAATTGCAGCTCGTCACATTAAAACAGGGTCGATAATAAATATTTCATCGGGAGCAGGTTTCGGTCCTGTGCCGGGGAGCGCCCACTATGGGGCAGCAAAGGCTGCGGTTCACTCATTGACTTGGACTTTTTCGGCAGAGTTAGCTCCAAAAATAAGAGTTAATACAGTTGCACCGGGCGCTATACCAACGGAAATAATGCTTAAAGCAATAGGTCGTAAAGAGGATGAGTTGGACAAAGTTTTAGAAGAATGGAAAATCCCGATGGAGAGGCTTGGAACACCGCAGGATATAGGAGCCGCTTGCGTCTACCTTGCTTCTGATGCTTCAAGTTGGGTGACAGGGGAAATACTTCGTGTGGGCGGAGGAGCTAAGCCCCGTTAATAAGGTGAACTAGCGAGTTTGGAAAAAACCAGTTTGTGGACCCTCTTCCGATTGAGATTTTTCATTTTCAATTTTTACGGTTACCCCTAAATCATTCTCATTTATTTTGAAACAACGAACACCTGTGTAGGCCGGAGGTCCGCTGTGAGCGCCGTTTCGAACATCAAAACTGGCTCCATGTAAAGGACAGTTGATTTGGAAACCTGAAAGTCTTCCTTCGCTTAGGGGAGTGTCAGCATGGCTGCAGTTGTCTTCAATGGCATAGAGTTTTCCCTCCACGCGACAAAGAAGAATCTCCAAAGCACCTACTTCACAAACGGTCAACTCTCCATTATCCAAATCAGAGAAATCACCAAGATTATGTTCGTCTGCTTGATTCACGTTTAGGCCTAACTAAGTTTTTACTGATCAAAATTTGATGATATATAACGGTCAATATTTTCATGAAAGAAACGTATCCGTCTTTCTTGATGAGGTATGTATTCACCTCTGTAACCTCTTGAATTCAAACCTTGTTGCTGGGAAGACCATATTGCAACATCTTGGTCAATTCCATGGCCGCAGGAGATCTCTCCAACTTTTCCTGTCTCATGCTCGACTTGCTGATTAATTGAAACCCAGTCTCGCATCGAGTTTGAGTAATATTCGGTCGCACCTTCCGGGAATTTGGTCAAGTACCACATATTAAAAAAGCATTTTTTTGGGTTTTCAGGGTGGGGGTAAGCCATCAAGAAAATGCATCCATCAGGCTTCATGCTGAAAGAAACATTTGGAAACACTGTGTAATGGTAATGGTCGGTAAGTTGTTCGTCAGAATATAACGAGAAGTCATAACCTTTTTCACTACCGATTTCACGTTTGTGCTTTTGTAGGGCTACTCGAAGGGCACTTAAATCATCTTTAAATGGTGAAGGGTCGAAATCCCAGAAGGTAAAATCTTCTTTTAGTCCTTGAAAAGTTTTTTCATATGAACCTTTGTACTGAGGTCCTGGACCTCCGCCGGGCATCAGCATTCTGCAGTGTCCCGAAGGATACATATCGAACTGACATCCCGAATAATGTTCGTTCATGACGGTAACGGTCTGCGGGTGAACGAAAGGAAGGTGGTAACTTTCGTTGAAATTATCTTGAACTACTTTCCAGTTAAAGTCACCTTCCAGAGTTACCCAGTGCGTACGTTTCATTTGCTCCATTCGATAACAATTAAGATGTTCAGAAATCGGACTTAAATAGTCGAGTAAGTCTTTACAATCTGGGTCCATATTTATCCAAATAAAGCCACCCCAAGTGTCGCAAGGAATTTCCACTAGATTCCTTTTTCCACATGGGCTTCCCTGAGGGAAGTCTTCTTCGCAGTGGACCCAAACCAAAGTTCCATCTGTATTGAAACGCCAGCCATGATACGCGCAAGTAAAATCTCCACCATTTAAAGAGCCATTTTCAGTTGAAACTAATCGGTTGCCCCTGTGTTGACAGACGTTGTAAAAAGCGTGGATTTTATTATCGGAACCTACTGAGCAAAGAATAGATTCAGGACCTATAGGTACGGTTATGTAGTCTCCAGGATTAGTTAGCTGATCAACTCGACCTGCAACAAGCCAAACCTTGGTCCACATTTGTTCCCATTCAAGCGCAGCAAAATCAGCTGAATTGTAGCGAAACCCGTCAATAGGCCCTTGACCTAGTTCAGGTTCCACGGCTTTTTCTCTAGTGATACCAGCGTGGGGCTTATTTGTGTCTGTATCAGTCATTGAATTTCCCCTTCTGACTCCATGTTAGACAATGAAATGATGATTGCTTTGCGTTGAACTTTCAGAGGTCCCATTAAGTCAGTTAAGGTGCATTAAAATTATTGATTTTGAGGACTTTAGGACTTTAAAATGAGCGAAATTCAAGAACTTTTCGACCGTCAAGAAATTACGGATGTAATGCATTCTTATTGTAGGTTTGTTGATTTGAATCTTCCGGAAAAGCAAGTTGAGTGTTTTACTATCGATGCGGCCGCTGACTACTACGGAGGAACTGAACTCGTAGGAAGGGGTGCAATTTTGGAAATGCTTCAAGAAGCTTTGACCAGGTTCACCGCTACCTGTCACACGCTTTCAAATATCGAGATCAGTTTTGAGAGTCCTAACACGGCCAATTCAATTTCATATGTGCAGGCATGGCACAGAAAACCTTCTGGGCCCGAAGATGATTATGAAGTTCGAGGTCAGTATCACGACAGATGGTTAAAAACAGAAGAAGGTTGGCGGATTTCCTATAGGAAATTTTTAACAATGGCGGCGACGCCACCTAGACCAGATGCACCTGGAATAGGTCGAATTTCCTGACATTTATCTCTAAAGCGGTGAAAAGATTTCAACGCGAAAAACATCACTTAAACTTGAAGTATGAACGATCGCGAATGGGGATTTAAAACAAGGGCTATACATGCAGGTGGTGGTCCAGATACCGCAACGGGGGCACGTAACGTTCCTGTCTACCAAACAACTAGTTTTGTATTCGAAGACACTAGAGATGCGGCGGACATTTTTGCACTTCAAAAATTCGGATCGATTTACACTCGAATCTCAAACCCTACAGTTAATGCTTTTGAAGAAAGAATGGCGAGCCTTGAGGGTGGTATCGGGTCAGTAGCAACATCTTCTGGTATGTCGGCAGAATTTCTAACAGCTGCAGCACTTGCTAGCTCAGGAGACAGTTTTGTGACCTCTTCAGCTATCTATGGAGGCACTCATACTATGTTTGACGTCTCGTTAGGAAAATTTGGCATTGAGGCACGTTTTGTCGAAGGAGATGATCCAGACTCCTTTGATGCGGTTATAGATAAGAGTACTAAGTTTCTATATACCGAAATTGTCGGAAACCCATCTGGTTCAATAGCAGATATTTCTGTTTTAGCATCGGTGGCCCATTCACATGACATACCACTTGTTATAGACGCTACTTTTGCTACTCCTTACCTTTGTAGGCCTATTGACTTTGGAGCTGACATAGTTTTACACTCCGCAACCAAATTTATTGGAGGTCACGGTAACTCGATAGGAGGCGTAGTGACTGAATCTGGTCGTTTCAATTGGGGAAATGGCAGATTTCCAGAAATGACAGAACCTGTCGCAACCTATAACGGACTTAAATACTGGGAGAATTTTGGAGAGTATGCATTTTGCACAAAGTTACGATCAGAGCAGTTGCGCGATTTAGGTGCCTCCTTAGCTCCGATGAATGCTTTTTTACTAATACAAGGTCTCGAAACTCTCCCGTTCCGCATGGACGGACATGTAGCAAATGCTAAAACTGTTGCTTCATTTCTTGAAAATCATTCAGAAGTTAGTTGGGTTAATTATGCGGGACTTGAATCTTCCCCACACCATGAACTTGCCAATAAATATATGCCTAAAGGTCCTGGTGCGATCTTTACATTCGGAGTTAAAGGTGGTCGAGAATCCGGAGCAAAATTTATTGATTCCTTACAACTGATAAGCCACCTAGCGAACGTGGGAGACGTGCGAAGTCTCGTGATTCACCCTGCATCTACAACACACCAACAACTTTCGGATGAGGATCTCGCTTCCGGTGGAGTTAGTGCTGATATGGTGCGACTTTCAGTGGGACTAGAAGATTCTGATGATATTTTATGGGATCTTGACCAGGCTCTAGAAAAAGCGTCATCCTGATGTCAGTTGAAAAGAAAAAAGTTGAGGGTTGGAATGAACCAAGTGCTAAAGAAAGGCTTGCGCTTCTAAATAGAACTGAAACCATAGCGATGGTTGGTGTATCTGCAAAAAAATCTAGACCAAGCAATTTTGTAGCTACCTATCTTCTTAGTTCCAGTGCTAATTTTGAGATCTTTTTCGTTAACCCGGTCGAAGATGAAATACTCGGCAAACCTTGTTATAAGAGTCTTTCAGATCTTCCAGTAGTTCCAGACATGGTAGATGTTTTTCGAAAATCTGAAGACCTGCCTGAAGTTGCTATAGAGGCTGTAGAGATTGGGGCATCTTCTCTTTGGATTCAGTTGGGGCTATGGAGCGTCGAGGCGGCTGAAATAGCTTTAGCGGGAGAGCTCGAATTGGTAATGGATAGATGTATAAAAATCGAACATGCTAGATTTCATGGGGGTTTACACTTAGCCGGCTTTGATACGGGGGTTATTGACTCAAGGCGATCAAAAAAATAGTTGTCAAGATTTTTTCTACTTTTTAAATCTCTCTAATAAAGCCGAAAGATATTCGGTTTTGATTACCAACATTGCTGTACCATTACTTCACTACCTTATATTTAAGGTTAGGCACCAGTGCCCGAGCGGCCTAAGGGAACGGTCTGCAAAGCCGTAAAGTCGCGGGTTCAAATCCCGCCTGGTGCTCGCTTGCTATAATTTCTGTTTAGTAGGGTTTTTTAGCTGTTTAGAGGTTTGGTATGTCTGAAGAGGAAAAAAGTCTTGAAGACGTAGGGGAAGATGTCGGTTCTGCTTTGCCTCATACACCACCATTGGGCATTAAAGCGGTTAGACCTGGTGAAGATCCAAATCCACTAGAGATGGATGATGTCGACGTTCCGGTTGGACGTGAAAGACCTGCTGGTAATTGGCTGGCCGCTTTAGTTCTCTCAGCTGGCGTTGTGGTGTCGATTATAGGAACGTTTCTGCCTTGGGTGGAAATAAGTGAAAATCAATATCAAAGCAACCTGATTGGCTGGGATCAAGGGGGCTCAGCTTGGATTGTTTTGATCGTTGGGATTTTGGCCGCGGGTGCAACGGGTCCTGTTTGGAATGGCAGTCGAAGTTTTTTGGTAAATATTTTGTTTATTGTTTTTGGGGCAGTTTTGTTGGTTGTTGCTGCTATTGAAATGTCTGAAGTGAATAGCTATCAACTAGTTTCAGAAGTTGAAAAATCAGTTGGCATTGGTCTTCCGATCGTACTTATTGGAGGGATTTTAATGATTTTGCCAACTGTGTTGGATAAGCGGACTTGGAAGTTTAGGTAAAAATTTAGCTTCCTTTGTTCTCAGTAGAAGTCACTGCTACGATGCTCGCTGTTGGGGCCGTTAGCTCAGTTGGCTAGAGCACCTGCATGACGCGCAGGGGGTCGGGGG
Organism: Acidimicrobiales bacterium AG-414-N20; assembly: GCA_003214465.1. Lineage (GTDB taxonomy): Bacteria > Actinomycetota > Acidimicrobiia > Acidimicrobiales > MedAcidi-G1 > MedAcidi-G1. The sequence continues at coordinate 39,285 of QCLO01000004.1, read as the reverse complement.
TTCAAATCCCTCACGGCCCACTGTGAAAAGGGCTTTTTTTTCAGGTTTTATTTTCTTCTGCGCTTTGGCTTGTGGAGGCGCCCCAGAGGCACTTACTTCAACGACTACGACTGTTGCTCCGACTACGACTCTTGCTCCGACTACGACTGTTATGTCAGATTCTTCAAAAGTCACAAAACCCAACAAAAAACCAAATGATAGATATTCCTGTAATATCAACAATCAAGGGTTCTGTATCTTTACAGGCCAACCCCACCAAAATTATTTAGAACCCCAGAGTAATACTGTCGTTAATCTTGAAGGGCTAGAACTGTTTTCGATTGAAGAAGCAGTTGCTGTTAACTCACAAGGCGAGATGCTCATAGCAAGAGGAACACCTGCATTTGATGGTGATCAAATGTCCCAGAAATTTGAATCAACATTAAGCGAAGACGAAAAAGCATTCCACCGAGTTATGGCGACGATGTTTGGAATAAGAAACCAGCTTATGTACAACGTTGAAAATTTAAATAAAGAGAAATGGGCGATGTACGTAGAGCCTCTTACCGAGAGAGAAATCAAGGAAACAACCTTTACGGACGGTGCAACCCCCAGAGATAATTACTACGGAAGAGATGGAATTTTTGAACTGGTAAAAAATCCAAATGGTAGAGACATCCACCATGATGTCATGAAGTTTTTAGAAGAGTCAGGTTTGTATCTTCTCTGTCACGTTACATCGCAGGAATTTAACCAGATGCTTGCAGATACACATCCAGAGGGACACGATCCTTGCGAGGATGCCGGTATCGAAGTTAGAACTCCATGGGATCTAAATGAGACTGTTGCACCTGCTACAGCAGTCTCAGTATCTCAGGAACCTATGGCATCATGCACTTTTGATGAATTAGAGCTAAAAGTTTCCTGTAAAGCAGTTGGCGTGAGCCAGAGTTCAGAACTTAATTGGACATCAAATGCCACAAGTCAATGGCAAAACGGCCCAGAGTGGGAATTTACACTCGGGGAAATGTTAATTCCTGCTGGAACTAAGGTTTACCTTGAAGTCTGTTTGGATACAGACTGTCAGATGCCATTAACGGTCTCAACTACTTTAGACACCTCAGCTTTTGCTCAAAGCAACACCCAAGATTCAGACCAAGTCTCAAATGCTGAACTAGTAGAGACGACTTTCTATGAGCCTGAACCACCAGTTCTTCAGCGATTCCCAATTGGCCCGTTCGGACCTTATGATCTTGATGGTAGAACATCTGGGGTTTTGAGCCTTCACGATAGGTTTCTCAACGGTGAAGCATCGACTTTTCCTCCTTTAAGTGAATACGGCAGACCTATAGATGAAACAAAAACCAGTTGGGCGGTTGGTTTTCATGTCCCGGGAGACACTCTGGTATACATTCCGTTTGATTCCACTGTTGAAAGCTTTAGATGGCACGATTCGGGAGGTCAGATCCAAAGTTGGGATGACTGGACAATCCGTTTGAAAGCAATTTCTGACCCAAGACCCCCTGCACCTGAAGGTGTCGCACCAGAAGAATTCACATGGCTGGTAGAGATTGACCATGTGGTTAGCTTGAATTGCCCTAGACCCAGAGTCTGGCCTGATCGATGCTATGAATTACCAATTGTAGATGGAGTTGAGCTGCACAGAGGGATGACCCTTCAAGAAGGACAAGTATTAGGGTACGTTGGTCACCTCGCTGATTATGAAAACACAGGTTTAAATGGGCATGTTGAAATTCAAGTCAATTACACAACTGATGACTGGCGTTTAACAAAAAGCTATTGTCCCTTTGATTTCCTCACTGACACTGCTCGAGAAAATATTCAATCAGAATGGCAAGTTTTCACTGACAATTTCGAGTCATGGGTAGGGGATAGCAGCGTGTACGACCAAGAAAACGAGGTCTCAACTGGTTGTAGGATTCTACGAGCAGATCATTTCAATGATGGCAGTGAGTATGGCGTGAGTACAGCGTTTACAGAAGCAGAGTGATTATGAATTACACCTAACTATGGCTCCAGAGGTTTTACGTGCAAAGACATTGATGGGAACATTTGGAGTTTTGGAACTTACAGTGGGGAATAAAGATCATCCATTAGATTCCAAGAAATCTTTCATGAAATTGGCTAATATTTCAACACTTTTTACAGGCATAGCGTTGTAAAGACTTGTTCTAACGCCTCCCACACTGCGGTGGCCTTTGAGGTTTATTAGATCTAGAGCCACAGCTTCTTCCAGGAAGCGATTTTCAAGTGTTTCATCGGGAAGATGAAAAATAATGTTCATTAGAGACCTGCTGTCAGTTGCGATAGGTGATGAATACCAGCCGTCGCTATTATCAATTACTTCATAAATGAGACTGGATCGTATTCCAGCACGTCTTTCAAACTCCTCTAAACCACCATTTTTTTCCATCCATTCTAAAACTTTTCCCATTACATAAATTGGGAACATAGGTGGAGTGTTTCCTAATGAGTCATTTTTATCGTGAAACTGATAATCCAAATAAGTGGGGAGGTTCCGACCGTGTTTGCCAAGACTTTCACGTCGGACAATTACGATTACGAGACCAGCGGGCCCGAGGTTCTTTTGAGCTCCTCCATATACAAGATCAAATTTGTCCCAATCAATACTTCTGCTAAGAAAATCTGAACTCATATCTGCTACTAGAGGAATATCTAAATCCGGTGATTGTTCGAAGCGGACACCCCCGATTGTCTCGTTGCTTGTGATATGAATCCATTTTGTGTCTTGTTTAATGTTGATTTCATTAGTCTCAGGTGTCCTTGTGAAACCAGACTCCTGTCCAGTCCAAGCTTCGTATACATTTGCGACTCTTAGAGCATCCTCTAGAGCTTTTTGCCCCCATACACCTGTATTTACGTAACCAGCGGTTTCATCAGTAGCTAGAAGGTTCATAGCTGTTTGGGCGAATTGAAGTGTTGCTCCGCCTTGTAAGAAAAGCACAGCGAAATCATCAGGCACATCAGCTAATCTTCGGAAAGATGCTAAGGCGTCTTGGTGTATTTTCTCGTAAGAAGGACCACGATGGCTGTCTTCTATTATCGACATTCCATTATTAGCAAAATTGAGAAATTCACTTTGTGTCTCCTCTAAAACTTCCAAAGGAAGAGTGCAAGGCCCAGCGCTAAAGTTGTGGACTCTTTTCATTAATTACTCCTATTGAACAGGCGAAAGTTTTTGTTCATCATTCCAAGTTACCTTTTCAAATGTTAACTAAGGGTTAATTTCTAAAAACCAGCCTTCTCAGATTTTCACCAATTACTTCACTAGTCCGATTTTCAGATTCCTTGATAGTTGCTGGTTCAACAGTATCGGGCTCATCAACTCCTATGGGGACAATTTCATAAGTAGATCGATCGACCCAGGTTGGCACGTAGCCAGCATCAGTCACAGCAACGTTTCCATCTGGGAGATCAGAAATGTTGAACCATGCAATCATTCCATCCTGAGTGGATTTTGGGCATTGCGAGCAAAGTCTTCGCTCGTCACCAGGCTGGTTAGATAAAAAATTACCTATTCCCGTAACAGCGTATTTATTCGATACTTTTAAAACAGGTTGGATCACATGGGCTCCATGTCCGACAATTAGATCAATCGAATCCGAAGAAAGAAGCTTGGTGATTATTTCCTCTTGAGATGCAGAAATTTCCGATGAGTATGCTTCTCCCCAATGAAGACTTACAATAACGAATTCAGCACCTTCATCTGCTGCAGTTCCAGCGTCGTCAATAATTTTTTCCACTTCAAGATAATTCGCTAACCATGGGGGGTCTAGTGGAAGGGCTGCGCCACCACAGCTGCCATTGGCATCACAGTTCATCAGGTCTGTATAAGAGAAATGGGCGACTGAGATTCCTCCCGGGTTGAACAAAGAAGGCAATGTGTTTCCAGGTTTTGTGGAACCCCCAGTGGCTTTAACCCCAGAAGATTCCAGATGTCCTATTGTTGACTGTAATCCTTCGATTCCATTGTCCAGAAGATGGTTAGAAGCGATTGAACATCCCTCATAGCCTGCAAATTTGATTGCATCTGCTAGTTCATAGGGAACCTGAAAAGTTGGATAATATTCGTGAACGCTGTTGTCAGGAGATAAAGGGGTTTCCAGGTGACAGATAGCGAGATCAGCTCCGCTGATAATAGGTGCAACTCTTTTAAACATGGGGGAGAAATCAAAACCTATCGATCCATATGAATCAGCTGCATCTGCAACAAATTCATGTATCAGTAATTCACCGGTAGCGATAAAGGTGAAACTTCTAACATTCTGGTCGCTTTGAAGCGTTGAAGAAGTAATTGATTTAGGTTCACTGGATGTAGTTGATGGGTTGTCAGGTAACTCAGTTTGATTATTTAAAGAGTTATCTGGCATTTGAGTCGAAACTTCATTTGAGTTGCTGTCAGTTATCGCAAAAACAAATATTGTTATAAAAGCTAAAATTGCTAACTGTGTTAGCCGCCAAGCGACCTGACTTTCATGATCTGACGAGTTTCCATTCATAATGTGTCTCTGAGTATGGGAACACCAGATTTAACATTGTTATTTTTACTATTGTTTCTAGCCAGTTGCCCATTAACCATTACATGGACAATTCCAACAGACTCTTGAGCGGGATTGGACACATCTGCACGATCAGAAATCTTTTGAGGGTCAAACATAGTTATATCTGCAATTGAACCGGGTTGTATTCGCCCTCGATTTTTCATAGATGAACAAGATTTTTCAAGCAGACGGGAAGGCAGAATTGTAATTCTGCCCAGAGCATCCGGCAGCGTGAGAACTTTTCGTTCCCGCACGTATGTTCCTAAGAAGCGACTGAAACAACCAGCGGAACGCGGATGGTTGTTGTGGGGTCTTTCAAGAATCGAGTCCGAACCGATTAAAACCCACGGTGCAGATAGTGCGTCAGTTATATCCTCTTCAGACATAGCAAAAGCTGCGACCAACTTGTTGTCTTTTCGCGCGATGGAAAAAGTTTCTTCCGTCATCCGGTCAGGTTTCCCAACTTCTTGAAGATCCTCGAAGGAAATACCGAATTTGTTTTGAAAATTGTCAAAACGTGCACTACCTGCATAGGTAGCCCAAAATGTATAAGGGTAAACACAGGCGGTAATTGCGAGCCCTTCATCTCTGGCACTCTGTATCTGGCTGATAGCTTCACGCATTCTCCCAGTGCCACCAGTTGAGTTCAGGTGTTCTATGTGAACAGAGCATCCTGTTTCTCGAGCAACTTCCAGAGCTTCATCTATAGCATTTTCCTGAGAACCGAAATCCTTGTCATAAGAATGTCTGAGATGAAGGCATAAAGGAATTTGATATTTTGCTGCTAGACGTCCATGGTCGATAATCTCTGATTTTTTCAGATCTACCGTGTACTCAGGTTGCTGGTGAATTCCTATTGCTCCTGCCTGTAGATCTTTTTCAGCTAGCTCAAGAAGAAGCGATCTTTCTTCTAGAGAGGTTTTTTGTATACCGACTCCCAGAATTTTTCGGTGTTCATAATGGTCCACGGCTCCTCCATAGTTGACAGGAGGATTGTGGTTCTCGGTACTTTCGAGAAATTTTTGCATAGGGTTATCTATTCCATGCATGCATAGGTTTGAAGTGACTCCGTCTGCGATTTTGTACCACTCTCCGTATCCGTTAGTTGGGTATGAGAGCACGTCGATGAATCCTGGAGAGACGACTAGACCAGTTGCGTCAATTTTTGTTTTCCCATTTAAAGGGTCACTGCCTATAAATTTTATTGTTTTTCCCTCTATGCCAATATTGGCGACTGCGTCATAGCCGCTATCCGGATCTATTACTCGGCCTCCAGAAATAACTGTTTCAAAGACAGTTTGAATTTCATTTGGGAGTTCTGAATTATTTAAGGAGGTCGAGGAAATGGGAAGACTGGTAGATGTGGAAGTTGCAGGGAATGAAACTTTTTCAGCTACAGTTTGAGAAATTTTCGTATCAGTTTTGCCAGGAAGTTTTCGCAGCAATGCCGAAGCGGCCACGCCAAAACCCATAGTGATAATGAACCCTCTTCTGCCTAACTTTTTAGAAGAGGGTTTCTCTTCAGAAGGACCATGTGGATTTTCATCGTTCATGTAGTTGACGTTACTTGAGCGTGGTGTTTTAGATATGACAAGTAGTGAAAATCTATGTGTGACCTGATATATCGAGTCAAAGTGGCTATTTTATTAATATGTTGACGGTGTCGCGGTTTTTTGAATGAAAGACTTTCGATTACCGATTGTTTTTTCACTAGTTTTCTTGATTGTTGCAACTGTAGTTGTTTTCTCAATTATGTCTGATGAAGAATCGATTACCTTGAGTGTCTCTTCTGAACCTATTGAGGTCATAGAACCTGTTCTGAAGACGAATGTTGTTGCGAAAAACTCCATTAGTTCATACAGAGGTCTGGGTGCATGGGTCGACGCTTTTGATGCTGACCCTAATTATCTTCGTGGTGTCGCCACAGTATTTCCAGCAGATGTAATTGAAATGTCGGAAAATAAAGTTAGAACATTATTTCTTCAAGCCTCCAGAAGCGAAGATCGCTCAAATGAATTGGTATCTGATCCTTGGCATCTTGCCAATTTTCTTTTAAATGCGCATGCAAATGGTTTAGATGTTGTTGCTTGGTATTTGCCGAAATGGAACGTAAACGGCGAGGATTTGGAGAGATTATTGGCTCTGGCAGATTTTGAAGTGCTTGGTCACAGGTTCGATGGATTGGCAGTAGATATCGAATGGAATGATGATGACCTTAAACATGAGGAAAGAAGTGCGAGATTGATTGAACTTTCTAAAAGTCTCAGGGAAAATTTAAAAGACAGGGTGTTAGGTGCGATAGTGATGCCGCCTGTAGTAACTGACGTAATAAATCCGAATTTTTGGCCGGAGTTTCCTTGGAGAGAGCTGAAAAAAATTTATGACGTTTGGTTGCCTATGAATTATTGGTCGTTTAGAACACAGGAACATGCAGATTCGAATTATTACAACAGTGAGAATATAAAACTGTTGCGAAACAACCTTAATGATCAAGAGGCTTTAGTCCATGCCATAGGAGGGGTTGGTATAGCTGATGGCAATGCTCTGCCTGACCCGGGGGAGCCCTTAGCTACCATCGATGACCTGGAAGGCTTTGTTTTTTCCGTAGCTTCTACAAAAGCCATAGGTGGATCTATCTATGATTGGGCCACCACAGGGCCATTAGCTAGAGATGAACTTGCGGACAATTTCACAATCATTTACCCAGATCTGTACAAATAAAATAGAGTTCGGGCTTTAAAACCAGCATTTTTTTGGGAATAAAACCAGCATTTTTTTGGGAAATTTTCATTAATCGTAAAACCTAGTGTCCTATTGCTTTTACTCCTCTACGATGGAATGCCCTAATGACTTAAGCGGAATAGTCATTATTTGCGGCAAAGAAATTTTTAGGGGGTCCAGTGGCTAGCTACGGAAAAGCAACTGCTACATCTGCCTTTGGGTCTGGACGACGCGAAAACCATGATTCAACAACTTTCTATAGTCGTTTCGTTGCCCCTTTTATTTCAACAGATGAGACAGTAAATGAAGCAACAGGACTCGGGGATGGCTGTCTACACGGTGACTCTCGTAATATGCACCAGATCCCTGATTCTTCAGTTGCATTGGTAGTGACTTCACCACCTTATTTTGTTGGCAAAGAGTATGAAATTGCGGTCACTGGCGAAAATGCAACAGGTATACCAGAGTCCTATCTTGAATATTTAGAAATGCTGCATGATGTTTTTTCCGAATGTGTGCGAGTACTGGAACCAGGCGGAAGGATTGCTGTAAATGTAGCTAATCTCGGAAGACGACCCTACAGGAGTCTTTCCAGCGACATTATTCGAATTTTACAAGATGAGCTTGGGTTGTTACTTAGAGGAGAAGTCGTTTGGCAAAAAGCTGAAGGAGCTACAGGCTCAGTTGCATGGGGGTCATTTAGAAGTGCATCAAATCCTGTGCTGCGCGATGTGACTGAGAGAGTTGTCATAGCAAGCAAAGGTAGATTCGACCGCGCACGAAATGTTAAAAGACGTTTAAAAGAAGATCTTCCTCATGAAAACACTGTGACAACAGATGAATTTATGGAGGCAACTTTAGATCTTTGGCGAATAGACGCTGAACAAGCTACAAGGGTGGGTCATCCTGCTCCGTTTCCCGTTGAACTCCCTAGAAGACTGATAGATCTTTACTCTTTTAAAGATGATCTTATACTTGACCCATTTCTTGGTTCAGGGTCAACGCTGGTTGCAGCTTTGCGGGCAGGAAGAAGAGGAGTCGGTTACGACATAGACGGCGGATACATCGAAATAGCGCGTGAAAGACTTGCAGTAGAAGGACAGCGTTTAGAGGAAAGTCAAAATTACTGGAAAAGAAGAGATTTAATTGGTTCCTCAGTCCAACAAAGTAACTTATTTGAAGAAATAGCTGCTAGAGATGAAAGTCTCATTAGGGCCACAGAAAGTGGGAAGAAGGCTTCTGATATAGCTGAAGAGCATTTAACGGATGCAGGTTTTGAAATAGTCAAAACTAAGGTGAATAGACGAGATCTAGGTATTCAATTCCCATTCTCTGTTACTGATATAAAAGATGGTCGATTGTGGTACGTGGAAGTTTCAGGTTCATTCACCAGTACGCGAGCAGGAATGCGGAGGCCAGAAACCTTGTGGAAAACAATAGGCCGTGCACACGTTCTATCAAGCGCCGGTGATGAAAATGCAATACACAAACTTATTGTACTCACGCCGCAACTTCCGAAATTAAAAAGTGAAGGCGATCGGGCTTTGAGGGCAGTATGTGGTTCAGGGATTTTTGATGTGATAGAGATGTTTAACCCAAGTGCGCAGGAAAGACTCAGCTTCTATGCAGAAACTTCACCTGATCGACCACTCCCAGGTTTTTGGACAGAAGAGGAAATAGAGAAAAACTTTCTTTAATTTCAGTTTTTGGTGAAGCTAACCTCAAAAATTTTAGGCCAAAGTTTGCCCGTGATAAGAAAATTTTCGCTACCAGGTATTTGAGCTATACCGTTCAAAACGGCATCCGACGGCAGGCTTTCCTTATTTAAAGGGAGGTTAGAGGCATCTAAAACGTGTGTTACATGACCAGTGGAAGGATTAATTCCAATTATCCGATCTGTTTGCCAAATATTTGACCAAATCGTTTGGTCATCACATTCAAGTTCATTTAATTTTTCAACTTTGACACCATCTAAAGTGACTTCAATTGAATTAATTACTTCGAAGGTTTTCGGATCTCTGAAAGATAAAGAGCTTGACCCGTTAGACATTGCAAGGCGCCCATCGTCCAAGAGGCAAACCCCCCATCCTTGTCCTTCATATTTCCAACTGTCCTTAATTCTTAGTGGGTCTAATTCCCATATAAGCGCTTCTTCAGACTTCCATGTCAATTGAAGAATACGATTCTCATCTAAAAAAGTTAGACCTTCTCCAAACATATCTGTGTCTAACATCACCAAATCAATAGTTGAACCAGATTGGAGGTCTACTTCTCTTATGCTCGAGTTCCCGTAGAGTCCGGTGCTTTCGAATAAACGTTCACCAAAAAATTCGAGACCTTGTGTAAAAGCATTAGAGTCGTGAGGGTATTCCGCCAATACACGAGGTTGAGAGTAGATCACTCTGTTTTCTTTTGTTTCTTTGCTGCTGCAACTAGAGATCAAAAATATGAAAATTACAGAAAATATAAAGAAAAATAAACGTTTATTAAATTTCAATTTTTCCTCTCAGTCACTGATACTTTTTATCTTTGTACGCTCAAATATCCCAATTGGAAATCAAATTCATTGCGAGGTGAAGATTGTCGAGTGGTAAAAACATAGAGAATATTCCTTCGGAAGGAAAAATTATTTCAGACGGGCTTGAAATAGCATATTTAGATTGGCAAGCAACTGGTGAAGTTTATGACAACTTGCTCGTTCTGCATCCAAACGGCTTTTGTGCAGGAATGTTTGACCCTATAGCTAGTTTGCTTAGTGAAAATTATCGAGTTGTTGGCGTTGATCTGCGAGGACATGGGGCAAGTGAAGAGGTTTTAGATGAAGCTGCTCTGGGAAATGATTTGATGGCATCAGACGTATTAAAGGTCATGGATTTATTGCGAATAGATGCTTTCTCAATCCTAGGTGTCTCTCTCGGCGGTGCAATAGCAATTGAGATTGCGGCTATGGCACCTGAAAAAGTAAAAGCTCTAATGTTGTGTGAAGCTATTGCAATGGATTTTGATTCCAGGAAGGAACGAGCTGAGTTTTTAGAGGAAAAGGAACACCCTTTGGCTGTTGGCGCTCGTAGGCGGAGATCTATTTGGTCGGATCGTGAAGAAATTCAAAACTCCTACGGTTCCAGAAAGCCTTTGGATGCTTTAGAACCTTCAGTTCTAAGGGCTTACATTCAGTGGGGATTTGTAGACAGAGATGACGGACAAGTTGAATTAGCATGCAATCCTGAGACAGAGGCAACAATTTTCGGTTCGCGAGAAAGATACGGCCCTCTTAGCACATTCGAACGCTTGAGTGAAGTTAAAGCTGAAACCCATATTCTGGCGGGTACTCAAACAGATTTGGGGAAGGTCTGGTTTGAACAGCAAGCCGAGGAAATCAACACTGAAGTTAACTGGATTGAAGGTGGACATTTTTTCTTTTTTGAGGATCTCGAACGTTCTTGTTCACTGATTTGTGAATTCATAGGGTAGAGAGATATCAATTTGTCTAACGTTAATTAGAAAGAGGGGGAAAAGTGTCCGAAACAGTTGACCCAGTGGAACTATCCAATCGAATTATTGACACGGGAAACCCCGAGCCCCCTCATAACAGAGTGTTGGACGAACTGGTTGAAGTTGAAGATGAAGTTGCAGTAGTCGAGTCCTTTTCGCATTGTTGGGCTATCAAAACCCTAGAAGGTCTTGTTTGTGTCGATGCTAGTGGAACAGGTTCGGGTGAAAATGTTGTCGAAGCGCTAAGAGATTGGTCAAAGGACCCGATTCATTCTCTCGTATATACGCATGGGCATCTTGACCATGTCGGTGGAAGTGGAGCTTTCATGGAAGATGCTGAAGCACGCTCAGAAAAGAAACCTGTGGTTATTGCGCATGAAGCTGTTCTGGATCGTTTTGACCGCTACCGTCTCACAAGCGATTGGAACACTTATATAAACAAGAGACAGTTTGGGGGAATAACACCAAAAGCTGATGTAGGCACAACGAGAATCGGCATTGGAGGATTTGGCTCCAAGTTTCTTCCAGACAGCGTCGCAGATCCAGAGATTACTTATAAGGAAAAATATTTGCTTGAAGTGGGTGATAAAAGCCTCGAATTAAATCATGGGCGCGGTGAGACCGACGATCACACTTGGGTTTGGGATAGCGAAAAAAAGACTGTTTATGCAGGTGATTTCGTTATTTGGACTTTTCCAAACGCAGGCAACCCCCAAAAGGTGCAACGCTACGCTCCGGAATGGGCTCAGACGTTGAGGGAGATGATCGAAAGGGGCGCTGAAAGAGTTTATCCAGCCCATGGACTTCCAATTGTTGGACGCAAGCGAGTTGAGTCTGTATTGGGCGATATGGCAGAAGCTTTGGAATATTTAATAGATTCCACAGTCGAGCTGATGAATTCAGGAGCAAGACTGGATCAAATAATTCACGAAGTTTCTGTGCCTGCACATTTATCTGACAAACCATGGTTGGCACCTCTTTATGATGAGCCAGAGTTTGTAGTTAGGAATATTTACCGTCTTTACGGGGGATGGTGGGATGGTGATCCTTCAAGATTAAAGCCTGCCCCTGACTCACTTTTAGCTAAGGAAATGGTTTCACTTTTAGGTTCTATCGAAGTACTTATCGATCGTGCTGACGAACTTGCTGAAAAAGGGGAACTTCGTCTCGCTTGTCATCTGGTGGAGATTGCTGTTCAATCTGAGCCATCTCATGAAGGGGCTCAGAGAGCAAGAGCACGGATCTATTGGCAGAGGCGTTCCACAGAGCGTTCATTGATGTCTAAAGGAATTTTTGCGGCTGCAGCAAGAGAATCGGAAGCAACATATGGAGAACGAACTCCAAGAATGAAGATGCGTGACGCAGTTAGAAAGAGCATGCAATAGTCAGATTTTAATCCCCAAGCCAGAAGACTCGTCTAAAACCATGTTCCCATTTTTAATGGGAATAGATTCCGCTAGATCGTTTGAGAGTAAAGCAGAAGTGCCTAACCCGGGTGCTGGGTTTAACAAATTATGAGCAGAAGTTAAATGTGCCGCTGCCGCCACTCCGATAGCTCCATCTAGGAGAGAAGTAACAACCACTTCTAATTCTAGACTTTTCGCCCGATCAATCAATTGTGAAGCGAATTTGATACCACCAATTGCAGAAGGTTTGATTATAAGGATGTCCGCAATTTGGTCGTCTTTGATTTGGTCAATGTTTTCAACATCTTGGAATGATTCATCGATTGCTATTTTTTGAGTGACGTTTTTCTGTACGGTTGCCAAGTTGTCAAGTCCTCTTGTTGGTTCTTCAACAAATTCGATTGCAAAGGGAATGAGTCTGCCCAGGATGTTAATTGCCTGATTTGTATCCCATCCGCCGTTCGCGTCAATTCGTATTGCGATTTCTTGCCCTACCATTTCTCTGACTGCTTTCAATCTTTCGTAGTCAATTTCTTCGCTTGAAGTTCCTACTTTTATTTTCAAAGTTTTATAACCGGCTTCGGTGGCTTTTAACGCACTAGATGCAAGTTCTTCGGGATTTTCACCCAGTATTAGTTGCGAAACAGGGAATTCTTTCAGACTTTTAGAATTCATAAATTTATGAAGCGGTAGGCCGGTATTTTTGGCTTTTAAATCTAAAAAAGCGCAATCAACAGCAGCTTTCGCAGTGAGGGAACCTGTAAGTAACTGCTCGTTTTTGGTTTTACCCCATTCAGCAAGAATCTTTTCAACGTCACTAATATTTTCGTTTGAAAATCCCTTAAGTGGTGAAGATTCTCCATACCCCCAAGTCCCTTTTTTGTCTTTTAGGCCGAGAAGAATTACCGAACGCTCAGTAATACTGCCATGAGAAGTTGAGATCGGTTTTTTGTATCGAAGAGTATGCTCTTCGATATTTACTTCAATTATGTTCACCTTGGAAGAACCTCTTCTAGAAATGTCTTTATTATTTCGAGTGTGAAATCAGGATTTTCTAGATGGCAAGCATGTCCAGATTCTGGTACTACTACGATTTCTGATTTGCTAATTCCACTATTTAAACGAACTGCAAGTGATCTAAATTTAGGGTCTTCTTCACCGACTATTATGAGAGTCGGTGAATTTATTTCGTTTAGTTTCCTCCAAAAGGAAGGTTGACTTCCGGTCCCAGAACCCCTCAGGCTGTTCGCTAGACCTTGGGCATTATTTTGCAGCCTTTGTTTTTTGGAAGCATCGAAGGTTTCGGGATCTATTCTAATTTGAGATTCGAAGATGGGCTGTTCCATCCAATATTCAACAAACCACTCGACACCTTTTTCCAGGATTTCTTCTGCTAAACGATCATCAGATCTGCGTCTGGCAATTCTTTGGTTTTCATCAGCTATACCAGCCGTAGCTCCTATCAGAATCGTGTTCTTTATCTTGTTTGGGTATTTGGTTGCTAGCCCTAGAGATAGGCGTCCCCCCATTGAATAGCCCAGTACGTTAAATTCCTCCAGGTCATAGAACTCCATTACTTCTATTAGGGCTTTGAGAGTGTCTTCGAAATTAAATAAGTATGGCTCTAGATCCTTTACTGTGTTTCCATGACCGGGGAGATCTACAGATATAACAGAGTAGTTTTTACTAAGAGGTTCAGAAATTGATGACATCGTTGAGCGGTCTCCTGTAAATCCGTGGAGTATCAGTAGCGGATCTCCGTCTCCTTTAATTTCGCTAGACAGGGATGGAGCCTTGTTCATTGCAACGCTTCACTTACTTTGTTGGAGGTTGTTTTGTGAGTCGCAACATTTGTTTGAGCATCGACGATTACATGTATCACATTGACTCCACTTATGTTGATGGATTGCTTAAGGGCATCTAAAAAGTCTTGACGAGTAGTGGGTGCGAAAAAGTTGGCACCAATGATTCCAGCAATGGCCTTTATATCAAGGTCATGAGGGGTGTGAAATAGTTTCTGGAAATTGACATCTTCAGTTTCTGCTATTGGAAGAAAAGAAAAAATACCGCCGCCATTGTTATCGACGATGACAATAGTTAAATCCGATCCGAGTCTTTTTAGGGCAGTAAAACCTGATAGATCGTGAAGAAAAGCAAGGTCTCCAGTAAATAAAACTGTAGGCACTTTAGGTGACCCTTTTGAAATTCCAGTAGCAGTTGAGATAACTCCATCGATTCCGTTGGCGCCTCGGTTAGCGAAAACTTTTAGCCGCTTTAATGAAGATGGTAGAAAGGCATCTAAATCACGAATCGGCATGGAGTTGGAAACAAAAATGCAGCTTTCCTCGGGTAGTGCTTCTTCTAGATATAGGGCTGTTGCTGCTTCATCGAATACTGAATTACTTACGAGTTCTCGGATAGTTAGTGAAGATATTCTTTCAGCATGACTCCATGATTGAGTCCAGTCTGTTTGTTTCTTTTTCCCAGCAAGTTGGGTTAGGCCTGTCGCTAAAGCACTAGGGGAGACTGCAACTTTTTTAGTGGCGACACTTTCTGAATCTGGAAAGAATCCGAGTTCATCAGTGCAAATTATGTTTTTTGCGCCGACTTCGTTTAAGAACAATTTGTATCCTTTGCTTGTCGGCATTCTCCCCATCTGGATAATCACATCTGGCTTGTGTTCTTTTACCCAAGTGCTCCTAAAGATGTGCTCGCCGGAAGAAATAATTACACAGTCTTTGGTGTGTGGGCCATTACGCAAGCTTGAAGCTGGATCTGCAACTACTGGCCATCCCGTTACACTTCCCAACTCGGATATCTTGTTGCATGTTGTTGAATCAGTTTCTATAGGACCAACAACAATTAATCCTTTTTCGTATTCTAAAAACTTTTCCAATTCTGAAACATCAACTTCTCGAGTCATTTCTAAATAATCTGAGGCTTCAAAATTTGAGAAAAGAACATTAGAAGGCTCCAGAGGTTCACGCAAAGGACAGTTGATATGAACCGGTCCTGGAAAGGGCTTTAAGCTTTGCGAAAAGGCATCAGTAGCCAAGTTAAGTGCGTTTTTCTGGATTGATTCGCCCGGAACGGGAGCTTGAAAAAACCCCCTTACATGTTTGCCGTAAAGTTCGATTTGGTTAATTGTTTGAGGGGCTCCTCGATTCTGAAGTTCTGGTGGTCGATCTGCTGAGATAATTATTAAAGGAGTTCCGGAATAGAAAGCTTCCACTACGGCGGGGTGATAGTTGACCGCTGCGGTTCCAGATGTGCATATGAGAATAACGGGTTTGGAAGTCGCCTTAGCTAAACCAAGAGCAAAGTAGCTTCCTGCTCTCTCATCTAGATGTATGGAAGTTTCCAGTCCCTCAGTTAAGTCAGCAGCGATTGATAGTGGAGTAGACCTGGAACCAGGTGATATGGCTACATGTTGCACTCCATTAGAAGCGAATTGGTAAAAGAGAGATCTGCACCAGTTGTAAGAAGTTTCAGACATGGTCACTGATCATTTTCACTGTCGTTTAGAGGAACTATGTGATCAAGCATTGCTTTGAGTTTCATGTCAGTTTCAATAAGTTCACGTTCAGGGTCTGACCCATTTACAACGCCGGCTCCGGCGAAAAGGGTAGTTCCTTCTTTATTTATCAAACCAGATCTCAATGCCACGCGAAATTCGCCTGCTCCCGAGATGTCTAACCAGCCAATTGGTCCTGCAAACCAGCCTCTATCAAAACTTTCGTATTTCAATCTCAGTTCGTTCGCTCTTTTGAGGGGATGTCCACTGACTGCTGGTGTTGGGTGTAGCGCATCGACAGCCTCCAGGAGAGGGACTTCTGAATTTAGTTGTGAGTGAATCGGGGTATAAAGATGTTGAATACCGTTCAATTTTAAGATTGTTGGTTCTTGTGTCTCCTCGGGTTGTAATCCTAGAGATACAAGTCTTCTTAGTATCTCTTCAACTACTAAGGCGTGTTCTTTTTTTTCTTTGGGGCTTGTTAGCAGTCCTTGACTTAAAGCGCTATCTAGCGCCTGATCCGATGCTCTCGGGGCAGAGCCCGCAAGGGCAGCAGTGTAGAGTTTTCCATTTTTCGTAGTAGAGGCTAGTCGTTCGGGTGTAGACCCAACAAAAGCATTGCCATCTTTATAAACGCAGAAAGTTGCACAAGCAGGATACGAGTTTCTTAGTGAGGATAATAGGTTTTGTATAATAGGTTTTCTCTCTACAAAAATAGACCTACATGGCACAGCTTTTTCAAGGTCACCATTTTCTATTTCTTTAAGAGCGGTAAGTACTAGGTTCTTGTAATGATCGCGATCTTTTTCAGACACTTCCTTTTTGGGATCTGTATCAGTTGGTTGAGATGGACTTGGAGTAGGTGAAAGGGGTGCTTCTTCTAGAGATGCATTAGTTGTCGTAAGCCAAGTATCTTCACCGTTGCGCAGTATTTGAATCCTTGGGAAGATTAATTGACTGTTACCTAAGAATTCCCAGTCACTATTTTCACTATTTTCATCAAATGAGAACCCGACGGCAAAACGTGGTGGTGGGGCATCGTCAGGTGCTTCCCAGTCAATTAGGTCTAGTATTTTCTGAAAGTGCTTGTTAGCCACACTGAATCTCGTGGAACCTTTAAGAGTGATTGATTCAGCTTCTCCTATTCCTAGCCATGAAGTTTTCTCTTCAGGGATTTCCCAAAACCAGCAAATGTCTTTTGACGGTTTGTCGGGAAACCAAGAGAGCGGGTCATTGGCGATTCCAGAAGGTATGCGAACGGTCTTAACGGATAAACGAGCTGTTGATTCATTTTGGTCAGTTAACGCCATTCGCAGGTCACCTCTAGATTTTCAGGATCAGAAGCAATCAACGCATTAGACAAAATTGTTTTATTACGACCATCTATCCTTTCCAACGAGCGGGTGAGCAAACTTTTATGAAAGTGTTGAGCCACTAGACGAATTACCGGGGGAAGCAGATCTTTCATAATTACAGCTAGCTCTTTCTCGGATGAGACCCCAGTACCTTCTTTGATGTGTTCTTCAAAAAGGTCGATAGCCCTATCTACTACTTCGTTTACATTTGAGGAGTGGTACTGGGCCAGAGATACGAGTTCCTCTAAAGGGACTCCAGCATTAGCTATTGCTATTCCCGCTTCGACCATACTCACAGAACTTTCATCAAACCGTGGTTCTTCATCATCAAAAAGTGGTTGCAAAAGTCCGTTATCGCATAAGAGAGCTACAAGACTTTCAGGTACTGATGCTTTTTCGGCTACTTCAGATCGGCTTAAGCTTCTAGTTTTCGCATCTTCTGCTATCAGATTCTTTAAGTCATCTGAAGTGTTCTCATATGAGGCCTGTTCTTTCAGCAATGAAATTTGACGTAAAGAGAATCCCTCAAATGCTAATTTTCTTATTTCTTCTAGACGGGAAATATGCTCTTTGCTGTAAATGGCTCTTCTACCATTTTTTTGAGGTGGTGGTATCAAACCTAACCCTTGGTAATAGCGAATTGTGTCGACACTGATTTCAGCTTTCAGAGCTAAATCTTCAACGCTGTAAGAGTTATTTGAGGTCATGCAATCACTAATTAAATTATATGAGTAATTACTCTAAGAGTAACAACTCATAGAAAATTTTGACTTTAATTAAGCTATTGTTAGATAAATGGGAGAATATTAATGTCTTTAACTGATCCAGTCGATTACATACAGCGGACTAGAGAACAATATGCGCGTCTTGGATATGACGATTACAGATGGGCGGAGAAAAAAGAGATACCTCCATGGACTCCCATTAAAAAGCCAATTTCAGAATCAAATGTAGCGTTGCTTGCATCCGGGGGTGCTTATACGAAAGGACAGGTTGCTTTTCACTGGGAAGACGACACCGGTGTTCGTATCATTCCTTCTAGTGAGCCTGCAAGTGATGTTCGAGTAACCCATTTTGCTTATGATCTAGAGCCGGCGAGGGAAGATCCAAATATAGTTTTCCCTACTGACAGACTTCACGAACTGGTAGCCGAAAAAACAATCGGGAGTCTGGCAACTAATTCTGTTGCTTGCATGGGAGGAATTTATTCCTCTAGACGCGCCGAAGAGGAATTAGCACCTTTGATTCTTGAATCAATTGCGAACATGCCAGGTGCGCCTGTTGATCTGGTGTTGCTGGTTCCGGTTTGACCTGTTTGTCACCAAACCGTGGGTTTGGTAGCACGAGTTTTAGAAGAAGCAGGATTTCCGACAATTTGCTTAACAGCTGCAAGAAGCATAACTGAATCAGTGAATCCGCCTCGCGCAGCGTTTGTAGACATGCCTTTGGGCTACACATCAGGGCGCCCACATGAACCAGAGTTTCAAAGAGATTTATTACGTAAGGCTTTCAAGGCTGCGGGAAATATAGATTCTCCCGGTTCCATAGTTGATCTCGATGTTGTTTGGTCTGATGACCCTTCTTGGAAAGATAAAGCAACAAGTGGTTTAAATAATGGGGTTAATTCCGTAGAGGGAGACAGTCGACAACCACGTGTAAACGAACCGCAGTACCAGTATGAAGAAGATAGAACCGCAGCAGAAAATAATAGAGAGGATGATAATGCCACTTGATGAAACACTTAGTGCAATACTCGAAGCTGTAGCAGCAGATGCGCCAGAAATGGATTTTGACACCTTAACGCCAGAAGAATTCAGGGAAATTAATGGCGATTACTCAGAAGGTGGCGGAGAGGAAGTCGATGTAATAGAGAACTTGAATTTGGCAAATGTGGATGGCGGAGAAATGGCTATTCGGATTTATAGACCTAAAGGGGTAGATGGTAGATCACCTGCGATTGTTTTTTTCCATGGAGGTGGTTGGGTTGTCGGTAATTTAAACAGCTATGACGGTCAGTGCCGGGGCTTAGCAAATAGATCTGGTGCAGTGCTTATAGCGGTCGATTACCGAAAAGCTCCTGAACACCCTTTCCCTACACCTCCAGAGGATTGTTATTCAGCTCTTTGCCAAATCGCCAAGAACTCAGAAGGCTTAGGAATTGACTCTGAACGCATCGCAGTGGCAGGTGATAGTGCTGGAGCAAATCTTGCCACTGTTGTTTGTCAAATGAGCAGAGATCGAAATGGGCCAGAAATAAAGCATCAGATGCTTTTTTACGGTTGTTTTGATATCGATCCCGATCGATGGCCATCACACCAAGAGAATATAGAAGGGCCAATTTTACCTGGAGTCATGATGCGATGGTTCTATAGACATTATGTAGGTGCTGAGAAATTTATTGGAGAATCCTATGCCGCTCCAATACATTCAAAAGATTTTTCAGGATTACCCTCCGCACAAATCATTACAGGTGAATTAGATATTCTTCGTGATGAGGGTGAAGCATATGCAAAAGTTCTAAAGGAAGCAGGTGTTGAAACCTATTATGAGTGTATTCCATCACTCCCTCACGCCTTTTTAGTTTTTTTTGAGATGGTGCCAGCAGCAAGAGAAGTAATGGATTTAGCTTGCAAGAGACTTGCTGACGCTCTCTAAGCTATTAGTTTTCAGATTTTGACCCGTCTATAACAACTCCTGAATTGTGCATAGTTTCTATTTCCTCTTCACTTAGGCCGATTTCTTTGAGTATTTCTGCGGTATGTTCTCCTAGTTTGGGAGCCAAAGATCTTGGGGTCGCAGAAGTTCTATGAAAATCCACAGGAGTTGAGATCATAAGCGTTCCCGTAGAGCCGTCGGGCACATCTAGCAATGCTCCAGAATCACTGAAAGTTTGATCGGCTAAAAGGTCATCTGGTGTATTCACAGGTGCCCAAAAAAGATCTGGTTCAGAGCTAAAAATTTCACTCCATTCATTCAGAGTACGTGTGGCAAATATCTCATCCAGTTCGCCAATCAACTCTTTAGCGTTTTTAGCACGTGCTGCAGGATCTGAAAACCTTTCATCTTCAATCCACTCTGGATGGCCTACTGCTCTTGCTAATGGCGGCCAATGGCGAAAAGGTTCAATTCCCACGAGCCAAAATCGCCTTCCACAGGAAGCTTTGTAGTTGTTCATAGCTGGATTACCCATACCTTCGCGAGACCCAAGAGCAATTGTTCGGCCCCACATCAGCAGGGCATTCAAGTCAAAGCTGATGGTATAAGCGCCTTGCCGGATGAGAGATGTTTCGACAAGCTGACCTTTAGAAGATTTCTCCCTTTCAAAAAGAGCAGCTGATATAGCCGCAGCGGCAGACATAGCTACCGAATGATCACCCATCCCACCACGCTGAAATGGGGGATCAGAATCTTCTGTGGTTAAGAGGCTTGCAATGCCAGAACGGGCCCAAAAGGCGCCTACATCAAATGAAGGAAGATCAGCGCTTTCACCTTCCCTTCCATAGGCAGTGATATGGCAGTAGATCAGTCTTGGAAAGCGTTCTTCTATTGATTCAAAATCGATACCCAGTCTTTGGAGACCTCCTGGTCTAAGATTGGTGATGAAAACATCTGCATTTTTGAGCAAGTCAAAAAGTATCTCCCTACCTTTATCTTGAGAAAGGTCGACTGCCATTCCACGCTTTGAACGGTTATCCATTTCAAAAACAGGATTAGTCGGCATGTCACCACCAAGCATGAATTGAAAAATTCTGGAAGGATCACCTTTCGTAGGCTCAATCTTGGTTACGTCAGCACCCCATTCTGCGAGTATTCCCGCAGCTGCTGGTCCAGCTACCCAAATACCAAGTTCTACGACTTTCACTCCGTCCATAGGACCAGCCATATTTTCTCCCTTTCGAATCCCTAACAAAGACGCTAGGTGTTTTTTGCTGCTATTGCGATTTCAGAGATACAAAGAAATTGGCTACGGTCTATATGTGATTCTTTTCGTATGTACAGGAAATACATGCCGTTCACCTATGGCAGAAGCTTTTTTAAAGGACAAATTAATAAACACGACTTCAGAAATAGAAGTTTTCTCTGCTGGAACAAATGTGAAAAGTAATTCAGGTGCCACAAAGGAAGCTATAAAAGTGATGGAAAATTTCGATATTGATCTCTCAAATCACACGACCCACTTATTAAATAAGCAAACAGTTGAAAAAGCAGAATTGATCGTTGCCATGACCAGACCTCATGAATTGTCAATTTCAAAAATCCAACAACAAGCACGTAATCGAACTTTTTTAGCTGGAGAAATAGTGAGATTGGGATCATTGATATCGAAAATGGAGGAGTTGCCTTCGTTTAAATCATGGGTAGAGGAATTGCATTCAGCACGTGGTGGGCATATGACTTCTGGACGATCAGGAGACGAGATCTCTGATCCATTCGACAAACCTTTAGATGAATATGAAAAAGTAGCTATGAGACTCAATGGGATTTGTGAAGTTTTATGCAAACTTTTGACTTCTACTGTTAATAAAAACTTTTAAGACTTTTGAGACGCTACCGTTTTATGGTGGAGTTTTCTAAGAGTAACCAAGAGGAAAGTTTTGCCGAAGAGGTAAGAACTTGGCTTGAAGAACATCTAGTTGGAGAGTTTTCTGAACTCCGTAATCGCGGTGGGACGGGACGTGAAGATATACCTATAGAAATTCTGTTGGAATGGGAAAAAGAGCTAGCTGAAGGTGGATGGCTTGGGCTCGACTTTCCAGAAGAACTAGGTGGTCGTAATTGCTCATTGTTCGAACAGGTGATCTTTCACCAGACCTACGTTGAGGCTAGAGCTCCAGGTCGTATACCAAATATTGGTGTAACTCTGCTGGCTCCAACTCTCGTAGCCTACGGAACACCTGAACAGCAGACTCGTTTTATCCCAGAGATATTAAAAGGCAACGAATTTTGGTGTCAGGGTTACTCAGAACCAGATGCAGGCTCAGATTTAGCAAACATTTCAACTCGAGCGACTAAAGAGGGAGATCAGTGGATTATTAATGGTCAAAAAATTTGGACTTCACTTGCTCAGTATTCTGACTGGATTTTCGTGTTGTGTAGAACAGAAGCGGAGGCAACACGGCATCAGGGACTTTCATATCTGCTAGTACCCATGGAGCAAAATGAGATAGAAATTCGTCCAATAGTTCAGATTACGGGCGGTTCTGAATTTAATGAAGTTTTTTTTAATGATGCGCGAACGGAAGGCCACTTGGCAGTTGGAGAGCCGGGGAGTGGATGGTCAGTAGCTATGGGAACGCTTGCTTTCGAAAGAGGAGCATCAACTCTTGGGCAGCAAACAGCCTTTAGTCAAGAACTAGATGAATTGATTCAAATAGCCGAACAAACCGGTTCAGTAGCTGATCCTGTGGTCAGACAAGAGTTAGCGAAAAGTTTTTCCGAATTGCAGATTATGCGCTACAACCAAATGAGGATGCTCTCATCTTTAAGTAGAGGAGGCGTGCCAGGACCGGAAATGTCTATAGGGAAACTTTATTGGGCCTCTTGGCATCGCCGTTTAGGGGAATTGGGAATAAAAATTCGCGGAAGTTCAGGGATGATAGGTGTAGAAGCAACCCCACCTTTAGATGATTCCTTGAATCACGGTTATTTACTGGACTCTTTACAACGAACTTTTCTTTACAGTCGTGCACACACTATCTATGCAGGTTCTAACCAAGTGCAAAGAAATATTATTGGTGAAAGGGTGTTAGGTCTGCCAAGAGAGCCGCGCGAGGACTGATTGATGCCTTATGGAAGATATTCTGAAGTTTGAAGATTAGGAGAAACTATGAATGACGCGTACATAGTTGATGCAGTTAGAACCCCAACTGGACGAAAAGGCGGAGGTCTTGCAGAAGTCCATCCTGCTGATATGGGAGCTCACGTCATAAGTTCCGTTTTAGAACGAAATGCAGTTGACCCTAATTTGGTAGAAGATGTCGTATTTGGATGTGTCGATACTTTAGGCCCTCAAGCAGGAGATATAGCTAGAACAGCTTGGCTTGCAGCAGGCTTACCCGAGACTGTTCCGGGTACGACAATTGATCGTCAATGCGGATCCGGTCAACAAGCAGTTAGTTTCGCTGCGATGGGTGTCTGGGCGGGAGTTCAGGATCTTGTCGTAGCAGGTGGAGTTCAAAATATGAGCATGATCCCAATCGGGATGGCCTTAGAAGCAGCAATCCCGTTAGGTCACGATGACCCTTTTTCAGGTTCTGAGGGTTGGGTTGAACGATATGGAACGCAAGAAATATCACAATTCAGAGGAGCGGAGATGATTGCTGAAAAATGGGATATTTCGAGAGAGAAGATGGAAGAGTTTGCTTTTGAGAGCCACCAAAGGGCCCTAACTGCTATAGATGAAGGACGTTTCGATAACGAGATCGTCCCTATCTCTCAAACGGAAATGGATGAAGGTCCTCGACGTGATATTTCTATGGAACGGATGAGTACTTTAAATCCACTTGTTGAAGGAGGGCGATTAACAGCTGCTCTTGCTAGTCAGATAAGCGATGGTGCAGCTGCGCTACTTATTGCTTCCGAAAAAGCTGTAGAAGAGTTTGGCTTAACGCCAAGAGCCAGGATTCATCATGTGAGTGTGAGAGGTGATGATCCGGTTTTCATGCTTACTGGACCGATACCCGCAACTGCTTATGCATTGGATAAAACGGGAATGTCTATTGATGATTTTGATCTATTTGAATGCAATGAAGCATTCGCTCCTGTGCCTTTAGCTTGGATGAAAGAATTAAAAGTGCCACATGAAAAAGTAAACGTTAATGGAGGTGCTATTTCTCTTGGGCACCCATTGGGTTGTTCCGGAGCAAAGCTCATGACAACTTTGTTGAACGAGCTTGAAAGAAGTGGCGGCCGTTGGGGGTTACAGACTATGTGTGAAGGTGGCGGTCAAGCCAACGTTACAATTATTGAAAAGATCTAATTAGGATCATTCAACAAGAGCATCCACCAAACCCCATTTGAGTGCAGTAGCAGCGTCAACACGCTCTCCAGTTAGGCACATTCTTGCAGTTAATTGCTTTCCAATTCTTCTTCTTATACTGACCGTACCGCCCGCTCCGGGTATTAAACCCATACCTACTTCAGGGAGGGAGAACCATGCGTCTTTGCTGGCTTCAACATGGCTGGCAAAAGCAGCTAACTCAACTCCCGCACCTATTACAGCCCCATGTACTCGTACGGTAATTCTTTCAGAAAGAAGGTCTAACCAGGGAGCGGCATTAGCAACTGATCTGATCATGTGCCCAGTTGCAGAATTTTCAACAGTTCCAAATTCTGCTGGATCGCCTCCTATGCAAAAGGTTGATCCTTTCCCGGTTATGAGAATCGATCGGTTGTCTCCTTCAGTTGCGAGCCCTCTGAGAGCTTCAACTAAGGAATCTCTCATAGAGGCTGAAAAAGCATTTTTAAGTTTTGGACGGTTTAACTGGAGTTCTACGTGTTCAGATTCAGCAGTAACCAGAACAGTTGGGTTCGTTTCGTCAGGTCTAACTCTGCGACCTCTCCCATCTAACCATTTTTTAAATTCATTTCCATTTTGCAAAGTTCCGTATGAAACTGACTCAAGAAGCAATCCAAGATCTGTGGAAAGATTCTCATTATGTCTTAAAACCTGACAGCAAATCACAGAAGCAATTGGGTTCAGAGAAACGGATTCGAGAAGAGCGTGTAGTTCTTTTTCTGAATCGACGACAATGTCCATATGAGGTGAGGTGTTTCCGTTGTCTGAAAGTTCTATTAAAACAACTGGCATGCCTTGAAGTAACCGTGAGGAGCTTTCCGACAGCTTGTGAGCTTCGTTGATTACCAGTACCGGTAATTCATTTCTCCAATCGAATCTAAGATCAGCAGTTTGTTTGATTAAAGCATCCGAAAGATCTTCTGCTTGCCACAGAACAAACGAATTGCTTGAAGGCGTATCAGCGGTTTGGTTAGATAGTTGAACCATCGCCTAAAGCAACCAGCTTTTCTTTTAAAACTCTTCTCAAGAGTTTCCCTGTTTCGTTGTAGGGGAGTTCGTTCAAGAAAACAATCTCATCAGGTGTTCTATTCGAACGAAGTTGTTCTTTTGCATAACTTTTTAGCTCTTCTTCAGCAACTTCTTGTTCTGGGTGTAAAACAATAGTAGCCACAATTTTTTCGCCCCACTGCTGATCAGGAACTCCTATAGCTGCAGCATCTGCTACTGCATTGTGTTGTAGTAAGACTTCCTCAATTTCGCCTGGAGATATATTCTGTCCGCCTTTGACTATCACATCATCAATTCTTCCTGTCACAAAAAGGTAGCCTCCGCTATCAAGCCATCCTCCGTCATGAGTTGGGAACCAACCATCTTCGGTAAGAGTTAATTGTGACCCTTTGTACTCTCCAGAAACTTGTTCACCTCTTACCCATATTTCGCCTGATTCATCGACTGGAAGTTCATTTCCTCCTTCGTCTCTGATGGAAACCTCAATGGTAGGCAAAGGTTTGCCAACTGAACTAATTCTTTTACGAACTAACTCATCAGAGCTAGAAAATGCTTCTCTGTGTTCTTCAGGTCCAAGTAGAGCAACAGTGGAACTTGTCTCGGTTAAACCATAGGCATTCACAAAATTTGTATCCGGTAGAAGCTCTAAGGCGGTCTCAATAGTAGGTTGAGGCATTTTTCCACCTCCATAAGAAAGAGCTCTGAGTGTGGGGAGACCTTGTGAATCCGGGCCTTCGGAAACAAGATGATCGACGATGCGAGAAAGCATTGTAGGGACAACCATGGCACTAGTGATTGATTCTGAACGAACTAGTTCAATCCATTTCTCAGCATCGAATTCTGGCAGCTGAACTACACGTCTGCCCGCATAGAGATTAGAGAGGGTAGCAGCTATACCTGCTATGTGATAAGGGGGAACACTTATTAAGGCTGCTTCTTCTTCACCTGCGCTCATAAATTCGACTGAACCAAGAATGTAAGAAACTAGATGACGTTGCCGAAGAACCGCCGCTTTTGGCTCTCCAGTTGTACCGCTTGTAAAGAGTAAAATTGCCGTGTCCTCCCCATCCATGTTCCAGTCTGTCGAAATTTCAATTTCGGGGTCAATGGAAGTAATAAGGTCATCTCGGGTAAATGAATTAACCTCCAAAGTATTTGAAATTCTTTCTTTTGTGTCTGGCTGCATTAACGCAATCGAAGGGGAGATCCTTTCCAATAAAGCATTCAGTTCTTGATCCGTTAAACGGTAATTCAATGGCACGAAAGGAAGCCCTGCCCAAGAAGCTCCAAAAAGACAAATCGGCAGTGAAGGTGAAGTTATATCTATCATTGCCACATTCTCAACATTCGCATTTCGAAAGCGTTCAGCTGCCGCTCCCGCATTGTCGAAAATCTGTTTAACAGTAAGACCGTCATTCAACGATCCAACTGCTACTCGGTCACCGAAACCTCCAGCGGCCATTTCAAGAAGCATCATTAAGTTCACGTTTGCACCTAAATCTATTAGTCAGTCAGAAGCTGGCAGAGGTTTGGCATCTTTTAGTTGAAGAGCATTTCCATCAGCCCCTAAAGAACCTGCCCCAGGCTTTGTGCAAAGAACTTCTATCGTGTCTTCATCATCTACATAGCGTTTACCTAATTGTGTGCCATCCCCACTGTCATCCAACTCTCCAGAAACAGGATCGCTACCTGCCTCGACCATATCTACACCCCCGCAACTAAGAGTCACTTCGTTCTCGGGTCCTTTCACAACGATTACTTCCGTGTCACAGACACTGCTAGCCCATCTACCTCCAGCCTTAAGTAGCGCCATTGGATTTCCTCCCCATTTGTTAAATAGTCTTCCAATCAAGATAATTGATGAAACTGTGATTCAGTACCACTCTGAGGCAAGATAATTGAGATTAAAGTACGATTTTAAGACTCATGAATCAAAGATTTAACGATCCTCAAACAGTTCTCGTTCGGTTATGTGAAGAATTGAGCCACGATGTCAAAGATGTTGCTTCACGATGGGCGATGTCAGGGGCGATGTCTCTTACGGGTGATTCATCAGGACCAGCAAGGCAGGTTCCCGTTGGAGTCACTTTACGGATGGAACAACTTGCGACGATAATTGGGGAAATCACCGGATTATCAATTGATGGTCCTGCTTTGCTCGGCGAAAGAGCTGCCATAGCCGGATACACAAGGCAGGGGAGTAGATCAGTAGGAGGGCATGCACAACTTGTTGAGTCCATAGACAAACCAATATGTATTAATTTTGCCAGACCAGATGATCTTCTCTTAATACCAGCATGGCTACAAGAAGAAATCGATCCAAATAATCGTATGGAAGTCCTTTCATCCCTAAAAAAATTTGAAAGTCAACAGTTGATGAAACAAGCAGATCTATTAGGTATTCCTCTAGGGGTACCCGAAGTGGAAGAGTATGAATATCCTGCATATCTGACTGAGGGAAAGAAGTCTAAAAAACGAGCAGATGCAACATTAGTAATTGAATTTGGTTCTTTATGGGCGAGTCCATTATGTGGTGATCTACTTAGAAGATCTGGTTGTCGTGTCATAAAAATAGAAAGTTTGTCCAGACCTGATGGTGCTAGAAGAGGGCCGCTGGGCTTTTTTGATTTACTTAATGGAGGTAAAGAATCATTGGCGTTGGATTTCAAGGATGACAGATCTTTGAAATTCTTGAGGAAAATTGTAAAAGAAGCTGATGTTATTGTCGAAGGCAGTCGGCCCAGAGCTTTACGACAATTAGGGATAGACGCAGAAACAGAAGTTGAAAATGGAAAAGTTTGGATTTCTATTACAGGCTATGGCAGGAATGGGCCAAGATCAAAAGGAGTAGCATTCGGAGACGATGCAGCTGTTTCAGGCGGGCTCTTTCTTAAAGATCCACTAAGTTTTATAGCAGATGCAGTAGCGGACCCTTCAGCGGGTCTGCTATCAGCAGTTATTGCTCTTTCAGCTTTAGAATCTGAAAAAGGGTGGCTAATAGACGTACCTCTCTCTGCAGTCGCAAACTGGATTTGTGGGACAGGAGAGGTTCCTAAAGAATCGGAAAGGGACGTAGTTGCAGAGCCGCGTGCCAGAAAAATAAAAACTAACGCCCCAGAAATAGGTCAACATAACAGTGAGTTAGAAAATGAATTTTCATAACGCAAGCAATCTCTACTGAGCATCTGACTTTCTTGCTTTTATATCCGTTAGCGTTCTGATAATGAAACCACGAGTTCGTTTCGCCCCATCACCTACAGGTTTTTTGCATGTAGGGAGCGCTCGAACTGCTTTGTTTAATTGGCTTTACGCCCGATCTACAGGCGGAACTTTCATACTTCGTGTAGAAGACACCGACCAAGAGCGAAACCGGCCCGAACTAACCCAGCAACTGCTGCAAGAATTGGACTGGTTAGGTCTTGACTGGGATGAGGGGCCTATTTATCAATCAGAGAAACTGGAAAGACATCGTGAAGTCGTACAAGCTTTCTTGGAAAATGGTCATGCATACCTTTGCGATAGCGAAAATAAAGAAGTTCAAGGAACTTCTTTATTAGAAGGTATGGCAGTTAGGTTCCGCATGCCTCAAGATAAAACAATTTCCTTTACTGACTTAGTTCGTGGAGAAGTGACTTTCAATACAGACGATCTGGAAGATTTCGTTATTTGGCGGTCAAACGGAACTCCTATGTTCCTTTTAGCAAACGCAGTTGACGATGCGGATATGGAGATCTCGCATGCTATTCGTGGCGAAGATTTACTCTCTGGGGTTCCTAAAGTTCTTCTTCTGTTAGATGCAATGGGAGCCGAGCACCCCGTATATGCTCATTTGCCTCTACTGGTGAATGAGCAAAGAAAAAAACTTTCTAAACGTCGTGATGACGTTGCGGTGGGTGATTACAGGGAAAAAGGATTCTTGCCTGAAGCCATGGTCAATTATCTTGCTTTACTCGGATGGGGGCCACCTGATGGTGTAGAAATTCGATCACCGGCAGAAATCGTAAAAATTTTTAACGTTGGCGATGTAAACAAGGCTGCAGCATTTTTTGACATCCAAAAATTTGAACACATTAATTCTTCATATCTCAGAAGCCTTTCTAAAGAAGACTTTATGCAGCGTGTAGAACCATGGATAGGGGAAGAAGCCCCATGGTCTAGAGAGAATTTCGATCCAGAGAAATTTTCCATGATGGTGGATCTAATACAAGAGAAATTAAGAACACTGAGTGACACACCAAGATTTGTGGATTTCTTATTTTTGGAACAACCAGATATAGATGAAGACTCTTGGAAGAAGACTATGAAAGATCCGCAAGTCTCAGATTCTTTGCTCGCTTTTATAGCTGATTCTTTTGAAGATTGTGAGTGGGAGACCGAGGTTCTGAAAGATCTGGTGACCAAAGCGGGAGAAAAAGTTGACTTAAAACTTGGTAAAGCTCAAGCTCCATTGAGAGTGGCTATCACCGGTAGGACCGTAGGACCGCCCTTGTTTGAGACAATGGCTTGTTGTATGACTCGAGAGGAGGTCCTTAAGCGTATTTCCGCTGCAAGGAAAAGCCTTTAACTTTATTTCCAATATGGAACTCGCATAAACAACGAGACGTTACGCTTAAATTTGCTTTTATTGGCCACTATCGGGGGTGGTGTAATTGGCAACACAGCTGGTTCTGGTCCAGTCGTTGGGGGTTCAAGTCCTCCCCCCCCGAGCTGAAAAATTTTAAAAGATTTATTTAAAGTCCTGCCCCGTTCGTCTAGTGGCCTAGGACGCCAGGTTCTCAACCTGGTAACACGGGTTCGAATCCCGTACGGGGTACCACTTGCTAAAGCTCTGATTAAGTATGAATGATTTCAGTAACCGTAGTTATAGCTAGGTGGATTGTATACAGGCGGTGGGTTGAACAAAGGCCTGGTGGTTGTTGGAGGGGTGGTGCTAGTAGTGGTGGTGCTGCCTAAAGTTAAAACTTGTATCGTGCCGGTCATGTAAGAATGAAGCAAGCAGACGTATGTGTATGTTCCAGGTGTATTAAAGGTAATTTCTGCTGATTCACCTGGATTAAGATTCCCGGTGCTGAACTCCCTTGAGGTGGCAGTGTGGGAGTAAACATCATTATTTGTAAATCTAACTTTTTGCCCTGAGATTATTTCTGCGGCTCCAATGTAAGAAAAATTTTCAATACTTACAGCTGCTTTATCGGAAAGTTCTTGTTCGACAACCTGAGCCGTTGTTGTTGGGGCTGCAGTTGTGGTCGTTGTTGGGGCTGCAGTTGTGGTCGTTGTTGTGGTTGTTGTTGGGGCTGCAGTTGTGGTCGTGTTGAGTGTTAGAAAGTTTTGATCTGAGCTGCATGAAAGACAGAGTAATGAGACGGCGAGGAGAATGCATATTTTTCGCATCCATAAGCTTGCCGCAGATTTCTAATCCTCAACGTGAATAAAGACACACTTGGACGCCAGTAGTGATTAAATCAAGGTTTAACCGAGTGCGACTTGGGTCACAAATTAAAAAAAATCGTTATTCTTTTTTTAAAATTGTTCTGTGAGTTTGGATTCTTTAGAAAAAAAACTGTTTGATGCAACGAGAGCGGAAAATGCTATACGTGAGTTGCTTTATGCTATAGGTGAAAACCCAGATCGAGATGGATTATTAGATACCCCTAAACGAGTTGCACGTATGTACGAGGAGGTAACTTCCGGCATTAGATGTGAGCCTGCAGAAGAGCTGAATAAGTGCTTTGAAGTCAACCATGATGAGATGGTCATGGTTCGTGATATTTCTTTGTATTCTCTCTGTGAGCACCATTTAGTTCCTTTTATAGGGCAAGCACACATTGCGTATATACCTAGAACAAATGGATCAATAGTAGGGCTCTCAAAATTGGCCCGTTTGGTTGACGGCTATGCGAAGAGACTACAAGTGCAGGAAAGACTCACATCTCAAATAGCAGATGCTCTTCAAAGAAAGCTCAATCCGATAGGAGCGCTCGTAGTTATAGAAGCTGAGCATCTTTGTATGTCTATGAGGGGAATAAAAAAACCCGGTTCTTCTACCGTTACATCAGCCGTTCGAGGTATTTTCCGTGACGATGTGTCTGCTCGAAGTGAAGCAATGAGATTTTTAGACCATTCACGATGAAATGTTAATTGCTTATATACATTTTCTTTCAACAGTTTTTATGTTGGGGTTGATTTGGTTTGTTCAAATAGTTCATTACCCATTATTTAAGAAAGTTGAAACAACTAGATCAGCTGAGTACCAA
This sequence comes from Acidimicrobiales bacterium AG-414-N20, assembly GCA_003214465.1. Lineage (GTDB taxonomy): Bacteria > Actinomycetota > Acidimicrobiia > Acidimicrobiales > MedAcidi-G1 > MedAcidi-G1. The sequence goes on along the minus strand of QCLO01000004.1, from coordinate 7,955 downwards.
GCTGAACACCAAAAAAGAACATCCTGGGTTGTGGGTGCGCCCATGGTTGTAGAAGCTCTAACTGCGATATGGTTGCTTATTGAACCGACGGATGGTCGCTTATTGCCATTCATAGGATTTCTTATTCTTGTAAAGGTTCAGCTCTCGACAGTTCTTTTGCAGGTTCCTGCGCATTCTAATCTTCTTGATGGGTATACATCTGAAAAAATCAGTTCTCTTGTCAGGAGCAACTGGATCCGAACAGTTGGATGGACTTCACGTTCAGTTGTGGCGACTTTAATAGTGGCGAACGGCCAGTTGTGAAAGAAATTAATTCTGAGCGTTCATCTGAATCACCTCTAAAAATCAAGTCTGCCATCATGGAACAGCACTGGACTGATCTTGTATTCATACATTGGCGTTACCCCGTCGATGTCGTACAACATTTACTTCCTGAAGGCGTTGAGGTGGAGACTTATGACGGGGATGCTTGGGTTGGTTTAATACCGTTCAATATGAATGATCTCGGTTTTCCAAAATTGAAACCTCTACCATATGTAGGTTCATTCCCCGAGGTCAACGTTAGAACTTATGTGCGTTGTGGTGGGCATTCGGGAGTTTGGTTTTTTTCTTTGGATATAAACAAACTTTTGCCCACTCTTATAGCCAGAGTTGCATACAAGATTCCTTACTGTTATGGCAAGGTGAATCATGTTAGAAACAATAATTACTTAAAGACGCATGTTGCACGTAGCTGGCCTGAGTCAGGCCCGAGTAGTGAATTAACTATTAAGCTCGGGGAGAAAACAGATGGAGATTTTGAGCGTTTCTTAACAGCGCGATGGGGGCTCATATCGACTAATAGGAAAGGGAAACCTATTTGGGCGCCAGTTGATCACCCGCCATGGTCCTTGCGAAAAGCCGAAATCGTAACTCTTGAAGATGAACTAGTTACTTCAACGGGGCTACCTGCTCCCAGCGGTTCTCCGCACGTCATGTATTCAGAAGGTGTTCCTGTTCGAATTGGGATCCCAGGCAAGATTCGTAAATTTTAATTTTTTAATCTAGATTAAGGAACTTTTCCGGTAAATTTTGAACTCTGCTGTGACAGAAGACTCATTTGAAGAAACATTTTCGGAGTAAATGTTTATTAGATTTGTGATGATAGCAACCCCTAGGAGCTTAAATGTCATTCTCAATTTTGCGTGAAAACTTTCTTTTGAAGCCAGAAAATAGACCCAAGTTAATTTTTATGGTCGCTGCTTTTATCTCATTTCTTCTATCGGTTTCTCTTTGGTTCAGTGGAAACAAGATGCAAGGAATATTTGTTGGTATTTGGGTCCCATCGATTCTTTCTTTAGGAACTCTTGTTTTGACAAATTCAGGTCAAAACAATGAATGAAGTCTTATTATTTGTCATAGGAACTTTAGTTTTTACGATTACTGTTTGGGGTTTACTAGTTGCAGGTTATAAAGCAACCGACGATGCTAGTAAAAGAGATAGTGCGTAGCTCTATAGGGAAAAGTAGTCAATTGACTTATTTAATCGGTGTTGAAAGGTTTAAAATTTGGACAAATCTTTACTGATTTATGACGGAAACTGCAATATTTGCAACAAGTTGGTTGATTGGGTTTCAGACAAACTTCCTGACAGTTTTGAACCTAAGAAATCCCAATCTTTAATACCTGAAGAATACGGTTTGAAGCAAAAAGATTTTGACAACTACGTCTGGTTAATTACGCCTGATCGTAAAAAAGTTAAAGGTTCGATGGCAGCGGCCAAGGTTCTCCGCGAAATGGGATCTGGATGGGGTGTATTAGGAACTTTGATTAGCATCCCGCCTTTTTCATTTGTTGCTTATGCTTTTTACTGGCTGTTTTCCAAAAATCGAAAACGTCTACGAAGTGTTTGTGTAACAAAGTAAGAATTTCTTTTAAGGGGCTATGCGACTTGGGTCACATATAGCAAAAATAATTCTTAATTTTTTTAAACTTGAACTTATTATCAAGTAAGGAAAGAGAAGAGATGGAGATAGTTGGGATCTTGGCACAAATCGGTGCTGGGTTATGGATTTTAAATGTATGGATATTGCGGTTTAACAAAGAGACCGAATTTCGTGGTGGTGATGCAAAAAATATGTTAGAAGAATTTCAGACGTACGGGATTTCGCCTCCTCTGATGTATCTGATAGGTGGAACAAAACTTACATTAGCAATTCTTTTAATCATAGGTGTTTGGGTGGAAGCCTTAACTAGGCCTGCGGCGATTTTGCTCGGTCTGTTGATGGTAGGAGCTATTGGTATGCATTTGCGTGTCGGTGATCATGTTAAAAAAGCAGCTCCAGCCATTAGCGTTTTAAGTCTTTCAATTCTTGCTTTGATCTAGTTTTGACTATTTGCATTTTCACTAAAAGCATTAATAAGTAGGAAGAACAGGAACAAAGTTCTTAATGCTCTTCTCGCTCGAATGGCATTAGTGGTAAATCATCAAGTAAGTGTCGAACATGACCTGTTTCATTGACAGTTCGAACTGATCGTAAACCTGAAGATGATGCGGTGATTCTGGTAATACCGCAATAGTCAGGTTGCAGTGCTACCGGATCGTCATGCCCCAAAATAGTTTGTAAGTAAACTCCCATAACCATTCCATGACAGAAAACCGCGACTGTTGAACCTTTGTTCTTTTCAATTAGATAGTTGAAAGCCTTCGTAGTTCTTTTTTTGAAACCTTCTAAATCGCCACCGAAAATTGATTCGGGGTTCTCAAGGTACTCTTTGATGAAAGGGTCATCTGGATCCATCTCCTCTAATGGGGTATAAGAATTTCGATCAAAATCAGCTTCTTTAAGATCATCTATAATTTCGACTTCTAAGCCAGTTTGCTTTGCAAACGGTTCAGCAGTCTGAATAGCTCTAAGCATTGTGCTTGACACAGCATGCTGCACTCCTTGACTTTTCAAAAATTCAGCCGTCGCTTCAGCCTGTTTTACACCCAGCGGGGAAAGAGGAGGATCTGCAGAGCCTTCTCCTTCAGAGCGGATTTCAGCGACTGGTCGTGCATGTCGTATAACAAGTAATTCCATATTGAATAGTTCCTCTTAGTCAAATCTGCTTATGGATTAACCACTTCAAGTTGAGCAGGCACGTGCTTATGCCAAGGGGTTTTTGCAATTGGATCGCACCAGTCTGTAGAAGTCAATTCATTTGTTGGCACTCCAAATATTTCAGGTTCTCCACCAGCGGGAGAGTAACTTAAACCATGGCCGTTGGGTAGAGAGACGTGACCCTGACTCATTGTTTCGTTAATTTCTGCAACAGCGACTGCTGTGCCCCCTGGAGTAGTGATTCGAACTCGTGCTCCATCATCGATACCTAATTTTTGTGCATCTTCTAAGCTGAGTCTCAGAGTTCCTTCTTGATCGCGTTTCCGCCATTCAGGATTTCGCATAATTGTATTTGCCGTGAAACTTCTTCTTTCTCCTGCGGCAAGCACAAATGGGAATTCATCGCTCGTATAGTTTGCGGGGGAGTCTGCCAGCCCTTTGACCTCTTCTAACATTTCAGGAATAGCTAGATTTATTTTCGAATCAACTGTATTTAGAAGGTCCCATGCTTGACCCTGTTCATGTCGGGTGAAAATTATCCCGTCTGGATTAGAAATCATTGCTTCGAACAAAGAATTACCCAGAGAAGGCCCTTCGCCAGCGTGACCTGCAGCTTTAACTTGAGAAGGGTATCTAAGAGCTGTTTGTTGGGCGGTAAACCAAAGAACAGCAGCACCTTTCATATCTTCGGGGAGGGCTTCACCTAATGTTTCATATAGTGTCACTGCACCCAAAGCGGCTACCTCGGGGTTATTGGTTGAAAATTCCATGAAGCCTTTACCGAACTCATCTAGTCCCTTTTTAGCTAGTTCTCGTAAAGGTAAAAAGTCTTCTTCTTTCGTAAGACCTAGTTCCCTAATAATTCGCGTGTGTATCTCAGACTCTGTTAAAACACCATCAGGAGGTTTCAATATTGGGGGTCTGACACATATCCAGTTATCTGGAAAGCTGGCACTGAAAAATGTGGTTTCAACTTTTTCATATTGGGTGGCAGCAGGAAGGAAATATGTAGCTTCTTTCGCCGTTTCTGTTAGAGCCACATCTATAACGACTGAAAAATCGGCAGATTGCATTGCTTTTCTGAACTTCTCTGACTCAGCTAAAGAATGAACAGGATTGGCGCTTTCGATGAGGAGGGCTCTGGTTCTTTCGGGATGGTCGCTGAGAATGCCATCAGCTATTTCATTACAGGCAAAGAAATCGGAGATAACTAAACTGCCTGTAACAGGGTCAGTTGGTTCAGATCCTGAAGCTTTATAGTTGAAAAGAGGCGCAGCGTAAGAATGTACCGACATGCCTCCATGGTTTCCGTAGTTGCCTAAAAGAACCCACACAACTCTTTGTAGATATGAGACCAGAGTTGAATGTGGGGCCATTTCAATTCCCAGGTCTTCATAAAATGCCACACTTTCAGCTGCAGCTAATCGGCGGGCTACATCACGAATCTGATTTTCAGGTATGCCACATCTGGAAGCAAAATCATCGATAGGCACACCGGAAAAAGCTTCGATTGTTTCGTCCGAACCAATTGTATTTTCAGAAAGCCAGGACTTTGCAGTAAGACCTTCTTCAATAATTATCGAAATTATGGCAGCTATAAGAAAGGCGTCAGAGCCTGGCTTAACAGGCAACCAGAAATCTGCTAAATCAGCTGTTTCAGTCCTGCGGGGGTCTATAACAACCATTGACCGGTTTGTATCTGCAGAAATTTCTTTAAGAACCCTTCTTGCTTCATCAAAACCGTGAGACTGCCAAGGGTTTTTACCTAAGAAAACAGCTACTTCTGCGTCATGAAAATTGCCATGGGTGTGAGCTCCAAACATTCTTCCCTCAACCCATGCTTCGCCAGTTTTCTCCTGAGCTAGAGCATTAGAGCGTCGAGTAATATTTAAAGCATTTCTAGTTGCAGTTGAGTAACCAACTCCTAAGTGGTTTCCTTGCCCGCCACCTCCATAGTAGAGAATTTTGCCATCACCGTACTTTTCGTTAACTTCTTTGAAACCTTCTGCTACTTCTGCGATAGCAGTGTCCCAATCGACTTCTATATGTGAACCGTCCGGAAGCTTTTTCAACGGGGTTGTTATACGGCCTTGAAAATTTTGGTAATAGTTGACCCTTAAAGCTTTTTCACAGGTGTAACCCTTTGAACCTACATGGGCTTTATTTCCGCGAACTCTGGTTATTACGTTTTCATCTAGCTTGACTTCGAGGCCACAGTTGCTTGAGCACAGAACACAAGCTGTTTTGTGCCAAGTTTCTTTTGGATCGTTTTCCTTCAAGATTTCCCCCTCGATTACAAATGAGTTTAGTTACAGAAACGACAATTACTCGTGTGATTCGATTCCACCTGATGTTAAAGGTTTAAATGTTTCGGGCCAGCGGGTTGTCCCGTCATGTCGACTTCCGTTTAGTTTAGCTCCATCTAGTTGAGCGCCCCGCAAATCAGCTCCTACCAGATCTGCAAGGCTTAGATCAGCATCAATAAGTGAAGCTCCACGAAAGTTAGCTCCACTTAAATTTGCTGCTCGCATAGTTGCACCATTTAGAATGGTGCTACGAAAATCAGTACCTACAGCGAATGTTCCGGTCAGGTCAGTTTCTTTCATGCAGGCTCTAGCTAATGTCGCTCCAGCCAAAGTGCTGCCTGCGAGTAGAGAATTTGATAGATCTGCTGCAGTTATCCAAGCTCCACTAAAATCAGCTCCTCGGATATCGGCATCAACTAAATTTGAATTACCCAACCAGCATTTACAGAAAATAGTTTCTTTTGCACTTGAACTCCCAAGATCTATGTTCCACAAATTGGCATGATGCAGGTCAGCCTTATCAAAAATAGCTCCGTGGCATATTGAGTAACGAAGATCTGCACCTACAAGCTGTGCTTCTGTTAGATCTGATCTAGCTAAGGTCACTCCCGCCATTCTTGCCTTGCTTAGATCTGTTGACGATAAGGAAGTGTCGGAAAGATCTGCGCCTGCAAGATCAGCGCCGGGTGTTATAGAAAGACCGTTGATGTTCACGTTTAGAGAGTAGGCGAAGATCGCCTCTTTGGTGGAAGTGGCTAATCTCTGTCGAAAAGATCGTTTACACGATCAAGTTGTTTTTCGAGCCGTTTGTTGAATTTGAGTGCGAATGTAGCTAAAGCACTTACCAAAAGAGTGACAGCCAGAGCAGTGATAAACATCCCAAGAAGTGAACTGTTGTCACTATTTGGAATTATAGAATTCACGAGTTCGTTAATTGCATCTTTCCAACTAAGAGCAACGACAAGACCGAATGCGGTCATAACTGATGACATTATGATTCCACGTATGTTCAGTTTTTCAATATTTTCTTTAAAGTCACTCATTTTTTAGCTCCTGGCTCTCTTATATTTATGACATTCTTACGAAATTAGCTTAAATGTGCTAGCAATTAGAGGTTCTTCTATTTAACTAGAGCTATATATCTGAAGATATTTAGCAAAGAAGGAAAATATGACAGTTTTACTGGGTGGTTTAGCTGCCATATTTTTTGGCATTGGTGATCTTTTAGGTGGAGTAGGAGTAAGAAAGTCGGGCCGCCCTGGGTCTGCAGTGTCGATGGCTATCGTCGCTACCATCGTCGGAACAGCAGTTATTGGCATTTTCATGCTTTTCATGCCTCCCGATTCGATCGATTCATCCGATTTGTGGTGGTCAGTTCTAGCAGGCTTGTCAATGTCGGCTACTAGACCGTTGTTGTATTTGGGTATGGCAAGAGGACCTATTTCTGTTTTCTCTCCTTCGTTTGCTCTTGTAGCAATTGTTGTGCCTACTTTGATTGGACCGCTTGTGGATCAGAACCCCACAATGTATGAAATTTTCGGTTTGATAGCAGCTGTTCCCGCTGTTGTTCTTCTTTCAGGTGAGGGACGTGTTCCAAAAATAAGCGAAGTGATTAGAAGTCCAGTTCTTGGAATGGCTGTTGTAGTTGGAACTTGTATAGGAGTGGCCGGTTTGTGTCAGTCTTTCGTTGATGATGGTGCAGGAGTTTTTCCTGCTTTTATGACTCTTTTAGTTGGCTCTGCTGTTTTGCCCATTGTTTCTGTATTTACGCCTGGCAGTGTAAAACCAGATCAGATAGTTCTACGTCATGGTCTTTTGTTAGGTTTTACTAGTTCCACAGCATTCATGTTGGCGGCAGTTGCTTATCAGAGGGGTTCAGCAGCAGTTATAACTGCTTTGATTTGTTTGTGTCCTGGAGTCTCAATTTTCATTGCATGGAGACTATTGAAAGAAAAGGTGGCTTTATTGCAAATGGCAGGCGGGGTTTTTGGTGTAATCACCATCATCATGTTCGCTCTTGGGAGCTAACCCATTGTCTAGGGTTTGTAATTTTTCCCTTCCCAGGAACTCCACCAGTTATCAAAAAGTTGAAGTTGCTCTTCAGCATATTTTGTTTGACTCGTAGTCAATTCATCTGAGGTATTGAAATGCAAACTGTATTTTGAATCACCTTTTAACACGAGTAGGTGCTTGTAGAAAAGAACAAGGTCAGGTCCTTCGTCAAATGTGGAAAGCACATGTAAAGCATTGTCAAGCTCTAGGGCGTATTGTCTCGCTTTCGGATCGCCTGATTTAGCAAGGGAACAAAGTGATAGAAGAGTTAGAACTTCGTTTGGGAGGACATTCCCGATCCCGGTTATTGCTCCTTCAGCACCACAGTTCACGTATCCGTGGAAAACTTGAGTATCAACTCCCACCATCAGTAAAAGCGATTCTGATTGATTAGTGATATTTTCAGCTGCGTAGCTTAGAGACTTGGCCCCGCCAAATTCTTTAAAACCAATAAGATTAGGAAAATCTTCGAGCAAGTCAAAAAACAGATCAGAGCGTGTTTCGAAACCATAGT
>QCLO01000003.1 GCA_003214465.1 Acidimicrobiales bacterium AG-414-N20 | reverse complement strand
GGCTCTGCAGCTCTAGCTGCTAAAAGAACAACTAAAAAAATAACAAAAACAATGCCTGTGCTCTTTAACCAGATCCTTCTCATTGCTAGAGTTTCTCATTTCTTCGGGTGAAAAGAGTGGAGCCCTGAAAACTCTTATAAATTTGTGAGCCTTCTGGGGATTTTGCTACCGATATGAGCTGTAACCTGCATATGTGGATTCATTACAACAATCAGGAGATGGAGTAGGCGCGTTTGAGAAGCCAAGCTTTGAACCTGACACTTTCGACCTGAAGAGAGTTGGCCTACACACAGACATCGTTGATGAAGATAGATACGAAAGAAGTGTGAAACGTTTCAGGGAGCAGAAAATCGTACTCCCTACCTTTTGTGAGCTTGCCGACCCTAAAGTAATTGATCCAGATATAAGAAAAGATCTATCAAAAATTGACAAGGACTCTGCCGACCCAAGAAATCTTTTCAGAGTTCACTGGCACAACGATCTAAATGGAGATTTTGTGTCTTTGCCTGAACACATAGTTCTACCATCTGAACTTACAGGCGTGGCAGCACCGATCGCTCTTGCTTTCGGTAATCGATTTCCGATGATTACAGCACATAAGGTTCTAGCTGCATATGCGTGTTTGGTTCCAAGAGTTGTAACAGGTCAATTTGATCCAACAGAACATCGAGCGATCTGGCCATCAACAGGAAACTACGCCAGAGGTGGCGTTGCAATCTCCAGACTTATGGGCTGTAGAGGGGTTGCCGTTCTTCCTGAGAACATGAGCAAGGAAAGATTTGAATGGTTAGACCGTTGGATTACTCACGAAGAAGACGTAATTCGCACTACTGGATCTGAAAGCAATGTGAAAGAAATTTATGACGCATGTGCCGAGCTGGAAAAAGATGAAACAAATTTCATTTTGAACCAGTTCTCAGAATTTGCTAATCATGTTGGTCACCATGAAGTTACGGGACGCGCATTAGAAAACATTTTCCTTAACTACAAGGAGAAAAACAGTAATCTTCGCCTCGCTGGTTTCGTTGCCGCTTCTGGTTCAGCTGGAACACTAGGTGCTGGTGAACGTTTGAAAGAAAATCATGGGGCTAAAATAATCGCAGTTGAAGCTCTTGAATGCCCGACGATGCTCTATAACGGTTTTGGTGAACACAATATTCAAGGAATCGGCGACAAACACATACCACTCATACACAATGTGACCAATACGGATGTAGTTGTAGCAATTAGCGATAAAGCTACCGATGGTTTGAATCTTGTTTTCACATCTGACGAAGGTAAATCTTTTCTAGTCGAAGAATTAGGAGCCTCCCCTGACATCGTGGATCAACTCCGTCATTTTGGTTTTTCTTCTACCTGCAATTTATTAGCAGCGATTAAAACAGCGAAAGCTCTCGATCTTGGTCCAGATGAAATGATTGTCACGGTAGCAACAGATGGATCCGAACTCTATGAAAGTGAGAAAACCCATCTTCTTGAAAATGAATTTTCAGAAGGCTTTAGTTCTAAAGATGCAAGTGCGATAGTAAATGAGCATCTTCTCGGCGCTGACACAAAAAATGTTGAACTCTTAGATGATGTTGGACGTAACCGCATATTCAATCTTGGTTACTACACATGGGTCGAACAGCAAGGAATCGAATTCTCTGACTTTGAGGTAAGAAGAGACCAACAGTTCTGGAAACACATACAAAAATTGGCTCCGGTGTGGGATAATTTGATCAATGAATTCAACTCTAAAACAGGACTAATCAAAGCGAAGTGAACTTTCTAGACCAAAATTCCGGTTGGCTAGGTTTGCCTCCTGGATCAAGTTGGGAAATTAATGATCATCTTTCGGATTTAAATCCATTTGTCGAGTACCGAAAACTCCTGTGGTCCTACCATTTGGCAACCTCTAATGGAATGGGTGATCAGGATTTTCTATCTCTCGTTAAGAATTTAGATGATGCAGTAAGCGAAATAGCAGCAACTGGTTTTCAAGAGACCCCACTAGTTCTTTTAGCCGAGCTTTCTGAAGCTATAGGCCAAAGAGGCGGAATTTGGGCAAAAAATGAGACTGTTAATGTGTCGGGCAGTCACAAGGCGCGCCATCTTTTTGGCCTTGCGATACGCCTTGAAATCGAAGGAGTTCCAAAAGATAAACCTCTGACGATCGCTTCCTGTGGAAATGCGGCTCTGGCTGCTTCCGTAATTGCGAAAGCGTCTAAAAGAACTTTGACTGTAAATGTTCCTACATGGGCGGAAACATCCCTCCTAGATGGACTCTCAGACAATGGTGCCCAAATTCAGATTTGTGAAAGAAGAAGTGATGAATCAGGGGATCCTTGCATGTTGCGATTTAGAGAATTGCTTGAGGAAGGAGCCCTGCCATTTGGCTGTCAAGGAACAGAAAATATATGGACTATTGATGGTGGTAAAACACTTGGTTTTGAAATGTCAACACAATTAAGAAGACATGACCTAGAACCTGACAGGCTCCTAGTGCAAGTAGGTGGAGGAGCACTTGCGAGCAGCACCTTGCAGGCTCTAACAGATGCTAAAAATCTTGGAATTTTAAAAAGTAGACCTTCTCTCAACACTGTTCAAGCAAACGGTTGTTCACCACTTTTAATTGCCTTTAACCTCATAGCTGATAGTGACAACCCTTCAGAAGCACTCTCCGAAGCTATTTCAAACCCACCGAAGTACATGAAGCCATGGGAAAATCCCTCTTCCGCTGCCACTGGAATACTCGATGACATCACCTACGACTGGCTTCCTTTAGTTTCGGACATGCTTTTAGGGGACAATATCGGAGGGCCTATAAGCGCAAATGAGGAAGATATAGTTTTAGCAAAAAAAATGATTGCAGACCATACAGATATCTCTGCCAGCGCTACTGGAACCGCCGGACTTGCGGGGCTAATTGGAGCGAAAAAAGACGGCTGCATAAATTCTGATGACTCAATCGTTATCCTGCTGACAGGTGTGGACAGGGACTTTTAAAGTTTAAATTGAAGTTACTTGGAGAGATACCCGAGAAGCACCATTGTTCATAGCCGTTTGTACCAGATCTGATACCAGTTCAAAAATCTTTTCTTGCTCACCTGTTACAGTCGTGCCGAAAGGTCCAATCTCAACATTGAGACCTGACTTCTTAGCTACGGAAATAGTCTCCTTCACATGGGGACCCGGGTCTCCGTCTGTGAATGGTTCAATTGTGAATTCAGCCTTTGCCTTTTCTGAACTCAAATCAGTTCTCCTGAAAATCAAAACGGCTTATTTCGCGGAGTTGACCGGAAAGTGATTCTACTGCTGATTCGAAAAGTTCTTTACCTAATTCAGGATTTGCGCCCGTTGGGTCACCTATAAATCCTTCAATTCCGAAATCTTTACTCGTCCAACCAAATTGGACTTTACCTCCAAATTTCACCCACTTATTTTCTGCCATCCATTCAGGTACACGACGAATAGCTTTTTCCATTTGGACTTCTCCTGGCCGCAAGTAAGCAAAAACTGAAGTTTCATTTAATCCACCATGAATTCCCATTCCCATTTCTTCCTCTGTGCTTGTACCACCAGACGCTGGTGGCACAGAGGGGTGGACCAGAAATGTTAAGAGTCCATGAGCAACACGTATATCCCTACATGCTGTTATCAGAAGAGACGTGTTACCACCATGCCCATTTAAAATAACTAACCTTCTCGCAGCAGTTGTAGATACACATTTAGCTATGTCATCAAGAACGCTCATCATCGTATTCGAACTGTATGAAAGTGTCCCGGGCGACCATGTGTGTTCGTTTGATTTTGAAATTGACAGTGTCGGAAGAAGCCATAGGTCCATCTCATTTCCTAGCGAGTCAAGAAGAGCGTTAGACGTTTCTTCTGCAATGACCGTGTCTACCGACATTGGCAAATGCGGTCCGTGCTGTTCAATTGCCCCTACGGGAAGCAAAATGACGGATTCATCGCTTATTTTCTCTGGGATATTCGGTCCAGTTATATCGGCTAGTCTTCCAGACATCTTTATAGGATAACCACTTATCGCTTCTAACGCGATTGATCAACTAGCATCATCTTCTCAATCTCGGGGGCCTGTCCATCTGTCCATCTCTTTAATCTCAATTCCGGCTTGTTCAAGCGCTCTTTTAGCAGTATGCGAAATTACTTCATCAAGGTCTCTATGTTTGTTGTAAAAAGCTGGCACAGGAGGGAAAATCACTCCTCCGATTTCTGCGACTTGTTGCATCAAACGCAAATGCCCTAAGTGAAACGGTGTTTCTCTTACCATTAGAACCAAAGGTCTTTTTTCTTTTAAGGTCACGTCCGCCGTTCTCGTAAGCAAGTCGGAACTATGCGAGTTTGCTACTGCCGACAAAGTTCTAATCGAACATGGGGCAATAATCATTCCGTCACACGGAAATGTTCCACTGGCGGGTCCCGCTGAAATATCTTTGATCGGATAAGAGTAATCAGCAAGTTTTTCAATTTCACCCGATGAAAAATCGGTTTCCATCCCTATTGTCTGTTTAGCTGCATTCGTTAATATCAAATGGGTTTCTACCTCTTGGATTTCACTTAATATTTCAAGAATACGGATGCCGTATATGACCCCGCTAGCTCCACTGATACCAACAACCAGCCGATGCAAAGTACCTTCCATTTACTAATTTCTCCCTTAAATTACTTACAAGTTAATTCTTACCATGAGATTTGAACTGTAGTCCCGTCACCGGACATAAGCACCTTTGTGTCCTGTGGGTAACATCAAACTATGGATCTTGATCAAATGGCTCAAAAATATATCAACGATGGCTATCTGGTCGTTCCAGAAATTTTTGACCAAGACACTGTAGAAAATATTCAGGCAGAAATTCCTAAATTTCGAGACGGAACTTATCCCATTCAAGACCCATTGGATCTAGTAGACAAAGACTCTGGGCTCCTAGCTGTTCATTTCCCTCACTGGGTTTCACGCCCAATTTTTGAAACTCTGGGCCATCCAAAAATCAAAGAAGTTCTCCAAATTATCGTAGGAGCTCATATCCCCCACTGGGACGGAAGGGTCAAATGCATGCAGTCGATGCTTTTTCTCAAACCTCCTGGCTTCCCAGGTCAAGCCTGGCATCAAGACGAACGCTTTATCCCTACTAGGGACCGTTCTCTTGTAGGTGTCTGGATCGCATTAGACGACGCAACTCTGGATAACGGTTGCTTAAGAGTTATCCCGGGAAGCCACAAAATGGGACAGCTTTGGCCAACGAGACCGCATAATGAAACTGAAGAATTTGACCTTTCAGACGAAAGTTACGGTTTCAACTCAGACAATGAAGAAATCGTTGAAGTAAAAGCTGGGTCAGCTGTTTTTTTTAATGGCTATTTATTACATCGATCTCTTAGAAACTCTGGCGATACAAGTCGAAGGGCTCTAGTGCACCACTATATGAATTCATGGTCTAACCTACCTTGGCAAATAGGTGCAGACAGGCTAGTGGATGCTGCCACGTATGATCATCGAATGATCGTGCCGATTGTAGGTGATGACCCCTATCCCGAAAGAGGGATCGAAGCAAGCCCAGATGAAGTATTTATTCGCCCATGGGGAGATGACATGGAATGGGGTGATTGGGATGCTTAAAGTTCTTCATAACGCTCGGTTGGAAGACGGCAGATTAGTTAACCTCAACATAAATGATGACCGCATAGACACCATCATAGAGTTACAGAAACCCTCTCCAGTGTCTGAAAATGGTATGGACCTCAATGGATGGCTTGTGATACCGAGCATGGCTGAGCCGCATGCGCATCTTGACAAAGCACTAACAGCTGAAAATGTTCCCAACCCCGCAGGTGATTTATCTGGTGCCATTGAAGCTTGGATATCTGCAATAGCTCGTGGAGAAATAACTTATGAGGACACTATCTACCGTGCAGTGGAAGCGATGCGTCTACTAGTCTCCAGAGGCGTTACCGCAGTTAGGACTCATGTAAATGTTGCATTAGGTTCTCGCGCCTTAGAAGCAGTTCGCGAAGCCAGGAAACTTGTTGAAGGCCTTATCGATGTTCAAATAGTTGCCTTAACAATAAATCCCATGACCGGCTCCGAAGGGACAGACAATCGAAAAGCTTTAGAAGTAGCAATAGAAACTGGAGTGGATCTGGTCGGAGGCTGCCCTCACCTTGACCCTAACCCTTCGGTTTTGATTAAAGATGCTTTAGATGTAGCCGAAGATGCAGGTATAGGAATTGATTTACACGTAGATGAAATGCTTGATAAATCAGTTTTGACACTTCACGACTTAGCTAAACAGGTAATGGATCGGAGTTTTGAAAACTCTGTTACAGCAAGCCACTGCGTTACTTTAGGAATGCAAAGTCTAAAAAAACAAAAAGAGGTTTCAACTGATGTTGCAAAAGCTAATATCGCTGTTTTACCCCTTCCTCAAACAAACCTTTTTCTCCAAGGGAGAGAAATCCCTACTGCTACACCCCGTGCTCTTACCGCGATTAAGAGTCTTAGAGATGCAGGAGTTTTAGTTGCAGCTGGCGGTGACAACGTTCAAGACCCCTTTAATCTTGTAGGTCGTAGTGATCCACTCGAAACTGCTTCACTTTTGGTTTTGGCTGCACATGAAATGCCAGAAAGTGCCTACGAAATGGTGAGTGTAAATGCCAGAAAAGCTATGGGGCTTGAAAAAGCCGACTTATCGTCTGGGTCTTTAGCTGATTTTGTAGCTATAGACGCACCCTCGCTAAGGGGAGCTATTGCTGACGCTCCAATGTCCAGAAAAGTTTTTAAAAGTGGAGTTCTAATTTCTTCTTCTTTGCAATCTACTCAAATAAGTCCAGAAGGACTTTAAGCAAGAACTTCATCTAAACTTCAGGGATGACTGAAATAAAAGATTTACGCGATTTTATATCGGCTCTAGATTCTGATGGCCAGTTGGTTAAAGTCAGTAATCCAGTTTCGATTGAGTATGAATTAGCAGATGTTGCTGCAAGTATTGCGCGTGAAGGCAAAGGAGCTTGTCTTTTCGAAAATGTGACTGAAAGCCCATGGCCAGTCTTTTGCGGAGGTGTAGCGTCCCATAGCAGAGCCGCTGTAGCTCTAGGCTGTGAACTGTCTGAAGTTGCCGACACTATGGAAAACGCTCTTGATCCGTCAAATGGTGTCAGCCCAATAAGGACAGATAAAGCAGACTGGCAAGACAACACTATTTCAGGAAGCGAGATTGATCTTAAAAATTTACCGATTCTGACGCACTCTAGGGGTGACAGCGGACCTTTCATCACGGGTGCCGTAACGGTATCTAAGGATCCTATTTCTGGTAGAGGAAATCTCAGCTACAACCGCATGTCTAAACTCGACAAAAATATTCTCGGATTCAACGTGAATGAATGGAGAGACGTAGGCACTTTTTGGAAGTCTCGAGAAAATCCGGACGACCCATTTCCTATTGCTCTTGCTATGGGTTTAGATCCTGCCATCATGATCGCCGCTGGTGTTAAAACACACGTGGATGAGCTTTTTATTGCAGGTGCCATTAGGGGCAGAGGAATAGAGGTCTGCAAGGGGCTCACTGTAGACATAGATATCCCCTCATCAGCTGAAGTAGTTATTGAAGGTTTTCTACATCCAGCAAAACGTGCCCCAGAAGGGCCTCTGGCAGAATTTCATGGCTACCACGGGGAAGCTTGGGACAGTCCAACTCTTGAGGTTTCATCTATTTCTTGGCGTGACAATCCTATTTTCCAAACAATTATTCCTGGTTGGTATGAACACATCTATATAGGAAATATTCTGCCTAGAGAACCTCTATTAAGAAGTTATGTGAGGCACTTGGATCCTTCCGCAGAGGTTTATATTCCTCCTTATGGAAATGGATTTCTAGCAGTCATCCAAATAGATCGAGATAATCCAGGAACCGCTAAGAATCTTGCACTGTCTGCGATGGCAGCCCATATCAATATCAGGAATGTCGTTGTTGTAGATAGAGATATTGATATTTTCCAACCGTCAGAATTGCATTGGGCTATCACTAACCGGGTTAACTGGGAGGAAGATGTGTTTTCTATTCCTTTAGCTCAAGGACATGAAATGGACCCAACAGCCGATACTCGTGGTATAAGCACGAAGGTTGGCATCGATGCCACCTACAAAAGGGAACGGCGTGAATACGGTTCTCGAGTTTCCTATCCAACCATAAATCTTAACGACTACCTAAATTGAAATTAATCTAGGCAAACATTTTTGAAGTACGTGAAATAACTTTTTCTGCCTCTTCAGGGTTTCCAATTGGTAATTGAAACTCATCTATTCCATTTTTATCAAAGAGATTTATAAGTTCTTCTGAAGCTTCGGAAGAAGATCCTGTTATTACGAACTGTTCAACCCATTCGCTAGGGACGTATTTGGCTGCATTCGAGGGACCGCCTTCAGAAAGTGCTGTTTTTATTTGACTGTTTATCTCTTCTGTCATTCCTATATAGTCTTTTACTTCTTGTGGTGAATCAACAAGTCTAAAACTCAACGCAGCACGCGCTTCTTCGAACTCTTTTTGAGAAGAAACGATCATGGTCGAATAAACGATTTTAAATGGATTACGTTTCGCTGCGTTTCGCAATGCTTCAAGGTGCCCAGACAAAAAGTCTTTGTGTATATAACTCAGATAAAAGCCATCACCTAACTCAGCGCCTAATTGGGTAATACGTTTACCACGACCGGCTAAAAATATCTCTATGTTTTCACGTCCGTAGTTCAAAGAAGCTGATTTCAGTGAGAATTCATTCCCTTCGAGGTCTATTTTTTGTCCCGAGAAAAGCCCTCTGAGAGCAACCACAGTTTCTGAAACAGTTGTTACAGGTTTCAATCTTTCGATCCCAAGTGGATTGAGCGTTAAGCCGCCACCAGCACCGAGTCCTATAAAACTCCTACCATTACTTACTTCGTCCAAACTTGCTATTGCGGAGGCTGTAATTCCTGGATGACGCACATATGGATTGGTTATCCCGGGACCTATCAGGATCTTCTTCGTTGCTATTGCTATCGAAGTAAGTGTGACGAAAACATCTCTCGTGTGTAGTCCCTCGTCATACACCCAGCATCTTTTATATCCTAACTTTTCAGAAAGTTCTGCCAGTTCAACTAACTTTTCAACTTTTGAAGTCGGCATCAGATTTACACTGATGGGTAAATTCACTTTGATTTCCTAAGCCGATCGCGACCTTTTATAGCTCGACTTACTACATAAGCTGCGTTCCTTCCAGAAATGCCAACTATCCCTGCACCTGGATAAGTTGCGGCTCCAGATAAATAAAGACCTTCAATTGAAGTTTTATATCTTGTCAGTTCTTTATCACGCCCGAAAAATGTACTCAATGGTGAAGTTCCGAAAGATGGTGTATGTCCTCTATGCATAGAGAATTCATTTTCATAGTTTTTAGGTGTCATTACTCGCCATTCTTCTATTTTTTCGCTTCCTTCTGATCCCATTAATGAATTCCAAATATCTAGCCATCTTCTAGGCTCACTGGAATTATCCCAGCCGCCTTGAATTGAGTATGGAGTAAAAAGAACTTCAAGACTAAGAATGTGTTCGCCCGAAGATGTCTTCAAAGTGTCATCAGGAACAGATGGAATATCAATAAGCATTGTCGGTTTTGTTGCAACTTCCCCCAAAGGTCTCATTTCATGCGCTTCAATTAAATCTTGTGGTGAAGGAGAAATTATTGTTGTTTGACCTAATGGATTCAGACCGTTATGGGTCGCACGAATTTTCTCCCCCCATTTCGGCTCGGGAAGTTCCTTTAAAACAGCATCTATCTTTGACTCGTAACCTTCAGGAACCGGTAATTGTCTCCACTTATCTACCATTTTTCTTGCTTTTCTTGGTGTTTCTCCTATCCACTCAACAAAAACTCTTTTCGGATCACATGCTGCGACAACCGCTCGTGTATTAATAATTTCTCCATCCGAAAGTCTCACACCTCTGATTGATCCATCTTGAATAAGCACATTTTCCACTCTGGATCCACAACGAACCTCGCCTCCTGCTGACTCAAATGAAACTTTTGTCGAATCTGTAAGAGAACCGCTACCCCCTTGAGGTCTTCCCACACGATTGATGTGTCTAGTGGCATAGCCCAAAGCCGCCATACCTGTTCCGGGGGTTTCAGGGGCTAGACCCCATACTGTCGGCCCTACTGAAATCGTAGGCATTATCAAGTGCCAATCACTGAAATAATGGCTCAATATTTCCATCGCACTGCTGCGAGACCACCTAAGAAGTCGACTTAATCCTTCACCTCTTTTTTGTAATGCTCTTGAAGCGAAACTGTAGGAAGATGGTTGAGTTGCAGCCAGATCAAGAGCCAATCTTGCTACTGGCAAAGCATCTCTCAAATATCTTTTATAACCATCAACTTGGTCTGGGTGGGTTGCAGCTAATCCAGCAAGTGTCTTTTCAATATCGGAATAAATAACCCACGGGTCGCTTTCATCATGGAAAGCACAAATTGAACTTGCTTCTGTTTCTAAATATTTCAACCCATAGGTAGCTAAATCAAGTTCTTCGATTATCGGCATCGCTCTTACTAGGTTGTGTTCACAGTGACAAATATTAAATCTTGCACCTAAATCATCCACCGTAGACGCACAACCCCCAACAGAAGATCTTGCTTCAATGAGAATCGTGTCGACACCTAAGCGTGCAAGATAAGCAGCGCAAACAAGACCGTTATGACCACCGCCTACAACTACTACCTCTGCTTCACTCACAGTCTTACAAATTACTTAAAAAAGAAGGTTAAAACCCAAACCATGTATAAATATATTCTTTACCTATGCGAACTTAGGTAGAACATCTTCAGCAAGCCTGTGTAGTTGCTCTGTGCCTGATTCGTAACTATCACCAGGCATCATTGGAAAAAGCATCAAATTTTCAACTCCCAACAGATCTCTGTACCACTCGATTTGTTCACCAACATCATCTGCCGAACCAACAATCCAAATCTTCTGTTCCAGAGACTCCTCTAGAGTAGGAATCAAACCAGCTTTTGAAGGTTTCCCGTCCGGCCCCATATAACCCTTACTCCATCCATAGGGCCCTAAAAATTTCCACATTTCATCGTGACCAGGACGCACTGATTCAACAGCCTCTTCATATGTATCAGCTACACAAACACATCTAACCAACATTCTTTTTTCACCAGATTCAAGTGAATGATTTTGTGACTCTTCATACAATTCAGCAAACCTATCCCACTGAGATTTGATGAAAGTAGGATGTGAATTCCAAAAAACACCCCCCCAACCTCTTTTGGGGACAACTTCGAGAGTGGGAGGAGACGTAATTGCCTGCCATGTTTCATAAGGGTACAAAGGTCTTGGCACCAAAGTTAGTTCCTGGACCGTGCCTCCCCTATCTGGAATGCCTGGAGGAGGAAAATCATAAATTTCACCGTGATAAGAAAACAGTTCTTCACTCAAAGCGAGCTGGATGATATCCATTGCTTCATCAAATTGTTTTCTATTGAAATCATCTGCTGAAGCTTGATCAGGATTGTCAAAACTACCGATCTGACTTCCGAGTGTTTCAGCTTCTCTGGGTACTGTTCCTCTTCCAACTCCAAGGATCCCTCTTCCACCTGAAATGTTGTGCAAGGTAGCAAAATCTTCGGCCAGTCGAAGTGGGTGCCATTGCGGAACAATATTGAAAGCCATTCCTATATGAATTTGTTCTGTCCGTTCAGCAATTATGGCACCCAGAAGAATTCCATTAGGCACTACTTCGTAGCCCTCATACTGAAAATGGTGTTCAGTGAGCCAAAAAGAATCGAAACCAAGCTTGTCCGACAAACAAGCCGCATCAATGATCTGCTCTGTCGCTTTCCACATCTGTTCGTTGCTGTATCGTCTATCAGTTGGAATCGGCAGGTCCGGCCCTGCGTCTTCCATCTCAACACCACCGAAAAGAAAAACCCCTGTTTTCATATTTTTACTTTAGGAGGTTTTGGGAATGATTATTGCAAACAAGATAAATAATGATAGCTGTAAAAAGAAGCGTGTTTCTTTGTAGCCTGCTTCCTTAGTAAGTCAACATTCATATTAATGTGCTCCCCTATACAAAAGGTTTTAGGTAGCTGATAGGACCAAGTGAGAAAAAGTTGGATAAAAATTTAAATACTTCTGCGTCTTTGTCATTTGATGACATAGGAATGATTTTTCCTGATGGAACAGAGGCTCTGCAAAACATATCTTTCGACCTCAGTAGAGGCGAATTTATAACAATCGTAGGGCCTTCTGGTTGCGGAAAATCGACTTTATTGAAGATTGCATCAGGTCTTCTTGAACCTACAAACGGAAATGTGACAGTGGACCGTGAAAGACTCGGTTATGTTTTTCAGGATGCAACTTTGCTGCCTTGGAGAACAGTCAGCAAAAACGTAGAACTTCTTGCAGAACTTCACGGCACAGGTATACAAGAACGCAAGAAACTAGTGCAAGAATCAATTGAACTAGTTGGATTGGAAGGATTCGAAGATCATTATCCGAAATCTCTTTCAGGCGGTATGAAAATGAGATGCTCACTCGCTCGTTCTCTAACTTTAAAACCTCCTGTTTTTCTTTTTGATGAACCTTTTGGAGCTGTTGATGAAATAACCCGCGAACATTTGAACGAAGAGACTCAACAACTCTTTAAACAAGAGGGGTTCGCTGGCTTATTTATTACTCACTCAATCAGTGAAGCTGTTTTTATGTCAACCAAAGTTCTGGTGATGTCTGCACGACCTGGACGTATAGTTGCGGAATTTGATATTCCCTTCGAATACCCGAGAAAACCAGATCTCAGATTTGAAGCAGACTTTGCTGAGTTATGCGGAAAAGTTTCAGTCGAATTAAGAGGTTCACACTCATGAGCATTATTGAAGAAAAACAAACATCTTCGTCTACAATCCCAACTCAACCGTCTAGGACCAAAAAATACGTCGCTGCCTTTATGCCGCCACTAATTTTGGGAGCAGGTGTAATTGGATTGTGGTATTACATTTCCTTTGGGCTTCTGGAAGAAAAAAGGCGCTTCCTACTTCGACCTATCCACAGTGTCATCGACGTTGGTTTTCTAGACGGCGATAATAGAAGCGAGTCATTACAAGCGCTGTGGTCAAGTACAGAAGTAGCATTAATAGGTTTGTCTATATCTATCGGCCTAGGTTTTATTCTCGCAATTCTTATGAGTCAAGCAAAATTTATGGAACGAGCAATTTTTCCATACATGGTAACGCTTCAGGCCATACCTATTTTGGCAATTGTTCCTTTGATTTCTTTCTGGTTTGGAACTGGTCAAAGGTCCCGTGTTGTTGTCTGTGTAATCATCTCACTTTTCCCTATTATCGTTAACACGCTATTTGGACTGCAGTCCGCGGAAAGAGGAATGCACGATCTGTTTACTCTCCACCACGCAAACAGACTTACACGTCTAAGAAAACTAATGTTTCCTGCTGCACTACCGGCTGTCTTTGCGGGACTTCGGATATCGGCTGGATTGTCTGTAATCGGGGCGGTCGTTGGAGATTTCTTCTTTGGAAAAGGTGAGGCTGGAATTGGGCAGATGCTCAAGAAACACGCAAACAGGCTTCAGGGTGAAGAGCTTCTGTCATGCGTAATTTTGTCTTCTGCTCTTGGAGTTCTCGTATTCTGGCTATTTGGAGTGCTCCAAAATAAGGCTGTCGGCAGATGGCATGAAGCCAACTCCGCGACTTCCTAAAACCTCTAAGTTCAACGCAAAAAAATCGGCCTAGGAATCTGAAATAGCTACAACAGCAATTTCCATTTTCCAAGACTTTTGAGCAAGCTGTGACACTACAAGAAGAGTTGATGCCGCTTGATGTGAACCGAAAGTCTCATCTCGTACTGCCATGACTTCAGATAAGTCATGATCCGGTACTACATATGTAGTCACTAAAGTAATGTCAGTTATCTCCATGGATGCTTCTTTAAGGATTTCCCTTATGTTTTGCCAGATGACTTCTGCTTGATCACTAATACTCTCTGGAACAGTTCCGTCGGGTTTTACGGGGACAATCCCAGAAGTATGCAAAATCCTTGAAGCACCTTCAGCTAATACTGCATGTTCGTAATTGGCGGCGGGAGAAGCTATTTGAGTGGGATTAACAGGAACTAAAGGCACAATAACGACGCTACTACGCTAAAGGAGATAATGTCGCCATAAATGAACTCCCGAATCGCACTTTATTTTCAAGACAAACACGAGATCGCGTATGAGCTAGAAATGGCTAAATACGCTGAAAGCCGTGGGATAAAAGAAATCTGGCAAGCAGACACTCGTTTGGCTCGTGACTGTGTAGTAATGATGAGCGCCCTATTAACTGAAACAAACAATGTTCGAATTGGTTCGGGTGTTTTACCTATTTGGACTCGAAATCCTGCAGTCATAGCTGCGACTTGGAGCACTATGTGGGAACTGGCTGGTCTCGACGATGCTAATCAAAGCCGTGTGATGTTGGGACTTGGTGCTTGGTGGGAACCTATTACTTCACGAGTTGGTGAAGAAAGGAAAAAACCTCTTAAGGCAATGAGAGAAAATATTGAATCAATCCGAGAGCTCTTCACCATGGAGGAAATAAGCTATTCGGGTGAATTCGTAAATCTTGACCGAGTGAAGCTAGATGTTGCATATGGCAATGTCGACGCTAGGGATATACCTATTTATCTCGGCGCAACTGGACCTAAAATGCTGGAGCTGGCTGGCGAAATTTGTGATGGCGTAGTTTTAAACTACATCGTGACGCCTGAATACATCCGTGAAGCTGTCGAACTGGTTTCAGTGGGGGCAAAGAAATCTGGAAAGAGCTTGGATCAAATTGACAGACCTGAACTGTTGGTGTGTTCTCTTTCCGATGAAGACCCTAAAGAAGCTGTTCGAACCGGAAAGTCACTCATCGCCTATTATCTAGGAACTGAACCTCACATAATGAAAGCTAGCGGTGCTGATCCCGATCTGGTCGAGCGAGTTAAAGAAGTGGTTGGTTGGCCAGCTACGGAAGATGACTACCGTAAAGCCGCTGATCTGATTCCAGATGATCTTGTTAAATCTCTCATGGCAGCGGGTACGAGTCAACAATGTCGTGAAACCGTTGAAGAATATGTAGACGCCGGTGTGACTTGTCCGATTCTTTATCCACTTATGGATGATATGCGTCCAGTTATTGACGCTTTCGCTGACTGGTCTATGTAATGACTTCAGTGCTTTTTGAAGGTTCAGCAATAGTAACTGTTGACGACTCAAACTCTGTTTTAGATCCGGGTTGGATTTTTATAAGAAATGACATAATCGAGAATATAGGAAAAGGTCAAACACCTAAAAATATCCGTAAGGAAGCAGATGAAATAATCGACGCTTCTGGCTCAGCGATCATGCCGGGGATGGTAAATGGGCATACACACCTTTTTCAAACCTTTTTCCGCGGATTAGCCGATGACAAACCTCTCCTTGATTGGCTCGAAGAATGCATCTGGCCGGGTGCTTCAGAACTTGATGCGGACACTGCGAAAACAGCCGCAACGCTGGGATTGATAGAAAATCTTAGAGGAGGTGCGACTACAGTTGTTGACCATCAATATATTCACATAGATCCCCAGATAGATGATGCGGTTTGCCAAGCCGCATCTGAAGCCGGTTTGAGATTTATTTTGGCAAGTGGATGGGCAGACCGAAATTACCATCCTCCTTTAACAGAATCATCTCAAAAAGTTATAAGTCGCATAAATCCTGTGTATGAAAAATGGCATGGGGCGGAAAATAATCGAATCCAAGTGGGCTTGGCGCCTTTGATCCCATGGGGCTGTTCAGATGAAGCAATGACAGAAACTGTTGCTACTACAAGGGCATGGGGCGGCTCAACGCATCTTCACTGCGCTGAAACAGAAATTGAAGTGGAAATGAATATTAAAGAACGCGGCCTTAGGCATGTTCATTGGCTTGAGTCATTGGGACTTTTGGGTCCTGATATTCAACTTGCACACGCCATTTGGCTTGACGAAGATGAAATTGATTTAATTTCGAAACGTGGAGCTTCAGTTGTTCACTGTCCAGTGTCAAATATGTATCTAGCTTCCGGAGTCGCAAAAATTAAAGAAATGCTCGATCGTGGGATTACCGTTGCTTTAGCTTCTGATGGACCCGGAAGCAACAACCGACAAGACATGTTTGAAACATGTAAGGCAACTGTATTACTGCAGAAGGTTAATCGTTTGGACGCGGGTGTACTACAACCTGAGGAAGTGCTTCATTTGGCTTGTCGGCATGGCGCCAAACTAGTAAATAAAGAAAAAGAAATCGGTTCTTTAGAGGTCGGTAAAAAAGCTGATCTCATAGTCGTTGACCTAATGACTCCTTTTTCCGCTCCGGTACATAGAGTTGCGTCTGCAATTGTTTTTTGCGCTACTCCAAGAGATGTGATTCACGTAATGGTCGATGGAAAATTACTCATAAGAAATAGAGAAATTACTTTCACTAATGAGAAAAAGGCTATAGCCAGAGCAACCGAGTGTGCAGAAAAGATCTTTCAGAAGGCTGGCATTGCCTCACGATTACTTTAAATTAACTTGTCATTAATCAGTTGAACCATCTGCTTGCAATTCGACTGTGTATGACCAAAGTTCAGCCGTTAATGGGAGAGGTTCGGGATGTTCGTTTGCAGCTTCCATGGCTGAACGATGCCCTTCTGCAAAATCTGGTGACTGAACCCAGGCTATGAAATCTTCTTCGCTGTCCCAGCGTGTAACTACTAACCATGTCTCGCGGTCATCTGTAGGCCGCATCAATTCAAAACCTTGAAATCCTTTTCTTCCGTCTACCGCCTTTATCCTTTCTGCGAAACGTCGAGCTACTTCATCTCCCAGATCTTTCGGGACAGTTATTGCATTAATTTTTATAACTGACATCTATGCCTTTCTCTATTAATTGGGTAAAACTGGATTTTGGAGTTCACCTTAGGTCTTTTGACGTTGATAATCGTTGAGTTCCTGATAATTTCTTCCTTGGAGTTATATTTATCTTTAAGAATCGGAACTGGTTTTAATGTCAAAAATAATCTCATATCAGAGACCTGAGAATCTCGAAGAAGCACTAAGTCTTCTTTCCCTAGATAATCACGTACCCCTAGCTGGTGGAACTCTATTAAATGCCAATGAAGATATGGAACCACTTCATTTAGTGGACCTTCAAAGCCTCGCTCTAAAAGGAATTGATAATTCGAATGGGAAATTGAAAATAGGGGCAATGACAACACTTCACGAAATAATGAAAAATTCCGATTGCCCTGATTCAATTCGACTTTCTTCACGTTCTGAGTTGCCAAGCACTTTGAGAACTCTGGCAACCATTGGAGGAACAATCGCTAGTTGTGATTCCGATAGTCAATTAATAGCAAGTCTCTTGGTGCATGATGCTGCAGTCACAATCCTTAACTCTGATGGAGAATTAAGTGTCCCTCTTCAAGAAGTTCTAAGTGAACCAGAGCGTCTGGAGTCAGAATTAATCCTGTCTATAGATGTAGCAACCGATGGAGAATTCATATTGGAATCAACTGGAAGAACCCCGACTGATAAACCTATTGTTGCGGTTGCAACAAGGCACTGCTCTGACGGTTATCGAATGGCTATCACGGGAGTTGCTGCAACACCAGTACTTGTGGATCCGGAGAATCCAACGGCTTCATTGCAACCATCTAGCGATTTTCGAGGAAACTCAGAATACAGAATGCATTTAGCTAAAACTCTTGCTTCACGGACCCTCAATCTACTTAACGGTGAAAAGTAATGCAGATTAATATTGAACTTAACGGTCAAGAAACAACTATCGATTGCGAGGTTCACGAAACCTTATTAGCGGCACTCAGACGTGAAGGCATGTCGAGCGTTCGATTTGGGTCTTCATCTGGAGAAACCGGAGCTTCAGCTGTTCTTTTCGATGGTCTACTTGCAAGTAGTGAAGTGATTCTTGCAGCCCAAGCAAACGGACATTCGGTTGTAACACTTGAATCTCTAAATACAGACTCTTCCCTCCACCCCGTTCAAGCAGCTTTTGCGGCAACTGGTGCCATGCAATCTGGTTACTCGGTGGGAGCTATGATTCTTGGCACTCTCCAATTGCTGGAAGAAAACCCTGATCCAACTGAAATTGAAATACGTGACATGCTTTCAGGGATTCTTGATAGAGAAACTGCATACGTTAAACCGGTGGCGGCAGTTAAACAAGCTGCAGCGGTTCTTCGTGGGGAAGAACCAGAACCATTTAGACCATTAATACTCAAACCTATGACTGATGGAGTCAACCCTGTAGAAGTGGATCCAGACGACTCCCCTCCTATGGCTTCAGATGCTATCCCTAGGTTGATTCCTTCTTCAGAAGTTCCCTCAACTTCAGTGGTAGGGCAACCAGAAGTCAAAGTAGATGCAGTTCGTCTAGTAAAAGGCAATCCAGCATTTACTGCCGATTTTGATATTCGAGGTTTACTTCATGCAAAGGTTCTTCATAGTCCTCATGCTCATGCAAGAATTATCTCGATAGATGATTCTGAAGCTCTTTCACTGCCAGGTGTTCATGCTGTAATACACCATGAGAACATTGATCGAGTTAAATACGCTTCTGGGGGTCAGTCATATCCGAATCCCAAGCCTCACGACCAAGTCAGTTTTGATAACAAGGTGAGACATGTAGGCGATCGTGTGGCCGCAGTGGCAGCTGAAACTCCACAGATAGCTAAAGAAGCTTGCAGTTTGATAAAGGTCGAGTATGAAGTCTTACCTGCAGTCTTTGATGAATTAGAAGCTGGGAATCAGGATGCTCCAGTGATTCATGATGAAGTTGACACTGTAGATATTGCTGACAGGGACAGGAATCTGGTTCATCAAATATTTGCTGAAAGAGGTGACGTAGATTCTGCTCTAAAAAATGCTGATCGCACCTATGAACAGACTTTTCGAGTTCATCAAGTCCAACCAGCACCTATAGAACCGCATATTTCTACAGCTTGGCTCGACAGCGATGAACGTCTAGTAGTCAGAACTGCCACACAAGTACCATTTCACACCCGTCGCATGCTTGCACCTTTGGTTGGAATGGATATTAAAGATGTTCGAATTATCAAACCTCGAATTGGTGGTGGGTTTGGTGCTAAACAAGAAATGCTTATTGAAGACATTGTGGCTCACTTAGCTATAGCTACTAGGCAACCAGTCCAACTCGAGTTGACTAGAGCTGAAGAATTTTATGCAAGCAGAACTCGCCACCCTCAGACTCTTACTTACAGAACAGGCGTTGATTCGGAGGGGAATCTTGTTGCTCAAGAACTAAAACTGGTTGGGAATACAGGACCTTACGGAACTCATGGATACACCGTGCAGACAGTCGCTGGACTTAGAGGCCTTTCCTCTTACAACTGTGATAACAAACGTTTCGATTGCGATGTCATGTATACGAACATTCCTGTACCAGGGGCGTATAGAGGATACGGAGCTCCTCAGGCTCTCTTCGGTTTAGAAGCCCATATGGAAGACATTGCAATTGATTTGGGAATGGATCCTATTGAATTCCGAAGACAGAATTGGGTGAAGGTCGGAGATGAAATGAATATTGCTCCGCACTTGGGTGAACATGGCACAATAGAGGAAGAACTCGATGAATATCCGAAAGTTATGTCTAATGGAATCGAGGAGTGTGTAGCCCAAGGAAGTCGTTCGATTGGTTGGCATCGCAGGCACGACGAGTCTTGGATAAATCCCATTGACCGACCTCATATAAGAAGAGGACTCGGGTTTGCGTTTTGCATGCATGGAACATCCATTCCATTTTTAGACATGGGCGGATGCAGTATAAAACTAAATGATGATGGCTCATTTAATATGCTTGTAGGTGCTACTGATCTAGGTACTGGAGCTGATACTGTTCTCGGTCAGATAGCTGCAGAAGTTCTAGGCGTGCCTCTAGAAGATATAAGGGTTTACTCTTCTGACACGGATGTCACACCCTTTGATACAGGTGCTTACGCTTCAAGCACAACGTATATTTCTGGAACCGCCGCTAAAAAAGCTGCAGATGTTGTGCGTACCAGACTCAAAGAGCGTGCAGCAATGTTGCTTGATATAGAAATCCCCTGCTCTATTGAATTACGTGATAGGCGGGCTTGGGCACCTGACGGTCGTTCCGTGAGTCTTGAAGAAATCGCCTTGGATTCTTTACATTTAAATGAACAGGAACAAATTATGGGAACTGGGTCACATGTATCACCTGATTGCCCTCCTCCTTTTGCCGCACAATTTGTTGAAATCGAAGTCGATGTTGAAACTGGTCAGATTGAAATAACAAAAATGGTCATGGCAGTAGACTGTGGCGTGGCCATCAATCCTGTTACCGCAAGTGGTCAAGTTGAAGGTGGGATGCTTCAAGCCTTGGGATACGCACATTGCGAGGAAATTGTTCTTGATGATAAGGGGGAAATGGTCAATCCTTCGTTTGGACCGTACCGGATTTACAGAGCAGACGAAATGCCCAAAACTGAAGTGTTTTTAGTCCAGACCATGGAAGACAGTGGGCCTTTTGGAGCAAAAGCAGTCGCAGAGATACCTAAAGATGGAGTAGCTCCCGCTATAAGAAATGCGATCCTTAACGCTACTGGAGTACGGATAGATGAACTTCCTTTTACACCTGAGCGCGTTCATCGAGCGCTTAAAGGAAGCTAGAGATGCCCTCAAAGGGCGGCCTCATAATTCAACCTACTTGGTTGATTTCTGAACCTTCAAAAGAACCCAAACAAAATTGGGGTGTACGCGTATACGACGGAAAAATTCAGTCCGTTGCCCCAAATGAAGAATTGGAAATCAAGTTTTCCAAAGATGAAATCTTTTTAGCTAAAGACAAAGTGCTTATGCCTGGTTTCGTTAATGGACACATGCATATGTATGGGGTTTTGGCACATGGCATACCTATGGAATCTGCTCCTGCAGATTTCTGGTCTTTTCTGGAAAAATTTTGGTGGCCTTTGATCGAAGACAAAATTGATCATGAAATGATTTCCTCTGCAACTGAATGGCTGTGCAGTGAAATGCTTTTAAGTGGAACAACGACATTTTGCGACGTATTAGAGGCTCCTCTATCACTTCCAGACTCGCTCTTACTCGAAAAGAAAATAATAGAAAAACGTGGCCTTAGGGCTTTGCTTAGTTTCGAAGCCAATGAAAGGTCAGGTCCACAAGTCGCCCAAAAAGGAATCGAAGAAAATATTCGCTTGATTGAAAAAAACGTTGAGGGTGGTCTTGTGTCGGGATTTATGAGTGTTCATACAACATTCACTTGCTCTGATGACTTTCTTAAACAGGCGTTTGAACTGGCAGAGGCAAACAACGTTATGTTTCATGCTCACTGCAATGAAGGTGCCTATGAGGGAGACTGGTGTGAAAAAACTTTTGGACACCGGACTTTCGAGCATTACGAAAAACTTGGAATAAACGGCCCCCGATTTCTGGCTTCACAGTGTGTCCATCTATCCGAAAGGGAAATTGAATTAATTTCATCTTCCGGAACGCGTTGTGTCCATATGCCTTTGTCTAATTGTGAAGTCGGAGGTGGAATAGCTCCTATTCCCGAACTGCTTGAAAAAGATGTGTGTATCTCTCTGGGAAGCGACGGATACATAAATGATATGTTTGAGGTAATGCGTGGTGCTTTTCTTATCCACAAAGCGCGTCTTCAAGACCCTGGAACAATGCTGGCAGACCAAGTTTTTGAAATGGCAACTCTCCAGGGAGCCAAAGCACTGGGACTTGATAATGTCGGTGCTTTGGAACCAGGTTTTGTAGCTGACCTCCAATTAATTGACGCGAACTTTCCAACTCCCTTAAGTGAAGAAAACCTGATCGAACAAGTAATACTTCATCGATCTGGCAATCATGTCGACTCTGTGATGATTGATGGAGTATGGAAGTTAAAAAATGGTGAGATTCTTGGGGTCGATCTTGAAAAGCAAAGAGAGTCAATTCATCGGCAAGCTAAACGCCTCTGGGGTGAAAATGAGTAAAAAGAATCTCAGTAAGGGTATCGATGAAACTCAGATACTGAACAAACTCAATGAACTCGTTGATGAAGGAAATACTGTTGTACTGGCAACCGTTGTGGAAACTTCTCGATCTGTACCACGTCATTCCGGAGCAAAAATGTTGATACTTTCCGACTCTAATCAAATTGGAACTATAGGTGGTGGAGAAATGGAAGCGCGGGTGATAAAAGAAGCCTGCGCCTGCATGGACGACGGCACTTCACTTCTGCTGAACTATGAGCTAGTTGATCCAGTAGCTGGAGATCCAGGTGTTTGTGGTGGAACGGTTACTATTCACTTGGAGGCCTATATGCCCAATTCTAAAATTCTTATTATCGGATGCGGTCATGTTGGAAGAGCCGTGGCGGAACTTGCTAGCTGGTTGGGCTATTACGTCGTCGCGACTGACGACCGAGAGGAACTTGCCGATGATGTAACGGGGGCGGATCTTGTTATCGCCGGCTCAATTGAAGATGCCTTAAAACAGGTCAATTTAACCAATCAAGATCATGTAGTAGCAGTTACACGTAATGCTGAATTGGATATCCAGAATCTTCCTCATTTACTTTCTACTGATGCAAAATCAATCGGAGTGATGGGAAGCTCTAGACGATGGGAAACCACTCGTTCTTCACTATCCTCAGCTGGCATTTCCGAACAAGATCTATCTAGAGTCACTTCTCCTATAGGTCTAGATTTGAATGCCGAGACCCCGCAAGAAATAGCTATTTCTATCGTGTCTCAAATCATCGAAAAAGATAATACTAGTAATAATTAACTGTGATTTCTGATTATCTCTGTTTAATTCGTGGAGGCGGCGATCTGGGAACCGGTGTCGCTCTTCAGTTGAAAAGAAAAGGAATGCCTGTAGTCGTATTTGATTTAGAAAATCCTTTGGCGGTAAGAAGAAAAGTTTCACTTTCGTCAGCGATTCTCGACAAAAAAATAGAAATAGAAGAAATAATAGGCGAAAGAGTTGATGACCTTTCAAATGTTGATGACTTTACGTTTACTAACGTTGTCCCAGTTCTAATTAGCGATACTCTTCCAACTTTTCCCATTTCTGTAATTGTCGATGCCAGAATGATGAAAAACCCTATGGATACGAAAATCGATGATGCCGAACTAGTTGTTGCTCTTGGACCTGGTTTCTTTGCAGGTAAGGACTGCCATGCTGTTATCGAGACCATGCGCGGACCGAATCTGGGGAAAGTCATTTGGGATGGTTATGCACATAAAGATACAGGAATTCCTGGTGAAGTTGGAGGGCTTACAAGTGAGCGATTATTGCGTTCTCCTTCTAATGGGGAAATTCACTGGATGAAGGACATAGGCGATTTAGTCAAAAAAGGTGAAGTAATCGGCTCCGTAGGAGATAGCTGTATAGTTGCCGGAACTAGCGGACTGATTCGTGGAATGATTAATGAGGGCATGCTGCTAGAAGCTGGCATGAAG
Organism: Acidimicrobiales bacterium AG-414-N20; assembly: GCA_003214465.1. Classification (GTDB taxonomy): domain Bacteria; phylum Actinomycetota; class Acidimicrobiia; order Acidimicrobiales; family MedAcidi-G1; genus MedAcidi-G1. Next base: position 123,894 of record QCLO01000003.1, on the reverse strand, counting down.
ATCGGAGATATCGACCCGAGAGGTGCGAATGTTGATGTAAGCAAAGTTTCTGACAAGGCTCTAGCAGTTGGAAACGGCGTAACGGAAGCTGTAACTAAATGGTTAGAAAAAAACGAATCGAACCTTTAGAGGTTCACAAGGCTGTCGAAAATCTAGGGATAAAAGAAGGTGAGATAGTTGCTCTGGTCGGAGGTGGGGGTAAATCAACTCTTCTTAAGGCGCTTGGAGAACTTCACGGTAAAGGCACGATTTTAACTACAACAACTAAAATGGGGAGTGACCAAACAGGAGAAGCAACTTTACTTGTTAGTCCTTCCGAAAAGGAACTTGTCGGAGCCTTGGACGGAACTTCTCCTGTTCTAATATGGGATCGCGTCGAGGGTGAAAAAGCTTTCGGTGTTGACCCTTCACTGCCAGAAAGCTGGCTACCCGAAGCAACCAGAGTCATTGTTGAAGCAGATGGGGCAAGGCGGCACCCTGCTAAGGCTCCTGCGCCTTACGAACCTGTTTTACCCCTAGGTGTAACAACTGTTATTGCAGTGATCGGCGCTGATGCGATTGATAGAGTTATTGAAGACCAATGCCATAGACCTCTGAGGGTCGCTGCAGTAGTTAATTGTTCTCCTTATGAAAGACTCACCCCGCAAAGGGCTGCCGTTCTTTTACTTGATTCGAACGGATCTAGAAAAGGGTTAGAAAATGGAATGCGTTTCGTTATAGCAATTACGAAGGTTTCTACTAAAAACCAAAATATTGTTAACCGTTTAGTTGAAGAGCTTCAGAGTTTTGACCCAAAAGTTGAAATTTCTCTAGTTCTAAGTCATAACAAAGGATAGGTTTCTTAGATGATTCCAGGAAGTGTCAATCTCATTCCAGAAACTTCAGTTGACTCGATACGTGATTTAGCTATCAGGTCTGAAAAGTTGGGTTTTGAGCGCTGCTGGGTGTATGACGAAGGTTTAGCAACTCGAGATGTTTATGTCACTATGACTGCGATTCTGCGGGCTACTGAAAAATTAGTGGTTGGTCCCGGTATTACGAATTCTTACACCCGTCATCCGGGTCAGACTGCTGCTGCTATAGCTTCGCTCGATGAAATGTCTAACGGTCGTGCTTTTTTAGGAATAGGAGCCGGTGGAAGTTTAACTTTGGATCCTCTTGGAATCGAGCGTTACAAACCTATCGAAACTGTTCGTCAAACTATTTCTGCCTGTCGACAGTTGTTCGCTGGTGAAAAAGTTGATTTGGAGGCACCAGTATTTTCTTTCAATTCTGCGGAATTAAATTATGGAAGATCTGATATTGAAATTTGGTTGGCTGGTCGTGGCCCTAAAATGCTTGACCTTGGTGGTTCTACTGCTGATGGAGTGATGCTGGATTTTATTTTCAAACCTTCACTCGGTGAATATGTAGAGAAGATAAGGATGGGCGCTGAACGTGGGAGCAACAATCCGAAAATTTGTTATTCAACAATGATCGTCACTGACGATGAGTCTCTTGAAATTGTTAGACCTCATATGACATACCGTCTGGTGGACTCGCCTAAGACAGTGCTCGATGAGTTGGGTGTCACTGAAAAAGATGTTTCAAATATCCGCAGTTCTCTTGCTGATGGCCTTGAAGCAGCGGCCGAATACGTGTCTGATGATTGGGTTCTACCTTTCGTGATCTCTGGAAGTGTAAGCGAATGTGCTGAAGAGCTTGCTCGTCTTGTTGAAATTCATGGTTTTAATGAATTCATGATTCCGGTGTTTGAACCTGATAACGGAGTCTCTTTACTTGAAATAACAGCTCAGGTTATTGAAGGTTAATATGCAAAAAATTGGAGAACCTGTTCTTACCACTGACGTGCAAAAATTTTTTGAAAATGTCAACATAAACATTCCTGAATCAGAAGCTATCCCTGAATTGCAGGAACCTAAAGCATCTGATTTGGAAATATTTGATAACGAACCTCTTGTTGAATTAAAGCACCCCGATGTCAAACTGCTGAATTGCTACTGGGAAGCAGGCTGGGAAAATGCTATAGATGGCTGCTGGATCCGTGAATCTGTTGCAGAAAAACTATATGACATAGCTGAAGAACTACCGGACAGGTGGGGATTGGCCATTTTTGATGCATGGAGACCGCTGGCTCTACAAAATGAACTTTTTAAAACCGCATGCGAAGATCCACTGATTCCGGAAGAATTGTTCGCCGAACCAAGCAGCGATCCTGTTGCTCCACCTCCTCATTTGACTGGCGGAGCAGTTGACCTTACTTTCACCGTTGATAATGTTCCTTTGGCACCCGGATCAGGATTTGATGATATTTCTCCTGCAGCTAGAGCCGATTTTTTAGAAGAAATCTCAGGTTTTAATAGGGATTTTCGTCGTTTTTTGTATTGGACGATGCACACACATAACTTTGTTGTTTTTGAAGAGGAGTGGTGGCATTTTGAGTTCGGTACACGCCGTTGGGGCGCTTTAACTGGAGAAAAGGCAAAATTTGGAGTTGCAAGCCCTTTTAACTAGTTGGCAGTTCCGTCACATGAGACTAGAAAAGTAACTAAAAAGGACTCGAAGCTGCTTTTAATTTGTGATCAATCATCAAAAAGTCGCCTGGCATGTGTAGATAATTCTAAATAAGCCGAACTCATATCAACATTTTTCAACTCTGAATGATCGATGATCTGGTTTCCTCCAACAAAAAGGTGCTTCACTCTTCTGTCTGGTCCCATTACAAGACCCGTTATAGAATCTTGAATATCACCTAGGTCTGCACCCGGCCAAATAGCAATATCTGCCTTTTGGCCTTTTGCGAAACTTCCTAAATCCTCTAAGCCCAAACAGCGCGCTCCACCTATTGTTGCCATCTCGACTACTTCTTCTGGCATAAGAGCATCAGGTCTCATTTCTCTTTGCCGTGCAGTAAAAAGTGCTTGTCTAAGTTCTGGGAATAAACCACCGATCTCATTCGAAGCCACCCCATCTACTCCAAGTCCGACCGGACAACCTGCTTCCAAAAGATCTGTCACCGGGCACATTCCTGCTGCCAAACGCGCATTCGAGGATGGACAATGTGCAATACCTGTACCTGCTCCTCCCAGTCTCTGCATTTCTTCTTTATCAATGTGGATACCATGTGCCAGCCAAACATCATTGTCAACCCAACCCCATTCGTCCAACATCTCGACTGGTCGCCTTCCAAATTTCTCAAGACAGTACTCTTGTTCCTCTAAAGTTTCGCAAAGATGAGTATGAAGACGAACACCGTGTTTTCTAGCAAGCTCCGCAGAATCAATCATTAATTCCGTGGTCACGGAAAAAGGGCTGCACGGGGCCACAACAACGTGAACCATTTCCCCATCATGATGTCTTGAAATTATTGATTCTGTAGATAAAAGGATTGCTTCTCGATCTTCTACAACATGATCTGGGGGCAGCCCCCCTTGGCTCTCTCCAAGATCCATAGAGCCTCGTGATAAATGTAATCTAATTCCGACCTGTTGAGCTGCCTCGACTATTGCATCAAACACTGAGTCGTCACCATTTGGCACCAAGTAGTGATGGTCAAATGCTGTTGTGCAGCCTGTTGAGGCTAATTCACCTAAACCGACTAGCGCAGCAGCATGCACATCATCGACCGACAGTTTGCCCCAGACAGGGTATAGATGCACCAACCAATCAAACAAGTTGCAACCAACTGCTCGTCCACGTGTCATCCATTGATATAAGTGGTGATGAGTATTTATCAAACCTGGAGTAGCTATATCTCCAGTGCAAGTAACCACTTGATCATTGTCTTGCGGTTCAACTAAGCCAACTTCAGTTATGACACCATTTTCTATAGCTATGTCACCGGGGTACCGCAATCCCCTTATGACTAAACGGTTATTCATGGTGACCAATCGCTAAAAGTGTCAATCATCAATCTGACATCTGGTCCTAATGGATAGAGAATCGGACATGTGCAGCCATCTTCCATATATTGGGCTACTTTTTCTCTTACCTCATCAGGAGTGCCAGCAGCGCAAATCATCTGAACAACTTCATCAGGAACCAATTTTGATGCTGCCTCTACTTGTTCATGTGTTGCCGGCCATGTCAAAACTTGACCTATCTCATCTAGAAGTTCTTCAGGAACTCCAGAAGCCTTCATGATGTGAGGTTGCTGTCCTAAGTATTGAGTGACCATAAGTCGAGCTCCGTCTAAAGCTTCTTTTCGATCCTCGGCTAGGGAACAAACTAGAAGCTGAGGACGGTCGATTTCATCAATACTTCTACCGGCTTTTGAAGCCCCTATTTCTAAATGCTCCATCGCTCTTTTGTTGTATTCGGGTGAAACCAAATAGTTAAGAACGACACCGTCGGCAATCTCACCAGTCAACTCCATCATTTTCATTCCAGTAGCTCCTATGTATATAGGGACCTCTTTTGGTCGCCGTTCCTGATATACATAATCGAGCTCTACACCATCAAGTTGCACAAAATCACCTGAGTAAGTAACAGTTTCATCGGCTAACAAAGCCCGAACTGTTGTAACCACTTCCCTCATCACTTTTAGAGGTTTTTTGCGTTCTATTCCCACCTTTGAAGCCAATGGGTCCCACCATGCTCCAATACCAAGAATGATTCGACCCGGTGCTAAGTCATCTAAAGTTGAAAAAGTGGACGCTAGTCTTGCAGGATTTCGGGTCCAGCAATCAACCACACCAGAACCTATTTTTATCTTTTCGGTCTCTGCTGCAAATGCGGCCATAGGTACAACAGCGTCACGAACAAGACGTGAATCAGCCTGCCATACAGCTTCAAAACCATTCGACTCGGCATACTGTGCATATTCGATTGCTTCGCTTATCGAATGTGCATCTTGAAGGTATATTCCTAATCGAGTCATTTTCTCTCCTTTTTTCTTAAAACTGAACTTCAAACAATTTCAGCTAATCTTGCGTGAACTTTTCTTGCTTGTTCAGCGGCTTTCGCTCTAATTTCATGAGGGTCGACGAGAGTTGGTGTCCCATTTGACCAAATGGTTTCTTGTTCGACTATAACCTCTATTGGATTAACCCCTGTTGAAAATGCGAGCTCCCAGGGGTCCATGTTTGGGTAATCCCAAACAACCCGATCGTTCATTGCTTCGGGAACAACTCGATAGCCATTCGTTAGCCATTCCCAAGCTATCTCTGGCGAAGCTTTTACATCAGACTCACGATGACGTGCATAAGCAAGACGAAACTCTTCAAGCATGTCTGCGCCAATTCCATCTGTGCCTAATGCAATCTGGTTGCTAAAGCGAACAGGATTGGCGTATCCGACAGAATTATTCATGTTTGATCGAGGGTTATGAACCAGAATTCCTTTCAGATCGTGACTATCTTCAAGATGCACCCCATGAATAATGAGCCAATTGTCTCTTGAATAGTTCTTTAATCTTGAAACAGCATTTGCATCTACTGCACCTTCTGCTACGTGGACATGAACACCAACACCAAAACTTTCAGCTATTTCAACAGCAGATTCTATTGTCTCATCTTCACATGTGAAGGACGCATGTAAACCGACCATTCCGCGTCCCCCTTCTTCCAAAAACCTTCTATTTTCTTCTAATCCTTTTTTTGCTCCATCAGGACCATGCCGATCAGTTACTCCATAAGAACACAAGACTCTTATACCGACAGTTTCACAAGCCTCGGCTATAACGCTCAAAGAACCTTCGATCGCTTCTGGGGATTCGTGATGATCGACAATTGCTGTACATCCACGCTCGAGCGCTTCAAGGGCTCCCAGCATCGCAGACCATTTAATCGATTCGAGGTCAAGGGCTCTATCAAGTCGCCACCAGACTAACTTTAGTATCTCTTCAAAGTTGTCAGGCTGGCTCGCTGGTGCAGGCATTCCTCTAGCCAGCGTTGAATAAAGGTGATGGTGGGCGCAAACAAGACCATACGTCTCATTTGACCCAATAAGCTCGTCAGTCATCACAATTCCACTCTTGCCAATTCTCCTGTTGATTATCTGAGGCCATTGGCAGGCTATTTCGCCAAATTCCATCTTGATTATGCAAAGCGGCTGCTACTGCCCCAGCGGTGGGTACTAGTCCGATTTCCCCAACTCCTTTTATTCCATAAGGTGAATCAGGTTGTGGCTCTTCAACTAGGATTACTTCCACAGGGGGCATGTCCTTAGGTCGCAAAATACCAAGGGCCTTAAGTGTCATATTTAAAGGTCTTGATTCTTCATTTGTAGGGAAACCTTCTGTGAGAGCGTATCCCAATCCCATATGCACCGATCCTTCAATTTGCCCTTCACACAAAACTGGGTTTACTGCCCTGCCAACATCATGAGCTGCCACTACGTACTCAACCTTTTCTTTTTCTTCGCTCATTACCACCAGTTGCGCTGCGTAACCAAAAGTTGAATGAATCAAAGGGTTCTCTACATCATCAGACATCGAATTGGTCCAATCAACTCTATATTCTCCCTGATAGTCAATCTCAGGTTTACATCCATCAGCCATAGCTACCCTGCAAGCGTCGGCAACTGACCCTGCCCCCATTAACGTGCCTCGACTACCAGTCGTTTGCCCTACATTCATTTCTCGACTCGTGTCCACAATTACATCTATCAAGGAAGGGTCGATACCTAACTCTTCAACTGCTACTTGCAAAGCTACTGTGTGAACTCCTTGTCCCATTTCAGTCCAACAGTGTCTGACTTCGACTTTTCCATCTTTGCGGAATCTCACTATCGCCTTAGCTATTTCTTTTGCACCGTTTCCGAGACCAGAATTTTTTAGACCTAAACCTAAACCGACTACTTTCCCATCTTTGATTGCCTGATCATATGGTTCTTTAATTGCTTCTAAACAGGAATCCGCCCCTCTGCTACCTTCATCCATTATCTGGCCAGGTCCCCAGATTGAACCAGGTTTAACAACGTTACGCTTTCTAATCTCCCATCCGCTTATTCCGACTTTTTCTGCGAGTCGGTCCATTACTCCTTCCATCGCAAACTGAGCTTGATTGGCGCCAAAACCTCGAAAAGCTCCTCCTACTGGATTATTTGTTCTTACTGCGATTGAACGAACATCAATTGCATTAACTACATAAGGACCACTTGCATGACCTGCAGCCCTTTCCAGTACCTTCATACCTACTGAGGCATATGGTCCTGAATCGCCAATCATTCGAACCCACAATCCAGTGAGTATGCCGTTCTCATCGCAACCTGCTTTATATTGCATTTGAATTGGATGTCGCTTAGCGTGGATTAGTAACGACTCTTCGCGGCTTAGAGTGCAACTTACTGGTTTCCCTATTAGATGTGCAGCTAAAGCAGTCTGTGCCTGATTTGACATGTCTTCTTTTCCGCCAAATGCACCACCATTAGAAACAAGCTCAACCGTTACCGCACTTGTCTCAACTCCAAGTACTTTTGCGATCTGATTTCGGTCATCCCAGACCCCCTGACCGCCTGAATACACATATAGTCCTTCATCATTAGGAACCGCAAGTGTTGATTCAGGCTCAAGAAAAGCCTGTTCAACTCTCTGGGTCTGAAATACTTCTTCAACTATATATTTTGATCCCTGAAAAGCTTTTTCGGTATCGCCACGCTCATAACTTGACTCTGACAAAACATTGCCATCTAAACCCCAAACTGCATCTTCATTAGAGTTAACTGCTTCTACGGGATCACTAAATGGTTTTAAAACTCTGTACTCAATCTCAATTAATTCAGCTGCTTTGCGGGCTGTCTCTCTGTCTTTTGCAACTACTAAAGCCAAGACATCACCCATGTAAGAGGTTTTCCCGCCTTCGGGAATAAATATTGGCCAATCCTGATGTATTAGACCAACTCGCAACTCACCTGGAACATCAGAAGCTGTGATTACCTTCTCAACTCCTTCTAACTTCTCCGCAACCTCTATATTTATCCTTACAACTTCTGCTCTTGCATGATCAGACAACCTCACAGCCCCATGAAGTAAACCACTAGGCTTTATATCGTCAATAAATGGCCTGTCTCCTAAACTCAAAGCTTCTGCTTCATAACGACTTCCTGAGGTCCCGACACCCCCTGTTTGGATTTTTACGGGTACTTCACCTGAAGCTAAAGCTTCAACTGCATCTAAAATTTTGGTATAACCTGTGCACCTGCAAAGGTGGGCTCCTAAATGTCTAGATGACTCTTCACGAGTTAACGAGCTTCCTTTGCGGTCAATTAGTGACTTAGTTCTAACCAAAATACCCGGAATGCAAAATCCGCATTGAAGGGCCCCGTGTGCTGCGAAGGTCTGTGAAAAAAGTTCACGCTCTTTCGGATCAAAACCTTCTAATGTTAAAACTTTTGTATTTTCCGTTTTCTCCATTGATGTCTGACAAGCGATTCGTGCTTTTCCATCGATCAAAACAGTGCAACATCCGCACTGACCAGATGGAGCGCAACCATCTTTTGGAGAAATAAGTCCGAACTCATCCCGAATCGCAGCTAAAAGATGTGGATGTGACTTTTCAGTCTCAACCTTTACACCGTTTAGTTCGAAAGTCGTCATGTCAACTATCCTTCAGGGTTTTCATCGTCTTGTTTTCGAACTTCAATTCCTTCAGGTATTTCAACACCAACTTGCGAAGTAATTGACTTGTATACCTCGGGTCTCCTGTAACGATCAAAATCGAAAAGAGTTTCCTTATAGTTTGCACACATGTCTAAATCGACAACTGCTGATACTAATTCGTCTTCTACCGTTGAACACTGAGCAACGATTTCACCAGATGGAGCTATTATCGAACTCTCTCCTAAAAGATCACAACCTTCTTCATTGCCAGCTTTAGCTACTCCAACTACCCACATCCCATTCTGATATGCACCTGATTGCATTACCAAATGATTATGAAAGCCAGCTAAAACATCCTGGCTTGGATCAGGAGGGTAATGGACTGGGGTGTTATACCCAATAAGTGCTAGCTCACAACCTTGCAATCCAAGCACCCTGTAGGTTTCTGACCATCTTCTATCATTACAGATAGCCATACCCAAAACTCCATCAAACGCTCCAAATACCTTTAATTCGTTACCAGGTTCGAAGTAGTAGCGTTCTAAATGCTGAAAAGTTCTCCAAGGCTCATTCTCTTCATGGCCGGGAAGATGAACTTTTCGATATTTACCGAGCTTGTCACCGTTTTTGGAAACAAGAATTGCGGTGTTGTAACGATGACCATCAGGAGTCATTTCTGCATAACCCAAATGAAAACCGACTCCTAATTTTTTCGCCTTATCAAATAATGGCTGAACTTCTTGATTCGGCATTTCGGTTTCGAAAAAATGATCGAATTCGGATATGTCTTCCGACCACCATCTCGGGAAAAAGGTTGTAAGAGCCAATTCTGGAAAAACCACAAGATCGCAAGATTCCGCTGCTCCTTTATGTAAAAGCGCAATAAGTCTCTCAACTACTATCTTTCTATTGTTATCTCTCTGTATAGGTCCAAGTTGAGCCGCGCCTACTTTCAAAATACGTGTCATACTTCTAGCCTCCGAGATCTTTCATGTCTAAATCAAGAATCGTCTGGAATAAAACGTTGCAACCTGCAATGAGGTCATCGGAATCTGTATGTTCCTGTGGGTTGTGACTTATCCCTTTGTGGCTTGGCACAAATACCATCCCTGTTGGGCAAACTCTTGCCATCATCTGGGCATCATGTCCTGCACCAGACGGAAGTTTCATTACTGAGTGCCCTAGTCGGGAAGCTATATTTTCTACTGTGTCAACAACTTCTTGATTGAATTCGACAGGCTCAAATCTAGCTAATTGTCTTTTTTCAATTTCTAAACCTTCATTTGAAGCTAGTTCTAATAGAAAATCAGCAAGCTTATTTTCAGACTCTAATAAATAAGCCTCGACAGTGTTTCTTAGATCTACAGTCAAAACAGCTGAACCTGCCACCACATTCACCAAGTTAGGGTGAAGCTCGAGTCTGCCAACTGTAGCTACTTGACTTCCTCCCATTTCTAAAGATAGATCACGGACATAAGTAGAAATCGCGGCGGCTGCAAAGCCTGAATCACGTCTAAGAGCCATTGGAGTGGTTCCTGCATGATTAGATTCTCCAGTGACTGTGAGCTCAGTCCATGAAATCCCCTGCACTCCTGTAACAGCTCCTATTGTTACACCTTCTACTTCCAAAACAGGGCCTTGTTCAATATGCAACTCAACAAAAGCTCTAGGTGAAGGACCGGGGCAAGGAGAGGTCCCTCTATAACCAATGCGGTCTAATTCATCTCCGACTTTGGCCCCATCAACACCTTTTATATCTAAGGCCTCCTCAAGTGTCATTCCTCCTACATAAACGAGACTGCCTAACATGTCCGGTGCGAATCTAGAACCTTCTTCATCGGTAAAAAAAGCAACTGCTACTGGATGTTGGGTCTCAATTTTATTTTCAGAAAGAGACTCTATTATCTCTAAACCTGCGAGTACGCCTAAATTGCCGTCATATCTCCCCCCAGTTCTAACAGTGTCGATATGACTTCCTGTCATAGTTGGCGGACCATCAGTTTTTCCAGGTCTAACTGCTACTACGTTTCCAATTGAATCAATACTTATATCGAGATCTAAATCTCTCATCCATGTAACAACAAGGTCGCGACCTGCTCGATCTTCATCCGTTAGGGCAAGGCGGCAAGAACCACCCCCATCGATAGCCCCTATAGATGCTAATTCTTCAATACGACTCAAAAGACGGTCACCATTTATTCGAAGATCTTCAGTCATTATCGTTCCTTTCTGGAAAAACAATGTCTGTAGGTCTAATTGGGACCCTATGAAGATCTAAACCCGTAGCATTTCTGACTGCTGAAGCTATGGCAGCTGTCGATGAAATGGCTGGAGGCTCTCCAACACCTTTCGCTCCAAAAGGTGCATTAGGTTCTGGTTGTTCTATAAGCGCTGCTATTTCTACAGGTGGCATGTCAAGAGCAGTAGGTAGGAGATAATCGGTAAAAGACGGATTCAGAATTCGACCGTCTACAACATTAATTTCCTCCATTACAGCCAAGCCAAGACCTTGTGCAGCTCCACCTTCCAATTGGCCTTGAAGTTGCAGTGGGTTCAATACTCTTCCTACATCTTGGGAAGTTATTAATTCGACGACTTTGACTAATCCAAGTTCCTGATCCACATCCACTACTGCTCTATGTGCTGAAAATACAAAAGAAACATGGGCATTCCCTTGACCATTTTCATCTAAGGGGAAAGTGGGTACATGTCGATAGACCTCTTCTGCTTCTACTAGATCAGAAGTAGCTTCTTTCAAACTGATCGAGAACTCGCTTGATAAGGAAGCTATTCCTCCATCAACTATTACCAAAGATTCGACATCTAGATCATGAGATTCTGCGATGCGAGACAAAAGTTTGATGCGCACCGCATCACACGCACTCTTAACTGCACCACCCGACATCCAAGTTTGTCTACTAGCTGAAGTGGAGCCCGCCGATCCCACGCTAGCTGTGGAAGCGGGTGCCAAAATTACTTCTTCAACTCCTAAAATTTCTCTGACTATCTGCTGAGCCAGTGTCACAAAACCTTGGCCAACTTCGGCACATGCAGATGTAATCGTCGCTACCCCGTCTAAAAGCTGACACGATGCGGTACTGAAATCATCAAATCCTTCTGAAAACATGAGATTCTTGAATCCAACTGCAATAGCTTCTCCTCTTACAATATGTTTTGGATCAGCAGTTCTCCCTGCACCTCCTGGTAGCTCCATTTGTTGTGATGCTGGGCCTACAGAAGAGGAATGTTGAGCGCATGTCTCTATAACTTCAGCCACTGGAGCTGTCCCCGTAATAGTTTGTCCGGTTATTATCTGATCTCCAGGTTCGAGAGCGTTCTTTACTCGTAATTCAACAGGATCCATACCTAGTTCAACGGCCAGTTTGTCCATCTGTGCTTCATGGGCAAAACAAACTTGCACGCATCCAAATCCTCTCATAGCTCCGCAAGGGGGATTATTTGTCCTAACTACAGCTCCATATATTTCGACGTTGGGCACTCGATACGGCCCGGCCGCAAAACAAGTAGCGTTAGCTAATACAGCGCTGCTTGTGGAGGCATAAGCCCCCCCGTCCAAAAGTAGTCGGGCTTCAATTCGTATAAGTGTTCCGTCAGATTTAGCATGATGCCGGTACCACATCTGCGCTGGGTGACGGTGTACGTGTCCATGGAAACTTTCAGTTCGAGAATATGACATCTTTATGGGTTTACCAGTTCTCATAGCCAGGAGACAAAGATGTATGTGAAGACTGATATCCTCTCTTGCGCCAAATGCCCCTCCGACTCCTGCCAACGTAAGTCTTACTTTTTCCGGTGGAAGATTTAGACAGGCAGCGACTTGATCACGGTCAGCATGTAGCCATTGGGTCGATACAAAAAGGTCAATTCCTCCATCTTCTGATGGAACTGCCATTCCTGATTCTGTTCCCAAAGGCGCTTGATCTTGCATCCCTACTTCATATGTTCCTTCAACAGTTATTTCTCCCTCTTCTTGAGAGTTTCCATAATTTATGTTTATTTCCCTGAAAAGATTTCCATCCGGATGTATCGCTTCATTTTCTTGTGCCAGCTTTGAGTCCGAAAGTGGTTCAATTAGTTCATATTCGACATCTATTGCTTCCAAAGCGAGTCTTACATTGTCAGGGTGATCAGCTGCAACTATTGCTACCGGTTCACCCTGAAATCTCACGACTCCGTCTGCTAAAACTGGCTGGTCGGGGTGCTCAAGTCCGTACAATGGCATGCCGTCCAGATCTTCGCTTGTCAAGACCGCGTACACTCCCGTCATTTTCAGAGCAGGAGTTGTATTTATCGAAACTATTCGTGCAGATGGGTGTGGCGATCGAAGAGTCCCTCCCCAAATCATGTCAGGGTGACGCAAATCATTGGAAAATACAAATTCTCCTTTAACTTTTGGAACTCCATCTGGCCTAATAGCACTCTCGCCTATTCGAGATCCTTTAGTAGCAGTATCTACAGTTTGAAGCCGACTCATTTGCCTTGTTCCTCTTGATTTTGAACTTTTCGGTTTTTACTTGCTATCCGAACAGCTTCGAGGATCCTTCCATAACCGGTACACCTGCAAAGATTTCCACTAATTGCTTCCCTAACCGTCAAATCATCTGGATCAGGATCTGTATTCAACAGTTGATCTATCGCTACCAGTAACCCTGGTGTACAGAATCCGCACTGGACTGCTCCTGCGTCTACAAAAGCTTTCTGAACATCTGAGATTTCGTCTTCTGAGCCCAGTCCTTCTATTGTGGTGATTTCGCGACCTACAGCAGACGCTGCAAGCACTAAACAACTACAAACAATTTCTCCGTCAACAAGAACCGTGCAAGACCCACACTCCCCTTCCTCACAGGCGTTTTTTGATCCGGAAAGTTCCAGCCTTTCTCTTAAAACCCATAGAAGACTTTCAGATGGGTGGCCATCGACAACTTGGTAACTCTTACCATTTACTAAGAGGCTGTAAGTTTCAGAAATCATTTTATATCTCCCGCGCTAACTCTTTCCAAAGCTCTCTTAGCTAAAACTTTTACTGCGTGTTTACGGTAATTTGCAGTTCCTCGATGGTCGTCAATGGGTTCTGTTGAATTAGCCACTAGTTCAGAAAATTTGTTTATAACTTTTTCTGAGAGATTTCTGTTGGTTTCCCAGTCAAATTTATCTGATATAAATTCTTCTGCTTCAGTCGCTCGGAACGGGACAGGCGATACAGAACCTACACCTATCCTTAATTTTCTCTCTAAATAATCTGTTACTAATGCCAAGGAAACAACTGAAATAACCATTGCGTTTCGGGTCCCGACTTTTAGAAATTCCTGAGGCCCTTTGAATATAGGGACTTTTATCGATTCAATAATTTCGCCCGGTTTTAGGGCATTTGCTTTAACGCCAGTTATAAATTCTGTAATAGAAACTTCTCGAGTTTCTGTCGACGATTTCAATTGCATAGATGCGTCCATTGCTACGAGCACAGGAATTGTATCTCCGGCAGGTGATGCGGTAGCTAAATTACCTCCCAAAGTACCTGCATTGCGTATTTGTGGGGAACCTACTGTTCTTGCTGCTTGCGCTAAAGCAGGAAAAAATGCTGATAATTGGGGATGCGTCAAATCTGTATAAGAAATTCCTGCTCCTAAAATGATTTGGTTGTCTTCCATGGTCCATTTTTTCAATTCAGGTATTCGACTTAGGTCTAAAACAGTTTCCAAAGAGTGTGTACCTCTATTTACTTGCACCATAAGGTCAGTTCCGCCTGCAAGTACTGTTGCCGCAGGATTTTCTGCCAATACAGCACATGCTTCATTAACTGACTTAGCGATAATTACCCCCATCTATTAAGGGTGCCGGAACTTCAACATTTTGTCAACGCGTTTGATACCTGTATCTTTAATCTTGTGGTCATGTCAAAACACCCTTTACTTGAAGCTCTCTTACCGTTAGCGGACATTCTGGGGATTCAAATTCTAGATAAGGATGAAATATCAGAATCAGATTTACATCTCCTTTGGGAAGGTGAAGTTGTAGGTGGAGTGCGTAGACATAATTTAAATGGAGCTTTAACTCGTCTTCTGTCTGCTGTCGAGGTCGAAATGAATTTAAAAGTTAAAGATATGGACAGAACTCAAAAGCAACAAGCAGTCGCTTTGCTTAATGAATGGGGTGTTTTCAATTTGAGGAAATCTGTAGAGAGCGTTGCAGAAGCTTTAGAAGTTAGCCGTTTTACGGTTTATAACTATCTTGAGCGTTCTGAAAATGACTAATTGACTTTTAGGGACTAGCTTCTTTTCTATGACTGAATCTCCATCTAAAACAGACAGCAATGATGACTTATCTCGCGTAGATGCAGTTGCTTTAGCAAAAATGATTAGAGATAAAGAACTATCTCCAGTCGAAGTCGTTTCAATGACAATTGAAAGGATTGAGAGGTTAGATAAAGATCTGAATTCTGTAATCCACCGGCAATTTGAAAAAGCTTTAGAGCTCGCGGCTTCATCTGATCTTCCTGATGGACCTTTCAGAGGTGTTCCGATGTTAATCAAGGATCTTTGGGCAGAAGAAAGTGGAGAACCTCACCACGCAGGAGTTAAAGGAATGCGTGATGCTAAATACATTGCTAAAACCGACAGTGATCTTGTCACTAGGTACAAAGAAGCTGGTTTTATAATTGTCGGTAGAACTAACACTCCTGAAATGGGGGCAGTTGCAACTACAGAACCCTTAGCGTATGGTCCGACTAAAAACCCATGGGGTTTTGATTACGGTCCTGGCGGCTCATCTGGTGGTGCTGCAGCCGCTGTAGCAGCAGGCTTTTTACCCGCTGCCAACGCGAGTGATGGCGGAGGTTCCATACGAATTCCAGCTGCAATGTGCGGTTTGGTTGGGTTGAAACCATCAAGAGGACGAATTCCGATGGGACCAGAAAAAGAAGAATGGGGGGTTTCTATTCAACATGTGGTTTCGCATACGGTCCGAGACACTTCAGCAATTCTTGATGCTACTGCAATAAATTTCCCAGGTGATGGGGTTTTCGCTCCTGAATTAGGAAGACCATATTTCAATAAAAATTCTCAAAATTTAAAACCACTTAAAATTGGACTTAAAATCTCTGACACCCGCGTAGAAGTGCACCCTGATTGCATCGAAGCTGTTAACAATACTGCATCCCTACTATCAGATTTGGGACATCATGTTGAAGAAACATCTCCGGAAGCTTTAAACGATGCAGGAAGAGTCAGTGAACTGGGTTGGGCGTTCGGAATAAATTGGTCTGTAAATATTGCATCAAATTTTGCTTACCTAGCTGAACGTTTGGGACGTGAAATAGTAGAAGATGATGTAGAACCTGGAACATGGTTTTTGGCGCAACGAGGAAAAGAACAGTCGGCTATAAATTTTGTCAAAGCTCAGGGAATAATGTCGACTCTTCGAAGAGAATTAGCCAATTGGTGGTCTAGTGGATTTGATCTACTTTTAACACCTACAACTGCTCAACCTCCCCCTCTTATTGGTCAGCTAGTTCCAACAGAGGAAGACCCTATACGGGCATCAATAGAGTCTGTTCCTTACTCTGTGTTTACTTCGCCATTCAACACGACTGGTCAGCCTGCTATCTCTCTGCCAATTGGAAATTCCAATGAATTGCCTGTTGGCATTCAATTGGTAGGTGCTTATGGAAGAGAGGATTTAATTCTAGGGGTCAGCTCTCAATTAGAGGAAATGGTTAGGTGGTCTGAAAATCGGGCACCTTTTCATGCTTAACTTTCAAGCGTCGAGAACCCCATAGCCAGCTTGACCAATATCGACAACTGGTGGTTCATTGGACCATGGGAAATTAACCCATTTTTCAGTGTGTTTCCAAACGTATTCACAGTCGACGATTGAATGAGGTTTTTGATAAAGAACGGCAGATTTTACTTCTGCTACTTTTTCTAAAGCATGTCCGCGGACTAAAGCGAGAGTATTTCCAGTATCTGCAACATCATCAACTATAAGGACTTTTGCTTTTCCTAAATCAACCCAGTCCACGTATGGTGGAAGCACTACTGGGAGGTCTAAGTGTTCGTCGACTCCTGTGTAGTATTCCACATTCATTACGTAAAGATTTTTTACTGCTAATGCATATCCGAGTGAGCCAGCTACAATCATTCCCCCGCGAACAATCGCCAAAATAATATCTGGTTGATAGTTATCGTCTGCGATTATTTGGGCGAGTTCTCTAACTGCTTTTCCGTAGATACCCCAATCCATCTCTTCGCGTTCGGACACAACCCCTCCTGATTGTTGAACACACTAGCGTGCAAATAAAACTATTTCTAAATGAATGCAAAATAACTACCCGGTCATTAGGACCAAACCGAACATCGTGTAAAGAACCATTACCGCCAACATCGGATACTGGCTTTTCATTGCTTTCTTGAGTTCAAATTTTTCAATTCCTTTATCATGTGAAACCATTACTCCCACTAAATGACCACCTACGATCGAAAGGACTTGCACCCACCCTATTGCTCCTGATGAAATTAATGTCCAGTTGATCGGGTCAGTCGCTGTTCCAAAAATATCCCACCCTCTGCCAAATGGGTCCGAAATAAGAACTTTGAAAGCTTGTCCTTCGAGGAGTAATAAAGAAAAATAATGGGCCAAGTCGTAACCAAAAAGTATTGGGATTAAAGAGGCTCCAAATCTCTCAGAGAACTTTGCATCGCCAGTTGCCCTACTGCCTAACTTTCCGGCTAGGTGATAAGCCACTCCGACTACAGCAACTATCCATATAAGCCCAATTGTGTTCACTAACGTCAGTTCCCATTTGGTGCGTCCGACGATGATCTCACTCCAAAACCGGGTTCTGGAAAAACCATCAAAGGCAGTACCACCTAAAGCGGCTAAAACTACGGCAAGCTGTGATGAAGTCATCTCATAGTTTGCAACTCCTGAAAAAGGAACCCGTATGAACATTTTCTTGGGTTTTTGCTCTTCTGTTTCTTTTACCCTGAACGGAGATAGCTCAGCCAGAGCACCAAATAAAACACCAAATCCCTCGGCTTTTCGTGCTTGTGCCCATCCCCATCTCCAAGCTATGGCTAATAGGCCGATGGTGTATATCAATATCCACCATCCGAGAACTCTGGGGCTTGCTCCGTCATGGTATGCCAGCTCAAACCAGTGAAAAACACTTATTGGAGCCAAGGCTGCCCACCCAGAGGTCAACCATTTTGGAGCAGATTCTCCATTTTCTTTTCTTATTTGATCTACTAACTTACCGAGTGTCTCCCATGGGCTTATCTCTCTCCAAATATGCCCAAAAAAAGCTGAAGCGAATGCAATCCCTATCCAAAAGACAACAAAGACTGTTATGGGTGCAAGATTGGCAACCGTATTGTCTTGACCAATAAAACCTGCGACCACAACAACCAGAAACAAGATTAAGGAAATATAACGAATGACCGTTTTAAATAAACTAAATTGCTTAAAAATGCGGAATGTAGAACGCCCAATTGAAAGCTTTTTTAATAAAGGCTTTTGCCAAAAATAACCGAGTGCGGCGAAAGAAAAAACTAGTGCAACCACTCCAGCCCAAGCCACTTGCCATTCAGACAAGGGCAAGTCAAGGCGCCCTCCAACTCCGTGTGCAAGTATAAGGAGTTCAGTCACGAAACCTGAAGTTCAAATATTCTGAACCCAGCTGAATGCAATTCAGCTTCAAAAATTCCAGGAATCGTAGCTTTCACATTTATTACTGCTGGAGCACCAGGCCCGACATCTACCATGTTGTCATACACATGCAGATGAACTTCATCATTTTTGTCGCTGAAAACAGTTATCTCAACTACATCACCTTTTGAAACTTTGAAGCGCGAAAAGCCATCTTTGACCTTTCCTTCCAACACCTCTACTTCGAATGAAACATTTGGAGGGTCAGTAATAGGATCCAAATCAATTGCATCTTCAAGACCGTGATGATCATGTCCACCATGATTGTGTCCGGCGTGATCGTGGCTGGTCTTCTCATTCTCCTCTTCTAACAAAGAAATGTTTGAAATCTTATTTTCACTTCCACAAGACGGGATCAATAAAACAGATGAAATGAAGAATAGTGAAATGACTCGTCGAGGAAACTTAATAATTCTGTTTTTCACATCAATCATGCCAATCGAGTGCAGTCCTCATGGTTGTTTCAAAATCTTCAAAACTCATCGAAGTTTTAGTGGCATCAATCAATTCAGCATCTTGACCTACAAGTGTCCTAAACGGCATTTTTGGGTCAGTTACCGCTCTTACAATTGCGTCAGCTACTTCTTGAGGGTCAGGCGGTCCATTACTTGCATCGGATTCACTATCGCTGATGTTGTCAAGTCTTAATAAAGCTTCACGAAAGGCCATGGCGCGCTCTTGATGTTGAGAACCCTCCCATGTATCTGGCCTAACAATATTTTCAAAAAAGCCCGTCGAAAACCGACCAGGTTCTATAACACATACTCGAATACCCAAGTGTGAAACTTCAAAGTGCAAAGACTCGCTTAAAGCTTCGAGAGCATGCTTTGAAGCTGCGTACGAACCACTATAAGGAGGTGCAGAACGACCTGCGATGCTACTGACGTTCACTATTACTCCACTGCCTCGCTGGGTCCAAATTGGTAATACCGTTCTTATCAGTCTCAATGGGCCCAATAGATTTGTGTCAAGTTGCTTCCACATCAAATCATCTTCGAGTTGCTCAACAGCTGCTTGTATTTCAAATCCAGCGTTATTTACGATCGCTTCTATTTCTTGCGCATCTGCCAAACAATCTTTTACCATTTCCTGGTCGCACACATCCAGTTGACGAATTTCTATTGGAAGTTCTTCTTCGTTCGCAACTCTGCGAATATCATCACCTTTACTAAGATCCCGCATAGTGGCTATAACTTTTTCACCTTTTCTAGCCAGCGAAAGAGCAGCCAATTTCCCAAATCCCGTATTGCTTCCTGTAATTAAAACACTCATGCACTGACTCTAGAACAATCTGTCGAATATGAATCGGTTCTTTTTAGGAAACTTGATTAAAAAAATCAAAGGTTCTCCTTCGCTTTTTTTTGTTCATATAGCTCTTTGCATCTAGGACAAAGAGGAAAGCGATCCGGATTTCTGTCTGGCACCCAAACTTTTCCGCATAAAGCAACTATTGGCTTTCCGGTAACAGCTGATTCAACTATGTCAGACTTTCTCGCATAATGTGAGAAGCGGTCATGATCACCTTCATCTAAGAGAATTTCACTTTCCGTCTCTTGACTAATATCTGTGGAGTTCATAATGCAAGTAAATGCTTCATCGTTCTACTTTTAGTTTATTTCTGCGTGCTGACGTATCCATGCGTGCATGGCAATGCCTGATGCAACGCCTGCATTAATAGATCTAGTTGAACCATATTGAGAAATCGAACAAACCATAGAACATGCATTTTGTGTTATTGATGAAAGACCTGGGCCTTCTTGACCAAATACCAAAACACATTCTTTCGGCAAAGCAACAGTTTCCAGAGGAACCGATCCGGGAAGGTTATCTATCCCTATTAGTGGAATCGATTGCGAGTCAGCCCAAGTAAGCAAGTCTTCAATTTTCGGATGATAGGTGACATGCTGATACCGGTCGGTCACCATTGCTCCACGCCTATTCCAACGTCGTCGTCCGATAATGTGCACTCCCGCAGCTAGAAATGCATTGGCATTTCTTACTACAGTCCCGATGTTTAAATCATGATCCCAATTCTCAACAGCAACATGAAAAGAATGTCGTCGAGTATCTAAATCTCTGCTTATCGCCTCAACACTCCAATAACGATAACTGTCAATCACATTTCGTTTGTCTCCTTGCGCTAAGAGTTCAGGATCTAAACGATCATCTTCAGGCCAAGGCTCCGGATGTGGCCCAACCCCTATGGAAAAACCTTGCACTTCCTTATCTAATGGTTCTTTTTCTTTCACTTCTATTTGCTATTCCTCAATCGCTTGATTCACTAAAGCACGAAGATCTAGATATCTGATTCGACTTTCTCATCGTCATTTACTACTTCTAATTCGTCATTATAAAAAAGATGCAAATCTGAGATTGTTTCAATTAACCCTTCTACAGAAAGCTCTGATCCATCTGACTTCACGGTAATCATGTTGGAATTTAGATGAATCCCAACAATGCCATCCAAGGAAAACAATCTTCTTGCTAACTCATCTGACGGTGTATCACCGATTATGTCATCATCAACTCGAAATCTTTCATGATCCATTCCAGTCAAACATCTATTAACTTCGAAACGGTAAATCCCTGGTTTGGAAGAACGTGTAAACACTACATTTATTGGCTGGCCCATAATCACGAAGGTTACCTAGGTTGAACGTAGAGTACATTTTTTTCGACCAAAAATGCTAAATATTAGTCACTATCGTTTTAAGTCTATTAACTATCAAAGCAAGCAAAATGAAAACTATCGCTAAGCAGGCATGCACTATTTTAAAACCCGCTCCATGGTCAGCAATTAGTATCCCGACAGATCGAACAATCCAGAAGGTTACGGTCCAAATACAAAATGCTGTAATTAAGCGAGATTTTTTTATGTTTCTATCCCTCCAACTCCCTACCAGAATTTTTATGACTGCTATAGCTGCTAAAAGAAAAACAGTCGATACCAAAAGGCTCCAAACTCTTTCACCATTTGAAATTTCATTGTCTTCAAAAAGGTTGTAGACCCTAATTATCCATACCAAAAGAGTTGAACCAGCAAAAATCCATAGAGAAGAGATCAAGCGATTCATAGCAAAAAGGTAACCAATGTCTTAATGATCAACTACTTGAGTTCAAAAATATTCGTTTGAGCTTCAATTTTTTTGATGTATGGGGCACCTATTGGGGGAATATTTTTCATGAACCCCCAAGTCCTTCGGTGAAAAAAAGTTGCCCCCTTACTTTCAAGAGCCAACCGGTGTTTTGGGCTTGGGTATCCCTTATTTTGGGGGAAGTCATAATCCGGGTAGAGCTTGTCTGCTTCTTTCATTATTCGATCGCGACTAACTTTCGCCATTATCGAAGCTGCAGCGATGGAAAGACTAATTTGATCACCCCGAACAATAGTCTCGGATCTACCATCACTAACAAAATCCCATGTGCCATCTAATAAAAGCCGATCCGGTCTTTTTATCAATCCATCTATAGCTCTTCTCGCAGCTATTCTTTGAGCCATGGACATTCCAAGTTCGTCACATTCTTCATTACTAGCATGACCTAACGACCAATCTTCCGACCATTTATCTATGCGATCAAATAATTTCTCGCGTTCTGCTTCTTTGAGCATTTTGGAATCCCTAACTCCATTTATCCGACAATTACGGTTTGGCACTAATGCAACAATTGTCAAAGGCCCCGCCCATGCCCCCTTGCCAACTTCATCTAACCCTGCAACTATTTCATAACCAGCGTCCCAGCAAGAACGTTCCATACTTAAATTAGGTGATTTACCGATAAGAGCTTTTCGCATATTTTTCCATAATTTAAATGATTCCGAAACTGTTAAACACCTTACGAGATTAATAGGTGTATAACTTTCATAGACTCCAACGGATGAATAAAACAACCGCTGTCTTGATTCCTATTAAATCTTTCCATGATGCCAAGGCAAGACTCTCAGAAAGTCTCAGTAAATCTGAACGCTCTGTTCTTATGAAAAAGATGGCAGAAACCGTAATCGATTCATCAGGCTCTTTGTCTATCTGGGTGGTTTGTGACGATGATGAGGTTGCTGTATGGGCTAAATCAAAAAATGTTTCAGTGATAAAAGTTAGGAAACCGGGTTTGAATACTGCCATAGAAGAAGGTGTCAGCACTCTTGAAAAAGCTGGTTTCTCTAAAGTAATAATTGCGCATGCTGATCTTCCGAATGCAGACAATCTTCAAAAATGTGCAGAATTCGAAGGGGTCACTATTGTTCAAGATCATAAAGGCGATGGAACGCCCGTTTTAGTAATACCTACTGGTGAAGGTTTTCGTTTTTCGTACGGTCCAGATTCATTTGCTGCTCATACGTTGGAAGCACAACGTCTTGGACTTCCCTATCGTCAATTATTCGATCCTAAACTTAGCTTTGATGTAGACGAACCAGAAGATTTAAAATTCTTTAAAACTAATTAAACTATTTTTGAATCAAGTAAATCCTCTATGAGTTCTTTGAGTTCCAGTGGCTTGTCACCTTGGATGCTATGCCCCGCTCCTTCTACTTTTTTTACAACTATTTCTTGCTGCAAGTTTTTCATCTTCTCAACGTCTTCGTCTCCTACAACGCTCCAGGCGCCACCTAACCATAAATGGAATGGAGATTTAATCTCAGCAACCTTGTTCCACAATTCTGAAAAATCAATTGGTTCTGAAGCGTTTTCATTGTTTTTATCCTTCCATGCTCTGCCTACGTCATACCTCCACGACCATTTTCCATCTTCCACTTCGTGAGCGTTGTGAAGAACCCCGCGTCTCAAGGAAGTTTCCGATCTAGTTGGGTTGTGTTCAATAGTTCTTTTTAAAATTTCTTCAAAACTTTCAAAAACTTCAGGTCCTGAAACAAAATTTATTATCGGTTCGGCTTTTGCCTGATCAGTGCCTGGTGTGACGTCGACAATTCCAAGCCTTTTCACGATTTGTGGGTGGTCGGCCGCTATACATAAAGCAGTTAATCCACCTAATGACATTCCTACAAGTGCTTCAGTTTCTGGAGCCCAATATTTTATTGCCTCAGATACTTGATCTGCAAGAACAAAAGGAGTGTAGTCACACTCAGGTCTCCAATCTGAATGGCCATGACCAGGAAGGTCCAATGCTAATAGTGGGATATCAAGCGCCAAAGCGACTGTGTCCCATGTATGAGCATTTTGTGCCCCCCCGTGCAGAAGTATTAATTGAGGGGGCTCTCCACCCCAAAAAATCCCACTTATTGAAAAGCCTTGAGAACTCGTAAAGAATTTTCGCTCAACTTTCGGCGTTTCTTTCCATGAAATTCCTGCCTCATCAGCATTTTCTTTCAACATTGAAAATTCTTCGTACTCAACCAATTGTGATACTCCTTTAAACCTTTACATATTTCTAACACTCCGGAACTACTTTGCAATATTAAGTGATGAGACAAATACGGCTATTTGCAATACGATCAGAATATGACCTCTGGCGATAGGCCCGAAATAAATCTTCTAGATGGAGAATTTTACGTTAACTCTCCATACGATACTTTTGCTTGGTTGCGTAATAATGAACCCATTTTCTGGGATGCAAAAAATGAACTATGGGGAGTGTCTCGTTATGACGACATTGTCTCTATAGAACGGGATAAAAAAAGGTTTATTTCTTCAGATACGAAGAAGGGGGGCTACCGGCCCAACATTCCAGCAGATCCATCGATAATAGGACTTGACGACCCGCACCATGTCATACGTCGCAATTTGGTATCACGTCGTTTCACCCCTAAGGCAGTGCTGACTTGGGAAGAACATATTCGAGAAA
Source organism: Acidimicrobiales bacterium AG-414-N20 (assembly GCA_003214465.1). Classification (GTDB taxonomy): domain Bacteria; phylum Actinomycetota; class Acidimicrobiia; order Acidimicrobiales; family MedAcidi-G1; genus MedAcidi-G1. Next base: position 99,833 of record QCLO01000003.1, on the reverse strand, counting down.
CAGTTAAAGAATTATTAGACAATGTTGCTACAGCAGGAAGAGCTGAAGTTATTTCTGAGTTGGCAGCCCCGCTTCCAGCCCAAATGATTGGTCTTTTCCTTGGTTTTCCTAATGAAATGTGGCCCAAGCTTGCAGAGTGGTCTGAAAGGTCAATTGCCTTAGGAGGTGGACCCGAATATATGAACGATGAAGGAATTACTGCGGTTTTTGAATTCGCTGATGCTTGTAGTCATCTTTACGAAAGTAAAAAGGAATGCCCCGCCGATGATGTCATGTCTAAATGGGTTGACACAGAACTAAAAGGTTTGGACGACCATCCTTTTGGTTTAGACCAGATAATTTCTGATTGTCTATTAATGCTTGATGGCGGTGCAGAAACAACTCGCACGGTAATAGCGAGAACTTTGGTAGAGCTAGCCAAAAATGAAACCGTTTGGAACGACCTACGGCGAATGGACGATATTTCAATAGCCGTTGAAGAATTTATAAGATTCGTTACTCCAATTCATAATATGTGTCGAGTGGCTACTGAAAATGTCACAGTCAATGACGTGCAAATCAAACAAGGTGATCAAGTGGTACTTATGTACTCATCTGCTAATAGAGATTCAGATCATTTTGATGATCCCGAGACTCTCAAAGTTGACAGAAACCCAAATCACCATCTGTCTTTTGGTCATGGAACTCATTTTTGTTTAGGAGCATCTCTGGCAAGATTGGAAATAAAAATTTTCTTCGAGGAATTTTTAAAGCGTTTTAAAAATCTGTCACTTGATGAAAATAACCCCCCAGTCGAGATGCCAAATTCTTTTGTCTATGGTCTTCGTGAAGCTCACATAGTCCTCGAAGAAAATTAAAGTTTTAGTATCATTTTTTTTCTTCTATTTCTAGTAGATCTACAAATCCTTCAAAGCCATCAGCTTTTCTTAGAGATCGATCTAGATATAAAAGAGCAATGAAGCTAGCGACGAAGCCCGCTGGAAAACCAACTAAACTTCTGATCACTACATAGCCGTCTACAGATGTATGTCTATATAACCAGACATCCCAAATAGATGTCAGAATTTGATAAAGCCCTAATAAGACTGTCATCTGCGACATAACTCTAGAAAATACCTCGTGTTTAATCGTCTCTTTCTTAAATGGAAGAACAACAGGTAGAACCTGGCTTAAAAAAGAACGCTTGAGGAGCACAGTTGCTATAAGTCCCAAACCGATTGCAGCCTTTGTAGCTATTCCTATGCCAAAATAGACATCTTCTGAATCAGTGATTATTCCTATCAGACCTCTCACTAACAAATAAACAATTAGTAAAGGCAGAAACTTCCCTACCGCCTCTCCTCTAAGGCTTCGTCGCACTGCTGCCTGAATTCCCCAAACAGTAGCTCCACCCACAGCCCAACCAAGACCGGCGAATCTGTTGAGTAGTAAAAAGATAGCTACTGGAGCAACGGAGTCTATTAAACGTCTATAGCTAGCTTCATCTCCTGTAATGTGCGTACTCAAATTTTCAATCCTTTTCGTTTTCTCTAATTTGAATAATCGAGACCTCTAAAACAAATAACATTCTAATGATCCTGTTTTGGTAGCCAAGTCCAGCCTAAAGCTGGCCATGTATAAGAAGCTCTGTAGTTCTCATCATTTGGAAATAACGGAAGAGCTTTTGACTCATCAACAATTCTGATGTTTTCCGGTGAAGGCTTCGAGTTAAGAACTGTAAAAACCTCATCTACATTTGTATATGTTTGCAATTGCTGAAGTGTCGCAAGTGTGGGGCTGATCATGGTCAGTTCCCCTGCTTCCCATTTATTAAGAGCGTCTGATGGGCTAATCCAGAAAGCTTCAACGGCCTCCTTACCATCAACTCGAGGAGTGACTGAGCTGCGTGACTGAGCTATGAAAAAATAAGTGTCATACCTCCTAGGTCCTCCCTTCGGAGTGATCCATCTACTTATCGGTTTAATTCCTGTCAGATCTAAAGAAAGCTGGTTTTGTGAAATAATTTGTGAAAATTTTGATGACCCATCTTCTAAAGACTGTCGATATTCCAGCAACTCATCTTCATGACTTCCGATAACTACGCCGACCTCTTCAATAGTTTCTCTGATAGCAGCAATCCAATAACACCTCGCTTCATCTGTCCGTAGTTGTGCGTCTGCTTCTTCGTTCGTTAGACCTGAAACAAGATCATCCCAAATGTAGTTTCTGTCATCCTGTTCAATCGCACCGCCAGGAAAAATCGTATGACTTGCAACGAATCCGGAAGAGTCATTTCTAAGAAGCATCAAAACCTGAAGGTCTGGACGATCATCTAAAAGAACCATAGTCGCCGCAGGAAGTATTGGAATTTCGTCAGTTTCTATATCATTTCTCGAAACCCAAGGATCCAAATTATTCACATGCTTGACGCTACTTGCAGTTAAGAGAAGAAACTTGAAGCAATAGATGTGTATTAAGACTTTTAAGACATATGGTTTCTGAATGCGATATTCAGCAACAGAGAAACTGAGAAATGCTGATCGCATGATATTTGGAGATGTATTAGCTGGAGTAAGTGTCGCTTTACTGCTTATTCCTCAGTCAATGGCTTATGCAGAACTCGCAGGTCTACCACCAGAGATTGGTCTTTTTGCATCAGCTTTACCGCCTATTTTTGCGGCCTTTGTAGCTTCGTCTCCTTATTTACAAACAGGACCTGTAGCACTTACAAGTCTTCTAACTCTAGGAGCGCTGAATGGACTAGCTGATTCAGGTACAACACAATATGTAGAACTTGCAGCCTTACTAGCTTTAATAGTTGGAATTTCACGACTTATTTTTGGATTTCTAAGAATGGGTAAGATCGTTTACTTCATGAATGCACCTGTAGTAACAGGTTTCACTTCGGCAGCTGTAATACTAATTATTGCTTCTCAAATCCCTAAAACTGTAGGAAATGAGATTGATGCAAATGGGACTTTAAATCGCGCCTATAGATCTTTAAGTGATTTTGAAAATTGGGAAATCGAATCCTTACTGATCTCTGGGGTGACCATTTTTCTTATAATTGCCGGTAAATATCTGCACAAGCTTTTTCCCGGTGCACTTCTTGTACTTGTCGGCGGATCCATCTATAGCCATTTAGGTGATTACAAAGGCCCTGTTGTAGGAGAAATACCTACGGGCATTCCTAATCTTGGATTCGAATTGCCTTGGAGTTCCATAGATGAGCTTTTACTATCAGGAATTGTTATTGCTCTTATTGGTTTTGCTGAACCGGCTTCAATCTCAAGAATATTTGCTTCGCAAGAGAATCAGAGATGGAGTGCTAACCGTGAATTTGTCAGCCAAGGACTAGCAAATGTGGCCTCTGCTTTTTCAGGCGCGCTACCTGTTGGAGGTTCATTTAGCAGATCCTCTCTTAACAAGCTCTCCGGCGCTCAAAGCAAGTGGTCGGGTTTGATAACTGGGGTCGTGGTCTGTGTTTTCTTACCATTCGCTAATATTTTGGATCGACTACCAGAAGCAACCCTCGGCGCTGTAGTGATCGCTGCGGTAATAGGACTTATTCGGCCAAAGAAACTCTTATTTTCAATTCGTGACTCTGCTTCCGACGCATTTATCACCTGGAGTACTTTTATCGCAACACTAACTCTTTCACCCCATGTGGAAAGAGGCGTTCTTGTCGGAATCGGAATTTCTATACTTGTCAGTATTTTTAAGAAATCAAGACTAGATAATAACCAGATTTAAAATTTCCGTTAAGACCAAACTTTTATTAATGATTCAACATCGGTCAATGTGGCTAAAACCGCAAGAGTGTTTTCAATAATTGTTTCTCCATATTCGAACGGCACACCTGCTACGGCATCTACAGGAACTACGACTTGGTAACCATTGTTTATTAGATCGAAAACACAATTTTGCACAGCGACATTTAAAGAGACTCCACTTACAACCACTGTAGAAATTTCTTCGTTTCTGAACAAAGCGTCTAATTCGGTTCCCGATGTCGGTGAGAGACCATGAAGCCTAGGAAGGAGGACGTCTGATTCGCTATCGAAACCTATTTCTTTTATTGGTTCTACTGCTTCAGAATCAGGCAACTGCTTTATAGGTGAGCGACGAGCAGCGCCAAAAAGTCGAGCATTATTATTTGATCCCCAACCATCTTCTCTTACCATTGCTAATCCATGAATTACTTTTATTTTTGAATTTCTTGCTGCTTGTGCGAGCTTTCCTAAGTTGGCAAGCATATTTTTAGAGGCTTCTGCAAGAGCTGGAAAACTAGACTTTTCGCCTATAACTCCGTTTTGACATTCCACCAAAAGTAAAGCTGTATGGTTAGGGTCCACTAAATCTTTTATTTTGTGATGGTCGTTACTCATATTTGACTCCAGAATCCCTTAATAAATCAATCCATCTACTTCCCGCGTCAGGGCCTAGTTCCCCAGGCACATACGTAACCGAATTTAAAATACCTTTGTAGGGAAATGTTCCATGTCGTTCGTACAAGGCCCATGAAACTGGTGATCTTCTATCAATCCCAACATCTATTCCTTCAAATGGAGCCATCGCTGTCAGTACAGGAAGATCGGGAGTATCTGCAACCATGGAATCCTCTACATATACCTGCGTATTCCATTTCAAATCTCCCATTGCTTCGACTTTCAATTTTATTTCTGTTACACCTTCTACAAGATCTCCACAAGGAACCTCAGTCATAGTCCCATAGCCATTATGGACATGATAAAGCTCTCCATTTTCTATATAAATAGAGTATCCCCCTCCCTGATCCCCGTGAGCCACGAGTATCCCTTCATCGCCTTTCTTGTAATCGAGCGAAATGATGATTTCAAAGGAACGGGCATTAATCAACTTAAGAGATCTGTATCTTTCCACTGTCGGAGTGCCTGGTAAGAAGGACTGCGTTCTTTCAAGTTCTTCCTCCCATTGTGGACGGACGATATTTTTTAAACCTGTACCTTCATCAAGTGGAAATACTTGGTTAGCCCATGCTTCTTGTTCCCAAATATCTTTCAATTCAGATAGAACTTCGGGGTGTAAATCCGATAGATCCTGAGTTTCTGTTGGATCGGTTGATAGATCAAAAAGTTCCCATTTGTCCTCTTCAAATGAAGTCCTTTTCTGATGACAGGTCACCGCCGACCATCCTTCTCGATAAATCCCCCTATGCCCTTCTTGCTCGTAGTACTGCAATCTGTGGGTACTTTCAGCCTCTTCGTCATTCAATGACTCAAGGAAGCTATTGCCACTAGGTGGCACCAACTTTTGACCTTTTCGCTCTTGTGGGATTTTGACTTCAAGCATTTCGAGGATCGTGGGTAGAAGATCAGTCACGTGTTGATATTGCTTTCTGATTGATCCCCTGTCATTCAAACCATCACCTTTTGAAATTATCAATGGAACTTGATGGCCTCCTTGATGGGTGTTTGTTTTGTACAAGCGGAATGGAGTATTAGAGGCCATTGCCCAGCCATTTGGATAATGAGCCAATGCTTGTGGACCGCCTAGTAGATCCAATCTTGAATTGTCAACCTTTAGTGAATCAAGAGGATTCTTTCTAACTTGGCTTATTAGGGTTCTAAAATATGCCGATGTTCCATTATCCAAACCTTCTCTACTCGCGCCATTATCTGAAGTGAAAATCACAACGGTGTTTTCCCACTCTCCCATCGCTTCTAGTTCTTGTCGTAACTTTCCAAAATTCTGATCGACATTGTCAACCATTGCCGCATAAATCTCCTGATATCGGGCAAAAGTCTCCTTTTCCATTTCACTTAATTCATCCCACGGGCTTACTGAATAGTTCTTTTCTGTATTCCTTGGAGGTAAAACTGTTCCCTCTGGGATCAATCGGGATGAAATCTGACGTTCGTAGCGCTCTGCTCTGATTTTGTCCCATCCTCTGTTATACATTCCTTCATATTTCTTTATGTCTTTTTCAGGCGCTTGAAGAGGGGCGTGTACAGCTCCGTGCGAAAAATACATAAACCACGGTTTTTTTGGGTGTCCTATTCTCACCTCTTTTATCATGTTCAATGCATGGTCGGTTAGGTCATCAGTAAAAAAATAGTTTTCCGGATATGAATCAACCTGCACTACATGATTGTCTTCATATAAACGATGCGGCTGATGAAAGTTTGTAAAACCATCAAGTATTCCGTAGTAACGATCAAAACCGCGTTGACAAGGCCAAGAATTTTTCGGTCCAGCTTCTGAAAGAGTGTTGTCAGGAGTTAAATGCCATTTGCCAACCATAAGGGTTGCCCATCCATTGTCTGAGAGGATCTCAGCCAAAGTTGCAGTATCACTTCGAATGGATGCTGCATATCCAGGAAAACCAGGGTCTGCATGGCAGACAGTAGCTAGTCCAGCTAAATGAGAATTTAAACCAGTCAATAAGGAAGCCCGTGTTGGGGAACACATTGGATTCACATGAAAATTGGTATACCTAAGACCTTCAGCTGCTAGAGCATCCAAATTAGGTGTTTCAATCTCAGAACCATACGAACCTAGATCTGAAAAACCAAGATCGTCGCATAGAACTATAAGAACATTAGGGGCACCTTCGTGAGGTTCATTTCTTTGTGGCCAAGATGGCGAAGAGGTCGAGTGTGTAAGTCCGATTTCTCCTTCGAATCCTGAGTATGCCCTATTCAAATTTTTCCCTTTGTCATTTCTGGCTGTCATTTTTTTGAACATGTCAGTTACTTTCATCTGTTCTTATACGCAAAGCGTAAGCCAAAAGAATCATCATTAGACAAACTGCGACCATCAGCCACAAGACTCCGTCATACCCAAAGGTCGAATCAGCCATTCTTCCTGCTGTTACTGGCCCTAAGACACCGCCAATTTCCGCACTTGCAAACCAAAGGCCGTAAGCGGTTCCCATTTGTTTAATATTCAACTTAGGTGACTCCATCAGAGCGAGAATTACCAGCGGTATTAATGCTGATCTGGAACCAGCAATCATTACTGATAACGGGGTCATATAGCTTGGTAGAAAAATGATTGCGACCAAGGAGAGAACAATAACCAAAAGGAGGCTAGTGAGAATAAAAGAAAAGTTTTCTCTTCGTGTACGCGACGGGAGCAATAGTGATATGAGAATTCCTATTCCTAAACTTGCTGCAGTCCAGTTTGATGCCGCCATAGAAGAAAATCCAATGTGTTCTCTAAGGATCTCAGGCATCCATCCACCCAACCCGTGCGATAAAAAGAACACGGTGATTCCTAAAAGAAATATGATTTTAATTTCTTTTGAAATGACTATAGATTTCCAAATCAGGAATGTTTTATTTCCCTCTCTTTTACGAACATGATCTTTTTCAATTTTAAATTCGGCTATGAATATCCAAAAAAGTAAGGCAAAAGCGATTACAAGTGTTTCAATTGCAATTGTCCAACGCCATGAGTCAGTTAAAGGCATCAAAAGTGAATTTGACATGACGAGAACTAAGATGCTCCCGACTGCAGGGGCAGCCGTGTAAGCCCCTACTGCAAATTTTCTTTCTCGTTCATTTGTGAACCAAAAACCAACTGCAGTCGGTGCACAAGCGGATACTAAAGGTCCTCCAATTCCAAAAAAGGCTACTGCCATACATAAAGTCGTGAGGTCATTAGCCAAAGAACGTGTGATACCGCTTATAAAAACTAGAGAGGCTCCAATTGTCATTGAATAACCAACACCTAAACGATCTATTACACGTCCTGCTATTGGAGACGTGACTATATAGATCAATTGCCATGTTCCTAGTGCAATTCCTATTTCTCCACGGGTCAGATTCAAATCTGACCGTATTTCTCCTACAAGAGGGGCTAATGACATAGCTACCATGCCAAATCCAAGGTAAACACCGAAAACACCAGAAAAAATCACCCATCTGTATGAATCGTTGTGTACAGGTTCTTGAAGGAATTTCTTACGCACGTCAAATAATCTCACAACAATGAAGGAATGATCGTGCATTAGAACAAAACTTGCGCGATCCTGTTCTAGTGAATGAATTAATCTTGGATTATGACTCGTTAGATTCTTTGACCAGACCAGTCCTTGTTGTTGCTTTTAAAGGACTTTTTGATGCCAGCGGTTCAGCCACCTCTGCTCTTGAGTGGCTAATGGAAAAATCAGAGTCTGAGAATATTGGAGAAATTGACTCTGAAACTTTTTTTGACTTCACTCAGGAAAGACCACTGATAAGTTTTGATAAAAATGGAGAAAGAACTCTTACTTGGCCTAAAAATAAAATAGTAACGATCAAAACTAATGGAAATGAAAGAGACCTTCTAGCCATTTCTGGAATCGAACCACACCTTCGCTGGCGTACATTTAGCAAACTTTTAATAGAGATAGTTAACAAGTCAAATGCTGAATCTGTTCTTACACTCGGCTCAATGGTCGGAATGACTCCACACAGTCGACCTCTAACGGTGACAGGAAGTAGTACTAATCCAGAGCTTGCGGAACGCTTACATCTGGAAAAACCTTCTTATCAAGGGCCAACTGGAATAGTTGGCGTGCTTCACGATGCACTCGATCGTTCAAAGATTCCAGTTATATCACTTCGAGTTTCAGTTCCTCACTATGTTCCAGATTCACCTAATCCAAAAGCAACAAGAGCTCTTCTTAGACGCTTTGAACAAGTAACTGGAGTTACAACAGAATATGAGGAACTTGATGGACCCGCTGCTGATTGGCAGAAACAAGTAGATGCTGCTGTTGCTAGTGACGATGAAATAACTGCTTATGTAACACGTTTAGAAACAGCTATTGATGAAGATGAAAACCTTTTACCTTCAGGAGATGATCTGGCTGCCGAATTCGAAGCTTTCCTTCGTGAACAAGGTCCGAACCAAGATAGATAACTGGAGAAATATGAATCAGAACAGTCACATGGAACTTTCAGAGCTTCTAGTAGTAGCCGAACAGGCCGGCAGATCATTAATAGCTTCTGCTGAAAAAGATCTTGATGCAATTGTTCCTACCTGTCCGGAATGGAACAATTTGGAACTTCTTAACCATATGAAAATGGTGTGGTGGTTCGGAGCTTCACAAATAAATGCTGGAAACGAAAATGAGAGAGCTGTTCCATCTGATGAAATGAAAAACTCCCCCTTAGAACAACTTGAAAACTTATTAAATGAATTTCAAGACAATGATTTTTCATCTCCTTGCTGGTCTTGGACGACAAATAAAACTGTCGGTTTTTGGGTTAGACGCATGGCTCATGAAAACACAGTTCACAATTGGGACACAGAAGGGACTTTAAACACACGTTCTTCAATCTCGACATTGTTAGCTCTTGATGGAATCGAGGAGAAGCTGTTTATGTTTCGAACTGATGCCGACTTTCCTAATGCTTCAATTCACTTACATTGCACTGATTGTGAAGGCGAATGGATGCTGGCTTCATCAGACGGCGAACTTGAAATAAAGAGAGAGCACGGTAAAGGCGATGCGGCTGTAAGAGGTAGAGCGGAAGATATCCTTCTTTACCTCTGGGGTCGAGGACAGGAAAACCTTGAATGCTTCGGAGATGAAGAGGTGATTAATACTTGGGCACGCATTGGCCCTTAATCAGGAGAGTTCAGCTCCTACAATGCCCACGAAAGAGACCATCTCACCTGGATAACCACCCAGATTATGTACAAGTGCCTGCTGGGATTGTTCAAGAGAAATTGACCTATCAGCTGGCGCCTCTCCCCTTAGTTGCAACCATGTCTCATAAAACATTCTTAGTCCACTGGCACCCACTGGATGACCGAAGGCTTTAAGACCACCATCAGTATTTACAGGAATCTCACCATCTATATCGAAAGACCCATCAAGCACTTCCTGCCATGCTGTACCTTTTTCACAAAAACCCAAGTCTTCCATAAGAATCATCTCTGTTGGAGTAAAACAGTCATGAACCTCCGCCATGGCTAGCTCTTTTCTCGGTTCCTTGATTCCAGCTTGCATATAGGCATCTTCAGCTGCAACGGCGCACTCGGGAAGAGTGGTGAAATCAAAATCAGGATCCACTAAACCGCTGCTATCTCCAGCAACCACAGAAAGAGCCTTTATATATAAAGGTTTATCAGTATATTTATGAGCATCTTCGGCTCTGACAACTATGGCAGCCGCTGCCCCATCAGCAACGCCGGCACAATCCATAACTGAGAGACATCCAGCAATCGACGGCATCTCACAGATCTTCTCAGCCGAAATCTCACGCCGAAATTGAGCTAATTCATTTCTTGACCCATTGAAATGGTTTTTTTGAGCTATGCGAGCCGCGACGTATCTGAGCTCGTCTTCATCAACTCCGTATCGTTTTGCATACGCAGGGATAATCAGACTAAACATGGCTGCTGCTGTCAACGTCCGATTTGTGCCATCAGTCGGAACAGGAAAAGCATTGAGACCTTGGTAACCGCTATCTTTTACTTTTTCTGCTCCTAGCGCCATTGCAGAGTCATACGCTCCAGAAGCAACCGCGTAACACGCTTGGCGTAAAGACTCAGACCCGGTGGCACAATAATTTTCTACACGGGTAACGGGCTTACCCGAAAGTCTCAAAGGAGTAGCTAAAGCTATTCCTGATGCTGCGGACTGTGAAGTCCCGAACCAATAAGCATCTATCAGATCAGTTTCAATACCCGCCGATTTAGTGGCTTTTTCCGATGCCTCGATAATGAGATCGTCAAGTGATTTGTCCCAATGTTCGCCAAAACTCGTACAACCCATTCCTACAATTGCGACTTGATCTTTAATACCATGTGATGCCATCTAAGACTTCTCTCTTTCTCGTCTTATCGGTCTTGCTTTCCAAAAGTAGTTGTGGATTCCATCAGCGGTATACAAACAACGAAAGGTCATTTCCACCCGATCACCAATTTCAATTTTCTCTGGGTCTGTGTCTGTAAGTTCGACGGGAAGTCGCCCCCCATCTTCGAAATTAACTACAGCGAAAACTACAGGAGAGTTTGGCGAGTAAACCAAATTGTCAACTGTGAAAGTCTCAATGGTTCCTATGGAATCAGCCATAGGTAACTGTTCCATGTCATCAATACCGCCGCCTTTTATACCGATGCGAGATGGTGGCATGTGGACTATTCCTGTCGTTGTATCTTTGGATGCAACAAAACCCATTTTCCAATCATTTCGCCTCATAGCAGCTGACGAGGAAGGCCTAGTCGGAGAAGGGCGATTAGGGAGTTGACTGTCTAATAATCCGCGCCATGACAAGTACTTGCTATATGGAACTGTGGACTGGTTTTCTATTTGTTCGGAAACAGGAAAAGAATTTCTCCTATTTTCAACTTCTTGAGTGGTTCGAAAGAAAAGGACATCGCAACCATCAGCCAGAACGATTAACGCAACTATCTCATTTGGTTTTGCTTGATCAAGAAAATTAGCCAAAAGAAGTGAAGGGTGAGCGGCACCTGTATTTCCAATTTGGTCAGTCAAGTCATTAGAAATGTCAACGTCTAGTGAAGGAATTGATCTGGCTACAGCTCGGGAATGCAAACCTGATACAAGCGCCACGCTTATGTCTTCAGTTTTTATGTCAAGTTTTTTCAAAGCTTCACTCCAAGCTCTGTCAACTAGTGGCTTGTATGCCTGTTCCCCAAACCGCTCTTCCCATACTTGAGAATAAGAACTTCCTGGCACACGCCATCTGTCAGTGAAGTCAGACGTTATAGCAACTCCGCCTAAATACTCTGCCAGTAAAACTCCTTGTTTATCTGTACCGATTAATAGAGCTGTGGAAGCGTCCCCACCTGAGGATTCTTCAGTTCCACCTGATGGTCCTGTTCTTAGATCTGCAGTGACTACCAAAGTTGAATCATCGCTTTCTAGAGCATTAGATAAAGCTCCCATTGCTGAACGGGTTGAATTCCCAAAGTCGACCGCTTCTACAAAATCGTCCAATTGAAGGGCTGAGTGGATATTTGTTGCATTTGTTTTATCCAAATATGCAGGAACAACAGTTGAGAACCAGAGCTTTTTAGGGTTACTCTCTGATCCTTTTAAAGCATTTCGAGCAGCTTCAACGCCCATGGTCGTTGTATTTTCATCATACGATGCAACGGATCTAGAGCCCTTATTTGAGCCTTTACCTGTGAATTCAACTATTGATGAACGCAGCAGGCTGCCTCTGGGTATGTAGGCGCCATATGAAATAATTCCATGGACTCCCATAATTAAGCCCCCAATTGCCTATTATCTGAATTAGTAAGAATCAACTTAATCCAATCCAATGAACCTTAAGGAAGTATCCTAGGCTTAAATCTCTATTCTCCCGACACAAGGAGTTCTTGATGGATTTAGGAGATATATCAAATGAAGAGGCCGCCAAGTACGGAAAACCACTTGATGGTGTGAAAATACTTGCGGTTGAGCAGATGCAGGCTTTACCATTTGCTACTCAATTACTAGCCCGCTTGGGAGCTGAAGTGGTGAAAATTGAGCATCCAATCAAAGGTGAGTCTGCACGTGGTTCAGTGCCTTTTATGAACGATCCATCTGGAAAACCTGTCGGGGCTACTTTTCTTCGAAATAACTTAAATAAGAAAAGTGTTGGAATTGACCTCTCGACATCAGAAGGTCAGGATCTTTTTCTTCGTTTAGTTCCAAATTTTGATGTAATTGGAGACAATTTTAAACCGGGAACGATGACAAAATTTGGACTTGATTACAAATCGATCAACTCTAAGTATCCAAGTGTAATAGTTATATCTATTTCAGGTTTTGGAAACTCCGGAGACTCGCCTTATCAGAACTGGCCAGCTTACAATTCAGTAGCCGAAGCAATGTCAGGCCTTTACGATTTCAAGCGCCGTGACGGAGAACCCCCCATAGTTAATCCGATGGGCGCAGTAGGTGATATTGCAACGAGTTTATTCGGTGTGATCGGGATACTTGCTGCTCTTAGACATAGAGAAGATACAGGTAAGGGTCAGTACATTGATATAGCTATGTTTGATTGCATGGCGTCTTTAGCTGATGTTGCTATAAATTTTCATTCAATGGGAATCCCACGAGAACCAAACCCAGCACCTTATGTCATTGCCCCCTTCCGCTGTAGTGACGGCTATTTAGTTCTTCAATTTGTAAGAGAGCATCAGTTCGAAAACCTCGCAAATCTGATCGACAAACCTGACTGGATCGGAGACTCACGTTTTCAGGAGCGCTCAGGTTGGGGAGAACATTTACATTCTGACATTATTCCTGCATTAGAAGAATGGTCTAAAAACCTAACTAGATCTGAGACTTCAAGTCTGCTCGCAGAGGCAAACGTGGCATCGGGACCTGTATTAACTGCCTCAGAAGTGGTTGAGGACCCACACTTAGAAGAACGAAATATGATCGTGTCATTCCCTAGGACAGATGAAGTAAGCGAGCCTATTCTGCTACCTGGAAATCCTATAAAAATGTCAAAAGTATCTGAAGGACCCGAAATCAGAGTTCCATGGGTTGGAGAGCACACAGATCTAGTTCTTACTGAAGAACTAGATCTCAGCGTTAAAGAACTAGAAGACCTTAGAAAAATGGGGATAATCAGCCCCTAAATTTATTCCTCAATATATTTGTCTAGGAGCTGGGCAACAGTCATCTCTGGTGGAATTCTTTCAACTCCGATTACGCGATCAATTACTTCTTGCATGTTGTATATCCGTCGCTCCTGGTAGCACAGAGGCGTTCCGTCATAAGTGGGAGACTCCATCGCTTTCTGCATTGCGTCAAGATTCCAAACGTCTTCGTCTATTACTCCAGCAAATTCAGAAATCCGTTGTTTCCATTCTTCAGGAGGGTCTCCCTCTCCCCAATCTGGGGCGTAGTGATATATGCGGATCTTAGTTTTATCAATGCCTGCAGGAAAAAATAACATCACGGGAAAGCCTGTTGCCGCTAAGGGCGTGATGAAATTTGGAAAAATTGTAAATGAGTAACTGGTGCAATGGACAATGGGGTGAACAGTTGGAATGTTTTCAAGCCCTAATGGGTCTTTTACTATCTTAAAATCTTTCCATGTTTCCATTTCAAGTTTCTCTACCATTTGTTTTGACCTTGGAACTACCATTCTGGAATTACCATGTTTGAAAAGACCCATTGTTCCGCCACGTGAGTCAAGACTCGTCCATCCTCCTCGATCATGTATGAAGCGGAAATGATAAACCTCTTGAAATGCTTCGATTGCAACTTTCCAGTTGCAATTCACTTCGCGATGATCTGTACCCACTAAGCGAAGATTCTCACATTGATACTGTTCCATTTCTGCAGGAATTTTTCCTAAGAAATCAATTAGAGGAGATGCGTTTGGATTTACATTGATCCAAATCCATCCTCCCCATGTGTCACAACTTATTTCTGGTAATCCTCGGTCTTCCTTGCAAAGGTCAACGAAATCTCTTTCGTCTGGTACTGCTAAAAGTTCGCCGTTATCTATTCCATATGTCCACGAGTGATACTGGCACTGTAAGTGCCGTATAGTGCCTGCTTTCTCTCTTACTACTGGTGCTCCGCGATGTCTGCAGGTGTTTGAAAAACATCGAATTTTATTGTCGTTTCCTCTTACTACTATTAAAGGAATTCCGATCTCTTCGAATAGAAAGTAGTTTCCTGAATCGGGTATGTCTTCAACCCGGCCCGCTACGAGCCAACTGTTATTCCATAAATGTTTTTGCTCGAGATCATAAAAATCTGCATTCGTATAACGTGCTGAAGGAATATCAGGAAACTGAGGGAAATTTTCTGGTGGGGCTTTTCTGTCTAGTTCATACTCCATGTCTGAGACTAGTCGATCAACTAGTTTTTGATCAAGTAAAAATTCACTCATAATTTTCCCCTACAGAAAGCTTAAATCGCACAGGTACTCCATTGAAACTTTGTTAAGGATCGAATGTGTATTCAAAGTGTCATTTCTTTATTTGCAAAGCACACCTGTTCCAGCAATACCGCAATATCCATTCGGATTCTTATGTAAATATTGTTGGTGGTATTCTTCCGCATAGTAAAAATTTTCTTGCATTTCTACTGTCGTTTTAATTTCTTCGAAACCAGAAGCAAGTAACGACTCTTCATAAGCCTTAAGACTTTCTTCTGCTTCAACTAACTGCTTTTGATCCGTTAACCAAATTCCTGATCTGTATTGTGTACCAATGTCGTTTCCTTGCCTCATGCCTTGCGTTGGGTCATGACTCTCCCAAAACACCTTTAACAAATCCTTGAAGTCAAGCGACTCTTTCTGAAAAACCACCAACACAACCTCTGCGTGCCCGGTTAACCCTGAGCAAACTTCTTCATAAGTCGGATTGGGTGTATGACCGCCGCTGTATCCAACTGCTGTAACCCATACCCCATCCAGTTCCCAAAAAAATCTTTCTGCTCCCCAAAAGCAACCCATTCCGACTACCAGTGAATCCATCTCTTCAGAAAAGGGCGGGATCATGTTATTACCATTAAAAGTGTGAATTCCTGAAATGGAAGTGGGCGTAGATCGGCCGGGTAAACAATCTTCGCTTTTGGGTATGTTTAAAAGCTTCTGGTGAAAAGACATTGTTAAATTCTCCTAAATTGTATAGGCAAGATTCTCTGCGATTTGTCTTGCTACTTCCAGATCACCGCCTAGAACTACTCGCCCATCTTCTATATATTTTGTTGAATCGTCACGTCCTCCAGTTAAGGCGGTGAAATCTAAGGATGACATTGTCAAGGTACTAGTTGGATCTTCGTCAAAAGATTCCACTAATGATGCCCTACCATCATTCACTCCAACTCTTAGGGTTCTCTCGACAGGTCCTGAAATAGTAATTTGGATACGGCTACCTTCTGGGGCTCCACCTTTTTTACCCACTATGTATCCAGCAGCGGAAGAGACTTCATCAATTGCTATTTCAGCCGGCAAACCATCTTCATCTCCGGGGAGACCCAGAGGTTCTCTGCAATCCTGCATATGTAACCATGCGTCATAAACTCTAATTTGCATAAACCTTCCGTACGGCGCTTCTCCGGCTGGTGTCCACCCAACAGCTTGGAACTCTTCTTCACTCATTTCTGATAAGACTTTAAATCTTTCAGCTGTTACTTCGTTGAACAAAGCAAGCACTTCACTACCTGCCTTTTCACGAAAACTATGTATAGCTTTTTCGTTTGCTTCGCCTACAGGGTTTTTTACGTGATCGGCCGATACTTCTACTTCTGGAAGTTTCTTACCACTTAACATGTATTCGCCTCCGACAAGATGAGATAAGTTGTCTTTGACAGTCCAACCGGGAAGACGGCTATAAGTTTGCCATTGGCTTTCGTTCAATTCTGAGCCAAACTGACTCCATTTTCCCCAAATTTGATTGAGTCCTTCAACAATCTGGGTTTTGTTTATACTCATTTTCACTCCTATTTAAGGTGTAGGGTTTGCTCTTGTCTCCCAATCTCTTGCTTTGACATAAGGGTTGAATGTGTCGCTGATCATTTCAAGATCGGAGAGCATTTTAGGTCTTTGCATCTCGTACAAATTAGGAAATTCCAGCCATCCGGTTATTAAATGCCATAATTTATCAGCCTTCTCGCCTGTAGGTGGATTAATTAAAACCGGTCCAAAAATCCTTTCATCGTCACTAAAAACAAGTGTTGGAACCCCGAAACCTCCCAAAGATACAACAAGTTCGTGATCTCTTTTCACATCATCGTGTGTCGTTAGGTCGGCAAGTGCTTCTTCAACGATCTGAGGGTCTTGATCCATTTCTTTCAAAAGTAAGCGAGCCACATCGGGATCATGGGGCTTACGTCCTTCAATGTGGAGAGCAGTTCCTGATTTTAGATACCAAGCGTCATTTAGAGCCGGGTCAATTCTTTTGAGAAAAGCTCCTATCCGCATCATTGACCACCCATAAGACCATTCACGCTCCCATGGGTGTTTTTTACCTTCTTCGCGATTAATTTCTTCAAGACTAAAAAAACACCAGTCAACTTCTATGTTTAACCTGTCCCTAACTTCGCGCATCCAAATCGATGTTTGATACGCCCAAGGGCACATGACGTCAAAATGAAATGCCACATGACTCGGACTGTTTTCATTTTCCATCAATTACTCCTTTTCTTGCAATTTATGACGTAAAACCTTACCAAGTGCGTTCCTAGGTAATTCTTTCACAATTACCAATCTTTTAGGAATTTTGTAGGAAGCTAAATATTGTGAAGCATATTTTCTGACTTCGTCGATATTAATACTGTTAAATCCTTTTTCCATCACAACCCACACTACGACTTCCTCTCCCCACTCTTGTGATTTAACTCCTGATACTGCCGCTTCAGCAATTTCAGGGTGAGCTTGTATGACTTCGTCAACTTCTTGTGGGTAAACATTTAACCCACCAGTAATTATCAGCTCTTTTATACGACCGTTAATCGTCACATAATTGTCGTCAGATACCTCTGCTATATCTCCTGTTTTAAACCAACCCGAGATAAAAGAATCATCAGTTTCTTTCTGTTTAGACCAATATCCTTTGAAAACAGATTCACCACGGACTAATACTTCCTTGCTTTCTTCCGCTATTTGAATCTCTACACCAGGCAAAGGAAATCCAACTGAACCAGCACGTCGTTCACCTATATAAGGGTTAGAAATCGTAAGCATCGTCTCGGTGGTCCCGTAACGTTCCAGTACGTCAACTCCTCCTTTGTCTTTTAATTGTTGATGCAGATCTGCTGGTAGAGGTGCAGAGCCAGAAACGCATAAGCGTAAAGAAGCGAGCTGACTGATTCTTTCATCTTCAACAAGTCTTTGATACATGGTTGGGACTCCAAAAAACATCGAGCAATTATTTTCAGTTATTTCAGAAAAAACCAAATCTCTGTCAAAACCTTTCTGTAAAACAGCTGAGCCTCCGACTAGCAATGTTCCGTGTAAACCTATACCCATTCCATGAATATGGAATAAAGGTAGACATAACAAAAGACAGTCTGACTCTGTCCACTCCCATGCTCTAGCGACTGAAAGGGCTCCAGCTAATAACGATCTCTGGGTGTGGGTAGCTCCTTTGGGTTTACCAGTAGTTCCTGATGTATATGCGATTAAAGCCGGATCTTCTGGTTTAGCAATATCAAGATCTGGCATGGGTCCGCTTCTTGTTTCAACTGCTGTGGAAGAGACAAATAATTCAGAATCGATTGAATTTAGAAGTTTGTGCCATTCCTCTTGATCTACTAAGGCTGCTCGTGGTTTCGAATCTTCAATTAGAAATGCTAATTCTGTTTCCGTGTATGAGATATTTACAGGCACAACAACAAGACCGAGTCTTAAACATGCGACGTGAGAAATGACTAAATCTAGCGAATTTTCTCCAGCGATTAGAACACGATCCCCGGGGAGTAGCCCAGAATTAGCTAGGTTAGATGCTGTTTTGGAAGTCAGATCTAGAAAACTTCCTCGATCTATTACACGACCATTGAAAGAAAAAATTTTTCTTTCGGGTTCTATTTCTAAACTTTTTACCCAAGACCCCACAAGGGTTTCTTCGTCTGGTATCCGTAATTTATGCCCTGATATTACAAGTTGAGTTCCCATACAAATTTTTCAATACCTTTTCTTACATTTCGAACATACAAGCAACCACGCCCGTGGCCTTGACACAACAGGCAAAATCAGGCATACTAATGGAAGCCATTAAATAAAGGGGTTTCTATGGAATTCGGTATTTTCAGCAACGGTTACATACCTGGACCGGCTGCCCATGACACAGAGTCCGAACATACGGAACTAATGCGTGAAGCTAGTTACGGGATCTTAGCTGATAAAAACAACTGGAAATATATGTGGTTTGGCGAGCACCATGCTCTTACTGAATACAGTCACATGTCTGCCCCATCACCGTTGATGGGCTGGGTGGCAGCACAAACAGACTACATACATCTTGGTTCGGCAATCACGAGTTTGCCGACAAACAAAGAGCATCCGGTTCGCATCGCCGAAAGAGCTGCAATGCTTGATCATGTAACCGAAAATCGCTTTGAATTTGGAACTGGGCGCGGTGCAGGAAGCCATGAACTTCTAAGTTTTAACGTCACAGATCCTAGTGAAACTAAAGCACAGTGGGATGAGGTTATTCGCGAGATACCTCGAATGTGGGAGCAGAAAGACTATGACTTTAAAGGAGAATTTTTTACTGTACCGACTCCACACAATATTCTTCCTAAACCATATGGTAAAGGCCACCCCCCTCTTTGGGTGGCTTGTGGGAATCCGCCAACATTTGCAAAAGCAGGTTCACTTGGCATTGGTGCCATAGCATTCAACTTCGAACCTATTCATAACCTCAAAGGGCGTGTTGATGCATACAAAGAGGCTATTCAGGATCCAGTAGAACAAATCGGACAGTTTAAAAACGACAATGTCATGATGACTAATGCTGTTATTTGCCTTGAAAATCGAGATGAAGCAAGAGCTATTGCTAAAACAAAAGGTAGAGGCTACCTAGTAACCATGGTCAACATGTATCACGATACGATGCCCAAATCCCCCGACGCTGTGACTTGGCCTGACTCACCAATAGATCCGAACTGGACAGATGAAATGCTTGATTGGGCAATCGGCGAGGGATACATGCTCTGCGGAACACCTGAAGAGGTGTGTGAGCAACTGGTTCGTTACCAAGACGTAGGTTGCGATCAGGTCGTGTTCGGTTTACCCATCGAAGGAATGGCTCATGAACAGGTCCTGGAAATGCTCGAAATTTTTGGACAACGTGTGATTCCTGAATTCGACAAAGACCCTATTCATTCAACAGATCGCTATAGAGCAGAAGCGCAAAGAAAGTTTCCTGACTTTCAGTATGAACTTCCAGAAGACATATCGGTTTCTGTTTTGCCTTCGAATGCCCTATTGCCACTCGGATAAGTGCCCCGAAGTAGCGTCAAAACGCGCGAACAACTGCTTTTAGAAGCTGAAAGGCTTTTTGCCCTAAAAGGAATCTGGCAAGTTCAAGTTCAAGAAATTGTGGTAGCTGCGGATCAACGTAATACCTCCGCTGTTACATATCATTTTGGTTCAAGAGAAGGTCTGCTTGAAGGAATACTCACCTCACACGGAAGCCCTATCGATAAACGTAGAGGAGAACTTCTCTTGTCTCTTGATCAAAAATCGTCTACTAGAGCACTAGTGAATTCTCTGGTTGTACCGATGGTTAGCTGCCTGGAAACCCAAAGCGGCTGTCGTTACCTTCAAATAATTTCCCAGTTGTCAGATCAGTTCTCAAATTGGAGGAGTCTTTCTGGAGATCTCTCTTCTCCTCACCTTTCTAAAGCACTGGAATTACTTGAGAGTCGTCCGGTGTTCTTACCAATCCCCGTGCGACAAGAACGACTTATTGCAATGATTCAATTAATGACCTCCTCTCTTTCAGAGAGAGCTCGTTCTTTGGAAGCTGGAGTGCAAATGGTGTTAGGTAATTCAGAATATGAAGAAAACTTGATTGACATGCTCGTGGGAATCCTTGAAGCCCCTGTCGGCAACTAATTTATTATTCTGTTCTGCTGATTAACTCTTTAGTCAGGCCATCAACTGAAGCGGCTCCAGTTAAAGACATTGTCCTTTCAACCCCTTCATGAAGTAAATCAAGAACGTGGTCAACTCCCCTTTCACCACATGCTGCTAGAGCGTAAAGGTAGGGTCTTCCAGCCATGACTGCAGTGGCCCCTAAGGAAACCGCTTTCACGATGTCTGAACCTCTACGAGCTCCGCCATCACAAATAATCTCTAAACGGTCTTGAACCGCTTCAGCAACTTCTGGCAGTAGATCGAATGGTGTTGGCGCCTCGTCCAGTTGTCTTCCTCCATGGTTAGAGATTGCAATTGCCTCCACGCCAGAGTCAACAGCAATTAAAGCATCCTCGACAGTTTGGATTCCTTTTATCAAAATTGGCCCTTTCCAGATAGATCTAAGCCATTCAACATCCTTCCAAGAAAGACCAGGATCGAACTGAGATTTCATATGTTCTGCAAGATCAACTGCTGTTGAACCGTCAATAGAAGTTAGACCTTCAACATTTGCGAAACGAATAGGATCTGATGTTAAAAAATCCCATGTCCAACCCGGATTTTTTACGCCATCAATTATCGTTCCAAGACCGATTTCGGGGGGCAAAGTGAATCCCCGTCGCACATCACGCTCTCGGCGTCCAAGAACTGCGGTGTCAACGGTGAGACACACTGCCTCAAAGCCTGCAGCGTCAGCTCTTTCAACAAGGTTTTTAACGACAGAACGGTCTTTCCATGTGTATATCTGAAACCAGAGACGAGAATCCTTTTCAGCTACTGATGCGCATTCCTCTATGGAACGTGTAGCCATTGTTGACAAGGTAAATGGAATACCTGCCCGAGTTGCTGCCCTAACAACCGCTAATTCACCTTCAGAATGTGCGATTCGAGTGAAACCTGTTGGCGCCAGAACAAGAGGGAAAGCTAACTTACGGCCGAACAAAGAAGTAGACGTATCGATATTCGCCATGTCTCTTAATACTCTGGGTTTGAACGAAACCTTTCTGTAAGCTTCAACGTTTTTCCGCAAAGTAATTTCATCTTCTGCGCCACCGTCTATATAGTCAAAAACTCCTATTGGGAGACGCCGTTTAGCCAATTTCCTCAAATCTTCAACGTTTGCAGCTTTTCTAAGAAGTCGTTTTGTTCTGTTAATCTCCAACTTCCGGAACTTGACAACAGAACGAATACTGTTTACAAATGCCATTTATAAACCAGCCTTTAGGGATCGATCTTGGAGTCAAGCTTGGCTACTCGCGCTTCGTGGCGCCCACCTTCAAATTCTTCATTTAACCAAGCATTCAAAGCAGTGACAGCAACTTCTGGGTCAATCAGACGTTCTCCAAAACAAAGAACATTTGCATTATTGTGAGCTTTCGCCCACTTCGCAGTTTCAACATCATTTACAGTCGCTGCTCTAATACCGGAAACTTTGTTCGCTGCTATTCCAATTCCGATGCCAGAACCGCAAACCGCAACCCCTAAATCTGCAGGGCCTTCCGAAACCTTGATGCCAACTGCAAATCCATAATCAGGATAATCAACTCGTTCGGTTGAGTCCGTACCACAGTCAATAACTTCATGACCCATTTCAGTAAGTTCACTCTTCAAACGTTCTTTAAGTTCATAACCTGCGTGATCACAACCAATTGCTATTACTTTCATGACAATAGACTAGCCGTCTTACAGTCGAAGACCTGCAGCGATTAGATCTTCGGCACTTAAAGCCCCTTCTCGAAGAATCTCAGTTCCATTTGCTAATAAATTAATAACGGTTGATGGTTTACCCTTACACTTCCCTCCATCTACCACTAACAAATTTTCACCTAATTGCTCTGCTGCTTCTTTAGCGTTTTCCGGCGTTTGTACACCCGAACGATTTGCTGACGTAACAGCCAAAGGCCCCACAACCTCTGTTAAGGATCGAACAAAATCATTATCAGGACACCTGACTCCTATCGAGCTTTCATCACCGCCCAAGAAGTAATCCAAATGGTCTGCACGTTCAATTACAACTGTGAGCGGCCCTGGCCAAAATTTTTGGGATAAAAGTTCGAACTCTGCTGAAGAGACAACAAGCTCTGAAGCTTGGGAAGCTTCTGAAACCAGAACCGCACATGCTTGATCATCTAAACGATTTTTACGTTTAAATATCTCTTCAACAGCACTCTTATTAGTCGGTATGGCCGCTACTCCATAAACTGTGTCGGTTGGAAGCAGAACTAATCCGCCCTCTTTTAATACTTGAGACGACTCAGAAACTGCTAACTCGAAATCTGAATCTAAATCCAAAAAATAATTCATAGCGGTTTTTTTGCCATTAAAACACGGTCTCGGCCCGTCAAGTCATTTCGCAACTGAACTTCTCTGAAATTTAAATTTTTAGCCTCTTCAACCATTTGATCTGCCTGCATGGGTGCTAATTCTAAAATTAATTGTCCCTCCGCGGACAACCACTCAATCGAATTATTCAATAGAAAACTTAAATCCTCTGTTCCTAGAGGTCCAGAGCGTAAAGAAGAAGAAGGTTCCCATTCACTTACCTCTAGTGGCAATTCTTCACTATCACTTATATACGGGGGGTTAGAAATAATAACGTCAAATTTCTCCAACATCTCTTGCGGTAAAGCTTCAAACCAAGACCCTTGACTAATTGAAACTTTTTGCCCAGCCATCCCTAAGCCCGCAAGATTAGCACGCGTAACTTCAATCGCTCCTTCTGAAACATCCGTACACCACACAGATACTTCTTGGATCTCTCTGGCTATAGACAGCCCTATCGCCCCCGAACCACAACCTAAATCTGCGACGTTTAAAGATCTTGTTTCATCCAATTGATTTTTCTTGCTCTTGCATTCTTCTAACGCATAGCCAACTAAAATTTCAGTTTCTGGCCTCGGTATCAAAACTCTGTCATCTACAAATAAATCGAGTTCTCTAAACTGCCACCTACCCAGTACATACTGGAGAGGCTCACCAGTTAATCGCCTTGCAATCAATTTACTCAATCTTTTCAATTGGATGGGTTTGGCTTGTTCCTGATAGTCATGCAGGTTCGTTACACCAGAAACTTCTTCTATCATCCATTTCGCTTCAAATTCAGCGTTATCACCTTCAAGCCTCCGAGTTGTTTCAGAAAGCAGTTCCTCCCAACTCACTGAAGCATCTTGACTAAACAACTCTCCATCCATTACTACTGCCGATTATTCAAAGCTCTCAGCTAATTGTCGATCTCTTTCTGCAATTAGTAAAGTTTCAACGACCTCGTCAAGGTCTCCCGCAAGAATACTGTCTAAGCGATGCAGAGTTAGTCCTACTCGATGATCAGTAACTCGATTCTCTTTAAAATTGTATGTCCTTATTTTTTCTGATCGGCCACCACCGCCCACTTGATCTCGTCTAGCTGATGCCGCCTCTGACTGTTGACGTTCCTGTTCAATCTGAAACAACCTTGCTCTAAGAACACGCAAAGCTTTTGTTTTATTCTGGAGCTGACTTTTCTCATCTTGCATAGTTACGACTAGACCGGTTGGGATGTGAGTGATTCGAACAGCCGAATCCGTAGTGTTAACCGATTGCCCACCAGGGCCAGATGACCTATAAACATCAACTTGTAAATCTTTTTCTTCTATAGCTATCTCTACTTCATCTACCTCCGGTAAGACGGTTACAGTTGCGGATGATGTATGAACACGTCCCTGAGTTTCTGTAACCGGAACTCTTTGGACCCTGTGAACGCCCCCTTCGTGTTTTAAGTGAGTCCAGGCTGTTTCGCCGCGGATTAAAAAAACTACCTCTGTAAATCCACCCATATCAGACTCTTTACTCTCAAGATGTTCAACAGCCCACCCTTTGGTGGCAGCAATAGCTACATACATGTCACGGAGATTACGTGCAAAAAGATTGGCCTCTTCTCCACCTTCCGCGCCTCTAATTTCTATAATTACTGTTCTTCCGTCATTCGGGTCTTGAGGTAACAAGAAAACTCGCAATTCGGCTTCTAGTTTCTCAATCTCATTCTTTAATTTTGTCACTTCTTCCTGAAGTTGATCACGTTCATCACCTTCGGTGACTTCCATCAACTCTTTTGCAGTCTCAAGATTTTCATATGCAGATTGCAGAGGACGTCCGACTAAAAGAGTATTTCCTAATTCTTTGTGCCTTCGACCAAGTGTTTCTAACAGTTTTGAATCAGAAACTACTTCTGGGTCAGCTAATCGTTTTTCGACGTCTTCAAACTCGGCAATTAAAGCTTTTACTTGATCGATCATTAACTCAGGGTATCGGTATGTGACTTGCTGCAATATGCATTCTGGTTTTACACAAAAACAATTTAACTAGTTGGAATCTCCCACGCTCCTACAACCCCTTTAACATTTAAAGGAATATCTAAATAGCTAAGGCATTTTTTCACCGGAACTAAAATGTCTTTTTCGGGAAGTACTACTTCAACACGGTCAGGACATTCAATCGAAATTAAATCTGCAATAAATGAAACTAGACAAATATCAACACCAACTGAGAAAACAATGAGAACTTTTTCACCCACCGCATCAATACCGGTTGCTGCTGCTGGCATCATTTCTCGTAATGATTCCCTTTCTCTAGGAGGATCAACGCAAGTCAGATTTTCAAAACCGAATATTTCTGGACTGGCTAAAGCATCTGCTCTAAGCCATCTTTCCCTAGCGAGCCTCGATAATGG
This sequence comes from Acidimicrobiales bacterium AG-414-N20, assembly GCA_003214465.1. Lineage (GTDB taxonomy): Bacteria > Actinomycetota > Acidimicrobiia > Acidimicrobiales > MedAcidi-G1 > MedAcidi-G1. The sequence continues at coordinate 74,603 of QCLO01000003.1, read as the reverse complement.
ATGGAAACCAGACTCTGGGTTTCTAGAAGAAGTAACAATCTCTACTGCTGATGCAAGAACTTCCGACAACGGTCTACCGCTACTTATTAATGAAGTAGCTTCGCGATCAAATTTCCCCACTCCCACTTCAATTTCATCACCAGTAACTCTCATCACTTCAAGTCCTAAAATCTCACCTTTCCATATTCCACACTCATAAATTGGTTGCAACCCAAATTTCGAACACAAATCATAAAACTCAGAAGGTGCATCTTGCAGGTTATCCCTGCGAGCAAAAGTGGCTGGTTCCACAGGAATAGGCTTCCCATCAGAAAGGAAGAAAATACTGGGTGACGGGTTCAAAATACTTGCCCGCCTTTGTGTCACTTGAGCACCCTCCAGATCTTCAAAAAAGATAACTAACTCGAGCTGATCCTGAGTTGTTAATTCTAAAAGAGATGCGCCCAGCAAGCTTTCTGGACTTTCTTCGTCAGCAATAACCCATAAGGTCGAATTGTTATGAATTCCACTTCCAGAAGAATCTGTCAAATTTCCAAATTCTTGAAGAGAGTCTTCGGCAAGAATTTTTCGTAATTTACTTCGGTTTAGAGATAACCGTTGTTCTTCGTCTAAAGGCAATTTTTAAAAAATATTATCTGTAGCTAGTTCTACTCAGAACCCTTTTTACGACCTTTGCCGTACCTGCGCTCAAATCTTTCAACTCGACCCGCTGTATCAATGATCTGCATCTTGCCCGTGAAAAATGGGTGACTCGCAGAAGAAACTTCAACTTTAACCAACGGGTACTCAACCCCGTCAACAATTGTTGTTTCTCCGGACTCAGCCGTTGAAGGAATCAAAAACGTCGTTCCCTCACTAGTGTCTTGGAACGCAACTGTTCTATATTCAGGGTGTATTTCAGATCTCATAGCTGTCCAGTCTGTTGGAATTGTTTAGTATTAACAACCTTTTTTTCAATTCAAGAAGCTTCTATTGAAGGGCCTTTAGCAACTTCTGCCAAAAATTCATCATTGTTAGGAAAAGTTTTTAATCGGTCAATGAGCAGTTCTAGACCTGCGCCTGAACCATTATCCCCATCTGACGCCAAACCATTTAAAACTCGTCTTAATTTCCATACTTGATTTAATTGTTTGCGATCAAATAAAAGTTCTTCATGACGAGTTGATGAAGCGTTCACGTCAATAGCGGGGTAAACACGCCTTTCCGCAATTCTTCGATCTAAACGAAGCTCCATGTTTCCTGTTCCTTTGAACTCTTCAAAAATCACTTCATCCATCTTTGATCCTGTTTCTACCAAAGCCGTGGCCAAAATAGTCAGAGAGCCACCTTCTTCAACATTTCTAGCAGCACCAAAGAATTTCTTTGGTGGATATAAAGCCCCACTATCAACACCACCAGACATGATTCTTCCTGTCGCTGGAGCAGCCAAATTGTAAGCTCTAGCCAATCGTGTGATTCCGTCAAGAATGATCACTACATCTTCACCATATTCGACGAGTCTTCGAGCCCTCTCTATGGTTACCTCAGCAATGGCAGTGTGTTCTTCAGCTGGTCTATCAAAAGTTGAAGCGGCAACTTCACCATTGATAAGCCATCTTTTCATATCAGTAACTTCTTCAGGTCTTTCGTCAACTAGCAACACAATCAACTTAACTTCAGGATTATTTGTTTCTATTGACCTAGCAATCTGTTTCATTATTGTTGTCTTCCCAGCCTTCGGTGGTGAGACGATAAGTCCCCTTTGCCCCTTACCTATTGGGGACAACAGGTCAACGATGCGAGCTGTCATGTTAGATGGGTCAGCTGCTAATTCTAGGTTTAATCTCTCGTCCGGAAAGAGTGGTGTTAGATCTTCGAAATGAGGTCGTTTCAGTGCATCTTCAGGCGGGTTCCCATTCACAGTATCTAATCTCAATAAAGCAGGATTTTTTTCACTTCTATTTGCTGGTCTTGCCCCACCAACTAAATAGTCTCCGCGTCGGAGATCAAATTGCTTCACCTGTTTCACAGACACATAAGCATCTTGTTTCGAAGGGCGGAATCCTGTTGTTCGCAAAAAGCCATAACCTTCATTACGCAAATCTAGATAGCCCTCTATCGAAACAGGTTCGCCATCCCAAGAATCATCTTGGCCTTCTGGTCCTCTCCCACGACGACGACGTCGACGGTTTCCGGGTTCGGTGTATTCATTATTACGTTTTTCTCGATTATTGTTAGAACTTCTTGAATCAGAATCTTTACTTGACGATGCTCTTGCGCTACTTGCGTTTTCAGAAGTTTCAGATTTAACAGACTTGCTAGAATCATCGCCCTTGCCTTCTTCTTCAGCCTCATCTTTGAGAGCTATCTCCCAATCAGCCAACGGTTCCTCTTCATCTTTTGTCGCTGTGTCTCCAACGTCTGAAGGTGTCGCTTTTTCCGACTCTTCGGTATCAGCACTAGAAGGCGTACCCCCAGAAGCCAAATCAAGGATCAGCTCAACTATCTCCGCTTTTCTAGCACGTGAAGCAGGTTTCCCTCCTAAGGCCGTGGCAATAGTAATAAGTTCATCTCGCCCTTTGGCTTCCAATGAATCGCTTTGTAACTCAGTCGAGTCCATACTTAAACACCTCTGTGTTCTGTGTGTTGAGTGTTAAACCCCTCTAGAAAATTGGCTTAACACCGAAATTGAATTGCCGTTAAAACGAAACACGATCTGGGTCGTACACTCGTGTAACCATCAGACCTGATGAATGTCAATCAGGCCCTTAGCCATAACGACATCTAGTACTGTATGCGAACCTCAAGTAGTCGACAACACAAAAACTTACTTAAAAAGAGTTTTTATTTTTTTCCTGTAAAAATCTTTTATTTAATTGGCTAAAAGGGCTTTCATCAGCTCATGCCCCTTAATTAAAGGCTTGTCCGAAACTCCAATTTCAGTAAAAACACCACCATCTGAATCTTTTTCTGAATCAAACAGAAGATAAGGAACGGGATCAGGCGTATGTGTCCGAAGGGTTAAAGGTGTTGCATGATCTGGGAGCATCAACATTCTCCATGGTCCTAAATCCTCTAAGCCTGAAATCAAATCTTTCAAAATGCGGCTATCCCAATTTTCGAGCGATTCGACCTTCGCTTCGACATTTCCAGCATGGCCGGCTTCATCAGTAGCCTCAACATGGATGATGAATAAATCTAAACCATCTTCCAACTCTTTGAGAGCTATATCTCTCTTACCTTCGTAATCCGTGTCATACCAACCAGTTGCACCTGGGATATCACATACTTTCATATCAGCTAACTTTCCAATACCTCTGACAAGATCAACTGCTGTTACTAAACCCCCATTAACACCATTAACACCAGCAAACGATGGGAATTGAGGTTGTGTTCCCTGCCCCCATAACCAAATTCCCGTTGCTTCCAGACTTGATGCAGCCAATATCTCCTCAGATGCGGCCATCAGATCAGTGATTTTTTGACCTGATTTACCAGACGGAAATACGACCGAATTACCTGTTAGATCATGTGGTGGCACACAAACCGCATCAAGAAAATCTATGGGGGCAATCATTGCGTTGCGAAAACTGACACCTGCTAGAAAGGAGATTCCTTCGTCCGGGTTTCCCAGTTCCCTATTTAACTGTTCGATGACCTTCGCTGCTTCATCCGAAGAGGGATTCCCGCCCGCGTAATCGACCATCACACCATCAACTACTTTTACAAAATTGCACCTGAATGCAGTTTGGTCCGGTCTCAGTTTCACACCAAGCGCAGCAACTTCGATCGGGGCGCGTCCTGTGTGATACTTGCTTGGGTCATAACCGAAAATTGACATATTCCCGACATCACTTCCCGGCGGCATGCCACTGGGTATTACTTCTGCCCTACCCAGAGTGCTTCTAGCAGCAAGTGCATCGAGATTTGGCATGCTAGCCACTTCTAATGGAGTCTTTCCACCTAGTTCTGGGACTGGCAAATCAGCACAACCATCTGGTACGCAAATCACATATTTCATACTTTTCCTACCCTGACAAAAATCTCTATAACCTTCAACTTATTTTTCGTTTATTCTGGAACAACTAATCACGTGATCTTTAACGACTTCTAGATCATTTGGCAGCTGGGTAAAGAACTCAGGACGTTCATGTAAATCAGCAAGACGATCCGGAAGAGGTGGACAATGCCCTAATGCTCTTTCAACTGCTTTGGGAAATTTCGCTGGATGTGCTGTAGCCAAAGAAACTATCGGAATTTCGGGATCAATTTGTTTATCTCGATGCGAACGGGCGGCTAAAACCCCTACAGCAGAATGCGGGTCGAGAATTATGCCTGAACTTTCCGCTTGTGAAGAAATGCACTTAACTACTTCTTCATCATCAAAGCTGTATCCGGCCCAGCTATTGGAGAACTTGGCTTTTATATCGGAATCGACTTTAACATTTCCTTCCAACCGGAACTTTTCAAAGAGATTCCTAACTTTTTCTCCATCTCTTTCGAATAGTTCGAAAATAAATCTTTCTAAATTAGATGAGATTTGAATATCCATACTCGGGGAAAGAGTAGGTACCACTTCGTCAATTTTCATTTCGGCTGAATTAAAGAACTGTGTGAGAATGTCATTTTTGTTACTTGCAACCAATAATTTGGGGATGTTAAGACCACAATTTCTCGCTGCGTGACCAGCGAATACATTTCCAAAATTTCCAGTAGGAACTGAAAAAATTACTGGCTTATCATGCGACCCTAATCTTTCGGATGCCACCACGTAATAAACAATCTGAGCCATAACTCTTGCCCAGTTAATTGAATTCACCGCACCTAATTTCAATTTCTTTCTATATTCAAGATCGTTAAACATGGCTTTAACCAAGTCTTGACAGTCGTCAAAAGTTCCCTCAATGGCAACATTATGCACATTAAAAGAATCGACTGTAGTCATCTGTCTTCGTTGCACCTCTGAAACTCTGTTTGAGGGATGAAGAATAACTATGTCTAAATTCTGGCGACCTTTACAAGCTTCAATTGCTGCAGAACCTGTATCACCAGAAGTTGCACCCACGATCGTAAGATGCTCACCACGACTATTTAACTCATAATCGAATAGCCCTCCGACCAATTGGAGAGCTATGTCTTTGAAAGCAAGAGTGGGACCATGAAATAGTTCCATCAAGAAAATCTGCTCATCTAATTCAATCAACGGAACAATTTCTTGGACATCGAAGGACTTATAGGCCTCATCTATAATTTTTTTGAACGTTACTTGATCAAGGCTTTCTGCTGTAAAAAGACTCATCACCTGAAAGGCTGTTTCTAAGTAATCACCATCACCTGAAATTTCTAATGAGGGCCATACGTCTGGAACGTATAGACCTCCATCATCAGCAAGACCTGTCAACAAAGCTTCACTAAAAGTTTTTTCTGGCGCTGAACCTCTTGTACTTACGTATTTCACTCGGATCCCTGACTCAATCGATACCGATAACCCTGAGAACAGTACCCACGCTTCTAACCGCTTCTAGTAGATTCAAAGCCTCAATTGCTGCTTGCAAATTACTTTCAAAAGCCTTGTGAGTAATAAAAATAAGCCTTGCTTCCTTATCAAGGCCCTCTTGTTCCATGGAGCGTATTGAAACATGGTGTTCTCCGAAAACAGTTGCTACTTGTGCCAGTACACCTGATTGATCATCAACTTCCACTTCCAAGAAATACTGACTTTCTAAATCTGCAATTGGTGAAATTTTCATGGGTTTAAATTCGCCAATTGCAGCACTATTAGATCTTTTTAAATTACAAGAAGCGTCGATCAAGTCCCCTAGAACTGCAGATGCTGTAGGTGCACCCCCAGCACCTCTGCCGTAAAACATCAACTCCCCCATTGCATCACCTTCGACGAAAATAGCGTTAAAACTTTCACGGACCGTAGCTAATGGATGAGTTAAAGGAACCATACTTGGATGAACACGAACACATAAAGAATCTTCGCCATCATTTTTTTGTTTTTCTGCAATTGCTAAAAGCTTTATGCAATGGTCTAAACGGTTAGCAAAATCTATGTCTTCAGGAGTTATCTTTGTTATTCCCTCAACATGCACATCACTGAGAGTGACTTGGCCACCAAAAGCGAAGCTTGCAATGATTGCAGCTTTAGCAGCCGCATCGTGACCTTCAACATCGGCTGTTGGATCACTTTCCGCGTAACCAAGCTTTTGTGCTTCATCAAGGGCATCCAAGTAGGGCATATTCTCTTCAGTCATTTTCGTGAGAATAAAATTTGTGGTTCCATTTACTATTCCCATGACTCGTGTAATTGGTTCTCCTGCTAAAGATTCACGCAAAGGGCGGATAATGGGAATTGCAGCTGCAACAGCAGCTTCAAATAAAAGATCGACTTCAGATTGTTTTGCTAAAGAATACAACTCATCCCCATGGACAGCTAAAAGCTCTTTATTCGCTGTGACTACCGGTTTTCCTAGTGCTAGAGCTTTGACAATTAGATCTTTAGAAGGGTCTATTCCTCCCATTACTTCAACAACAACATCTACATCAGGGCTTTCTATAACTGAATTCGAGTCATCGGTAAATAAAGAGGGATCTATTGGCACATCTCGCGATTGGGAAACGTTACGGACAGCCACCATGACAACATCGAGTTTTAGTCCTGTGCGTTCGGCAATAGCTTCGCTCTGCTCATCTATTAATTTGCACAAAGAGGCTCCAACTGTTCCACAGCCCAGAAGACCTATGTTGACATTAAGTAATTCCATACCCATACAGTACTTGGCGAAAGGCTCTAGTCAGGTACTGTTTTAACTTCTTTAATATGTTAAATGTCACGTCTTATTAAATCTTCGTACGATTCTCTAGCTACAACCAATCGTGAAGACCCACCAGACACGAAAACTACTGCTGGTCTAAGCATTTGATTATAATTCGAACCCATTGAATGACCGTAAGCACCTGTTACAGGAGTAGCGATAATATCCCCTACTGATAGCCCTTCAGGCACCCATGCTTCTTTAATGAGAAAATCACCGGATTCACAATGTTTACCTACAAGACGAACCGGATTTTGCCGTTCCGCTTGGTTGGAACGAGGCAAAAAAGTCTCGTATCCGGACCCATAAAGTGCAGGTCTAGGATTGTCACTCATTCCACCATCGACAGAAACATAGGTTCTATGATCGGGAACTTCTTTTATTGTCCCCACTGTATAAAGCGTTACGGCTGCACTAGCGACTATCGAACGACCTGGCTCTGCGCCAACTGAAGATTTAACTCCAGCTTCTGCACAAGCATCAAAAATAGCGTCAGCCCACTCCTGTATCGAAGGAGCGGATTCTCCTTCAACGTAAGGAACTCCTAATCCTCCCCCGACAACTAACTCAGGAAAGTCATAAGGAGCTGCAAATTCTGCTAAAACTCCTACTGCTTTGGCAAATGGTCGAACATCAAAAACCTGGCTGCCTATATGGGCATGCAAACCCAGTAGTTCTAAGTTTTTACAACTTCGAGCTCTCTGAACAGCTTCTTCAGCGATACCTGATCTAACTGTAAATCCAAATTTTGAATCTTCTTGTCCTGTGGAGACAAATTCATGAGTATGTGCTTCAACTCCGGGTGTAACTCTTAAAAGAACTTTAGTTGACGTATTAAGATCTGCACACAATTCTTCCAAACGGTCAAGTTCGTTAAAAGAATCTACAACTATACGACCCACTCCCTCTTTGAGAGCCATATTGAGCTCTTCGAGACTCTTATTATTCCCGTGCATTACTATTCGTTCACCAGGAACATCGGCTTTTCTAGCTATATATAACTCCCCACCGGTCGCAACATCAAGATTCATGCCTTCCTCATAAGCAAGTTTCGCCATCTCTATGCATAGAAAAGCTTTTGTGGCATATGCGACATTGCCATCAAAAGCTCGCACCGCTTCGCGACATCTTGATCGCAGATGATCTTCGTCATAAACAAAAAGTGGTGTACCAAATTCTTCCGCAAGTTCTAATAAGTCGCACCCCCCTATAAGAGTTCGTTCCCCTGAAGAAATATCTGCGGTATCTGGTAACAGATTATTCTGTATAGGACCTGCCATTAGTTTTCTCCGTCTTCAATAAGTTCGTCACGCCACATCTCTTCGGGAGCACTAACTCCTAATAAGTCCATTCCTATCTCGAGTCCAATTAACACGCCTCGCATTAACAGGAAACGGGCTTGTGCTAACGATGGTTCTACATCATCGCCAAGAATACGACAATCGTGGTAGAAGCCGTGTAAATCTGAAGCAAATTCCCGCAACCATGTGGTTATTTGATGCGGAGCCAGTTCACGACTAGCTCTCTCAACTACATCTGGCAACTCATGCAGCGATCGGAGTAAAATCAATTCGCGACTGTGCTGTAATTGCGATAGGTCAACCTCAGGAAGAGGCGACGGTATAAAACCAATTTGGTCAGCTTTTTTCATCATTGAGCGAATTCGTGCATATGCATATTGAACGTAAAAAATCGGATTTTCATTCACTCTTTTGGAAACTAAATCCAAATCAAATGTTTGAGCCGTGTCGATGGATTGAAGCAGGTAAGTGAAACGTGCAGCATCAGAGCCCACTTCTTTAACTACTTCAGAGAGTTCAACGATGTCACCTGTTCTTTTTGAAAGTTTTACTTCTTCTCCGGAGCGTTGAAGATTCACCATTTGGGTCACTTCCACTTCTAGCCTTTCAGGTTCGTACCCTAAAGATTCGATAGCTGCTTTCATACGCGTTATGTAACCGTGATGATCAGCACCCCAAACATTGATTAGACGTTCAGCTCTAACCAACTTGTCGAGATGATAAGCAACATCTGGCAATAGGTACGTGTACTCTCCATCTGATTTGACTAGCACTCTGTCTTTGTCATCACCATATTTTGTACTTTTTAGCCAAATAGCTCCATCTTCTTCATAAGAGGCGTTGGCTTTCTCAAGCATTGAGAGGGTCTGTTCAATTGAACCTGACTCAACCATCGAGGTTTCACTAAACCATGAATCAAATTCTATATTCAGATCACTAAGGACCTCTTTGTGGCTAGACAGAGCTCTCTGCATACCCCAGCTAAGCGGATCTGTATCAACAGACATCTCAGTAGCCCATTCTTTTATATAAGCACCATGATATCCATCCTCAGGAATGTCTTTACCTGAAACACAAGCATCTAGAGAAGCGGCAAATAGATTCATCTGTGTACCCCGGTCATTGACATAAAATTCTCTAGCGACCGAATAGCCTGACCTTTCTAAAATTCTGGCAACAGAGTCTCCATAACACGCCCCTCTTCCATGTCCGGCATGTAAAGGTCCTGTTGGATTTGCACTTACAAATTCAACAATTACTTTGCTATTGCCTCCTTCTTCCGATCGTGCCCAATCTTGTGAACCAGCATTCACTACCTCCAGCAAGACGTCATAAAGCCAAGTTTTATTTAAATAGAAATTTATGAATCCGGGTCCAGCCACCTCTAATCTAGACACATGCTCGGATGAGAATCCTTCTAGAGTGCTCACCAACTGAGTAGCTAAATCACGTGGATTGGACCCTGCCTTTTTTGCTAAAACTAGACCGACGTTGGTCGACCAATCCCCGTGTTCAACATTTGCAGGTCTTTCTAAATGAATCTCAGTCGGCGATTCAAGACCCAAGCCTGACAAAGCTTCTCGTATCAGATTCTTAATACTTTCGCGAACGTCCATGCTTCACCCCGGTAGATTTTATAACACCTTTTAGGCGTTATAGGTCCTCCAAGATGTTACCGGACATGTCCATGTCTAATGAAAGACTTTTATTAAAGAACTTCGATCAGCTAAAGATTTAACCAATAAAGCCAAAAAGTTGTTTCAGGCTCTTGATCCTTCAAACGTCGCCGTTCCAAAAGCGCCAAGCTTGGCTTCACCACTAATCTGATCACCATCAATGGTTGCTGTGGCATCAATTGTTATAGGCATTGGTTGTGTCATATTCACTGTCCAAGAAAGATTGTCTCCATCTACAGTGCCATTTTCCAGTTCCATACTGCCCTGCGGTCCTGACATAGTACCTGTAAGGGTATTTCCATCAGAAGTAAGCTCAAGAGTTCCTGCTTGGGCTCCCATTGGGCTATTAAGAGTTACATTCCATGTACCGTCAGCACTCACTTTTTTCCTCCATTGATTGTTGTCGCTACTCGCATAAACGTAGATCAAAAACTTTCGATTGTCCCATACGGGATCAACTTTTAATTAATTGAAAATTCTCTAGTTAACTATCTACAGTTGTTTCTTTTTCTTTACTCTGGGAACTTACATCATCTCTTGTCACTACTATCAAAGCAGCTATAACTATCGCTCCTCCTAGTATCTGCAAGAGCGAGACACTCTGATCTAAAAAAATCCAAGCTCCGCCTGCAGAAAACACTGGAATAGCTAACATCAGTAAACCTGTAAGACTCAGCGAAACATGCAAATGGGCCCAATTCATTAAAAAATGTCCACTTCCAGGTATTGCTAACAAAACTAATATCCAAAGAAATTCATTTCCGGTGAGAGCTGGGAAACCTGACGTTGAATCTCGGAAAATAATTAAGAAAGGCAGCAGGCCTATCGAACCTATGAGCATGGCCAAAGTCTGAAGCGTAAAAGTGTCTATTCGCGAACGAACTGATTTCACAGCAACGAAATAACCTGAAAATAAGATCATTGCCAATAACGCAAGTAAGTCGCCTAGAGGACTCCATGAAATATCATTACTTGAACCTAAAACTACTACAGCCACACCTCCTGTAGCGAAAATAGAAATTCCGATCAACCTCTTAGTAATAATTTCTCCAAACTTTCCTCCGGCAACAAATATTAAAACGATTGTTTGCAATGCACCGATAATCGTTGCATTAGCAACAGTTGTGATACTAAGAGCCGAAAAGAAGACCACTATTTCAGAACAAAATAAGACTGCAACAGGAAATGCGATTTTTATTTGCTCCCATGTAACTCTTTTCCCTATCGCAAAAAAGACCACACCATAAACAACCACTCCCAAAGATTGGCGCCAAAAAGCGATTTCAATACCCGATAACTCGAGGCGAGCGACAATAATATTTCCAGTAGACCAACAAACAACTGCAGCTATGGCTGCAACACGTCCTAAGTGGGACAAATTCAGATTCATTGGAATACTCTCACTACTGAACAATAGGGTAAATCTGGATCTCAGCTTGAAGCTTTTACAGATTTTTTTTCAGATGTTTAACAAAAGTTAATCCGCCGAAAGGTGTATCTTTCTGATTTATTTACTAATGTTGCGATAAGTTTCGCTGCATAAATTTGCGGCTTTTAAATTCAAAATTGGAGATTTGAATGAAGATGATTAAGAGAATTTCTTTACTTTTAGCTATATCGCTTTTAGTAGCGTCATGCGGAAGCGATGAATCAGAGCAGTCAGGCGAAGAGTGGCCAGACAAAATCGTGTTTGGTTTTGTTCCAAGCCAAGAACAAGAAGCTCTTCAAGATGACATCCAGCCGATGATGGATCATCTCACCCAAAAACTAGGAATTGAAGTAGAGGGTGTTGTAACTACTGACTTCGTCGGTCTGGGAACAGCTATGGGAACAGGCCAAGCCGATCTTGGTGCTTTCGGACCTGCTGGGTTCGTTATGGCCCAACAAAAGTTCGGAAATATGAGTGTTATGGCCCAAGCTATTCGCTATGGAGCGCCTACATATCATGGTCAATGGATGACAAATGATTCTAGCATCTGCAATCCTGGCACGTTGAAATCAGGAACAGCTCTAATAAATGGATCAGATGGCATGGAACAAGTCAGTGCAATAGATTCTGTTGCCTTGCAAGTAGGTGTTTACTTTGGAGATTCTGGTAAAGCTCTTGGAGAAACCGTTGACGCAGGAACAGTCTCACCAGGAATGTCATGCATGGCAGACATAAGCAATGTAATCGGGAAGACTGTCGCATTCACAAACGAAAGTTCAACTTCTGGGTATCAGTACCCAACTTTGCAACTTCGGAATGCAGGGATAGCAGACGATCAGTACGAAAAAGTTTTCGCGGGTGGACATGATGGATCTGTGGCCGCTGTTTACAACGGTGACGCAGATTTTGGAGTTGCCTATGACGATGCGCGTCGAACAATGAGAAAAACAAATCCAGACGTTGGAGATAAAGTAATTGTTTTCAACTTGACTTCGGAAATTCCTAATGACGTCGTAGCGGTAAGAACCGACTTGCCTGACAGCTTGAAGGGTGCGATCTATTACAATATGGACGCTTACCTTAAAACTGAAGAAGGCGAAGCAGTTTCTGACGAAGTGTTTGGCTGGACTGACATGCAAGTAGCTAAAGACTCCGACTTTGATGTTGTTCGTGAAGCAAATGAAAAACTAGGAATCAACGACTAATACTGGAATCCCAGATCTTAAATAATTTAGGAAAAGCGCGTGATAAAAATCGAACGTGTCTCAGTCACCTACCCGGGTGGAGTTGAGGCTCTACGAAACGTAGACATTGAGATTGACGATGGAGAGTTCGTAGTCATAGTTGGGCTATCCGGAGCAGGCAAATCAACGCTGCTTCGGGTGCTCAACGGACTTGTTCCTGCTACCTCCGGTTCTATTCTTGTTGACGGAACTGAAGTGGTGAATGCTAATTCTCAAACGCTAAGACAAGTTCGCTCCAAAACAGGAATGATTTTTCAAACATTCAATCTTGTTAACAGAACGACGGTTTTAAATAACGTGCTTATGGGTCGGCTTGCTAGTGTCTCTTCCTGGAGATCGACTTTAGGTTTATGGCCATCCGAAGATAAAGAAGCAGCGATGCTCGCCTTGGAAAGAGTCGGCATCATAGACAAAACCTATGTCCGTGCTTCGAACCTTTCAGGAGGCCAACAGCAAAGGGTAGGAATTGCTAGGGCACTGGCTCAAGAACCTTCTCTTATGCTCGCAGATGAACCCGTTGCTGCACTCGATCCGGTAACAAGTCGTCAAGTAATGGGTGACTTACAAAAAATTAATCGTGAATTAGGAATCACCACTCTCGTAAATCTTCATTTCTTAGACCTAGCCAAAGAGTATGGGAAACGACTGATTGGTTTACGTGATGGCGTATTAGTTTACGACGGCGATATAAGTGATGTGAATGACGAAACTTTCCGGGAAATTTACGGAAGAGCTATCACCTCGGAAGATCTTCACGCTATGAATGAAGAACCGCAACAAAGTATCGGCAATGGTAAATGAATGACCATACAAATACTTCTGAAAGACCAGTAAAACCGAAACCTCGAGCACGCTCGTTTTTTATCGCTTTAATGCTTTTAGCTTTAACTTTTTGGGCAGCGATTAAAGTTTCTTTCGACATTTCAACTTTTTGGGAGGTTTGGACTAATCCTATATGGAGCATGTTTTGGCCTATTCCTTGGGATTGGGTTTTCACAAAGGAGAACACTTTTGATCCATTAATTGAAACTCTACAAATTGCCATAACGTCAACACTCGTAGGTTGCTTGTTGGCTCTTCCCATTAGTTTCGCAATGTCATCTCTTACAACACCCAATAAAGTTATCTACTTCATAAGTAAAACTGTTATGAACTTAGTACGTGCCGTGCCAGATCTTTTCTGGGCGAAATTGCTTGTAACAGCAATAGGAATTGGAGCTTTTGCTGGAGCTTGGTCACTTACAATTTTTTCTTTAGCAGTAATGGTCAAGCTATTTAGCGAAACGGTAGATGCGGCTGACCCAAGACCTCTTGAAGCTGCCCGCTCTTCAGGGGCTCGACATCTACCTGCAGTAAAAGCGGGTGTGCTTCCGACTGTTTTCCCTTCCTACGTAGCTTATTCCCTATATATTTTTGAACTTAATATCAGGGCATCGGTTGTACTCGGTCTCGTTGGAGCCGGTGGCGTCGGAAGGGTCATTGAAACTCAACGTCAGTTCTTTCGCTTTGACCGCATATTGGGAATGCTAGTAATTATTTTTGGAATCGTATGGGTGATAGAACAAATTAGTGTCTCATTAAGAAAGAGGCTCGTTTAATATGGAAACTCTTTCGGATACATCCACCCCCGCTAAAAGACCTCCTGCACCAAAAACCATTCATCGTTGGTTTATTGCAATCCCATTTTTGATCGCAATTGTTTGGTCTCTTATTGGACTGAACATAACTCTTTCACGCTTACTTGATGCGCCAGGTGACGCATGGTCAATTTTAAGACAAATGGTCCCACCGGCTTTTGATGAAGTCTATGAACGTGGCGCAGTGGGGAAAATTTTCGAATCAGTTTACATAGCTTGGATTGGAACAATCATTGGAGCTTTTGCATCACTTCCCCTAGCCTTCTTAGCCGCCCACAATGTTGCTCCAATATGGATCAGATCCCCTATCCGTCAGTTATTTAATGCAATCAGAGCGGTACCCGAATTAATCCTTGCCGTTATTCTCATACCAATTACGGGTCTAGGTGCTTGGGCAGGAACTCTCGCTATTGGATTGCACTCAATCGGCACTTTGGGTAAATGGGCTTGTGAATCAATTGAAGACATAGACGAAGGGCCCATAGAGGCAACGAGAGCGTGCGGTGGTAAATGGGTTAGTGGGATGCGATGGGGAGTTCTTCCTCAAGTAATGCCAGTAATAAGTTCTTACTGGTTATTCAGATTTGAAATTAATGTAAGAGCGTCCGCAGTTCTAGGGATGATCGGAGCGGGAGGAGTTGGCTCAGAACTAGTTTCCCAACTTTCATTTAGAAACTTTCCTGCAGCAAGTGCTGTTTTAATAATGACAATGGCGGTGGTGCTAACAATAGATACTATTTCTGCTGCTGTAAGGCGCAGAATAATAAAGGGAGCAGTCACCACCGATGAGGATTCTCGTACTCTTGCGGCCATCACAGATCTGACTGGAATCAGGAGCTAATAAAACAAATCACCACTTTTTTCACTGACTGCTTTAACCTTTCATAATGGAAGAGTACGTCATTGGCATTGATATTGGTGGCACATTAGCCAGAGCAATAGTACTTGAGTCGACCAATTTTGAAATAAAAGACCAACTGACAAAAGAAAGTAGCGACAATGGTCTAGAGCTAGTCCAAATCATAAAATCTCTCGTTAGGAAACTCGAGAATAATACAAAGCAATCTTTCACGTCACTCGGCTTAGGAATAGCTGGATTGGCGCATAAGTCAGGAATAGTCAGATACTCACCAAACCTTCCCTCCCTTATCGAATTTCCTATCGCCGATGAAATCAAAAAAGAACTTGGAATTCCAGTTGTTGTAGGAAACGACGCAACCGTCGGAACGATTGCAGAATGGAAAATAGGTGCAGGAAAAGGCAGCGAAAACTTTGCCCTAGTGACGCTAGGAACCGGAATCGGAACAGGCTTTGTTGTAAATGGGAATCTACTTCTTGGCAGCAACGGTTTCGCCGGTGAAGCTGGGCATATGACCCTAGATGTTAACGGTCCAGTCCATTTAACAGGTCAAAAAGGACCCTGGGAATACTTTGCTTCCGGAAATGCTTTAAACCGCATTGTTGAAAATGAGGCATCTGAAGGTAACTACCCTTGGGCCGTTAATGAAGCTGGTAACTGGAAAAATGTTACCAGCGAGCATTTGTCGTCTGGTGTACAAGATCTAGAACCAGACTCTTTAAGAATTTTGGACTACTTCTGTCATGAGATTAGCAGAGGTCTAATAAATCTAGTTTTACTTTTAGATTTAGACAGGATTGTACTAGGCGGTGGGGTTTGCGAAATCGGAGAACCATTGAGATCTGGAGTTGAAAAATGGATTGAAGAAACTCTTATTGGCAGCGAGCACCGTCCAAAAGTTGGAGTAAAACTAGCAAAGCTAGGTTCAAGTGCTGGGGCTATTGGAGCGGCTATATCTACAACAAACTATTTTTAGCTGCCTCCTAGCTCCTCATCAAACATGTCTAAAACTTTTCCCCATGCGACATCAGCAATCTCAGAGTTGTAAGTACCAAGAGGGTTTTCCTCATTAGCAAAAGCATGACCTGTTTGAGGGTAAATACTGAAAGTTACATCCTTACCCATTTCCATGAGCTTATTTTCTAGTTCAGTAACAGAATCAGGAGGAAAAAAATCATCAACACTTGCAAAATGCCCTTCAACACGGGCTTTAAGATTTGTCCAGTCAGGTTCACTGTCTCCTAGAGGGGCTCCGTAAAAAGGGGCCACAGCAGCAATCCTCTCACCTTCTGAAGCAGCAATCAAAAGACTTAGCATTCCCCCCATACAAAACCCGACTACTCCTACGGACTCACCTTCAACATTCGAATGTTTTAGCAGATAATCAATAGCACCAGACATATCCCTGACAGCTCTATCTGGCGGCAGAGTGCTCATAAGCTCCCCTGCCTTATCCATTTCAGAGTGTTGAGCTAGCTCACCGTGATACAAATCAGGAGCTAATGCTACAAATCCGTTTTCCGCTAATCGGTCACACACAGACTTGATTTGTGGTGCTAATCCCCACCATTCTTGAATAACCATAACGCCGGGACCTGTTCCTTCAGGTGAAGCCAAGTAACCGCGAGCTATAGAGTCGCCTGCTTCAAAATCAACCATTTCACTGACCATGTTCTTTCCTCCAATAGAAATAATTCCATTACTTTTTACAAGCCTTATGAAAAACAATATAAGGAAATGTCGTTAACTGATGCGTCCAGCAAAAAGAGGACGTAGCCTTCCTTTTGTAACCAAGCCCCTGTAGCTCAGCGGATAGAGCATCGGCTTCCGGAGCCGTGTGCGCAGGTTCGATTCCTGCCAGGGGCGCAAAACACAATGGACATTAAATCGAATAGACTATGGTTATATCTGACCCAGATAAAGAGAGAGTTGCGCCCTAGAGATGTCAAATCAAAAACAACCACGATGGACTTTCCAATGGAAAGAACTATACGAAGAAGTCATCGATACGGGACTTTGCACTGGTTGTGCTGGGTGCGTTATCTCATGTCCACATGATGTAATTGGATATGAACACGCTCCTGGTGCTTACAAACCCTTTCATCTTGAAGAAGAACTAGGAACAGACAACTGTGTACATGGTGAAAAAGGTTGCACTTCTTGCACCCGAGCGTGTCCAAGATTTAGGGACTGGGAAACTGAAGCAGAAATGCACCTGTTCGACCGTCACCGAAAACCAGAGGAACTTTCCGGAGTATATAAAGACGTACTCCTCACTAGAGCTAGCGATTCAACAGTTCATGAACTCGGTCAAGATGGAGGTCTAGTCTCTGCGATACTCATATGGTGTTTAGACAACAAAATTATTGACGGAGCTTTAACTTCGCATCTAGAAAATGATGAAAAAAGTGGAAACTCTTGGAAAGCTATTCCTGCATTAGCTACCGATAAGGAATCTGTTTTAGCTGGAGCTGGGAGCAGGTACACCTACTCTGCTAACACACTTGCTATTAATGAAGCCCGAGAAAAAAATCTTGAATCTTTAGCTCTTGTTGGAATGAGTTGCCAAACTTCAATTGGTCCCGTTATGTGGAACCGTAAAGTCGGTAAAGCGGGGAAAACTATCAAATTGAATATCGGATTGTTGTGTTCGAAATCTTTTGATGATTCAATTTTTGAAGAATTATTTTGGGCTAAGTACAGGCTTCCTAAGGAAGAAATGACCAAAATGAATATAAAAGGCGTTTTTCAAATATGGATGAAAAATGGCGACTATCACGAAATCAACCTTAAAGAATGTCACGCTTGGACAAGAGAGGGATGTAACCATTGTCCAGACTTTGCAGCCGAACACGCTGACATATCGACAGGTGGTATTGGCAAGTACAACGACTGGACATTGACTGTTGTCCGAACAGAACTAGGCCGTCAAATAATTATGAGAATGCTTGAAGAAGGTGTTATAGAAGGCAGGCCGGGCGATAGTGACCCAGATGCTATTGAACTAATGCACAAGTTGGCTGCAAAAAGTCGGTCCAGATGGCCTGATTGGGCGAATTCTTCAGCAAGAGTAGGATTGCCTCAATATCAAGGGTGAGTTTTTGACTTACGCGCAAGCCTCGCTTGAGTCATTCAACCAGCCATAATTTTCTGAAACCATTTGGGAATTCAAATCATCTCTGTGCTTGCGAATAAAATCATCTAGTTCTTTAAACTTTTCGTAGGTAACTGCATCCTGAACACGTTCAATCACACATTCGCAGTAACTTTTGGCTTTAAATGTTGACATATCAGCATTAGATTCCTGGCATGCCTCTACAAAGTTTCTAACTACCAGACCGTCTTGATCTTCCCACGTCTCAGGCTTCCCATCATTCGCGCAACCTGTTGCCAATAAGGCGCAAACAATGACCACTACTAACAAACTTCTCTTTGATGAAAACTTACCCACAGCGTGAGGTTAGCGCAATACAAGCAATATCAATCGCCAGCAATGATTTTGGCTCGCTTAATAACTGAGTCGAACATCGATTCTGTCAATCGGCCAGTAAAAGTATTTTGCTGACTGACATGATAAGAGCATAAAAGTTTTCTATTCGTGTCAATTTCTATCTCTAAACCATGAGAAAACTTAGGTTTCGGATTCAAACCAAACTCGATCGCCGCAGACGTATAACCAATCTGGCCTAAAGCAACAACAACTTTTATATTAATCAAAGCTGAAATCTCTCTTTCGAAAAAAGG
Source organism: Acidimicrobiales bacterium AG-414-N20 (assembly GCA_003214465.1). Taxonomy (GTDB): domain Bacteria; phylum Actinomycetota; class Acidimicrobiia; order Acidimicrobiales; family MedAcidi-G1; genus MedAcidi-G1. The sequence goes on along the minus strand of QCLO01000003.1, from coordinate 55,913 downwards.
TCTACATCTGTCCTGTTCTTTTTTGTTTGGTTTATTTGCTGGTGGGACACACTTAACAGGAGAAGTTATAAATACGTTTTCTAATTTCAATCCATCTGCCAAACCGACTGACTCAGGTTGGTTTGCGAGGCCTAATCTGTGAAGAGCTGCGTACAAAAAGTCTCCTGATCTATCACCGGTAAATACTCTTCCTGTTCTATTGGCTCCATGTGCACCCGGAGCCAATCCAACGATAAGTATTTGGGCTTCCGGATCTCCAAAACCTGGTACCGGCAAGCCCCAATATTCTTGCTCTTTATAGGCCGCGCGTTTTTCTTTCGCAACTTTTTCGCGCCACGCAACAAGCCTCGGACAGGCTCTGCATGAAACCACTTCTTGTTCTATTACGTCTAATTTAAGAACATGATCCACATCTGAAGGGTAGGTTGAACTATTAATGGCAGCTACTTTAATAATTTTCGTACGTCACGGTAAAACTCCTACGACGGGGACCAAACTCCCGGGAAGGGCACCTGACTTGCACCTGTCAAATGAAGGTAAGTTGCAAGCGGAAATAGTTGCTGAAGAGATCGAGAAATCTTCAAGTAGCTTTCTGGGCAAAAAAGTATCTGCTATTTACGCATCACCTATGGAACGCACACAAGAAACCGCTAAACCAATTGCTAAAGCTCTTAATTTACGTGTTCGTACACTTCAAGGGCTCAATGAGTGTGATTTTGGCGACTGGACTGGTCGAAGATTGCGTGATCTCTCAAAATTAAAATCTTGGTCCACCGTGCAAAAACAGCCATCAAACTTTAGATTTCCTAATGGTGAATCTTTTACTGAAATGCAAAATCGTATGATAAGGACTATCGACAAATTAGTTGAACGTCATTCCGGAGGAACAGTGATATGCGTGTCACATGCTGATCCCATTAAGGCGATACTGGCCTCTGCCGTTGGAACACCCTTGGATCTATTTCAAAGAATAGTAATAGGACCTTGCTCGGCTTCAGTAGTTCTTTACACAAAGGAAAGACCTTTAGTCCTAAGTTTAAATTCAAATGGGAATTTTAGTGGTTCTTTAGGTTCGTAAAGCAACTAACTTATTTATTGTTTCGCTTAGAAAAAATTTGAATATGAAAGGTAGCGTCTATAGCAATGGAACGCCCTGAAATAAACTGGGATCGCACTGGAAGTTTTACTGCAGGAACTGTTGGCCCCCAAGGTCGACGTGTCTTTTTCTTACAAGCTTCTTACGAAGATCAAGTTCTTTCTTTAAAAGTTGAAAAACAGCAAATGGCCGGTCTGGCCGATTTCCTTATGAGCATGCTCAATGATTTGCCTCCAAAAGATGGGTCTGATCTCTTAGATAGCACTGCAGGAGAAACAAAGTTTATGGATCCCGGAGAACCTGACTGGGTAATAGGAAGTTTGGGTGTTACTTATGAGCAATCAGGAGACAAACTAATACTTATAGCGGAAGAGCTGACACGAGATGAAGACTCTATACCTGCGCAAGCTAGATTGACATTAAGCCGACTTCAAGTTGAACATTTTATTCAAATAGCTCAAGAATTAATTTCGGCCGGTCGACCGCCGTGCCCTTACTGCGGCTCTCCACTAGAACCAGACGCCGCAGGCTGGTGCCCGTGTTCGAACTAGAAAGAAAATAACTTGAAAAAGGATCAGAAATCAGAAACTGAGCAAAACCCTTTCAAAGATCGTGAACCCATAGAAAATGAACTTGCCCTCGAAGTACTGAACCTCGGAGAAATCGAGATAGTTGGTCGTATGCCTTGGGCTTCGAATGGGACTTTTCTAACAAACTTAGAACACGACGATTTAAGTATCCAAGGCATATATAAACCTGGTAAAGGCGAAAGACCCTTGTACGATTTCCCTCAAGGTATATACAAAAGAGAAATAGCTGCTTTCGAACTGGCAAATTATTTGGGATGGGACCTAATACCTCCGACTGTTCTCAGAGACGGTCCTTTAGGGGTTGGTTCTTTACAACTCTATGTACCGTGCGATTATGAGACGCACTATTTCACTATTCATGAGGACCCTAAGTTCAAGAATGATCTGGTACGTCTAGCTACTTTTGATCTTCTAGTCAATAACACTGACAGGAAGGCGGGTCATGTCCTAGTAGGGAAAGATGGTTTGATTTGGGCTATCGATAATTCTCTGTGTTTTCACGAAGAATTTAAAATCCGAACAGTTATTTGGGACTTCAGCGGAGAGGACATTCCAAAAAAGCTTATTTCAGATCTGACTGAAATTATAAATAAAGGAGTACCAGAAAAAATCTCCGAACTGCTGAATCAAAATGAGATTGAAGCTCTGTTACAAAGAACTAGAGCCCTTATTACAAATGGTTCCTTACCATATGATCCGTCAGGAAGGCAGGTTCCTTGGCCTCTGCTATGAGGTGAACCTTTATTGAGCTTCGAGAGCCTCAATAAGTTTGGGTAAAACTTTGTGCACGTCGCCAACTATTCCAAGGTCTGCGATACCAAAAATTGGGGCTTCCTCATCTTTATTGATGGCAATAATATTTGCTGAGCCCTTCATTCCGACTAAATGTTGTGTGGCTCCAGAAATTCCACATGCAAGGTAAACCGTTGGCTTAACAACTTTTCCAGTTTGTCCAACTTGGTATGAATAAGGCACCCAACCTGCATCCACAATGGCACGAGAAGCTCCGGGAGCTCCTTTAATCAGACTTGCCAACTTTTCAATCATTTCGTATTTGTCAGCCTCTCCAAGACCTCGACCTCCAGATACGACAATGTTTGCTTCATCCAAACGCGGACCACTACTTTCTTCAACAAATTGATCCTTGACAACCGCTGTTCCTGTGCTTCCAAGATCCCCTACTTGAAGAACTGATACAGATGCCGGATCTCCACCTGTAGATTCTGCTACAAAAGATTTTGGTCGTACAACAAAAATATCTAAACCTTCAGCTGTGGTCCCGGTAAAAACATCTTTAGTTCCACCAAATACAGGTTCGTGACCCAAAAGACGCTCTCCATCTTGTTTCAAATCAATAACATTTGTAATGACAGGAGTGTCAAGTTTCACCGAAAGGCGACCTGCCACATCCCTTCCATCATAAGTCGTACCGCATAACAGAACGTCTGGACCTGATCCCTGCGAACAGGCTTCAGCTATTGCAGATGCGATTCTCGGGCCGGCGAGTCCATTATCTAGTGATCCAATTGAATAAACTGCTGAAGCTCCGTGGTCACCTAATTCTGCAGCAATTGAGTCTGCATCGCCCGCAACTACAACCTCTACAGTTTCTGCCAATTCACGAGCTTTAGCTAAAAGTTCAAGGGTGATCGAAGCTACAACACCATCACTGGCTTCGCCATGGACCCATATCTTTGAAAATCCCATTTTCATACCTCCTAAAGAACTTTAAGATCATCAAGAAAAGCCATTATTCGTTCATGAGCTTCACCTTCATCAACAACTACTTCACCGGCCTCGCGGGCTGGAGAGTCGGCTATTTCAGTGATCTCTTGACGAGCACCTGCCCAACCAACTGTTTGTGGATCAATTCCTAGAGCTGAAAGATCTAGTTCTTCAACAGGCTTGTTCTTCGCAGCCATAATTCCTTTAAACGACGGATACCGAGGTTCTACTACACCAGCTGTAACTGATATGACTGCTGGAAGAGGACACTCAACCACGTCGTATCCAGATTCAGTTTGGCGTTTAACAGTTGCTAGTTCACCATCTACTGCAACTTCCTTTCCGAAAGTCACAGACGGAAGATCTAAAAGTTCTGCTATTTGTTCAGGGACTGTTCCGGTATATCCATCACTTGATTCTGTAGCAGTAAGAATTAAGTCGGGATTCGAACGTTTGATAGCAGCTGCTAAAACTTTTGCAGTGGAAAGAGCGTCAGAACCAGCAAGTGCTTCATCGCTTACCAAAATTGCGCTTTCAGCTCCCATAGCTAACGCTGTACGTAGACCCCCAGTCTCTCCCCCTGGAGTCATTGATACAAGACGAACTTCTCCTGATCCAGCAGCATCGACTAGCTGTAAAGCCATCTCAACTCCATAAGAGTCAGACTCATCAAGAATCAACTTGGTATCACGCTTTAAAGTTTTCGTATCAGGATTCAACTCACCTGGGTCAGCCGGATCCGGAATCTGTTTAACACAAACAACTACATCCATTTCGCTATTTTGCCCTTTATCTGATCAAACTGGTACATCAAGTGACCAATTTCATGCATTTTATAAAATTTTTTTAATCCCTTCAGAAAGGAAAACAAGTACAAATAGTTCAACAACACTTAGGCTTCAACGCAGATATTTGAGTAATTCACAACTACTGTTATTGAACATGAAAGTTCTTCTGATCGTTAACCCTTTAGCCTCCGCTGTAACTGGAAGAACAAGGTCCGTTATTCAAAAAGCACTATCAGCTGACCACCGTCTTGAAGTTGCAGTTACTAATCGCAGAGGTCACGCTACGCGAATCGCCCAGAATGCAGCTAAAGACGGCATAGACATCGTGGTAGTACTTGGAGGAGATGGAACATTAAATGAAGTAGCCAACGGCTTAGTCGATTCAGGAACTGCAATGGCTGCTATTCCCGGTGGTTCTACAAATGTTTTTGCTCGGACTTTAGGCGTTCCTGATGACCCAATTGAAGCTACAGGGGCTTTATTGGATTCTCTTGAAGCTGGAACAACCCATAGGATAGGTCTGGGGTCAGTAAATGAAAGGTACTTTCTTTTTCATTCTGGAATAGGTTTTGATGCTGCCGTTGTCGAACAAGTCGAAAAAAAAGGTGGGATCCTTAAACGTTTCGCTGGACACCCTCTCTTCGTTATTGCTGCAATAGGAACTTGGCTTAGAAACTATGATAAAAAACGTCCCGCTTTCCGCATCTCGACTCGAAAAATTGGCGATGAAAAAATCGGTGATCTGGAAATTACGGGCGTTGAAGGATTATTTTCAGTTTGTCTGAATACCGATCCTTACACTTATCTCGGAACAAGAAAAATTTCTCTAGCTCCACATGCAAATTTGGATACCCCATTAGCCATCGTGACATTCAAAAATCTGACTTTGAAAAGATTGCTTCCGGTTGTCTTGGGATCTTTGGGCATAGGCAAGACTACAACTTCATCTAGTCGTGTCGTAGATTTACGCAATGACGTAGCTGAAGCGCAAGCAATCGCTTACAAATCGGTACCTTTGCAAGTGGACGGTGATTTTCTCGGAAATTTTGCGGAGTTTTCATTTCAATATAAAGCAGCATGTTTGGATGTGGTTATGCCTATAAAAGCAACAGATTCTAGAAATTATTGATTTAAAACTTCTACTGCTAAAGCTGGAAAATTGGTAATTATCCCATCAACTCCCCATTCAGCTAACTCCAAAATTCTGCTTTCATCATCAACAGTCCAGACATTCACATTTAATCCTCGAGAGTGTGCTTCTACTATTAAAGACTCATCAACTAGATCATCCCAAGGATTAATTGATGAGTGGTTATGTGATTTCACGCGATCAAGTATTTGAATACCATCACTTCTTTCGACAACAAGCCACCCAGTAGAAATTAACGGATCTGTTTCTCTAATTCGATTAATCGCATTCATATCAAAAGACGAAACCAAAATTTTGTCAGCTGGTTTATAAGCCTTCACCAACCCCACCACTGCTTCACATACCAAGTCCACCTCGTCAAAATCAGGTTCACCAGGGAGATGCTTTATTTCTACATTGACTCCCATACTTTCAGACGCCTCGAAAGCTTCAGCTAAACTTGGAATCTCTTTTGGAAGACAATTCGAATCCAAATCTTTAATTAATCCGCCGTCCGGAAGATGTGCATCGTGATGAACCACTAAAACCCCGTCTTTTGACCGGCGCACATCTAGTTCAATCCAATCAGCACCTTGTTGTAAAGCACCCGAAAAAGCATCTAAGGAATTTTCAGGAAAGTCAGCTGAAGCCCCCCGATGAGCAATTACCAAAGGACGTTTCTGAAAGTTCACGAATTTACTCTTCCTTAAAATCTATTTTTTTGAAAAGTTTCTCAGATGGTAAACGAATCTGAAATCTCACACCTTCACCTGTTCCATTTGAAACTACATTAAGAAATCCTTCTAGTTCCTGTTGGATAAGTGTTTTCACTATCGTAAGTCCGAGCCCCACATTCTCTTCTATGTCAAAACCTTCTGGAAGTCCAACCCCATTATCAGAAACTTCCACCATTACTGCCTCTTCATCTTTACTCAATAAAACATCAACCTTGCTATCTTCAAGTTCACGCGAGGCTAATTTAAATCCGTGATCTAGAGCATTTTGCAATAATTCAGTCACAACAACCGCAAGGGTGGTGGTAACTTCTGACGGTAACAGACCAGTATCACCACTGACTTCTATGGAAACAGGTTTAGCAGATGAGCTCAAACCCTCTTTTACCAGTTCTACAAGAGGTCGCATTACCTCTCCGAAAGTGACTTCTCCTTCTTGGCTGACTGCAAGAGTTTCGTGGACAACTGCTATGGCTCCTATCCGTCGCACCGATTCGTTTAATGCCATTTGGGCTTCATCTGAATCGAGTCGTCGACCTTGGATTCTCAGTAAAGAAGAAATTGTTTGAAGATTATTCTTAACACGATGGTGGATTTCACGAATCGTCGCATCTTTTGAGATTAATTGCCTATCGCGACGACGCAATTCTGTTACATCTCTAACTAATACGGCGGCTCCCGTCACTTCACCAGAGCGCAAAAGTGGGAAACAGTGACTTACAACAAATGTTTTGTCTTCACGTTCCGTTTCGTCTATAACAGAGCTCTTCATAGAGAAGGCTTCATTAAGAATTTTTGAGCTTAATCCAGTTTCTTCAAATCGTGACCCAACTACTGGTCGATGCCAACCAAGCCTGTGCAACAGAGAAACTGCATTTGGAGAAGCAAACTCTATTTGACCATCGGTGTTGACTAGAAGCAGTCCGTCACCAAGTCTTGGCATTCGATGCTGAAAACGCGAGTCTTCACTATAAGGGAACTCTCCTCTTTCGAACATCTCTGCAAACCTATTGAAAATGCTTAAATATGTTCTTTCCATTTCCGATCTCGGAGGTTCTCCAATAGAAGCTTTCTCGCTCGCTAAAATTGCTATTGTCTCACCTTTCCACATGACCGGTATCGCCATAACGCTGATTTCGCGATCACCGCCAACTGGAACTTTCCCACTTGATATTTGGGCATTTACTAAAGTCTTAGATACTAATGGGCGACTTTGCGCTTCAAACTTTTGACCTACTAGGTCAGCCCTATACAAAGTCGTGGACGTAGTTGGACGTACATGTGAGAGTAAAACGAAAGAATCAATTGGCGCTCCTCCAACAGGTAAATATAAAAGCAGGTCTGAAAAAGAAAGGTCTGCTAGTAAGCCCCAAGATCTTGTTAAATCCTGCAAATAGGAAATCGAATTATCTTCAAGATCGCTGTTCTCTTTAACCAACTCTTCTAAAGATGCCATGTCAAACGATCTTTCACAATGACTTCCAGTTACTCACAGAGATTTAACTAAATCCAACAGTGCGACCTGAGTCTTGAATACCAATCTCTACATAACCTATTTTGTTACCTGGTATTCCTACTTCACGGCCATTAATGTCCGTCAACCAAACAATACTCGTCTCGTTTTTTGAGACTTCTTCTAGGTTTGACTTAAAACCACTTAAATCGAAATCATCCGCCATTTCAAGGTTTACTTCTTTCTGCATGTGAGCAATACCAATACGTAAATCCACTTATTATCCCCTGACTATTAGTTAATTTTCAGTTCTCGATGACGCCGCTTCGTAGGTTTTAGATCTTCTTCAACAACTCTTGCTATCTCAGCAAAAATTGACCCGATTTCAGTAGAGGTATCTACTGCTACTGGATTACCGTTATCCGAACCTGCTCTCAGCGCCGGCACTAAAGGTATCTGCCCCAACAAGGGAACACCTAACTTCTCTGCAAGAGCACTTCCACCACCTTCGCCAAAAAGTTCATATCGTTGACCGTCATCACCTGTAAACCAGGACATATTCTCTATCACTCCTCTTACCTCTATATCGACTTTCTCGGCCATGAAAGCTGCTCTCTGTGCAACCGTTTGTGCAGCTATTTGTGGAGTTGTAACAACTAGCATCTCTGAATCAGGAAGGAACCCGGCTAAGGATATGGCCGTATCTCCAGTTCCAGGTGGTAAGTCAATAAGTAAGAAATCAGGTTCATCCCAAGCAACATCTGTGAGGAACTGGTTAAGTGCTTTATGAAGCATTGGTCCTCTCCAGATCACGGGTTGATCTTCTTCTGCAAAAAATCCCATGGAAATTGAACGCACTCCGTGCGCAACAGGCGGTATTAGCATGTCATCAACAACACTTGGCGGCTCAGTAATTCCCAGCATCCTCGGAATGGAGAATCCCCAAACATCTGCATCAATTACTGCCACATCGTTCTCGCGCTTTGCAAGAGCTACTGCCAGATTTGTTGTGACTGAAGACTTTCCAACTCCACCTTTGCCCGAAGCTATTAGAAGAACCCGAGTTTTTACATTGGATTCAAAAAATGAAGCGGGAGGGGTGCCAGGGGCTGCACCTTGGTTCGGTTCTGTTGGCGATTGTTGATTCATTACTAAAAACTCTACTGCTGCTCAATTTTTTTGGATACCTAAACCATTCCTTATTCGTTTCCGCTTTCAGAAAATATGGAAACTTTAATTTCTCAAGAGTTTTCAGTTGTCTTTTCATTCAAAATGGGTGTTCTTGTAGGTATATTTTTCCCAACAAAAGAGTAAAGGCATAGTTTAAGTAGAATGACAGAATGGGAAATGTGTCTCTCGACCATACTGAGTTCGCTTCTATAGTGACCGCAATCACTGGAGCCTTTGGAGATCCCACAAGAAGAGAAATTTACTTGCATATCCGTGAGTGCGACGAAGGAAGTAACGCATCACAAATCGCAGATAAATTCGGCCTTCACCCAAATGTAGCTAGACATCATTTAGACAAACTGCTTTCGGGTGGATATCTGGAAGTTTCACTTCAAAAAAGCACAGCGTCATCTGCGGGTCGACCTTCAAAGACATACAAGATTTCAAATCCCAATCAACCTTTAAATCTTGATGTGAGAAGGGATTCGATTCTCATAAGTCTTCTAGCTAGGACTCTTTCACTCTTGCCGACTGAAGAAGCTGAGAAACTAGCTGAAGAAGTTGGTTCAGAAGTAGGCCGTTCCATGGCGGAATCCTTGGGTATAAAAGAAACACAACGTTCTTTTCGTTCGGCTACAGATGCAATTGTGGATGCCCTTATCTCTCATGGATTTTCAGCTCGTGCTGAACTATCTGAAAATGGTCAATTGAGGATTCTTTCTGAACACTGTCCTTTCGGGAGTATGCCCATTGAACATCCGGTAATTTGCGCAGTTGACCAAGGACTAGTTAGGGGAATGCTGAGTGTTTTGTATGGTGATGCTGAAACTGATCTAATTTCTTCATTGCCTATGGGTAACGAAGTCTGCGTTACTCAGGTTTCAATTTGATCGTGGCTTTTCCCACCTAAAGATGTTTCAACGGTTTTTTAAATAATGAAAATTTTTATTGTTCGTCATGCTTCAGCGGTTGAGCGATTTTCTTGGGATGGTGATGACACAGACAGGCCTCTCGACGAAGAAGGTTCAAATCAGTCTTTAATGATCGCAAAATACTTTTCAGATACTGAGATTTCTTCTATTTTTTGTAGTGCGGCTGTGAGGTGCCAACAAACAATTTGGCCAACTGCTCATCAATTCGGAATCCAAATCGAATTATCTAACTCACTTTCCGAAGGCTCGACTAGTCAAACAAGCGACCTAGTAGAAAAACTTGCACAAGGAGAAATTTCTGATGCTTCTCCGATCCTTTGTAGTCATGGCGACGTGATTAGTGAATTGATAAGGTCTCTAACTTTAAAAGGGATGAGCACACCGAAAAGAAAGGGGTTTGCGAAAGCATCGGTTTGGGAGTTGTCTTTTTCTAATGGAACAATAGAGAGTGGGTTGTACCACGACTCACATTTGCGCTGAATCTAGAGAAGACCTTCTGATCTCAACAGCTCAACAAGTTCTGATGGTGGATTTGGAAGTGATTTGAACTGTTCGACATATTTTTCGGAACTATTCATTTTTTCAAAAATTTTTGCTTCGATTAAAGCTTTGTAAGCAATTGCATACGGGTCTTCTGGATTGATTTCAAGAGATACATCTAACGAAATTAAACTGAGTTCTGCCAACTGTTGATCACCAGAGATAGCCAGCAACCAACCTCGATGGGCAAAAAGTGAAGAATTCTGAGGATCATTTTTAGTACCTGAATCGATCAGCTCTAGAGCTAAAAGCAAATCTCCATTTCGTGCGAGCTCGCTCGAAACGCTTTCACGGAAACGACTTGAAGCAAGTAAATCTTTGATGACAGGCGAAGAATTCACGGAATCTAAAAGTAAAAGATCTTCAGAGGCCTCCAAAATTTTGCCTTCTCTGAAATTTATAATTGCACGAAAAGCTCTAGCATCTGGGTAAGTAGGATCAACTGTTATGGAACTTTCTATATCAGAAATTGATTTAGATGAGTCTCCACCGAGCCACAGCATCCAACCTCTGTAAGCGAGCGCTTCAGCATTTGAAGGTTGCAATTCAAGGACTTGGTCATAAATTTCAATTGCCTCTTCTCTAGGAGCTACTGATGCCTGAATCAACAAAGTTCGCGGAGACAGTCTGATTTCACCTGATATAGCGTCTCCAGAATTCCTACTACCTGCTGTTTTAGCTACTAGAAAACCCGATCCAATCGCTACAACGCAAACTAGCGAAATCCAAATCCATTTAGATGAGTTAGGTGTAAAGAAAAATTTTCTTTCTGATTTTTCTATCTTTTTTTCTTTTCCCATCCATGAAAATAAAATTAGTACCGTTCCAAAAAGAGCTGCTATGCCTGCAGCTACGGGTATCACCCAGACGAGCCCAGTGAGTCCATCGCCATCTGGGTTGTAATCAATATCTTCACCAAATTTTGAAACCAAAAACTTTCTTATGCCTTCGTCAGATGAACCTTCATCTACCATTTTGGAAATAGCTGCTCTAATAGTTTTCGCTACTGGGACATCTGACTCAGCCAGCGACTGACCATCGCAAACAGGGCAAGCGAAATCAGATGCCAAACTACTAACACGTTCAGAATTTGTTAAAGGTGGATTTTCTTCGACTACTGAAAAAGCAAGAGACAAACCTGCCACGATGAGAAACAAAATCCAAATTAAATGATGTGTCTTAAAAATTTTCATTCAGATTTTCTTTTCGCTCTTAACACCAAATTCTCAATCTCATTTCTTTTAATCCCGCCAACGATTTTTGCTGAAACAAACCCTGCGGGTGAAACCAGATACGACTCTGGTACCGCTATCACTCCCCAGTCGACCGAAATACGTCCTGTGTCACGAGTTAGAACCGGCCAATCTCCACCATTTTTCTCAAAAAATGCTTCTACTGAAAGAGGGTCATCATCGAAAGCAACACTCACGACTCTGACCCCAGTGTCCGTAGGTTGATTTTCTGAAAAGGAAAGTAACTCCGGATGTTCTTCTACGCAAGGAATGCAAGTTGTAGAGAAAAAGTTGACCAACAGCCATCTTCCTCTTACTTCATCAAGACTCCAATAACCGCCATCACTAGTTTCACCCGCAATCGGTGGTGCTACTTCACCAACCAAATGGGTTCGTAGTCGCTCCACACCTGATTCGCTTGTAGCGAAAATAACGACTAAAAAAATTGTGATTACAGCAACAACTGCTGATGCGGTCTTAGACGGGCTCATTGATTTTCACTTCTTGTTTATTTTTATTATCCGAATCCGAGAGAACAGATTCTTCGGAAGAGTTTTTCTTTCTTGAAAATAAAGAAAAAATAGTTCCCAAAGCCATTACCCCGCCACCAAACCAAATCCACCAAACCATAGGTTGAATAGTGACTCTGATTACCGTTTTTTCCTGTTCACTTTCTTCAGGAACCGACAACAGAGCTAGCTGGACGTCATCTTTCCAAGTTGAGCGTGTTGTAGGAGTCCCAATACTCCTACCCCCAAATGGGAACTGATTTATTGAGGGTTGAAAAAGCTCATCATTTATAAAAACATTCGCAATGATTTTGTTCTTTTCTTTAAGTTCCACACGTTCGATGCCAGCAAATTTGAATTCATGACCTCCTAATGTCGCCTGATCGCCAATTTGTTCAAATTTGAACTCTGCCTGTCTCAAGAAAGAAGAGGAACACGCTAAAGCAACAGCCAAAATGACCACACCTAAATGGACTACCATTCCGCCACCATTTCTTCCAAGTAATCCTCTAAATCTGCTTGTTCTAAAGCCAAATGAAATTTGTCTGATAGCACTGCCAGCTGCAAAACCTCCAAAACCCAAAGCCAGCGTGGGGACAAAACCCCTACTACCTATAACAACCCCCAAGAGCATCGCTATTGAACCGCAAACGACAGAAGGTGTGAGCCGTTTTAAAAGAACATCAAGGCCTGTTTTTCCCCACGATAAAGCTGGAGCTATGGCCATCATAAATAACAACGCGAAACCGATAGGTGTTGACATTTTCACAAAATAAGGATTGCCAACTGATATTCGATCTCCATTTAAAGCTTCTACAATCAAAGGGAAAACTGTTCCAAGGAAGACTACAAAAGCGAAACAGCCGAATAAAAGATTGTTAAGTAAAAATGCCCCAGTTCTCGATAACGGTGAACTAATTGAACCAGAGCTTCTCAAACTCTCCCCTCTCCAAGCAATCAAACCAACACTTGTGATGACTATCAAAAGAAAAAATCCGAGCAACGGAGGTCCAATTTCTGACTCAGTAAAAGAATGAACAGACTCAAGAACACCTGAACGAGTTATAAAAGTACCAAGGATAGTAAGTGAGAAAGTTGCGCAAAGGAGAGATAGATTCCACACTCTCAGCATCCCTTTCTTTTCCTGAATCATCACAGAATGTAAAAAAGCCGTAGCCGTGAGCCAAGGCAAAAAAGAAGCATTTTCAACTGGATCCCAGGCCCAGTAGCCACCCCATCCAAGAATTTCGTATGACCACCAAGATCCGAGAACTATTCCTAGCGACAAACATCCCCATGCAATAAGAGTCCACTTTCTGGTCTGCACAAGCCAACCTTCTCCAATCCTTCCGGTTATCAAAGCGGCAATAGCAAAAGAGAAAGGAACTGTCATGCCTACATAACCTAGATACAAGATTGGAGGGTGGAACGCCATCAAAATGTGGTTCTGTAAAAGTGGATTAGGGCCCGGACCGTCAAAACCCGGCCACGGATCAAACTCTCCAAATGGATATGCGGGTCCTATCAACAATATGAAAAAGAAGACACAGACAATCGACATGACAGCAACAGCCCACGCCACAAGGGGATCTGTGAGACGGCTTTTAAATCTCCAAACCACTAGCGCCAGGTAACCCACAAGTATCAGTACCCATAGCAATATCGAACCTTCAAGCGCTGACCATAGAGTAGCAACGTTAAACAACGGAGGTGTTCTGGTGCTCCCATGTTGAGCGACATAAGCAACTGTGAAATCACGTGTTATTAAAGCTCTCTCCATTACTGCCACCTGGCCTATGGCGGCTACAAGCATTATTAACACTGGGATTTTAACTCTTGATAGTAGAACTAACTTTTTGGAAATCAGCGCATAAAACTGATTACAGACAGCTAGCAAGGCCGAAGCCAAACCGAGAGCTACGAATACGGTTCCCAAGTCTGTGTTCATAATTTTTTGTTTAGTAGTTTTTCAGGAGCTAAATATTTCATGTTATTCACTACTACAAGACTCTAATTCTGCACGATCTGAGCGATAGTCATTGTCATGTTTAACCACCATGCTGTCGGTTTTTATATGCCAACCATCATTCGCCGGGTACAAAAGTTTTTCGGAACTAGGGGGTTTAGTTTCGCTCCAAACTCCTTGTAGAACCACTGGGACTCCTGGATTAAACAATTCTGCTGGATCACCTTCATGCGCCACGTCAGCATAAACGTTTCCTGTACATAAGGTGAAAACAAGGACTTGTCGACCGGACAAGGTGGTCTCAATAATTCCAGGTTGTGGAGTCCCGATTACGCGGAAGCGTCTGTCTTGCAGTTCAACTCTTTTTTCTACTGCTTCATCGACTGGGTAAAAAAATAGAGATGCATTCCCCAATGTCTTAAATAAAACAATAACAACTATGACCAAAAGTAAAACTCCAGCAAATTTTGGTAATAAACCAGAGTTTTTCTTTTCAATTCGATCTTGTCTAGGTGTTAACTCTTCCAAAGACTTCATCCGCCATCTTGTTTCGGTGAGCTCATCCAACGAGCATTTTGAGCAGGAACTCGAGCTGATAACCGAGCTCCTCTTTTAAGTAGACGAACTGCATAAATTGAAATTACTAAACTGGACAATCCCCAACCTGCAATTAAATAACCTAAATGTGTCATACCTATTGCTCCTTGTTGTCTATGTGTCGACGTTCTTCAATTGCGCTTTTTACTCCCTGCTCAAACTCCATATGCTCTAACCAAGCGACTCTAAATCGATGCAGAATTAACCACGACATCACAAGCACAGAGACCAAAATTCCTAGCATTAATGTAAAAAGAGTCAGATCTTCGATTTTGAGCTCAGACAATGTTGATTTCTGATGGAGCGTTCTATTCTCCCACCATTCTACTGATCTATTTATTAGGGGGATGTCTAAAACTGCTATAAGGGCGACTATTGCAGCGGGACGCGCTGCACGCTGTGGGCTTACGAAAGCTCCACGTAATGCTAAATATCCAAGAAATAAAAGAAAAAGAATAAGAGTGCTCATTAGTCTTACATCCCCCCACTCCCACCACGTATTCCAGACGGGTCTACCCCATATGGAACCAGTGATAAGGACTAGAGCGCATGTGAGAGTACCAACTTCTCCAGCGGCATGAGCCATCGAGTCCCACCAGAACGTCCGTTTTATTAAATACCCAGCGCTTGCTATTGCACAAATTACAAAAGCCAAATATGTAACTATTGCCATAGGAACGTGAAGGTAGAGAAGTCGAACTGCATCAAACTGTCCAAACTCTTCACCTGTTTCAGGGTGGAATCTAATATCTGGGTCTGTAACAAAAAAAGCTAAAAGTATTAAAACTGCAAATCCAATGATTGAAGTTATTCCCAATATTTTCGAACCTTTTGATGCGGTAGTAATCGGAACTGTCATCTATCTAATACCAATCTCTCTTAGTTCTCTGCCAAAAGATAGTTTGCTCCTGCCCCAACCCCAGTGAGAAGAACGGTCAAACCTGCCACAAAAGCAAACCAATTCCACCCATTTATAGCGGCGACACCTAACGCATCATCGAAAGCTCGAGTTGCACCGATAAGAACAGGTAAAAGCAAAGGTAAAAGCAGAATAGGTAAAAGAGTTTCACGGACTCCTAAACCTGAAGCTAAAAATCCAAAAATCGTACCCAGCGCAGATACTGCTATACACGCGAACAAACCTGTAGCAACAAGTAGCCATAAATCTTCTACTTCTGACCTGTATAACAAAATAATGCCCACACCTAGAAAAATTTCAAGAACCAACAATTGTATTGCTATCGCACATGTCTTACCCAAAAATATGGCAATTGGATCAACTCCCGAAAGATTTAGCCCAACTAACGCTTCATCATCACGCTCTATAGTCATTGATCGAGAAATTGCCATTAACGCACAGAGTAAAACAGAAATCCAAAATAGACCTGAAGCAAAATTCCTCAAAGATTGTTGATCTGCGTCGAGAGCAATCCCGAACAAAACGAGAATCATTAAAGCAAAAGGAGCTACTTGATTGGTGAGAACCCTTGAACGTAATTCGATCTTCAAGTCTTTACTCGTTATAAGCCCAATATCAGCAAAAAGTCTTTTCATTTATTTCCACCATGATCTACGCCCACCACTGCGCCTCCAGACAAAGTAACTACTCTTGTCGCAAGGTTTAAAACACGCTCTAAGTCATGAGAGGCAACAATGACTGTAGCTCCAGCTTTCACCGATTCTTCAATAAGGTCATCTACAGCCTGTCTTCCCTCCTGATCAAGCCCCGCATGAGGTTCGTCCATAAGCCATAAATCTGGCCTGCGAACTATGAAAACCGCTAATGATGCTCTTCTTTTTTGACCTACAGACAGAGAACGGACTTTCTGATTCTGCAATTTATTATCCAATTCCATTCTCTCAAGAGCCCATGAAATGCGGTTATCAATTTCTGACTTTTCAACCCCCGCAATCTGAGTCCAAAAAGTAATATTTTCTAATACTGTAAGATCTCTATATAGTCCTGAACTGTGTGAAAGTAGTCCAACTCTTTTCCTTATTGGAGTCCTCTCTGAAGACAGATCATGTCCTAAAATCTGTCCTTTCCCTTCTTTAGGTTGTATTAACCCTGCGCACAAATGCAGCAAAGTTGTTTTTCCGGCTCCATTTGGACCTTTCACAAAAACTATTTCTCCAGCATTTACAGTAAGATCTACTCCTGTTAAAGCTGGAAAACCCTCTAATAGAGCTACCAAACCTTCAAGTTTTACGACAGACACGAGCCCACGGTACCGTCAGATCGACTCAGCGCCCCTAACCTTGTCTTGTGTTTAAATTAATGTTTTCTTTAAATAGAAAAAGAGATCTTTTACTTTTATTTTCTGCTTCAATTTTTCTCTTTACAGCTTGTTCGACAACCACCGAAAACGTTAACGAAACTACACCGATCAAAAGTACGACTAGTGCCGTTGAAGTAAAACCAACAGTGACTTCACAATCCACACCTGACTGGATTGGAGAAGTTGTTAATTTACACAACCTTGCCGCTGGCGACTGTTTCAATCAATACTCTTGGACTAATGCTGAACGCCTGGTAGAGATCGACACAAAAGTCTCTTGTGAAGGCCCTCATCAAAATGAAATATTTTTAAGAATTGAACATCCTGCCGGACCTGGCGCTCCTTGGCCCGGAGATCAAGAAATGCAGGCCTTTGCGACTTCAATTTGTTATGACGAATTTGAAGGTTTTGTTGAAGAAATATATGAATTATCAGAACTTAAATTAGGTTTCCTAACTCCAAACCGAACAAACTTTGAAGATTCAAAAGCTAGATTCAGGGGGATCCACTGTTATGTGTATAAAAATGGTGAAGAACTTTTAGGCACTGCCCGTGGCTCCAAGGAGTAGCAGATGACAAATTCTGATGATGCAAATTCTCTTTTGATACGTCGTCAACAGGCTTCTTTAATAGCTAACACTGGAAGAAAAATCGGATATTCCATTTTTTTTCTTTCTTTGATTATTTTCGCTATTGGACTGACTGTCGAATTTAATAATCTGGTCGCCAGAACTTTAACCGTTCTTTTAATATTGGGATCCATAGTCCTAGCCCCATCAATTTTGCTTCACTACGCTGTTAGAGGAGCAGAACGAGAAGAAAAAGAACAAAATTAGTTTTCATCCAATTGAACTGGGGAAATATCGATTGGTTCCTCAGGGAGATCGCCGGAAATAATTGGCGTTATGTATTCTCTGAGCAAAGTTGGTAAAACTGGTTCTTCTGATTGGAGCAATTCGCTGACTTCCCACCATCTAGCTCCTAAAAAAGCTGCTGCTTCCAAAGCTTCTAAATGCTGGGGGCGATATTCTCCTCCGTCACACCATGCAACATGAATCTTTTCGTAACTGTCAAAGTAGTAACCACCGAAAGTGAATTGCACATGCTGAGTCCAAATGACTGGTCCCATCTCGATTGAATCGATACCTGTTTCTTCGTAAAGTTCTCGTGCTGCGGCAATAGAGCTGTCCTCACCCCTGCCAATACCTCCACCTGGAATTTCCCACCACGGTTTTTTAAACGGGTCTATGGGATCTTCAGCGTTTACCAAAAAAATTCTCTTTTTGTTGTCGAGAAGAACAACTCGAGCTGCATTACGTTTGAGAAACAAAATTACCTACTAATTACTATGAGCACTGCTTGCAACGCCCTTGTATATCAAGCGTATGACCTTGGACCGACAGACCCTTGTTTATAAGTTCTGCCTCTAAAGCAAGGATTTCTTTTTCCAGAGGCTCGGAAACATGAAAATCCTCTATGTCGCCACAATCTGAACACACGAAATGGTGGTGATGTCCAATTATTGAATCGTCTAATTCAAAACGATTGTGGTCCTTCCCTGATGCTAAACATTTTATAACGCCGGCTTCTACAAGTTCGGTTGAATTTCTATAAACAGAGCTTTGCGCCAGATTGCTGTCTGACTTGAAAAGTAGAACTTCGTCAAGCGTTAAAGGTCTACCGGCATTGGCCAAAACTTCTACTATGGCCTTGCGAGATTTGCTATAACGCATACCAGCCGCTCTTAATCTGCGAGCAGCTAAAAGATGTAAATCTTCGTCTATTTTGTTTTCCTTTGCCACAACATAAGTTTAGAAGAACATTATTGAGCAAAAATCAATAAAACCTCAAAATTTCTATTTCACCGCGCTACGGTCATGTCTATGAAAATTGATGGTGGCTTAGGAGCTGCATTCCCAACCTCGCTGGAAGGTGGATTCCAGCCAATAATTGATTCTGCTAAAGAACTTGAAGCTAAAGGCTATTCAGGGGCTTGGACGGCGGAAACTAGTCATGACCCGTTTTTTCCTCATATGATCGCAGCGGAACATACTGAGAAAATAGAGTTAGGAACTTCAATTGCTGTGGCTTTTGCCCGCAATCCAATGATTCTTGCCAATATTGGTTACGACCTTCAAAACTATAGTAAGGGTCGTTTTATTCTGGGGCTTGGAACTCAAATAAAACCTCACATAACTAAGCGCTTTTCAATGGAATGGTCAAAACCAGCAGCGAGGATGCGTGAAATGGTGGCTGCGATTAGAGCAATCTGGGACTCTTGGCAAGATGGCTCGAGACTAGATTTTAGAGGTGACTTTTACACACACACTCTGATGTCACCTTTTTTCAATCCGGGTCCAAGCAATCACGGACATCCTAAGATTTTTATTTCTGCAGTCGGTCCTCTTATGTCTGAAGTTGCTGGAGAGGTTTGCGACGGAATTATTTGCCATGCTTTTAGTACCGAACGCTACTTAAAAGAAGTAACTCTTCCGGCTGTGCAACGTGGTTTAGATAAATCAGGACGTAGTTTAGATTCATTTGAAATTGTTGGACCTGGTTTTGTTGTAACCGGAGGTGACGAAAAAGCAATCGAGAATTCTGCAACAGCAATTCGGCAACAAATAGCTTTCTATGCTTCAACACCTGCCTACCGTCCGGTTTTAGAATTACACGGTTGGGGAGATGCTCAAGACGAACTCAATAGAATGTCAAAAGAAGGGGCGTGGCAGGAAATGGGCACGCTCATAAATGACGAAATGTTAGAAACTTTTGCAGTTGTTGGAGAACCTGAGAAAATTGCTTCCGGTGTACTTGAAAGATACGGGAGTGATGTTGACAGAATGGCTTTTTATAGCCTCGGTTCAAATGGCGATTCTTCTATGTGGGATCAAATAGCTTCTGACCTTTTAGCCGGTTGAAGAAAATATTCATTATTTAATCAACTAACTAGTACCTCATGTAGAGGTAGTTTGGAGATATGGCAGAAGATACCCAAATCCCTGAATTTGAATACACAGATCTTCTTCCTCTTTTAAACGACCCTTACGAAGATACTGAATTTAATCATTTGGGAAATGCAGGGGTTTCTGAAATAGAAGGGCCTGAAGGTAAAAAGTTTCTTAAAGTAGAACAAGAAGCTTTACGCCTAATCACCTCGACGGCTATGAGGGATATAGCTCACTTATTTCGGTCAGGGCATTTGTCTCAACTAGCTGAAATATTAGAAGATCCAGAAGCTTCAGAAAATGACCGTTTCGTCGCATTAGAACTACTACATAATGCCAATATCGCCGCTGGAGGCGTCCTGCCGTCTTGTCAAGATACTGGGACTGCTCTGATCATTGCTAAGAAAGGTCAGCAAGTTTTAACTGATACAGATGACAAACAAGCCATTTCCAGAGGTGTGTACGACACTTACACAACTTCGAACCTTCGTTATTCTCAAATGGCTCCTATAGACATGTTTACTGAAAAAAATACTGGAACAAATTTACCTGCACAGATTGAAATTGAAGCTGTTCCAGGTGACGCATACAAGTTTCTTTTTTTGGCAAAAGGCGGGGGTTCAGCGAACAAAAGTTTTCTTTTTCAAGAAACCCGAGCCCTTCTAGAACCTGAGCGTTTAATTAGTTTTCTAGATGAAAAGTTAAGAACTCTAGGTACTGCGGCATGTCCTCCGTATCATCTTTCTGTCGTGATCGGAGGAACGTCTGCAGAGTACAATCTGAAAGTAGCCAAATACGCTTCTGCTCGCTATTTGGATCATCTGCCCACTAATGGGAGTGAAAGTGGTCATGGATTTCGTGACCTCGAGTGGGAAAGTAAAATTCTAGATTTAACTAGAGAGTTTGGTATCGGTGCTCAATTCGGTGGTAAATACTTTTGCCATGATGTAAGGGTTATTCGACTTCCTCGCCATGCAGCTTCGAATCCGGTGGGGGTAGCAGTTTCATGTTCAGCAGACAGACAGGCTTTGGGAAAAATAACTTCTGAAGGGATCTTTTTGGAGAAACTTGAAGAAGATCCAGCTCGTTTTCTGCCTGAAACACTTGAAGACGAACTTTCTGGTGAAGTTGTTTCGGTTGATTTAAACAGACCGATGGACGAAATAAGGTCTGAACTAAGCAAGCATCCAGTTAAAACACGCCTAGCTTTAACTGGCACTTTAGTGGTGGCTAGAGACGTAGCTCATGCCGTAATTGCTAAGCGGATTGATTCTGGCGAGCCGATGCCTGACTACCTAATAGATCACCCTGTCTACTATGCGGGTCCTGCAAAAACACCCGAAGGGTACGCTTCGGGTTCATTTGGTCCGACCACTGCGGGCCGTATGGACATGTATGTAGAAAAATTCCAATCTGCTGGAGCCAGCCTAATAATGCTTGCAAAAGGCAACCGGTCAAAACAAGTATCTGATTCTTGTTCTCAGTATGGCGGTTTTTATCTTGGTTCTATAGGAGGACCTGCCGCCCGTTTGACAACTGAGTCAATTCGTAAAGTTGAAGTTATTGACTATCCAGAACTTGGCATGGAGGCAGTGTGGAAGATCGAAGTTGAAAACTTCCCTGCGTTTATTGTGATGGATGACAAAGGTGGAGACTTCTTTTCAGAAGTTTCAACACCAGTGAACCTCAGCTAGACAGGTTCAAGTACCAAGAACTCAGTGCAGTACCAATCTCGTCAGGTGAATCTTCCTGTATAAAATGGTTACCTGCGACTGTTATTTCTGTTTGGTTTTGCCATTGGCGGCAAAATTCTCTTTGTTTGCCTTTCAGAATCGCCCCTGGTTCCGCATTAATAAATAATTTTGGAAATGACGCTTCTGACATAAATTTCGCGTACGAAGTGACTATTTCTGTGACATCTTCTGGAAATCCTTCGATTGGGATTTCACGCGGCCATGTAAGGGTAGGTCTACGTGACTCACCAGATTCAGAAAAAGGACGGCGGTATTCAGCCATCTCTTCTTCTTCTAAGTCTCTCAATACAGCTGCCGGCAACACACCTTCAACGAACAAGTTTTTTTCAAGAGCCATGTCCTCTCCAGATTCTGAACGGAAACCTTGAAAAATACCGCGTGCATTCTCTGGCCAGTCATCCCATGATTCGAATGGTTTTACGATCGCTTCCATGTAACAAATTCCCTTGACTGAATCAGGGTTTTGCATAGCCCAATCAAAACCTAAGGCAGAACCCCAGTCATGGATGACGAAAGTTGCATCAGACTCAACTCCAATTTGTTCCAACAATTCGAATAAATATTTACGGTGTTCTACATATTTGTAAGAATCAGGACCGGAGTTATCAAGTTTTTCCGAATCTCCTTGGCCTATTAAATCTGGTGCTATGCATCTTCCCATTTTAGATACATGCGGTATTATGTTTCTCCATAAATATGACGAAGTGGGGTTTCCGTGCAAGAAAACAATGGGATCGCCTTCGCCAATATCCATATAAGCCATTTTTTTCTGGTTGACAGTTGAGAAATGTTTTTGTGAAGATAATTCAGACATAAGAAAACCATACAAAAGAACTGAAAATTTTCACTACTTCAGAGTTCTAAACTTATTTCCACAAACCCTCCAGGAGGTACCGGGACGTCCCTAGCGTAAAGATTTAGAATAAGCCTTATAACTCCGCCGTGAGTAATCAAAAGGTGGCTTCCATCTTCTAAAGAAAAAAGAAAATCTTTTATTCGGTTATTAAAATCAGAATGAGACTCACCCGCTGGAAATCTAAAATTTTCTACGTCTAAAAAAACTTTACGCTCGTCATCGTCAAGTTCTTTCCAAGTTAAACCTTCGAATTTACCAAAAAAAACCTCCCTAAGCCGACTATCAACTTGTGGATTAGAACCTATTATGTCGGCAGTCTCTAGACATCTAGATAGATCAGATGAAAAAACCATGTCGAAAAAATTAGGGTCAATATTTTTTTTTAAAGACTCAACTTCTAGTTTCCCAAGACTCGAAAGCCCAATGTCGCTCCAACCACAAAATCTAGATTGCTCAGTCCAATCGGTTGAGCCGTGACGAACAAGGCAAAGGTCTAAATTAGCCATAGTCCAATTTGATTAGAAAAAGTTGCCGATGCTATTACAAGAACAGTTGCGTTTGCGATTTGTTGAACTGCGCCTAAAAAGTCCCCCGTAGTACCTCCGAATTTACTAACCGCTATGGGTTTAGAAGAAAAAGCAATCAATAAAATAGCCGCTGATGAAATCAAACCAAACAGACCCAGACTTGATGAAAGCAAAATAAAAAAAGAGGTAACTAGAACTACCTTTAAACGAGAAGAAAATAAAGAATAGCTGCTACCAAGACCTTCTTGTTTAGCAGGCTTAACGATAGTCAGAACAATAATCGAGGCCACTCGACTCAAACTATGGGCCAAAATTATTGCTAGAAAACCCTCTTTACCTTCTAAAGATGCGAGTGCTGCAACACTCACTGTCACATTGATTAAAAGAGCTAGAGTTCCGAAAGTCCCAATAC
This sequence comes from Acidimicrobiales bacterium AG-414-N20, assembly GCA_003214465.1. Taxonomy (GTDB): domain Bacteria; phylum Actinomycetota; class Acidimicrobiia; order Acidimicrobiales; family MedAcidi-G1; genus MedAcidi-G1. The sequence goes on along the minus strand of QCLO01000003.1, from coordinate 32,676 downwards.
GAGAATCCTTCATAATCTCTAGTCTTCGTTCTGTATTAAACGCCCCAAAAGAATCGAAAGTGTCAGCTAACCCGTCCTCATGAAACGCACCTGTTACAAAAATAGAAAAACCGATTGCTAATACTGAAGCCACTAATGGAGGCATAAATAAAATTAAGAACCAGAAAAAACTCCCGCTAATAAGACCTATAAACACTCCAACAACTGGAAACCACGGGACTGAAGACCCAAGGTCGCTTTGATTTGACGGATGGATTCCACCAGGAAGGCGTGTGAGAAAAGATAGTGCTAAGCGAAGATTTGTCAAGAAACCCTCCGCTCTTCAAAATTAATCTGCGATGTCATAATCTAAATCATCTAGAGGGATTTTTTTTCCAGCAACTATAAAAAAGGAGCGGTCTGCATTTTCAACAAGCTTTTGATTAACAAATCCCAAAAGGTCACGAAATCTTCTACCTAAAAACGAAATGGGAACTATACCCGAACCAACTTCGTTGGTAACCAAAATAGTAAGTCCAGAACGCTCGTTAGAAACACGAATTAAATCGTCAAGCATTGAGAAGACCTCTTCGTCAGAGGAGTCTTCAATCTGATTAGAAATCCAAAAGCTAATACAATCAATTACAACAACTGCACTTGGGTCAAGATCCCCTAGTGATTTACTTATTTCAAGTGGCTCTTCTATCACATTCCATGCAGATGTACGACTGGATCGATGTATTTCAATTCTTTCCAGCATTTCTTCATCTTCGCCTGCTTCAGCTGTTGCGATAAGAGATGGATTAGTTGTATTTGACAAAGCAATTTTCATAGCTACTCTAGATTTTCCGCTTCTAGCTCCACCAGTTAGAACAACAAGCATCAGTAGTCAATACCTTTTTTTGCTAAAACACCTTTGTCGTAAACGTGTTTAACTTTTTTCATTTCAGTAACAGTGTCGGACAACTTTATGAGAGAGTCCGACGCATCTCTGCCTGTCAAAATGATATTCATATTTTCAGGCCTATTTCTAACAGCATCGATAACTTCGTCTTCCGGTATCCAACCCCAGTTAATTGGATAGGTAATTTCATCTAGAACAAGGAGCCTGTGTCTACCATTTTCTATTACTTCACATGCCTGTTTCCATGCTTCAAGTGCAATCGCCTGATCTTCATCTAAATCATCTGAATCCCAAGTGAAGCCTTCGCCTATTTCCCACCAATCAACGCCAAGTTTTTTCGCCATCGCCGTTTCACCAGTTTTCCATTTTCCTGATTTTAAAAATTGGATAACAGCGGTATCCCAATCTCTTCCAAGAGCTCTAAAAATAACACCAAAAGCAGAAGTTGATTTTCCTTTACCATCACCTGTATTGACAATGACTAGACTTTTCAAACGTTCAATTTCAGAATGATCAGGTTGCTTTGTGGGCGGTTCATTTTCCATTATTTCGTCTCCTCAAGTAAGAGTTAGTCGATGGCACAACTACGGGGCCTCCCTCGTCATTAATGACTCGAACTTCTGTATTAAAATATCTATTTATAATTTCTGATGTAATTACCTCTTCAGCAATACCTTCTACCTCTATACGACCTTTTGATAAAAGGGCAACACGGTCGCCATACCTACCCGCGGAAGTCAAGTCATGCATAACTGCTAGCACTGTCAAATTTTCTTTTATACAAAATTCATCTATCAAATTCAAAAACTCATGTTGATGGCTGATATCAAGAGCTGTCGTAGGCTCATCTAGAATCAAAATAGGTGACTTTTGAGTTAAAGCTCGTGCAAGTACGATCCTCTGACGTTCCCCTCCAGAGAGCGTGTCTACAACTCTGTCGATCAAATGATAAGCATCTAGTTTTTTTAAAATATCTTCAGCAATGTCTATGTCAACAGAGCTCTCAGCAGCAAAAAACCCCAAATTATGGATTCTTCCTAACAAAACATAATCAAAAACTTTCATTCCATCAGGAATTACTGGTTCTTGCGGGACAAAAGCTACTTTTTTGGCAAGATTTGTAAGAGATAAATTGGAAACTTCATCACCGGAAATTTGAATAGATCCCTTGGAAGGAACAAGTCCTAATATTGCATGCATCAGACTACTTTTCCCAGCCCCGTTTGGTCCGATTACCGTAGTCCAAGTTCCTGAAGAAACTTTTAGATCAAGATCGCTGATGACCGCATTCCCGTTATAGGCAACTTCAAGATTCTGGCAATAAATTGAATTCATCTTGTGCCCCTTGTGGTCCGCAAAACCATAACAAAGAAAGGCGCTCCTAAAAAGGCAGTAACCACGCCAATAGGTATTTCTACGGGCTGTAAAATCATTCTTGAAGCTAAGTCCGTCAAAACTAAAAATGCCCCTCCAAAAAGAATTGAAAGAGGGAGAATTACCCTGTAGCTGAAACCAAAGATCAATCGAATCGTATGCGGAACGATTATTCCCACGAAACCTATAAGACCGCTAACCGAGACAACAGCTGCCGTACCAAGTGATGACACGAGAACACTAATTACTCGAAGTCTTTTCACATTAAGCCCCAAAGAAGTTGCTTCTTTTTCGCCTACACCCAAAGCATCCAATCTTCTCCGGATAAGCAAAATAACCAATAAGCAAATCGTGACATAGGGAAGCAGTAGAAGCACCACATCCCATCCGGCAACTCTTAGTTGACCAAGAATAAAGAAATATACTTGCCTAATTGTGTCGGCATTTTTTTGCTGTACAAAAGTTTGAACAGCTGTGAAAAAACTTGCAACTGCTACTCCCGCCAAAACCAAACTAGTTACGGATCCGAGTCGTCCACCAGCGGCACCAATCGAATAAGTCAACAAGACCGCTAGAAGAGCTCCGATAAAAGCAGCCAAGGGAACTGGATCCAAGAAACCAGACCCATCTCCTACCCCGCTAACGATTGCTAAAGTAGCACCGAATCCCGCTCCCGCAGCTACTCCCAGAACATATGGGTCCGCAAGAGGATTTCTAAAAACACCTTGATAAGTACCACCGGCCGCGGCAAGCATCGCTCCTACTAAAAGACCTAATACAACACGCGGTAATCTAATTTGCCAGATAATAGCTTGGTGTCTATCACTTAAACCGGAATCAATTTCAAAGAATGGTAAATGATCTACTAGCTCTTTCAAAATAGACATTGACCCCACGTTTGAAGGCCCAAACAAGACGCCTGCCATTCCAGAGATAATGACTGATAAAACCCCAATCGCTAACCATGAAGTGCGAACATAAGAACTAGTTGCTTTTAGATTGTCTTTTCTCAAAACAACTTCCAGAAGGATTGGATCTTAATCGAGATTAAGTGACTCAATGGCTGACTCTACCTGTTCTAAAAAGTCCACTACACGAGGTCCCCACCTGCTAGCAATATCCGTATCTAAAACTATGATCCTTCCTTCAGTAACAGCCTGCATGGAACTCCATCCCGGTCTGCTTGAAACCGTTTGAGGACTCTCACCCAAATCAGCATCCGCAAGGAAAATCAAGTCAGGATCTGTGTCAACGATAAACTCACTTGAGAGCTGTGGCCACCCAAAACCATCTTCATCAGCAGGGTCGGCGATATTGACAAGACCTAGCAAATCATAAAGTTGACCCAAAAATGTTTTAGAAGTTGTTGAATACAGGGTGTTATCAACCTCGTGATAATAAGTTAAACCATTGCCTGATGGAGTAACAGAAGACACGCTTGACTGAATTTCTTTATTTAACTTTTCAGCTTCCTTAGAATGCCCAGTTAATTCTCCCAATTCAATGATTTGAGAATATGTGTCTTCTAGTGTCATTGCCGCACTTTGTATGAGGGGTTTAATACCAAGAACATTCAATCCATCCACCAAATCACCTGGATCATAGGAAGTAACTACTAAATCCGGATCATAAGCAGCAATTGCTTCAACATTTGGGGTGTAGCCAGAAAGATCTGTTACTGGAGCATTACTTGGAAAATTTGACTGATCATCAACAGCGACCACTTGTTCTCCTGCACCTATTGCAAAAAGTATTTCAGTGGCTGTTGGGGACAGTGAAATAATCCTCTCTGCCACCTCAACACTTTCAGATCCTCCCGAAACAGAAACTTGTTCATTAGAACTGTCTGAACTGCAAGAAACGCTTATGAGGCAGAGAACCCCTAAAAATGCTATTAGATTGCTTTTTAATTTCATTATTCCTCCTCCCCTAAGTCACGGTTGGGAAAAGAAACTTCAATCCTTAACCGTTCCTCCGCGGGAACTTATGGTTTTACTATTTCCTGCTCTTAGGTCTGACTTACCTCGACGAGGAACACAGTTGCGGGACAGTGACGGATTCCAACCGTCTTCTTAATTGCAGATCACCCAGAATACCGTGAAAAATAACTTTCTTAACGTTTTTCAGTAATGCAATGCATCTAAAGCCGCTGCTGTGTATTCAGGCTTGCTTATTAAAAGACCAGGAACTACTGGCCTTTCTTTGTTGTATGTTAAAAAAGAACCATCTACTCCGCTTACATCCAGTCCAGCAGATGCAGCTACTGCAGCCGGAGCACATACATCCCATTCGTACAGACCTGAAGGGTGTACATAAATATCAGCAGTTCCACCTACAACAGCCATAGCCTTAACTCCAGCTGAACCAACTGAACGAACTACTCCTCCTATAGAGGCTGCAACCGCTTCCGCTTCCCCCCACTGAGAGCGACTAGTTATGACAACAGGAGGATTATTAACAGAATCCTGCTTTGTCGGAGTTTGAAGCGTCCCATAAAGAGTCCCTATAGCAGGCAAATTAACTGCTCCGGCTAAAGGTTGACCTCCCGACACTAAAGCGACATGAACTGCCCATTCAATACTTCCCATACGTCCATAATCTTGTGTGCCGTCAAGAGGATCAACGATCCATACTCTTTCGGCTTCTAAACGAGCCTTATCATCCCGTCCTTCTTCTGATAACAAAAAATCTTCAGGACATAACTCATTCAACCTTTTACTTATATGCAAGTGAGCTTCGCGGTCTGCTATCACCTGCAGCTGATAGCCGGAAACTCCTTTGTCCAAGCCTTTTTCTCTCAGCTCTAAAAGAAGCTCTCCAGCTTCTCGTGCTAAAAGACCTGCTATTTCATGGTCGTTCATAACTGACTGACCCTAGTCGCAAAAAAGAGAGAAACACATCTTTAGGGTTTTAAGCGCTACCTTTATTACAAGTCATTTAGAAAAATTTTAGTTGAGGGGTTCAAAATGGCATTTGGGCGAATTACAGGATGGGCTATAGATCTTCCTGAAAGAATCCTTACAAATGATGAACTATCGCAAATGGTTGACACTTCAGATGAATGGATCAAAGAACGAAGTGGAATTTCCTCTCGACATATTGATGGGAAAGTAAGCGAAATGTCTACTAATGCTGGGAAAGCCGCTTTAGAAAAAGCTGGAGTCAAACCTGATGAGATAGACCTATTTATCCTTGCCACCACGACCGCTGACAAGGTCGTGCCTGCTACTTCTTCTATTGTGCAAAATAATCTTGGTTTATCCTGCGGAGCTTTCGATCTAAATGCCGCATGCTCCGGTTTTGTTTATGGACTTGTTACCGCAATGCAATTTGCTGATAGTGGAATGGAAAAGATTCTGCTAATTGGAAGTGATTCCCTAAGTACATTTACAGATTGGGAAGATAGAACAACCTGTGTTCTATTCGGTGACGGTGCAGGGGCAGTTGTTATAGAAAGAACTTCAGATCAACCATGTTTTCTCGGCTGGGATCTCATGGCTGATGGTTCTGCTGCTGACCTTCTCTATTGTGAACATGGTGGAAAAATCGTAATGCATGGACAAGAGGTTTTTCGTCGTGCTGTCATTGCTATGGAAAATGCCGCCAATACGGCAATGGAAAAAGCCGGAGTGACAAGTGATGATATTTCACTTGTTGTTCCCCACCAAGCAAATGTTCGCATCATCGACGCTGCTATGAAACGCCTCGGGATCGCGAATGAAAAAGCAGCCTTAGTAATGGATAAAACAGGGAACACCTCTGCTGCTTCTATTCCTTTAGCTCTTATAGATTCAATCGACTCAGGTCGAGTTAAGCAAGATGACTTATTGCTTCTCGTCGGATTTGGTGCGGGAATGACTTCAGCCGCTGCAGTTGTCAGGTGGAATTCTGAGGGTAATTAACCCTACTGCTACTTCTGTGGCTTTCTAGGATGTAGTCTCACTCATGTGCTGACCGCTTCTGGATTGACTAAATCTTTTGGACCGAGAATACTCTTCAAAAACGTTTCCCTTCAACTAGGACCTAGCCGTCGCATAGCACTAATTGGTAGCAACGGAACTGGAAAAACGACTTTATTGGAGATATTGACTGGTCTTCAAGAAGCCGACGAAGGAGAAATTCATAAGCCACAAGACATGAATATTGGTTACCTCCCGCAAGAACTTCAAGCGAGTAAAGGGAAAAATGTTTTGCAGGAAGTTCTCTCAGGAGCCGACGACATCAACAAATTAACGACACGGTTAAAGAAACTAAGCTCAGAGCTTGAAAAAGCTGACAGTGAACACAAATCAGAACTTATTTCCGAATTCGGGGAAGCACAATCAAGATTTGAGCAAATTGGAGGTTATGCAATTGAAGCAGAAGCACATCGCCTTCTGTCTGGATTAGGTTTTGCAACTAGTGACCATGACCGTGATATAGGTGAACTCTCAGGAGGTTGGCAAATGCGGGTCGCTCTGGCCCGTCTTCTATTGTCTAAACCGGATCTTCTAGTTCTTGATGAACCAACCAATCATTTAGATGTGGACAGTGTGACTTGGTTGGAAACCTACTTGGGAAAATGGAACAACGGGCTCTTATTCGTTAGCCACGATCGAGACTTTATAGATGGAATAGCAAATCGGATTATTGAAATTTCTGCAGGTCGCGCAACTGAATACGCTGGAAGTTTCGGCGAGTTTGTTTTGGCAAGAGAAGAACGTATCGAGTATCAGAAATCTTTAGCTTCTCAACAGAAAAAAGAAATAGCTGGTACTGAAAAATTTATTGAACGATTTCGATACAAGGCCTCAAAAGCTAAACAAGTACAAAGTCGAGTAAAAGCTTTAGAAAAACTCGAAAAAATTGAAATTGAAACTGAAGAAGACGCTAAAACCAAGTTTGATTTCCCAGAACCACGTCGCTCTTCTCGCCTGATTGTTGAATTTGAAGAAGTGCAAGCCGGCTATGAAGACCAGATGATTCTAGAAAATCTGTCTTTTACAATTGAAAGAGGCAAGACAATCGCTGTTGTCGGACCCAATGGTGCTGGTAAAACTACTTTGGTCAGACTAATTACAGGAGAACTTAAACCAACTAATGGGAATATTTTTCGCGGCAAAAATATTGATATGTCTTGGTTTGATCAATTACAAGCAGAGATACTCGACCCTAAAAAAACTGTCTTAGAGGAACTCCGAACAGTTCCTCAAGTCGAAGAGACAGGTAGAAATCTTCGGACATATCTTGCTTCTTTTGGTTTTAGAGGCGACTCAGTCGACTCTCTCGTTTCTAACCTTTCAGGCGGTGAACAGACTCGTTTAGCGATCGCTAAGGCTCTTTGCATGCCCGTAAATTTACTTATTCTTGATGAACCAACTAACCATCTTGACCTACCAAGTTGTGACGTGCTCGAAGATGCCATAAGCGCTTACCCAGGGACTGTAATACTGATTACACATGATCGACACCTCATAAGGTCTGTTGCAGATGATCTACTCGAAGTACGCGAATCGAAAGCAGTGTTGCACACCGGTGTACCTGATCAAATCTTGAATCCATCTCCGAATGAAACAAAAACAAATACTTTGAAACAGAGCTCTAAGGAAAATAAAAAACAATCAAAAAAAGCCGATGGAGGGATTCGTGAAACAAAACGTGAACTTACAAAAATTGAAAAGAAGTGGGAAAAAGCAGAAGTCCATTTGTTAGAGATAAAAGAAAAACTCAACGATCCTGAACTCTTTAAAGATCCTAAAGAAGCTGAAGCTTTAGTAATAGAGCAAGAAACTGCGCGAGACAATGCTTCTGAACTAATGCGTCTCTGGGAATCACTTGAGGAAGAGCTCAGAATTCAGGAAGGAAACAATTAATCTCCTGTTATTAGAGTTTTAACCTAAACAAGCAATGTTGTAGATACGGTCTTGGGTGTGAAGATACTAGTTACCAATGATGATGGAATTGATTCAGTAGGGCTTCACGTCTTAGCCCGTTCTTTGCTTGATCTCGGTGAAGTAACAATTGCTGCACCTGACCAAGAGTACTCAGGTGCTGGAGCAGCTATAGGGGCACTTCATATTTCTAGGCCAGAAGTCCATCAAGTCAATATTGACAAAATTGAAAAGTCTTGGTCTGTAAGCGGACCACCTGCTCTTTGCGTCATGTATGCGACAAGGGGGGTTTTAGAAGATTCCTTTGACCTTGTGGTTGCAGGCATTAATCCCGGCAGTAATGTTGGAAATTCTATCTACCACTCTGGAACCATCGGTGCCGCTTTCACTGCTAGAAACGCTGGAATAACAGGTGTAGCTGTAAGCCAAGCGGTTACAGGCTGGGGAATTGAAGGACAAGGCATCGAAGAGGTCCTTAAGAATCAGGTTTGGGAAACTGCTGCCGAAGTTGCCAGAATAGCTGTGGGTGCAATTATTTCTAACCCTCCAAAAGAACCAGCAGTTTTAAATATCAATGTCCCAAATAAACCATTGGATGAATTAAAAGGGTGGCGTTACACAGAAGTAGCAAAAAATTCAACTCGTTCAATGAAAGGAGCTAAATTGGCACCGAAGCCTGGGCACGAAAACTCATACAGAGTTGAAATGTCTTGGGGTGACCCTGTAACTCAACCAATCGAAACTGATGTCGGCGCTGTTATGAATGATTATGCAAGTTTGACTTGGATTAATTCGTTTGAGGCAGCTTCGCTCGATGACACAAAAACGTTTGACCAATCTCTAGACATTCTCTTCGATTAGAAAGGGCATTTCCCCACAATGAAAGTTTTAAGAACACCCGACAAACAATTTCAGGATCTAATCGACTGGCCTTACGAACCGCACTTTACAGAAGTACCAGATGGAGATGGCGGCACCTTACGAATACACCATGTTGAATCAGGCCCTTCGGATGCTCCTACAATTCTTTTACTGCACGGTGAACCAACTTGGGGTTTTCTTTACAGAAACATAATGTCGGGTCTAGCTGATGCTGGAATCAGATCATTGGTTCCAGACCAAGTCGGTTTCGGAAAATCAGATAAACCTTCGACCCAAGTTGATTACACATACGAAAGGCACGTTACGTGGATGCAAAATTGGTTAGATGCAAATGCTCCTGAAGAGATTTTCTTTTTTGGTCAAGATTGGGGTGGACTAATTGGTCTACGCCTAGTAGCTGCAAACCCAAAGAAATTTTCAGGTCTGGTTTTGTCAAACACAGGTTTGCCTGACGGTAATGCTTCACCCACAGAAGCTTTTATGGCCTGGCAAAAATTTTCACAAACTGCAGAAAATTTTCCAATAGGAAACATCATTAACGGAGGATGTCTAACAGATTTACCCCCAGAAGTTATTGATGCATACAATGCCCCTTTCCCTGATGATTCTTTTAAAGAAGGAGCAAGAATCTGGCCGTCTCTTGTCCCTACTTCTCCAGAAGATCCTTCCTCACCTTCTAATCAAAAAGCGTGGGAAGTGCTAAAAAACTTCGACAAACCGGTGATCTGTGCTTTCAGCGATCAAGATCCTGTTACCCGTGGAGGTGAAAAAGCTTTTATATCAAACATTCCAGGTACTGACGACCAGCCTCATACAACAGTTAAAAATGCAGGCCATTTCCTTCAGGAAGACCAACCCGATCAAGTTGTCAGAATCCTGATTGATCTGATAGCCAGATCGACTTCTAAATAGTTACTAAACCACCATTTGGTGAGATCCACTGGCCTGTAACAAAAGAACTATCATCGCACGCTAAGTAAAGAATTGCTGCAGCGATCTCATCTGCTTGTCCTATCCGACCAAGCGGACTCATCATTATTAACGGAGCTAACAGTGCTTCATCCAGATCCTCGGTCATTGGTGTTTCGACCACCCCAGGTGCTACAGCATTAATACGAATTCCTAATCCTCCCAATTCGCGAGCTGAAGCTCTGGTGAAACCTAGAATTGCCCCTTTTGCTGATGCATAATGCACCGGTCCCCATCCGGCTAAACCAGCAATACTAGAAAGATTGACTATAGAGCCACCTGAATTCATTAACGGCAGAGCAGCCTGTGTGCAAATGAAAGTTCCGCCCATATTGACCGCAAGCATCCTCATGAAAGAGTCGTAAGTGATACTTCCTAAACCCTCAGGACTGCCAGACACACCGGCATTATTCACTAAGACATCAAGCCTTTCACATCTCTTTTCGACTTCCGAAAAAACATCTTCCATTTCCTGTTCGTTAGAAACATCACCACCTAATGCAAAATGCCCTGAACCTGAAAGACTTGAAGAAACCTCCTCAGCGGAGGCTTTATTAAAGTCCTGAACCACGACTAGCGCACCTTCATCAGCAAACTTTTTCGCTGCAGCTTTACCAATACCAGAACCTGCTCCGGTTATTAATGCAATCTTTTTTTCTAATTTGCCCATTTAAACCCCTATTTACCGGCTATACCTAGTTGATACACTTTCAACTGCATCGGTTTCAACTGGTGCTTTCTACCATAGATGCATATAAGAGGTTTTGCAGATGAACATTGTTGTAATACACCAAAGCCGTTCCGGCAATACAAAAAAAGCTGCAGAACTTATAGGTGGAGCAATCGCTTCATCAGAAAACAAAGTAACCGTAAGATCAACAGAAAATCTGGATTTTAAAGAGTTAGCTGATGCTGATCTTATTTTCGTAGGAACATGGGTAGATGGTTTAATTCTTTTTGGACATCGTCCCGGTGACATAGGGAAGCTAAACCTCATTCCTCCTCTGTGGGGCAAAAATGTAGTTGCTTTTATGACTCATGCAGTAAATCCCGGAAAGGCAGCATCGAAATTCTCCAGCTTCTTGGAAGCTAAAGGCGCGAAAGTTATTTCTTCGCGTTCAATCAATAAAAGAGAACTTGATTCAGAAATTCGGCCTTTCGTGAAAGAAGCAATGGCTGAACTGAATTAAGACTAGTTTTTACCTGCATTTAATTTCTTGGACGAGGTGAAGCTGTCGGTTACAAAAATTATTAAAGCCGACCAAATAATTATAAAGCCGACTAATTGCATCATGTCGAACGGTTCGTCGTAAGCCAATACTCCAAGAAGAAACTGAGCAGTTGGAGCCAAAAACTGCAATAGCCCAATAACACTCAGTGGAACTTCTTTGACTGCATTTGCAAACAATAAAAGTGGTGCTGCTGTAAAAAAACCGCTGGTAATTAAAAGTAATATTTCGATAGAATCTATTTCGTTTAAATTTTGACTCCCATTAAACGAACAAATCAACAGGTAAGTAAGTGCTGGCAAAAGCATCACAAGCATCTCAGATGTAAGACCGTTTATTGGGGTCTGTTCCGTTAGTTTTTTTGAAAGGCCATAAAAACCAAAAGTACCTGCAAGGACTAAAGAGACCCATGGCAATGAACCAACTGAAACCGTTAACCATAAAACACCAATTGCCGCCAGAGATATCGCCAACCATTGTCTTCGACGGAGTGACTCTCCTAAGAAAACCACTCCTAAGAAAACACTTACTAGAGGGTTGATGAAATAACCCAAACTTCCTTCAACTACTCGATCTACATTCATAGCCCAGACCCAAATGAGCCAATTTGTCCCGAGCAGTAGAGCTGACATGACCCCGATTATTTGTGAGCGTTTGCTTGAGTTCTGTTCCCTAAACATTGGCCATGAACGTCTCAACATTTGCAGTAATGCCATCACCACGAAAGTCCAAAACATTCGATGAGCTAGCGAGTACATTGCTGGAATCTCTGATAGGCCTTTCCAAAAAATTGGGGAAAGTCCCCAAATCGTATAAGCACCGACAGCCTGTATTAGACCTTTGTTCATCTAACTAATTCCCGTTAACTCTCTAGTTGGGCGACTTACAACCATCGCTAGTGTTCCTATTACTATTGCAATTCCTAATAACTGAACTAAACCAGGTTTTTCCTCTAGTAACCACCATGCATAAAGAGGAACAATTGCAACAGCTAAAAGATTTATAAGTCCCATTAAAACAAGCGAAACGTGACCATGAGCAAAATTTTGCAGAAGGTGACCAGTTCCTGGAATTAAGGAAATTATCAGAACAGGGAACCATTCTTTGCCAGTAGGCGGCGATAGTCCTTCACCGAATGACAAAGCAGCAATGGAGACAGGAATTAAAGCAAAAATAGTTAACCACAACTGATAAGGAACAGAATCAATTTCTGTTCTTGCTTTCTTACTAACCACAAAGTACAAGCAGAACATTAGCATTCCGAAAAAAGCTAGAACATCACCTGAAAGGCTAGTGACTCCCGCTTCTCTACCTGTTTGGATTGTCAAAGCAGTACCCGCAAGACTTAAAAATGACCAATAGTAAATCGAACGAGAAGGTCTTTCGTTAAAAAAACGAGTAGCTATAAATAAGAAAATTATTGGTTGAAGAGAACCAATAACCATTGCATTCAAGACGCTAGTTTCACGCAAAGAAGAGAAAAATAAAATCAGCTGAAATCCAAAAACTAGCCCTCCTATAAGCGAGAAACGAACTTCTTTGAAAGAGAGCTTCCGTTTAGTAAAAATATAGAGGCTGAAATAAAAAAAACTTGCTACTAAAAGTCTCCAGAAGATGAGTCTAAAAATTTCCATTTCTGAAAGTTTTATTATGCTAGGAGCAAGAGCCATCAGAGTTATAGCAACGACTGAGCTCACTCTCCCTAGAAAAACTTTGTTTGAAATAAAATTTATTTTCATTTAATAAGATCTGATTTTCGTTATTTGAGTCTGAGCTGTTAGACGGATGTCTTAGCGGCGTCTTGTGCGGCTTGAAGCTCCAAGGTTAACCGTTGTGTCCAATTGCTTAATGCGCTGCGTTTTGAGTTTTTATCTGGAGCAGGTATTGGAGAACCAACACAAATTCTGACCTTATACGGTTTGGGTAGTTTACTGCCTGATCCCATAGCTTTTTCAGTTCCAGAAATACCGATGGGTACAACAGGAACTCCACTTTTTGCAGCCAGATATGCAGTTCCATCAAAAAGTTCGCCTATTTGATCTCCTTCCTGACGTGTCCCCTCGGGGAAAACAAGGAGAGTTGCGCCATTGTCTAGAAGAGTTTTAGCAATTTTTACCGACTCTCTATCGGCACTTCCTCTTCTTATAGGGAATGCACCTAAAGCTGAAAGGTACCAAGCAAATGGACGAAACTTAAAAAGGTCCTCTTTTGCCAACGCTCTCATTCTTCTCTTATGAACTGGTGCTAACAAAATTGAATCAAGATTAGAGCGATGAACTGGTGCCATAATTAAGGCGTCTTTTCCGGAAAGATTATCCTTTCCGGAAACTTCAACACGTAGATAAGACCAAAGAAACACACGTAGAAGAAACCTCGTAACTGCGTATACAACCGAAGCTGCTTTGCTCACCGCTGTTTTCTGTGAGCGAAGTTGCAGTTCTTCATTCATGATCATTTATCTACCTCGGACAATATCTATAAATAAAAATTGATTACTTGTTTCAAAATTCTGAAAATCAAAATCCTTAACTCAGTTTCATTCTAATTGGCAGTAACAGAGTGATCGTCACTTTAATTCTTCTAGTATGTAATGAAAGGCAAATCGATAATAAATGAAAAGAAAACTACTTTTAATAACCGTTGCTCTCGTTGGAATAGCTGTTTTTGCTGGCTGGTGGTTTCTTCTCCGAGATGACTCTCCCCCGCCTCCAGATCTCGAATCTGCTATACAAATTGCCTCCACCGCTCAAATGGCTACCACTACCACCAACTCAGCAACTGTGCCGTCAACTACTTTCACCCCAACCTCAACAACCAAAGCGCCGTCTACTATTGCTCCGACTTCAACAACCGAAACACCGACTACTATTGCTCCGACATCAACAACACAGGACCTGGATCCAAATGAAGAAACTGACATTGCTGGAACATGGTCTGTTGACACGACGATTGGGTCTTTTGGAATTGATGAATCGACAAGTTCTTTCGTAGGTTTTCGCATACAAGAAGTACTCGCGAGAGGCATCGGGGAAGTTACAGCTGTAGGAAGAACTCCACTGGTAGACGGCACTCTTAACTTCGTTGAAGGGTCTCTTACAAAAGCAGAAATAATAGCTGATTTAACAGAACTACGGACTGACAGATCTATGCGAGATTCAAAAGTTCAAAGCGCTCTTAATACCAGTACTCATCCAAATGCAGTATTTGTTCTTGATGAAACAATTACTTTAAACAACTCAAAGATAATTGACTCAACTGTGCCTGGTTCTCTAACAGTTAACGGATTAACTAACCAGATCGAAGTAGAGTTACAGGCCCAATTAGTGGGTCAGATAATTACGGTGGTGGGAAAATTTGAGGTGAACCTAAGCGACTATGAGGTAGAAGCTCCATCTGCCTCGATTGTGGTATCTGTAGAAGACACGGCAATTGTTGAATTTCAACTATTTTTCGTGGAAGCAACTTCAACAGATTCAACTTCAGCGGTTGTTACAACTACGACTATGGATGCTTTAACAATAGAAAACGTTGAACAGTTAAACGACTACATAGCCAAAGCGGCAACTTTTGATCAAAGCGGTGCTGACTGGCTTCTACCGGACAATCTCGAACCATCTGCGGGAGGCGCTCCAGGATTTACAAGATATGTATTTCGTCAAACTTCAGCAGGAGTTGTACCAACACTGGTTGAAGGGCCAATAGGTCCACAATATCGATGTCAAGAAGAATCTCTTCCATGTTCATATCTAGAATTAAAAGAACTTCTCAAATCAAACTCTCCGATACCTGAAAAGATGGGGCTTTCACCTGAAGAGCTAGCAGAATTAGTATCTGAACTCGATCTTCTCAATGAGTTTTTAATAGAGCACGCAGACGTAAATAATGCTTGTGCAAATGGTTACATATCTGATCAAATTCAAACTCCCAATATGGGTTCTCATTTTTATCGCCTTGACCTTTTCAACGACGGTTTTGATCCGGGTAATCCCGAAATCCTGCTATACGCAGTTGCTGATGGAACTGTTCCAGAAGGATCAATTGGAAGATGTAACAATGGAGTTTGGGATGGGAAACCAATGGTTTTGGTTGGTAGTGCTTTTATGTCGACCCCCGATATTTCTGAAGGTTCAATAACAGACAATGACGTTTACAAACATCCAGAAGGTTTTACAGGTGATCTCGACAACTGGCATGTACACCTGAATTTGTGTCGAAGAAACTCCCAAGGAAGTGATACTTTCGTGCCGCGAGAAGAATGTGAAACTCTAGGTGGTCAATTTCATGAAGCACTCGGTTGGATGATGCATGCTTGGGCGGATTCTGAGCACGATAATCAGCTAGGTGTTTTCTCTATGTGGAATCCGACTATCGCTCCTTTTGGAGACACAAATACTGTCGAAGACCGAGCTTTGGTTAGGGGTGAAGATTTCCCCGAGAACGCAAAGCAGTCATTAGTTACGAATTTTGCCTTTGAAGACGAAATAGAAGTTGAAGCAGGACAGAGCGTCTATTTCAACAATAGTGATTCAGTCCCTCATACTGTTAGTGCTGGTACCCCTGATAAACCGGAATTACAGGAATTTGACTCCGGAGTTCTAAACCCTGGGGATAATTTTCAGATTGACACTTCGAAACCCGGGAGTTATCCGCTCTTCTGTGCTTTGCATCCTGATATGACTGCTCTTTTAATCGTCAACTAATTTTTTAAAAACAATCGTTTCCTGAAGCTAACCGCCTAGTTTCCCTGTCTTCATTTCGTTTATTGCCTCAGGGTCGCCGCTTAACTCAACTTCGCTGTGGTCACGCCTACCAAAAAGAAATAATGCAATCTCGCTGGGTGCACCCTTTAAAACTACTGGTTTTCCTCTGCCACCCAAGTAGATCGTTTCTCCAGCAGTATTTGAAATTGTTAAATCGACACCTTTGAGACCTCTAACTAAAAGTTTGGAGAATCGCTCCTGTTTAGCCCACAAAACATTTTCAAGGTCATTTATATCAGTTCGCGGAATGAACTCTGCCCCTCCTCTTCGGACGTCTTCGTGGTGAACGAAGAACTCAAAAAGATTCATGGCCTCGTCAAACCTCTTTAAATAGAAAGGAGGGCCTGAGCGTACTTTGTCGACCAATTCTTCAAATGACTTTTTTTTAGCTAATTTTTTGGTGGCTTTAGCAAGTTTTTTCGCTAAAAACCCAGGTGCAACTAGACCAACTGCTTTTAAAGAATTTTCACGAAGCACTAAGTGGGCAGCCAAATGTGCTGCACTCCAACCTTCGCATAGGGTGGGATGATCGGGTCCAACTGATTCAAATAAATCGCAAAGTTCCTGCCGTTCAATCTGCGCATAATTTTTATCCACCGGGAGACACCACACTGTCAGGTACCCATGCACCGTGAAATCCATCTGGGACTCTTTGTGGAAGATGGATTCGCGCTATAGGTTTTTCTTCAATATTGTTGGCTTCTAATATCACGAGTTCCGCTGGTGATCCCCCGCGGTCATTTACACAAACCAAAACCCACCCATCTTCTTCGTTTGTTGACTCTTCACGTGGCACGAATATTGGTTCTCCTCCAAATCGACCTTCGCCATGATCATGAAAAATCACTTCTCCGGTTTCCATATCAGTTCTATATGTGGGTCCGAGGTCAAAACCAAGAGCAGTGTAAGCATAACGATGCCTGCGACCTACAGTTCTTGGATCATGAGCTGGGAACTCATGTGGTAAGTCACTGACAATTTCTTCGCTTACAGCGCAAGTTTCCGGGTTAACAGTCCATCTTGCAAGTTGAGAAGGACTGTCACCAGCTGGACCTTGAAGGTCTTTTTGGAAAATACGCTCATATCTGCAAAGGTCAATGATGATTTTTTTGTCGTCTTGATCTTCATGAACTTCAAAAGCATTAACCGGGTGAAAAACATAACACAAGGGTGCCTCGCACCAAATAATGTCAGATGCTTGCCCATCGCGAGGTAATAACCCGACCCTTGACTGACGATCATTTTGCCATGCCAATGGGAACGGATCGCCTGCTATAGCTAAATCTAAATCGACACAAACGGGTAAATCATAGATAATCACATATTTTTCAGTAAGTGACATGTCATGAACCATTGGCATACCTTCAATTGGTATATCAGTGACCTTTTTTACCCGATTGTCTTCTCCGACTACCACATGCTGTAAACGATCGAGAATATCTGGGTACGCGTAACAGACAGCATGTAGCTCTTTCTTAATAGGATCGAATTTTGTGTGAGCACTAAATGCCCCAGGCAACGTTCCACCGAAATTGTCGTACCCAACAGTTTCTAGATCGTATGTCATTGCCACAGGAGAGGTTCCTGCCTCTACCAATGCAAAAGTAGTACCACCGTGTCCAATCACTGAGGTGTTAGGAGAAAATCCTGAATCTCCAAAACTGCTTCCTTCTGGCGGTTGTTCCTGAAGCTTTTCGGCTAAGTCCCTACCTCTGACCCAACGATTCCGGTACCATTCAGCCTTACCCCCTCGGAGTCGAACACCATGGATCATTCCATCACCTAAAAACCAGTGGTAAGCCTCTGAGTCCACAGATCCAAAAGGGTTAGGTCCATTACGTAACCATCTTCCTTCAAGTTCTCCGGGGATTTCACCTGTAACTTCTAAATCGAATGCTGTGACCTCTTCTTCAACTGGTGCTTTGCTGTCTTCCAGATAAATACTCATTAACTCCCCCTCTTAACATTTGGTAGTTCTATGAACCAACAAATCTCTCTTTCAGCTCGCGTTTTAAGAACTTACCATTTGCATTTCTAGGTAGCGCTTCATCCACAAACCAGATGTGTTCTGGAACTTTAAAAGAAGCTATTAGAGAGCTAACGTGATCTTTCAGCTCTTGATTCGAACATGTAGTTCCAGGAAGTAAATAAATTGCAACCCCAACAGTTTCCCCTAGCCGTTCATCAGGAACTGCAAAAACTGCTGCTTCAGCTATCGAAGGATGCTCATAAATCGCTGCTTCAACCTCAGCTGAGTAAACATTTTCTCCGCCTCTTAGAACCATGTCTTTAGCTCTATCTACAAGAAAGAGAAATCCATCTTCATCAAAATAGGCAATGTCTCCGGTATGAAACCATCCTTCGGTGAGGATCTCTTGGTTGGCCTCTGGTCTATTCAAATATCCTCGAAAAACATTCCCCCCTTTTACCCAAAGTTCACCTTTTTCGCCGGTAGGTAAATCTTTTCCATTTTCATCAACTATTCGCGATTCCATAACAGGACAGGGTGAGCCTGCTGATTCTGGTTTAGCGAGAAAGAAATGTGCTGCGTTTACCGTTATGACACCATTCACCTCGGTTAATCCGTAACCAGTACTTGGCCTACCTTCAAGTCTTTCTTCAATTTTCTGCACCAAATCTGGTTGAACCGCAGCTCCACCACCTCCAAGGCTGTCAAGGCTACTTGTGTCTCTTTTTGAGAAATCTGGACTATTTACAAGTTCGCGTGCCATAGTCGGTACACCCGTGAACGTTGTAGGCCTTTCTTTTTCAATTATTTCTAAAGCTTGTTCAGGATCCCATTTATGCATGAGAATCAGTTTTCCGCCTACTGCTGTTACTGGATGCATGCAGCAGTTGCACCCTGTTACATGAAAAAGAGGAACTGCCAGTAAAGAACCTGCATTACTTTCACCAACTTTCTTTTCAGAACCTGGAGGAGGTTCACCTGCTTCTACTGCCTTTTGCTCGGCTAATTTTGACATTGTGCTCCAAAACGCCAAATTTAATAGATTTGAAACAGCTCCTCTGTGCGTCAGGACTGCTCCTTTTGGATGTCCAGTCGTTCCAGATGTATAAAAAACACATACATCATCATCAGACTCAATTGAAACTCCCGATACATTCGGAAGTTCTTTCCCGGCAGAAATTGCGTCCTTCCAATGAATAACGCCCTCATGCAGATCAGCTTTTGTTCTAACTGCCACGACGTGAATATCACCTTCACCACGAAGAGCGCTTAAGTGTGGAGCAAGTTTCTCTAGTCTTTCCTGATCGCAAACAATCACTTTTGGTTCACAATCATTTACAGCAAATTCAATCTCTGGACCCGTCCACCATGCGTTCATTCCCACTGCTATGGCTCCTAATGAGGCAACTGCCCAGTAAGTTAAAACCCATTCAGGGTAGTTTCTCATCAATATTGCAACCCTGTCACCGTGCTCGACTCCCAAGTCGCTGAGGTATGAAGCAAAACAATTTACTTCAACATGGGCTTGTGCATAAGAAATTCTCTCATCGCCGTAAATCAAATAGTCTTTTTCTCCGTGAGCAACGGACATACTCCAAATGTCAACAAGATTCGCAGGAGCAGAATCATAAACTCGGGTCATGTGATTTCTTATTTCAATGTTCGACCAAGAGAATGGGGCGCCCTCTACTGTTAACTCTTCCCATGCCTCTTTATAATGTCTGTCCACATTCCCTCCAACAGGCTCCCTGCGGTATCCTTACACTTACCGTGGCTGGTTGAGACATAATAGAAGCCACTGAAGATAAAACATAAACCAAAAGGAAATTAAAATGGAAGAAATTGCTTTTGATGACTTAGACGCATTGAACGCCAACGTAAGCGAAGATTGGAGCGACTGGGGTCCTGAATTTGAATTGAGTCAGGAAAAGATAAATGCTTTTGCTGATCTAACTGGAGACCACCAATGGATTCATATCGATGAAGAAAAAGCAAAAGCTGGACCATTCGGCACAACTATTGCTCATGGCTTCTTCACACTTAGCTTGGTCCCAGTTCTGAGTCTGATGCTCGAGGGTTCTTCAGGGGCACGTTTAAAAGGTTTTCAAAATGTAATCAACTACGGAGGAGATCGACTTCGTTTTCTTGCACCTGTTCCAGCCGGTTCCACTGTTCATGCTCGGACACGCATGAAAGAAGCTAAAGAACATAAGGCAGGAACTTTAATCTTGACTGAAATAGCAATACATGTGAAAGGCAGTGAAACCCCTTCAGTGCTCTACGAAAGTTTAAGTCTATTCCAAGGCTGAAAAGATTAATTCAGTTATTTTTTATAGTCATACCACCATCAACCATAAGTAAATGTCCAGTAATGTAACTTGATGCGGGTAGAGCAAGGCTCAGAATTGCATGAGCCACCTCTTCAGGTTCTGCGTATCTTCGAACTGGAACTCTTCGGCGTGCAAATTTTTGTTTGGCCTCTTCAGGTATCTCGTCTGTCATTCCAGTTCTTATTGGACCCGGCCCCACAGCATTAACTGTTATACCACTTTCTCCCAGCTCCACGGCTAAAGCTCGTGTGAGTCCTACAACTCCGTGTTTAGCTGCGGTATAAATTGATGCTGCTGCGGAACCTCCAACGCCTTCAGTTGAAGAAACATTAATTATTCTTGGGGCTACAGAATTACTCAAATACGGCAAAGACGCTCTTATTAGACGCATATGAGAGCTAAGAAGAATATCCATACCGCTCTCCCACTGTTCCTCCATCAAAGGGTCGTTAATAGCTACTGGCAACGAAACGCCAGCATTGTTGACAAGAACATCAATGACTCCCTCGTTGTCAGGACCCCAGAAAGATACTTCTTCAGTAACGTTTTTTGCTTTTGTTCCATCAGTAACATCAAACACCCAGCCTTTAGCTTTGCCTCCGCTCTCGTTGATTTCTTTCACAACTTTCTCAACGCTTTGTGCTTCTATATCAGTTACAGCCACATATGAACCATGGTCAGCAAACAAATGTGCTGAAGCACGCCCTATACCTGAGCCAGCCCCTGTGATCAGAACGACATGATCTTTCACGGATCTACTAAGAGAGCTAAGCATTATGAATCATTCAATCAGTTTCCCTCTGGGCACCAATTGCTCCTTTTTCGCGAAGAGTATCTATAGTCTGCTGATCTATTCCGAGTTCAGCCATTATTTCATCGGTGTGTTCTCCTACTTCAGGAGCTTTAGTCGGATTTGCAGGCAGTTCTCCATCAATATAAATAGGTAAAGGTAGTTGATCTGCTCCAAGTTCATCTTCTGAAATGAAAGGCATCCTGTGGGAGAACTGAGGGTCTTCCGTAACAGTTTCATGGTCATTAACTGGAGCTATCGGAACGTTTTTTTCTTGTCCGAAAACCAACCAATCAACACTCGTTCGTGTTTTAAATATTTCTCTTAGATGTTCTTGAAGCTCAACGTTGTTTCGAGCGTGGTCAGCGTATTGTGACCCTGGCCAGCGTTCAAACAAGTCCATTCTGTCGATGCCTTCGCAGAAATTTTCCCAAAATGCTTTTTCAGAAGCCATAAATAAAACGTGGCCATCCACAGTTTCATAGATCTGATATCTGACTCCTTCCCACATTCCAGCCAATCCCGGAGCTCTTCTCTCATAATCATCAGATGGATTTCCTGTAACTTCATCCTCTGGGCGTAAATAGGCCCTGTACGTTTCTATCCTGTACCAATCCGCATATGCAGCTGCGTCTGACTGGGCGACTTCTATGTGTTTACCTCGACCAGTTTCTCGAGCATTGATAACCGCAGCAAGTATTCCAAGAGCCGCAAGCATTGGGCCTACGTTTATTCCGATGTTTGGCATAGAAGGAATGCGTTTGAACCCATCTTCGTCAACTACTGGTTCTATAAGGCCGGCCCATGTGTCATAAGCAATTCCGTGACTAGGTAAATCCCTGTAGGGACCTGTCGCTCCGTATCCTGAAACTGTACAAAATACAATTTTCGGATTGATTTTGAGCAGTTCATCAAACCCAAAACCAAGCCGTTCCAACGTTCCAGGTCGCATAGCTTCAACTACCACATCTGTTTCTCCCAGCAAATTTCTGTATATTTCGGCACCGTCTTCGTCTTTAAGGTTTATAGCAATACTTCTTTTACCCCTATGCGTGTGAAGATGTAAAAGTGAGTCGCCTTGAATGATCGGCCATGTCATCTGACGTATGTAATCACCTGAAGGTGATTCAACTTTAATTACTTCAGCTCCCAGATCAGATAGGAACGTTCCCACTAAACCGGGTCCAAGAAGTGAGTTTTCTATAACTCTTAGACCTTTTAATAAATCATTTCCGCCCATATATAAAGTCTCTCGGATGTTTCTTGAATCGACAAGCTAAAACACATCTAATTTTCTAAATCTAAAAAACGGCTTTTTTTGGGGTCGCGGATTTAATTGTTTTCGGTTACGGTGCGATAATTAGATTTGACTTGGAGGTGTCAATTGTCCCCTATCGTTATTCTCGCTGGTGTGCGAACTCCCATTGGTCGTCTGCAGGGAGGACTCAAAACAATTTCAGCTACAGATCTAGGTTCTACTTCTATAAAAGCTGCTTGCGAAAAAGCTGGCATCGAACCTTCTCAGATTGATTTCTCTTACTTGGGGAATGTGATTTCAGCTGGAATTGGGCAAGTTCCTGCCCGTCGTGCCGCTGTCGATGCAGGAGTTCCTATGACATCGCCTTCAACTCTACTTAATCGGGCTTGTCTATCTGGGATGCACGCCATTCACTTGGCAAGTCAAATGGTACGACTTCAAGAAGCTGAAATTGTTATTGCTGGTGGAATGGAGTCGATGACCAACTCTCCATACATGGTTCCTGGCGCAAGATCTGGCTTAAGATTCGGCGACAGTCATCTTGTCGATTCGATGCTTTTCGATGGTCTTACTTGCACGATTGAAAACTGTTCTATGGGTGAAGCTACTGACCGCTTTGCCGAAGAGCTTGGGATTTCACGCCAAGATCAGGACGCTTTTGCTGCACAATCACATCAACGCGCAGCGAAAGCGCAAAAAGATGGTCTTCTTGACGAAGAAATTTGCAATGTTGAAATTCCTCAAAGAAATGGTGACAGTCTTACGGTTAAAGACGATGAGGGAATCCGTCAGGATGCCGATTTTGACTCTATGTCTAGTCTTTCACCCGCTTTTACAAAAAATGGCACAATCACTGCCGGAAATGCATCACAAATTTCTGACGGTGCTGCTGCAGTAATCGTAACAACAATGGACAAAGCAGAGGACCTAGGGATCGAACCTGTAGCTGAAATAGTGTCTCATGGGCAAGTAGCAGGACCAGATACAAGTCTTCTTCACCAACCAAGCAACGCGATCAATGCAGCATTGGACTCAGCCGGAATGAAAGTAAGCGATTTGGATCTTTTTGAAATAAACGAAGCGTTTGCTGCTGTTGCACTTGCATCTATGAGTGCTCTTGGTGTGAGTGACGAAATTGTAAATGTAAATGGCGGCGCTATAGCTCTTGGACATCCAATCGGAATGTCAGGAACTCGAGTTGTTCTAACTCTTATTCACGAACTGCAACGCCGAGGCGGAGGTTTAGGCGCAGCTAGTCTTTGTGGTGGCGGCGGTCAAGGCGAAGCACTAATTATGAAGGTTTGAAAATGAGCGAAAACATTACATTTGATTCTCCAATTGCAAATACGAAGTACGGTGAAGTAGCTGGACGCTTCAGAAATGGTGTGGAATTGTTCGCCGGAGTCCCCTACGCATCTCCTCCTGTTGGGAATTTAAGATTTGCTGCCCCTTCGCCTCTGGAAAGTTGGGAAGGTGTTAGAGATGCAAAACGTTTCAGCCCTGCTTCTCCTCAACTACCAGGCGAGGGTTTAACTGACCGATTTCCCGTTCTTTGGGATGAAGACTGTTTGTACCTAAATGTTGTCACCCCTGCATCAGATGACAAAAAACGACCTGTTTATGTTTGGATACATGGGGGCGCTTACAGAAGAGGTCAAGGTGGAGTCGCATGGTATGACGGAACATCTTTCGCCTCGCGGGGTGATGTGGTTGTTGTAACGATCAACTACCGTTTGGGGGCTTTTGGTTTTACAGAACTAGGAAAACATTTTGGAGAAAAATTCTCCTCTTCAGGCTTAAACGGTCTTCTCGATCAAATAGCTGCCCTCCAATGGGTTCAAGAAAATATTGCTTCCTTTGGAGGAGACCCTGATCAGGTGACTGTTGGTGGAGAATCAGCTGGAGCTTTCAGCGTTGCTAATCTTCTTGCTTCTCCATTAGCGAAAGGGTTGTTCCGCCGTGCTATCGCTCAAAGCGGAGCTGCCTTTCATATTCATGAACCTGACGCGGGAGCAGATATAGCTTCGGAATTATTGGAAGCTTTGGGGAATCCAACTTCGGAAGAAATCTTAGAGTTGCCCGCAATTGAAATTCTTGAAGCGCAGGAAGCACTAATTGAAAAATGGGGATTTGCAGCTAGAGGTGTCCAACCCTTCTATCCAGTCTGGGGTCACGAAGCTCTCCCGGAGGCCCCAATAGACCTGATCAATAATGGATCTGCAAGTGATATACCACTTCTTATAGGTACCAATGAGGATGAAATGTCTCTGTATGGTTTTACCGACCTTGATGAGAGAACTCTTTTCCGATACGTGGAAAGAATTGTTGAGAACCCTCAAAAGGTAATTGACTCATACCGAAAAAGAGTTGGTGATGATTCCGGTTGGTTAGCGTGCGCTATTGGGAGCGATTGGGTTTTTAGAATTCCTGCTATTCGATTAGCCGAAACAAGAGAAAAGCATGATGGGAATACTTGGATGTATCTTTTCTCATGGGATTCAAGGGCTTTCGAAGGAAGATTCGGCTCTGCTCATTCTCTTGAATTGCCTTTCACCTTCAACACGCTTGATCGCGCTGGTGTGGATATTTTTATAGGGGAAGGAGAACTTCCAACTCATGTTGCTGAAGCTATGCACGACTCTTGGATTTCATTTATTAGAGACGGGAACCCTGCTACCTCAGTTGTCGGTGAGTGGCCTACTTATACAGCAGAGAATAGAGCGGTCATGGAAATAAACGATCAGTGTGGTCTTCTGATCGACCCTCAGAGTGAAGAACGTTGCCTGTGGGATGGTGTTAGATGAGCGACTCTAAACGTGTTCTGGTTATGGGTGGCACACAATTCAATGGTCTGGCTCTTGTTCACGAATTGGTTAGATCAGGTCATGATGTGACAATACTTAACAGAGGGCAAACTGAAGCTTCTCTTCCGGATGGGATAACTCGGCTGAAAGCTGATCGAAGTGACCCTGATCAGATTCGTGATGTTCTTAGTGGACTCGAATTTGATGTTGTGCAAGATATGACTGCCTACCATCCTGAGGATGTAGCGCTAATGGTTGAAATTTTTTCAGGAAAAATTGAACACTATATTTTTGCGAGCTCAACAGTAATTTACGAAGCGACTGATATTTTGCCTATAACTGAGAACCACCCTAAAGAAAGAGGTGACTCTCAAATTGAGTATGGACTGCATAAATTGTTGTGCCAAGACATTCTTGAAGAAGCGCATGAAAATGGCTTCCCAGCTACGACAGTTGCTTTTGCAATGGTTTATGGGCCTAGGAACATTATTCCTGATCGTGAACAAAGGATGTTCGCCCGAATGGAGTTGGGAAGACCAGTTTTAATCCCTGGAGATGGAACCACTATCAGTCAAGTTGGTCATGTAGATGATCAGGCAAGTGCACTTGAAGCTCTCATGTGTAAACCCGTAAGTTTTGGTCGTCTCTACAACCTCACTGGAAGCACTTCCCAATCTGATATTAATTATGTAGAAACTACTGCTGATGCGATAGGGCAAAATGCAGAAATGCGGTTTATACCTTCTGAGATAATGGAGCGGCTCTGGGATGGTGAGATCGAATTTGATTCAGCCGCTAACAGCAAGGTGAAAGTTGATATAAGAACTAGTGAAGAAGCTTTACGGAAACAGGCTGCTATTCGTCATCGTTTTCGTTTCACAACTGTAATCCCCAGATTGGCACCTAATATCCATCGTTGGAATCGGGATGTTATGTTTAGTATCGACGCCATTCGTGAAGATACTGGGTGGGAGCCGAAACATACTTTGTCGACAATGGCATCCCAAACCTATAAATGGCATCAAGAAAGTGGCGGGCGAGAGTTTGATTGGTCTTACGAAGATCAAATACTCAATCTGATCGATTAATTGTTTATGACAGGAAAGTGGCAGGCCACGAAATGATCGTCTCCAACTTTTTGCATTTCAGGTTCTTTGTCTGCACATAGGGTTTGTGCAGATGGGCATCTGGTTCTGAATCGACAACCTGTTGGAGGGTTTATAGGTGATGGGATATCATCACCTATTGCTGATTCAGATGCGTCAACTGTAGAAGCAGGTTCAGGCGCTGACGCCAACAAGACCCGAGTATACGGGTGTGCAGGTAAGGAATAAATTGTGTCGGAACTTCCAATCTCACAAATTTTTCCGAGATACATCACTACCACCCGATCACTCACGTTCCGAACTACTGACAGGTCATGACTTATAAATAAAAGTGTCAAACCATACTTGTCTTTCATTTCCTCTAAAAGATTTAGTATCTGAGCTTGAACGGAAACGTCAAGAGCGGAAACAGGCTCATCGCAAATAAGAATTTCAGGATCTAATGCAACAGCTCTGGCTATAGAAATCCGCTGACATTGTCCACCAGAAAACTCGTGTGCCCTTCGATTTGCTGCTATTTCAGGATCAATACCAACAGATTCGAGAACCTCGTCAACCCGATCTTCGATTTGTTGCGAACTCATACCATTAGGCCAAATAGTTAGTCCTTCTTTAACCACTTCACGGACTATTCTTCGTGGATTAAGAGAAGAAATAGGATCTTGAAAAATCATCTGTAATTTGGGTCTGACTTTCCTAAGTGCATCTCCTTTCAAGCCTGTGAGTTCAATTGAATCACCCTCAGAACTAACCATCACTTCACCCAAT
Source organism: Acidimicrobiales bacterium AG-414-N20 (assembly GCA_003214465.1). Lineage (GTDB taxonomy): Bacteria > Actinomycetota > Acidimicrobiia > Acidimicrobiales > MedAcidi-G1 > MedAcidi-G1. The sequence continues at coordinate 5,684 of QCLO01000003.1, read as the reverse complement.
GTCGGTTTGGGTAGTTGCACGATAGATCGAGCAGTTGTGGACTTGCCGCATCCTGATTCACCAACAATTCCAAGTGTTTCACCCTTTTTGACATCAAAACTGACATCGGAAACCGCATGGACTATCTCATCTCGACCTACTTTGAATTCCATTACTAAATTCTTGACGCTTAGAACTATGTCATCATCATTACGTAACTGAGCCACTCCGCTACCAGCCATCAGAGCCCTCCGGTGTCCGCACGAACAAATGTTTCAAATTCTTTCATGTCTAAACCTGCAGGTGTGTAACCCGCATTCTGATTAGCCTCTCTAGCATTAACCCCTTCCGGTGTGCCTACCGGATTGTGGCATGCACAAAAGTGTCCTTCTTCTTGCTCAACTAATGAGGGCATCTCAGTTAAACATTCACTAGTGGAATAACGACATCTCTGAACGAATGGACAACCTATGATTTTACCTATTATCTCTGGAGGTTTGCCTGGAATAGGAACGAGTCTCGTATGGCTTGGAGTGTCGATTTTTGGAATTGTTGCATTCAGAGCTTCCGTGTAGGGATGTAGTCCATCACTTTCGAAAAGAGTAGAAGTTGGAGCTTCTTCCATTGTCCGACCTCCGTACATAACCATAATTTCATCTGTTCGACCTTTAACGACTCCTAGGTCATGGGTTATGAGAATCATCGACATGCCACGCTCTTTGCGAAGATCGTCTAAAAGATCCAAAATATGCTTTTGAACTGTTACATCCAGAGCTGTTGTGGGTTCATCGGCTATCAAAAGCCTTGGTCCGCATGCCAAAGCTATGGCAATCACAACTCTTTGTCTAAGACCTCCAGAAAGTTCATGGGGGTATTGTCGTAGTCTTTTTGCAGGTTCCGGAATTCCTACTTGTTCCAGTAGTTCCCCAGCTTCAGTCATGGCTTCACTGCGACTCCGGTTCATGTGAACACGTAGCGATTCAGCAATCTGTTCGCCAATACGTTTAACCGGATTTAAAGAAGTCATCGGATCTTGAAAAATCATGGTCATTTCAACACCCCAAAAATGTTTTTCTTTCTTTCTGGCAATTTCTCTTAAGTCTCTTCCGTCAAATTTCATTGAACCTTCAACTTGTGCATAAGAAGGCAAAAGGTTCATTAATGCTTTAGCTGTAACAGATTTACCGGATCCAGATTCACCTACAATTCCTATCGATTTTCCGGGTTCTAGATCAAATGACACTCCATCTACCGCGCGTACAGGCCCTTGTTCAGTTAAAAAACTGACATGAAGATCTTCGACAGAAACTAATGGAGCAGACATCCTCAACCTCCCCCAATTCCCATTTCACGCACGTCAAAGAAATCTCTTAACCTGTCACCTGCATAGTTAAGCGACATCACTGTTAGAAACATGATCCCTATAGGAAACATAGATACCCATGGTGCTTTTTGAAGAGTTCTCGAAGCAGACCCCAAAACAATCATCTTTCCCCAAGAGAAACCCTCTTCAACTGAAAGACCCAGAAATGCAAGCCCTCCTTCTCCGACAATCGCCAAAGCCATCCCTAAAAACGCAAGGGCCCCCATTGGGATGGTCACGTTTGGAAGAATTTCTCTAATCATGATCCTTCGATTGGTTGATCCTAGGATTCTTGCTGCTGCTACGAACTCTCTTTCAGCGGTAGAAATTGTGATTGCACGAGCTAAACGCGCTATTGGTGCAACACCTATGATTCCAACTGTTAAGCAAACAACTGCGAGTGTCTGACCTATAAGAGAAATTATCAAAAGAGCGAGCACTAGACCGGGGAAGGCAAAGAGTATGAAAATTATTATCGAGAGGAGCTTGTCGGTCGCACCTTTGAAAAACCCAGCGACTATTCCTATGGGGCCTCCAACGGCAAATCCAAAAACTATGGCGAAAAAACCTACCGTGAGAGAAATTCTAGATCCCCAAATTGTTCTAGAGAACATATCTCGACCATTTGTATCAGTGCCAAACCAGTTATCCCAGTTAGGAGAGTCAAGTCGTCCTCCTACTCCTGTCTGATCTGGGTCAGAGATAGGCAATATAGGTGCTAAAAGAGCAGCTAAAATTACCAGAATCATCCATACGATTGAAACCCAGAAACCAAAACCGATTTTCCGTTTCTCTCTTTTCTTGTCGTCTATTTTAGAGGAATCTTCATCCTGAGGACTTAGATCTCTAAAACCGCGTCTTGTCGTTATTAAATTAAGTTTCACGACTTACCCTCGGATCGATAACTGAATAAAAAATGTCAACAACGAAGTTGATTGCTATGAACGCTGAAGAAATTATAGTGACTAACCCGAGCACCAGTGGAAAATCATCACGAATGACAGCTTCAACAAAAGTTCTTCCTACTCCTGGGATCACAAAAATTTGTTCAACAACTAACGCTCCGCCTATCAAGCCTCCAGTGCTTAAACCAAAAACTGTTACCAAAGAGAAAAGAGAAGGTCGGAGAACATGGCGAAACATTATCCAACGATCTGAAAGCCCTTTAGCTTTTGCCATAAGAACAAAATCTTCCTGCAAAGTTGTTATCAGGTCTGTTCTCAATAAACGAAAGTACGTTGCGGCTAAAGGGAGAGCTAGAGTCATTCCTGGCAAAACGGTCGATCGTAAACGACTGAAAAAGTCATCGTCTTCGTAACGGCTTGGGAATATCTGCCATTTGACTACAAATAAGTAGAAAAGGATTACACCAAGTGCGAAATTGGGTAAGGAAATAAAACCAAAAGAAGAAACCGTAGCTGATTTATCGAATACACGATTTGCTTTATACGCAGCTCTTATAGCGGCAGGAACCGCAATTAAAAGAGCAAAAATTTCTGCGACCACCATAAGAAATATTGATTTTGGTACTCGATTTCCGATGATTGTAGTCACAGGCATTGAATTTTTGAATGAAACCCCAAGGTCACCTTGAACAACATCTCCGACCCACCTGCCGTAACGGATAGGTAGAGGGTCATTCAAGTGGTACTTTTCTCTTGCTGCCTCTACAACTTCGCAGTCGCCTACGTCTGTTCCGCCCTGACCTGAAACGTCTTCGATCTCTCCAGCAAGAACCGCATCACAGTCAACTGAAGCATGAAAACCTACGATGTTAAACAATGGGTCACCCAAATAGCTCATCGCAGTGAAAGCCAAGAAAGTTGCTGCAATAATTACAGCAACCATTTGAGCTACACGCTTGAAAATAAAACCCATTTCCCCCACCTGTGTCAGAGATCACTTAGAAATCCGATGCTAGCGTTGACAAAGACTAAATCTCTATCTCGCTCATAAAGAAAATTAAAAGGGCGGCTGACATAGTCAGCCGCCCTTAAATTATTGAGTTTGACTCTAATTACTCTTCAAACCACATAGTGGCATAACTTCCGTATCCGCCACCAGTTCCTCGACAGTATGGTTCTGTCCCGTCAGGGAATGTGAAATCACACATTCCTCTTACCTTGGGATCATAAGTTGCATTCCATAATGTGTGAGTAAGCATCACGTATGTGTAGCTTTCCTGCACATTTACAGCAATGTCTTTCCATGCTTGAACGACCGCATCACGATCATTACTACCTCTTGCTTCGTAAAGAATCTCGTCACGCTCTGGCGAGCAGTACCGCGGCCAGTTAAGTGACAGAACTCCAATTGCATCACAGACGATCCATACACCATCACCATCCGGGTTACGAGCTCCCATCTGTCTCCAGGTAAGGAAATCGTACATACCGATTGCTGTCTGCGTTATGTGATCATCCTGCAAAAGCATGTCTTTAGTAACGTTGAAATAAGGCTCAAACCCTGCGGAAAGAACATCAAATATTCGATCCTGAATAACCGATGGTCCTGAGTACTGGAATTCCATATTGATCTTTCCATCACTGCAGTTGTCAGGCTTATCCCCACAGTATTCTGCGACTAGCGGAGCAGCCATTTCTGGCATATCTGCCTCCTGTATAACGTCAGGATTATGGAAAATCGACTCTGGTGGGAACCAGGTATCAGCAGACCTAAGTTCTCCTTGGCCTATGAATTCCAAATAGTCAGCCTTAGCAGTTGCATAAGTCAAAGCTTTTCGTGCACGAATATCATCGAATGGAGCTTTTGAGGCATTCATCATTGCGAATGTTTCCTCGCCAAGATCTTGTTCGAAAACCTGATATCCGTCATCTGCTAATTCTCTCAGAATCATAGCCGCATCAATGCTTGAGGTAGATACACCATCAAGGTCACCTGCCGACATTGCTCCTGCACCAAGCTCACTGTCTGTGTAAACATAGAACTCTATTGCATCGAGGAGAACTTCTCCTGCTGCCAAATGGTCGTTGTACCACCAATTAGGGTTCTTAACTACACGAGTCATCAAGTCCTGTTCACGGCTATCCATCATGAATGCACCAGTACCTACAGGCATCTGGTTCAAAGCTGGATCTTCGATAGCTGCCTGCATATAGGCAAGTGAAGGAATATAGCCGAGCTGGCCCGAGAAGTAAGTCGGGAAGTCAACATGAGGTCTTAACGCATGGAAACGTACAGTCATGTCATCTACAACTTCTACCGCTCCTCCTTCTCTTCCTACATCTAAGACTGGCTTAAGAGCAAGTGAGATAAGTGGATCAGCTAGCTGTCTTTGAACTGCGAATGCAACCGCTTCAGCGTCAAGCATGGTGCCATCATGGAACTCTACGTTTTCACGTATATTAAAGTCCCATTGTGTAAGGTCATCATTTGCTTCCCATGACTCTGCAAGACCGCCAACGAACACACATGCGCAGGGATCATCCGTTACCCACACAAGTGTGTCAAAAACGGCACCAGCCATCATGTGGCCAGAAATCGCAAAACGGTTAACCGTTGGGTTAAGCCCGTCACTTTCAGCTTCCATCATGAGTCGAAGCGTTCCACCAGCTACCGGCACAACCTCAGGCTCTGCGTAAGCTCCGTCGCCAATATCGTCGTAAGTGACTGTAAAGGCGTCGGTGAAGTATTTGGAACCTAATTCAAACAAGCTTCCGTCTGCTTTCATTGAAGAAATCGCAGCGTTAAATGGAGCTACTAGGTCTGAACCGTTAGGGAATGGAACTCCTAGTTCGTCTGCGCTAAGCACACCTTCTAGTAATTCAAGTGCTTCAGCGTTTTCACCCTGATATCCCTGTCCGGCAGTTTCGTCCATGATCACGGAATCGCAATCGCCTGCTAGTAGAGCTTGAACAGCGAAGCCGAATGTCTCAAAGAGAATTACACGATCTTCACCGAAGTTTGCTATAGCTGTTTCGGCGTTTGTTGTTCCCGTCTGTGAACAAACTGTTAGTTCGTCCATTTGACCGAATTCTTCGAGATTTGAGAAACGATCTTCACCCAATTCAACGATAAGTCTCTGGTCGACACTTATGTAGCTGTCTGTGAAGTCTAGAGTTTCTTCTCTCTCTGCTGTGATAGTAATTCCGCCACCTGCGGTGTCGAATGTTCCATCACCCACAGCAAGAATCGTTCCTTCCCAAGCGAACTCTGTGTAATCAAGTTCACAGTTAAGACGATTACAGATCTCTCCGAAGAAATCGTAGTCAAAGCCACCAATTTCACCAGTTTCTGCGTCCACAAAGTTGTAAGGCAGATAGGCATTTTCGATAGCTACTGAAACTGTTCGTCCGCCCAAATCAGGCAAAGCAACTTCTTC
>QCLO01000002.1 GCA_003214465.1 Acidimicrobiales bacterium AG-414-N20 | reverse complement strand
TGGAGATAAATGATTGTGTCGCGGTTGTAACTGGTGGTGCTACAGGAATTGGTAGGGCTTTAGTTGAACGTTTCTATAAAGAAGGAGCATCAGGTTTAGTAGTAGCAGATTTAGATATGGCTGGTGCAAAAGAAGTTGCTAAAGCAGTCGGTGGTTTAGCAGTCGAGTGCGACGTATCAGATGAGAGTGCAGTTTCGGGGCTTGTATCTACAGCAGTTGAAAATTTTGGCCGAATAGATTTAATGGTTTCAAACGCAGGTTATGTAACAGTGGGTGCTTTAGAGGCACCCGATGAAGAACTAAAGAAAATGTTTGATGTTCATGTCATGGCTCATCTTTGGGCTGCTAGACATTCAATTCCTCACATGGTTGAAGCTGGTGGTGGTTATCTATTAAACACTGCTTCTGCAGCAGGTCTTTTAACTCAGTTGGGTTCACTCCATTATTCTGTAACTAAACATGCCGCAATTTCTCTTTCAGAGTTCTTATCTATCTCATATAGAGAGCATGGAATTAAAGTTTCGGTATTATGTCCACAATCCGTAGAAACAGATATTTTACAAAACAGCCCAACCCGAGAGCTATTATCTGAAGGTACTTCTAATCCGGCTGCTGTTGACGGAGTATTGACACCAGAAGAGGTAGCTCAAAGCGTCATCGAAGGAGTTAGAGAAGAAAAATTTCATATTCTTCCCCATCCTGAAGTTTCAGAATACTCACGACGTAAAAGTGATGACATAGATAGATGGTTAGCAGGAATGCATAGATTTCAACAAAAGTTATTTCCTGCTGGAGAGTCTCCATCTGATTGGCTTATTTCTTAAAACCAGTTTTTTACGTTTGCGAAGTCAAATGAACCCATAGCCTAAGGATGATGCGTGTTAACAGTCCTGATTCAATTCGTTTTAGAGTAAATTCTTTTTTCGCTTTAACAAAACCAGGGATAATTCGTACTTTGTTAATCACAACTGTTCCGACAATGTTTGTTGCCGAAAAAGGAACACCTTCTTTGTGGCTCATTGTTGCAACCATGGTTGGAGGTACGTTCGCTGCGGCTGGAGCTAATTCATTCAACATGGTATTAGATGTCGATATTGATAAGAAAATGAACAGAACTAGCAACCGTCCTTTAGTTACAGGCGCAATTACAACAAAAGAAGCGACAGTTTTTGCTTTTGTTTTAGAAGTATTCGCATTTATTTGGCTCTTTGGTTTCGTTAATCTTTTAAGTGCATTTTTGGCTCTTTCGGCGACTGCTTTTTATGTATTTGTTTACACGATGTGGTTAAAACGTTCTTCGCCTAGCAATATCGTTATTGGAGGTGCAGCTGGTGCAGTACCTGTTTTGATTGGTTGGGCAGCTGTAACAGGAACTTTAGGTTGGGCTCCGATTCTATTATTTAGTGTGATCTTTTTCTGGACTCCGCCTCATTTTTGGGCTTTAGCAATCAATTACCGCGATGATTATGCTGCAGCAGAAGTTCCTATGCTTCCAGTTGTTACAGGCCTAAAAGAAACAGGAAGACAAATAGTTTTTTACTCAATTGTTTTAATAGCATTTTCTCTGGCTTTTTTCTTTGTTGCAGAAATGGGTACTTATTATTTGGTTGCGGCTATAGGACTTGGGTCCCTCTTTTTATTTTTTGCTTTGAAAGTCTTACTTAATCCAATTGAAAAAAATGCTTCACGATTGTTTCGATATTCGATAACTTACATTTTTTTACTTTTCAGTTCTATGATTTTAGATGTTCTCTTGTGAGTTTGAACTTGGAAATTCTTTTTGTAAAAGAATTGAATTTGTTAAATTGCAATGGATTATAGAAATAATCGTGTTTTAATAATTTAAAAAAATTTCATCTTGAATAATTAGTTTTGAATGTTATAAAACGGCTAGCGTGTCATAATTAATACTTGTTTGATCAACTTTTTTTACTTTAAAAACAGGTAGATTTAGTTGAGCAAAGTTTCGATTTTTTCTAACCCCCAGGACACAGGATTCAATGACTACTACTGATATCGCACCAGATTCTGTAGCGGTTACTAGTGAACAAAACCAAACTTTCGTAGAGCGTTTGGTTACTAACACAAGTAATTCTTCTATAGGAAAATCATGGATTTTCAGTGGCTGTATTTACTTTATTTTTTCAACACTCTTAGGGTTTTTGCTTGACATTGTTAGATTTGATTCTGATAGTTACTTAATTTTTTCGAACGTCGACAAGTTTTTCCAGTTTTGGTCTTTATACCGAACTTCCATAGTTCTTTTGGTTGTAGTTCCAATGATTATTGGTCTGGCTATGTGTGTAGTGCCTCGTCAAATTGGTGCAAATTCTATTATTTTTCCAAGAGCGGCTGCTTTTGGTTTTTGGGTCTGGTTTTTGGGTTCTGGCATCACAGTTTTTGGATTTTTAGCTGACGGAGGTTTTGGATCTCCAGAACTTGGGAGCCAGCGTGAAGCAGTTGCACTCACACTTGTAGGACTTCTTTTAGTCATAGCAGGAATATGTATGTCAGCTATTTGTCTGCTTACAACCATCATTTCAGGTAGATGTATGGGAATGAATTTGCGACGGATACCCATTTTCAGTTGGACAATGCTGGTTTCGGGAACACTTTGGATCTTGACATTACCAGTTTTAGCAGCAAATTCGATTATTGCTTATGTTGATTTAAGAGGCCGTTCTGCAATTTATTTTGGATCTGAAGATGTTATTTGGGATCAAATTTCGTGGGCATTTACGCATCCCCAGATATATGTATTTGTTTTACCGGTGATAGGGATTGTGTATGACATAGTTCCGGTGGCAGTAAAAGTCCGTCAGAAACTTTATAATCATGACCTTGTCTTAGTCTTTTCAGCTCTTTTTGGAATTGTTGGTTTTGGAGCTTACGCTCAGCCATTTTTTGACACACCCGGAACCCCGGTGAGGGAAGAAGCTTTGTACGTTCTTACCGCTTTTTTAGCAGCGCCGTTAATTTTTTTACTTTTCGGAGGACTTTTTGAGACTTTACGTATGGGTTCTAAAAATGTCACTAAACACCCTCCAGCTCCTCTGGTTCTTTCTCTTTTATCGTTACTGCTTTTGATTTCGGGTGCGGTAGTAGGAGCTTTAAGAGCAATAGAACCATTTGAACTTGTGTCTAGGTCTTCTACTACTGCTCAAATGAAACTAACCATTGGTGCAGGACTTGTTGCGATAGTTGCTGCAATGCTTTGGTGGGGTGAACGAATTATCGGTAAAAGCGCAAAGCAAGGTTTCGGTTTAATTACAGGCATTTTAATTACAGCTGGTGCATTGTTAAGCGGCTTTGCAGATTCAGTAAATGGATTTTTAGGCTTGGATGATTTTACAACAGTGGGTTTCCTTCAGGAAGTATCCGCTGAGTTGATAGTAAAGACTCTTATTGCGTTCTCTTTCATAGGCTCGTTGTTAATTTTTGGTGGTGCTGTTGCATTGATACTTGTTGAATTAGCGAGATTTAAAAATGGTTCGCTTTCTGAAGTGGACCCATGGGGCGGTCATACTCTTGAATGGACAGACGAAATAGTGATAGTTGAATCTGAAAGGCCGTTACTGGATGAAGCTGAGAAGGCAGGAACATAATGTCTAATACAGCTTTACCGCCATCAGAGTCAAGACCAAGAACACTTGTCACTGGGGCAGTTCTTGGAAGTATCACTTCTGTAATGTTTTTTGCAGGATTGTTTGCAATATATTTTTCGATGCGTGCAGACGCTAATGCTTGGGGAAGCGAATGGTTTCCAGAAGGGGCTATACAGCTCGTACCAGGCGGAATGAACATGGCGACTTTATCACTTTCAGTTATAACTATGGCTTGGGCTGTGCGTTCGGTTTCGAACAATGATCGGATTCATGCATATTTGGCGCTCGGTTTGACAGCTCTTCTTGGAGTTGCAGTAATCAACCAAACTGTTTTTTATTTAAATGACATCGGATTGCCAATTGACCACAGCAAGGCAACCACATTGCTGTTCACTATTGTTGGGGCTCATATGACAATGATTGCGATTGGTGTTATCTGGAATTTACTTCTCCTTGTAAGGGCTTTTGGAGGTCAAGATACTAGACGTCATCAGGATCTGGTTTCCGCACTATCTTTCTACTGGTATGCAGGTGTAGCTGTCTATTCGATCATTTGGATCGGCATATACATAGCGAAGTAAGGGTGTGATCAACTAATGCTTTCGACTGGCTTCAAACTGTGGTTTGGTCTCTGCGTATTAATGGTCGCAGCAGCTATTTTTGCCGGATATACCACTGGTGGAACAGAAACAGGTCCTATTTCACTCGGTTGGAAGGGCGGAGTTGGAAATCATGTTGTTTACACACTTCTCATGATTGGAGCTGCATCAATGGCTGTCATTGGTATCGTCACCCAAGCATTTCGTGACAGTGACCTTGAGGCCGCGAGTGAGTTGCTTGGCACAGAAGAAGTTCCGGAAGCTCAAAGCGTGGTAGGCAGTTCCTGGTGGCCTGTATTTGCTGCTTTAGGAGTAAGTATTTTGGCAGTTGGTTTAATAGTAAATTCTGCGATTTTCGTTATAGGAATCATCATTGTTCTTGTAATAGGTTTTGAATGGACAATGACAAACTGGTCAGAGAAAGCTACAGCAGATCCAAAACTAAATACTGAACTAAGAGAACGACTGATGAGACCTATAGAAATACCAATCATTGGGGCTTTAGGAATAGGGGTAGTTGTTTTAGCCATATCGAGAATTCTTCTTTCATCATCGGTAACAGGTGCAGTTTGGGTAGCTACCGTAGTTGGTGTAATTATTTTCGGTACTGCTTTTTTTGTAAGTAAGAGGCCTTCTATCTCAAGAGGTGTAATACAAAGTATTCTTTTCTTAGGGATAGCGGGAATTTTGGTTGCTGGTGTTATTTCTGCAGTAGTAGGAGAGCGAGATTTTCACCATAAGGGACCACATCACGCTGATAAAAGTCATGTTGACGAAAAAGAATAAATTAGAACATGTTTAAAAAAGAATTTAAATTTTCAGTTTTTTTGCTCGGTATTTTTGCTGTTACTTCTGCCTGCTCATCTGGTGCTGAACTTGACACATTAAAACCAAAGGGTCCAGTTTCTCGTTCGATTGATTCCTTATCCGATCCAGTTTTTATGATCGCTGGAATTGTATTCATAATTATTTTTGGTGGCACAGCTTTGTTGTGGTTGCGTTTTCGCGATGATCATTCGGATGAAGAATTCCCTGACCAGGTTCATGGGAATTTCAAACTTGAAATCCTTTGGACTCTCATACCTACTTTAATACTTGCGGGTGTTTCAGTTTTCACTCTTATAACTTTGGCAGAAATTAACGATACTGATAATAATGTGATGGCTTTATCTGTTGACGGTGAAGCTGTTTCTTGGGAACCTGAAGTATTGGTAGTAGGACAACAGTGGTGGTGGGAGTACAGATACTACCTTGACGGGTTGGATGGAGTTGATTTATCTGACGCTAGAAATCTACCCCCTGCAGACATCATTACTTCTACGCAGATGGTCGTACCTACTGGTCAAGAAATTGAACTTAAAATCACTAGTCGAGATGTGATTCACAGCCATTGGATTCCGGCCTTGAATGGTAAGAGAGACGCTGTGCCAGGAAGAGTTAGTCCTTGGAAAATTGAAGCAGATGAGCCGGGAGTTTACTTTGGTCAGTGCACCGAATTCTGTGGTTTATCGCATGCCAGAATGAGAATGCAAGTAGTGGCGATGGAACCGGAAAACTTTCAAGCATGGATTAATAGACAAATAGAACCTGCACCTGAACCTATTACTGAATCATCTAAGCGTGGAAAGGAAGTATATGAATCTTTGTGCGCTAGATGCCATGTAATAAAAGGTGTAAATGATGATACATCTATAGGAGCGGATTTAGTTGCTAACGCTGCTCCAAACCTCACTCATCTAATGAGTCGCACAACCTTTGCAGGCGGGATTTTTAATATGTATGAATCAGATGGTTCTCTAAATAGAACACAACTTGAGGCGTGGCTGAGAAATGCTCCAGAAGAAAAACCTGCTTACGCCGAAGGTAGAAGAGGTATGCCTAATTTAGGTTTAGATGAAGGTCAAATAGATGATTTGATTGCTTATCTACAGACATTAGGAGACAAACCAACGATTGAGACTATTGCTGCCACGGAGGTCGAGTGATGACACAAACAATAGAACCACAAGTGGAACCAATATCTGACGATCAGACAAATCACCAACCTCTAGGTGTATACACAAGACCAAAGGGAGGCAATGGCTGGCGGGATTGGGTAACAACTGTAGACCATAAGAAAATTGGCATACTTTATGGCGCGGCAGCTCTTTTCTTTTTTCTAATAGGCGGCATTGAGGCTTTATTAATACGTTTGCAGCTAGCGACACCAAATGGAACTGTTCTCGGTGCGGATATGTACAACCAGATGTTCACAATGCACGGTGTAACAATGGTGTTTTTGGTCATTATGCCCCTCGCTGCCGCATTTGCTAATTATTTATTACCCCTTCAAATCGGGGCTAGAGATGTAGCTTTTCCTAGATTAAACGCTTTGTCATTTTGGGTGTTTCTAGCCGGTGGTATTTTCCTCAACACAGCATGGATTTTCGGAGACGCCCCAGACGGTGGGTGGTTTGGATATGCGCCAAACACGGGGATTGTTTTTTCACCTGGTAACGGGATGGACTTTTACGCCATAGGACTCCAAATAACTGGTATTGCTTCGTTAGTGTCAGCTATGAATTTGATTGTCACAGTTCTTAATATGCGTGCACCCGGTATGACCTTATTCAAAATGCCAGTTTTTACTTGGATGATTTTAGTTGTTCAATTTCTTTTGGTTTTTGCAGTACCTGTTATAACAGTCGCCTTATTTTTGCTCTTATTTGATAGAAATTTCGGATCAAATTTCTTTAATCCCGTACTGGGAGCTGATCCTTTATTATGGCAACACCTTTTCTGGATTTTTGGACATCCAGAGGTGTATATATTGATACTTCCTTCATTTGGAATTATCTCAGAAGTTATTCCGACTTTTTCTCGCAAACCCATTTTTGGATATCCATTTATGGTTTTCTCAGGAATCGCAATTGGTTTTATGGGATGGGGGGTTTGGGCTCACCACATGTTTGTTTCAGGTATAGGACCAATTTCGGTAGCTGCTTTTTCCCTTTCAACGATGTTTATTGCTGTTCCAACTGGTGTGAAAATTTTAAATTGGATGGCAACAATGTGGGGAGGAAAATTATTATTCAATACCCCAATGTTGTTTGCTACAGGCGTTGTTTCAATGTTTACAGTTGGCGGTCTTTCCGGTGTAACACACGCAGTTGCACCTGCAGATACTCAACAAACTGATACTTACTACATAGTTGCCCACTTTCACTATGTAATATTTGGAGGAGCGCTTCTTGGAATTTTTGCCGGTTTCTATTTTTGGTGGCCTAAGGTATTTGGCCACAAGCTTGGTGAGAAATTAGGAAAATTGAATTTCTGGTTGATGCTAATTGGATTTAATTTAACTTTTGGTCCTATGCACATTTTAGGTTTGCAAGGAATGTCACGACGGATTCATACCTACAGTCCAGGTTTTGGATTTGAATTGTGGAACATGGTTGAAACAATTGGATCCTTCATAATAGGTTTGGGTGTTTTACTATTTTTAATCAATATCTATGCTTCAGCGAAAAAAGCAAAAGGTCAACCACCTATCGGTCCGGATCCTTGGGATGCTCGAAGCCTTGAATGGATTACTCCCAATCCAACACCAATACATAATTTTGATGAAGTTCCCAATATTGAAGAACTTGACGATTTTTGGCACAGAAAATATGGAAAAGACGAGAACGGGAAAATAACTCGAATTGCTTCGGCAGAAGAAGTATGCCAAGACGGTTCAGCAACAGATGTCCATCTTCCATCACCTTCTTATTGGCCTCTTGTGCTTGCATTAGGGTTCCCATTTATTGGCTATGGTCTGATTTACAGTCTGTGGCTTTGCGTACCTGGTGGAATCATGATTTTAATGTCTATTTACGCATGGGCATTTGAACCTCCGGATGATCCTGAAGGAAGTCATGGTGATCATCATGAAGAAAGTACTGATGATATAACAGAGGAGGTTTCAGTTGACTGAAAATGAACACTCCGTTGGAACAGGTTTGTCAAATAACAAACTTTTAATGTGGGTTTTTTTAGGCTCTGAATGCTTACTGTTCGGTGGGCTAATTTCCACCTATTTGATTTATCGAAGCCGTTTTGCCGATGGTCCAGCTCCAGGAGATATTTTCGACATACCTTTTACATCAGTTAGTTCTTTCGTTTTATTAATGAGTTCACTAACTATGGTTTTGTCTCTTTCTTCATTACAAAGAGGGGACTATAGGAATACCCGACTATGGCTTCTCACAACAGCTTTACTTGGAGCCTTATTCATAGGTGGACAAGTTTATGAATTCACTACTTTTTTAAGAGAAGGACTTGGTTATTCAACAAGCCCATTTTCATCAGCGTTTTTTACACTTACAGGCTTCCATGGAGTTCATGTGAGCATAGGAATCGTGATGTTGATGTCACTTTATGTTTCTTCAATGCGCGGCAACCTTAAACGTGAATCATCGGAAACGTTAGAGATTGTTGGTTTATATTGGCACTTTGTAGACGTAGTGTGGATATTCATTTTTACAGTCATTTATCTAGTTCCTTCACCCACAAGTTGAAATTAGGAGTTAACAATTGAGTAAAACGGAAATTGAGAATTCTGAAGCTCCGAATAACGCTGAAGAAGAACACGATCATCCTTCAGACAATAAATATATTCAGATTGCGATAATTCTTGGAGTAATAACTGCTTTAGAGGTCGCTACTTATTTCTTTGAAGGAATGCCCGGTTATATTTTAATACCTCTACTAATGATCATGATGGTCATTAAGTTCTTTTACGTAGCAGCTTGGTTTATGCATCTTCGATTTGATAGTCCTTTGTTTACGAAGTTTTTCGTTGCAGGACTGGTTTTAGCGACCGTTGTATATGCCATTGCTTTAACTGTTTTTGAGTTTTGGCATAAAGGTTGAAAATACTACTGTTTTTTCTAGATCGAAGTGTTTAATTTAATAGTCATAGTCCGGACTCGAACATGAGGGATTTAAGTTCAATAAATCCTTGGGTTTGGAAGGCCCATCCAGAGGTTTGGTTACTTGTAATCGCTATTTTCTCACTTGGATTTTGGGCTATTAAAATTATTGGTCCAAAAGTTGTTACTTCAGGTCAAAAAGTAGTTACCCGCAAGCAAAAAATTACATTTATTGTTGCAATAATTTTGTTATTAATTTCAGCGGATTGGCCTCTACACGATATTGCTGAAGATCACTTGTATTCGGCACATATGCTTCAACATCTTTTAATTACTTTTGTAGTGCCCCCACTTTTTCTACTTTCTATACCAGTATGGTTAGCCCGACTTTTAGTAGTTAGCGACAGTTTTACTGCAAGAATAATTAGAAAGCTTTCTCATCCAGTGGCTGCAGGTTTGACTTTCAATGCATTGGTAGCTTTGACTCATTGGAGTGGTTTTGTACAGTTTTCAGCTGATTCGGGTGCTTTCCACTATTTGATTCATCTCTTATTATTTACTACAGCGATTTTGATGTGGATTCCAGTAGTTTCTCCTATACCAGAACTTCGTCTATCTCTTCCAGGTCAAATGTTCTATTTGTTTCTCATGTCAATTATTCCTACTATTCCTGCGGCATGGCTAACCTTTGCTGAAGGCAATGTTTATAGACACTACGATGACGGTTATCTAATGTGGGGAATAAGTGTTCAATCAGATCAACAAGCAGCTGGCTTAATAATGAAATTGATTGGTGGGTTTTATTTGTGGTCAATTATTGTTTTCAAGTTCTATGTTTTCGCTCGAGAACACACTAGAAATCAGAATATAAGGACGATCTCAACCTGAAATTCAATAAACATTAAAATAAGTTTAAGGCTGGCCCTTTTAAAGGATAATTTAGTTCTAATGATTGATATTCGTTTATTACGTAATGACCCGATTTCGGTTAAACAATCGATTTCTAGGCGCGGGGAAGATACAACTGATTTAGACCTCATAATTGAATTGGATGAAAAATACCGGAAAACTACTGAAAAACGAGATCAATTACGTAATGAAATTAAGGAACTTTCAAGACAAGTAGGTGATCTACGTAAATCTGGAAAAGAAGATGAAGCTACTCCTCTTCAAGAGTCCAGTCGTGAAATGCGAGAAGAAGAAGAGGCACTCAGCGATGAATGTGATCATTTATCTATAGAAATACGAGAATTATTACTAAGAGTTCCAAACCTTCCTGCTGAAGAATGTCCAGATGGTAAAAGTGCGGAAGATAATGTAGTTGTAAGAGTTGAAGGGCAAGGTGAAAGGGATTGGGATAATTGCCAACGCGTCCCTCACTGGGAAATTGGAGAGACCCTAGGCATTCTTGATGTGGAAAGAGCAACCAAGCTTTCTGGATCCATGTTTGCTATGTATACCGGTTTGGGAGCTACATTGTGCCGCGCGTTGATCCAGTATGGACTAGACCGAAATGCCGATGAGTACCGTGAGATAAGACCTCCTACTCTCGTTTTGACAGAAACTATGGTCTCCACTGGACATCTTCCAAAGTTCATGGATGACGCATACCATCTTGAGAGAGATGACCTTTGGGCTATACCTACAGCTGAGGTTCCGCTTACGTCGTATGCCCGTGATGAGATTATTAGTGAAAGCGAATTGCCAATGAAGTTAATGTCTCATACTTCCTGTTTTAGACGCGAGGCAGGTTCGGCTGGTAGAGACACACGAGGTCTTCTAAGAGTGCATGAGTTTGACAAAGTTGAGTTACTTGCATACGCAACTCCAGAACAGGCTCAAGAAGTCCATGAAGACATACTTTCTAGAGCAGAGTCAGCAATTGCAGATTTGGGTCTGAGTTACCGTATTCTCGATTTATGTGCAGGAGATTTAGGAAATTCTTCAGCCCGAACTTTTGATATTGAAGTTTTCGCTCCTGGCGTTGAACAGTGGCTTGAGGTCTCATCGGTTTCTTGGTTTAGTGATTATCAGGCACGTCGAGCAAATGTTAGATATCGGGCAGAGGAAGTGAAAGGAACATCGGTTATTCACACTCTTAATGGTTCAGGCTTGGCGGTACCACGTGTGTGGGCTGCGATTGTAGAGACACATAGACAAGAAGATGGCAGTATTCAAATCCCCGACCCTCTTTTGCCTTATATGCAAGGTATAAAAATTATTAATTGATAATTTAAATATTTAGAGCAACTGTTGCTGCTAGTACACCAGAGACAATGGTAAGTAACGAATATATAAAACTAGCTCGGTAGTTTCTTTTGGATAAAGAATCTAAATTGGCGCAAAAAGCAGAAAAGGTTGTCAGTGAACCAAGTCCTCCGACACCGATGATTGTTAACATCGGGTCATTTAAATCAGTAATAAGACCTAGACAAAATGAACCGACTGTATTAACGGTAAATGTTCCTTTATAGGTGCCAAAAATTTTTGATGCTTTCCATCTGATAACACTTCCTATAGCTGCTAGAGCCAGAAAAGGTAGAACGATCATCTTTTATTCTCGTACACTTTTAAACCACTTTTAAACAGAAACATTCCTGCAAATAAAGAAATAAATAGGTAACAAAGAGAAATAAAAACCTCGTTGTCACGAAACAGTAATGCTATTTCCAGCGAAAATGTCGAAAAAGTTGTTAAGCCGCCGCAAAGACCTACACCCCAAGTGAGTAGAGACTTTTTTTCTAATTTTTTTCCTATAAGCACCCCAAGAGCTGCGCATCCAAAAAGATTGATTAAGAGAGTAGACCACGGGAAAACTTGCGTTGTAGTGTTTTCTATGACGAACCAGCGAAGACCTGCCCCTATAGAGCCGCCAATTCCAACTCTGAAAAAATCATATTTGCCCATGCAGCAAACATTACATCTTGATATTTGTAGTAGCTGACTATTTTGATAGACCATTTATATGGATTTACGACAGGTACGTAAAGAATATGAAAATCGTGGTCTTCGTGAAGATGATTTAGTTAGTGACCCAATTGACCAATTTAAAATTTGGTATTCGGAAATAGAAGAAGCTGGTTACTCGGAACCCAACGCAATGGTTTTAAGTACTGTTGATAAAAATACTTCTCCCAGCGGAAGAAATGTTCTTTTAAAAGAAGTTCGTGAAGATGGATTTGTTTTCTTTACTAATTACGAGAGTAAAAAAGCTAACGATATTAAAACTAATAAAAAAGTTTCCCTTACTTTTAGCTGGAATGAATTACGCCGACAGGTATTAGTTGAAGGAGTAGCAGAAAAAATTTCTGAAAATGAGTCAGATGAATATTGGGCGATGAGACCCTATGAGAGCAAAATAGGATCTTTAGTTTCTGATCAAAGCAGCGTAATTTCTAGTCGAGAAGAATTAGATGTTGCATTTGAAACTCAGGAATTAAAGTGGCGCGGTTTGGAAGTCCCAAGACCTCGTCATTGGGGTGGGTATAAAGTTTCGCCAAATTTCATCGAATTTTGGCAGGGAAGACAAAACCGGCTGCATGATCGAATAGGTTATGAGTTGACCTTTGAAGGATGGATTGTCAATCGACTGTCACCATAATGTGTGAGTTAATTCCTTTTTTCTTGCCAGCTATTAATACCTGAAACTAGTCCTTCAATAAGTAGGTTTAAATCTTCTGAACGTGGGGTTCCATCGGCATCTGACCAAAAATTATATTCTCTATTCCACCTTAAACCAGGTGGTATTTCAATTTGCACACCTCCGTTAGTCGGACAATTAACTGGATTGTTAGGGTGTAGACCACGCAGATGTAGTGGAATTTGATCTATTTGATCAACCACACGGTATTCCTCTGGGAGGACTCCTCTCAATGAACCTGCAAGATGATAAGCCATTTCTCTGTTGCTTCCCCCGAGAAGCAAAGCCCAAAAATCATCTTCTTTTCCATATCCATGAATTGATATAACTGAGTCAATATTTTTTAAAAACTGATCTAGTTTCAAAGACTGTTTAGGGTCAAAATATTTAGACGACAAATGCAACCTTGACCCCTCAGGCTGTAAGACAGCATAGTAAGAAGAATCGGTACTTTTAGCTACATCTCGAGCCACAGCTTCAGTAGCTCTTTCTAGGCCACCTCCGTGTAGGGCACAGATACCAAAAGAAGATCGAATTTCGATTTCTTCGGTTATTTGAGGAGTTGAAAGAAGATCAGTAAAATTTTGAATTTGTTTGATTTCTCTCATCTTTTTTTCTCTTTAATAAAAGCCGAACAGCTTAAAGAAACAATCAGAAGAAAAATTATCGAAACAAGGACCTCAAAGGGAACGGCCCATCTTTCAGGCCTGTCAAACCAATGATTTATTCTTTCTGGCCATTTTAAAATTACATTCATTACTGGCCTGATAACTAGTACTCCTTTATATATAACACCTTCGATAAGAAGCCAAATTCCTAAAAGAGAAAACCTAAGATAATTTTTTGCGGTACCGGTAAATGCTGGGTTTAAACCCCAGAGTACGAAAGTTATTACTGTGAGCCACAAAGCCAAACCTATTTCTAATCCACCAACTTCTGAAATCCAAATAGTCAAATGTGATTGCAGTTCACTAATTTTTTCAACTATTGGATTAGCTCCTGATCCAGGAGAATTTAAAGTTCGGATTTCGTAAATTCCATAGATACACAAATATGCACCACCGGTTAATAGAGCCAGGGCCCCTATTTGATCAATATAAGGCAGTAATTTTCGGAGATTGCGGACGATACCTCCTCTTGCCAAAGCTAAAGATAGAGTCGTCACGGTTACAACAGCTCCTAATCCGAGTGCGTAAGCAAGAAAAATTATTGTCCCTTGAATAATTCCTTCTCTGCTAAAACTCCCTGAGATTTGTAGTAAAAAGAGAGGGGCTGAACATCCGACTGAAACAATTGCATAGGAAATACCGAACCCAATTACTGAGAACATTTCATTTGATTTTGGACCTCTCCGGTTGAAAGACGGGAACAGTTTTTTATTCTTTTTGAACAAGAGAGAAAATCCGTACGGAATTAGAAGTATTCCTAAGGCGACAGTTATCCACGGAGTTTTTTGTGCGATCGTTTCTTCGTTAACCAGGTGAGATATAACAAATCCAAGAAAACCAAAAACACCTACGAATGTTGCTGTGAGGGTAAGACTGACCCATAAACCTCTTATAACTTGCTCTGGTCGCGCTTGTTTGTCAGCAGTGTCTTTGCCAATAAAGTATCCGAGCCAAGTAGGAAGCATTGCAAAACCACATGGATTAATTGCTGTGACGATACCGAGGCTGAAAGGAAGTACTAGTTCTATATCAAGCATCTAACAGCTCCATTATTGATTTATCAAGGGTTTCTTGACTTATAGGTCCTTGATGGACTGTTGATAATTTGCCTTCAGCATTAAAGAAAGCAGTTACAGGTAATCCGATTGCCTTTAAGGATTTAGTAAAACTTCCGTCAGGGTCTTTACCTAAAAGGTAAGAAATGTGAAGTTCCTCAGCTCTTTGTTTAGCTCTAGTTGGAGAATCACTAATATTTATACCTATAAAGTCTATTTTTCCCCCGTATTTACGGTGAGCTGTTTCGAAGAATGGCATTTCTTCTAAACAAGGAGTACACCATGTGGCCCAAAGGTTTACTACCATAGGCTGATTATTTTGTTCGTATATGCCTTTAAGGGTTTTAAATCCATTTTCCGTTTCAAAGGATTGATTTAAGACATTTTCATCAAGAGGTTCAATGCTTTCTATACCACTACAAGAAATTGCGGTTATCAGAAATATCAATAAAACTTTTTTCACATCTATAAAGGTAGTCGGGAGATGACCATTACGACTATAGGCATAAGGTCATCTCCCAAACTGCCTTAACAAATCGAGGTTCGTTAAATCGTCACCCCTATTTGATTTGGCCGATCATCAAGCAGAACGGAGGGCAGACTGCAGATGAACAGGTATAGGTATAATTGGAAGATCTTCTTCAGGCCTAGAGACTTTGCGTGGTCTTCCTCTTCCACGCTTGTTCGCTAAAATTCTTCCTTTTCGGAATAGTTGACCGCCCCAAACCCCCCAAGGTTCGTTTCGTTCTATAGCTGCCTCCAAGCACAATGCAAGCGAAGGACACTCTGCACAAATTCTTTTTGCTTGAGCTATGTCTCCTAGATCTTCAGAGAAGAAAATTTCTGTGGGCACGCCAAGTTGAGAGCACGCCGCATTTTCTCTCCAAGCTTCTGTTTTGAATTCTATTGCAAACATTTTTTACTCCTTTTTAGAACTAATCTCAAAAATGAAAAAAGCCGCCGGATTTTCCGGCGGCCATGGTTTCTGCGTTTTAGCTATTTAGCTAGTTGTTTCCCAGGGCCGCTTTATGGTGAAAAATCCGTACTTGTTGAACCAGAATGAAATTGTCTCTTTTGATAGAGCTACTGGATTAACAGGTGTAAGTACGTGCGAGGTCAAAGCATGATCAACGGTTTGATGTCCGTAATGATTGCGAATGCTGTTATTCATGCTAATTTTCTTTCTTTTTAAAACTGCTGAGCAGTTCAATAAAACAAGTTTACCAAAACTACGCTGCGTGACCACTCAACACCTTTGAGTGAATTTTGTCAACTTATTTTTCGATAAAATTCGATAAATGTTAGATAATGCTTTAAATCAAGCGAATTTATAGGTTTTTAAGCCCTTTTCTTCTTTAGGCGTGGCTTCGCCAAGAATTCTTAGATGTTCGAGATGGGCATAAGTTTCACTAGCTGCCATATCACCCCAAGATCTTTCTTTAAATAAGTGTTTCATATAATCGTTCACTGAGGCTTCACCGATCGAATCCCCTGTTTCTCTGATTAACTGCAATCGATCTACGTGATGTTGAATAATGTCATCTGTTCTTTCAACAAGATTAGTAAAAGGGTGTCCGTGAGCTGGGAGAACAAGAGTAACTTGCGAAAATTCTTTTGTTCTTTCTAAAGAATTAAAGAATACAGCTAAAGGATCTTCCATATTTCCCATACCCCCTATATGTGGAGTGATGGTTGGTAGCACGTGATCTCCTGACAAGAAAATCCCGTCGACTGGATCGTATAAACATAGATGATCATGAGTATGGCCCGGAAGGTGAAGAGCCAACCATGTCCTTCCACCGATAGTTATCTCTTCGGAGTCCTCGACAGTCAAGGATGGTTTAGGTACTTGAAAAGACTTTGAATCAGCACCTGTATTACTGCCACTCCACTTTCTTAACTCTTCGATTGAAGGGGGTTCTCTTTTCGTACCCCATGGAGTTGGCCTGCTAAGCATTTCACGAAGTTTCTCGATATCTTCATCATCAGCTAGGTCTAGTGAAGCTGCATCAGGATTTTCCATAATGTCGTCATTACCAAAAACTGATGAAAAAGACGAATGGGTGAGAACTTCGACATCATAATCATCTCTAAGTCTGTGAACTCCACCATAATGATCAACGTGGCTATGGGTAACTATCGTTGTATGCACGTGATTAAAATTAGTTCCTAAATCTTTAAGTCTAGATTCAAGGGCATTCCAAGATTCGTCGCCAGGCAACCCTGGGTCCACTAATGACAAGCCTTTGCTGTCTTCAAGTGCGTAACAATTAACATGTCCCAATCCAGGCATTGAAATCGGAAGTTGAAATCTGTAAATACCTTTAGCGACTTCCGTAATTTCCTTTGAAGCTGGTTCTTGTTCTTGTCTCATTGGGCGCGGAGAATCCGTCTCTGTTGGAGTATTTTCATTCATGGTTTTATAAAAAGGTTTTCACGATAATGACGGAGTTCCTCTATTGATTCACGAATATCGTCTAAGGCTCGATGTCCTCCATTTTTTTTCGGAGCAGAATTTATAATCTCTGGATTCCAGCGTTTGGCGAGTTCTTTGATAGTGGATACATCAATTGATCTGTAATGAAAGAAAGATGCTAAATCCGGAAGACCTTCAGACAAGAATCTTCTATCGGTACCAATCGAATTACCACACAAAGGAACAGTTCCCGCTTTTTCAATGTGATCTTTTAAAAACTCTAAAGTTTTTTCACCTGCCATTGAAAGGCTTGTTGTTGATTTTGAAATTTCATCAAGTAAACCGCTGGAAGTGTGCATTTGCTCGACATGTTTGCTCATATTTTCTAATTTTTGAGATGGCTGATTGATAACCAAGTTTGGTCCAGCTGCAATTTCTTCGAGGTCGTCGTTTGTAAGTAAAGTTGCAATCTCGACAATTACATCTTCTTTTGGGTTTAACCCTGTCATTTCTAAATCAATCCAAGCCAGCACAGATTTGAGCATACGGGCTTGATGTGTCGGTTATTCACTAAGAAGTGCAAGTAAGGTCATATTTATGCTGAATATTCCAATTATTAGATTAATCGACGATGCAATTATCCCTGTTTATGCAAAACCTGGTGATGCTGGAGCAGATTTGGTTGCTGCAGAATCTATAGTTTTAGATCCAGGTGGTGGAAGAGCTCTTATATCAACAGGCATTGCAATAGCTATACCTGAAGGATTTGCTGGGTTTGTTCAACCTAGAAGTGGTTTGGCATTAAAACATGGAATCACGTGTTTGAATACGCCAGGTCTTATTGATTCGGGTTATCGCGGAGAGTTAAAAGTTTTATTGATTAATACTGATCCGAACGATGCCTTTGAGATCAATAAAGGCGAAAGAATAGCTCAACTAGTAATTCAAAAAGTTGAAGAGTGCATTTTTCAAGAAGTCAAAGAATTACCAGATTCAGAAAGAGGAGAAACTGGTTTTGGTTCTTCCGGAAGGTAAGAGATTTGAAAATAACTTATCTTCCAACAATTCACCCGCGTTCTAAATCCGTTAGGGATACAGGTTCTAATTCGCGAATGAGGGATATCACCCGAGACGTTGTTTACAAAAACGAATGGAATTCTAATTTGGCAGAAGAAGTAAAGAAATTGTTTGACGAAAAAGCTGCTGACTGGTCAACTACTCGAAATATTCCTGCTAGAGGAGTTCCAGTTTTAGATGCTTTCGAAAGAGGTGAAGTTCACGGGAAAAGAGTTGTGGACCTAGGAGCAGGTACAGGTTTGGCTACGCAAATATTAGTGAATAAATTTGAAAATGTAGTTGCGCTAGATATTTCAAAAGAAATGATTAAAAACTCTGTTGTACTTGAAACACCACAAGTTTGTGCTGATGGTAGTCGCCTTCCGTTTGCTAGTAATTCGATAGATGTCTTTTTAGCGATGAATATGATTCTTTTCCCTAAAGAGATAGAGAGATGTCTAAAAGCAGAAGGTTTTTTAGTTTGGGTTAGTAGTAGAGGTTCTGATACGCCTATTTACCTTTCTCCGGAAGAAGTTGTTGATTTAATGTCGACTAATAGTGAATTTAGTTGGTCCGGAGTTTCAGCTTATGCACTTGAGGGGTCGTGGCTGGTCGCAAGACGACAACTACCAGCTAGCGCTAATTGTGCGTGATTTACCATTTGCTCTTACTTCAGCAGAAATTTTGTTTTCACTAGGCTGAAATTCAACTTCTACAAACGATGCTTTTGCAGAAATTTTTTTTATTTCTTGTTGAAGAGAAACAGCTAATTTGCTGATCAGAGCAGGGTCGATTTTGTGGATTCTTAGGACTGCGGCGAGAGCGACTCTAGAAATTTCTTCAATTTCGCAGTCCGGTGAAAATTTGATAGTGGTGAAGGTTTTTTCAGCATCACTCATTTGATAATTGTGTCATCAAATTAAGTATTTTTAGTTGCTGGGAAAGAATTTCTCCTTGGCGTGCTTTTTTCATTTTTTGGAGACAACATGTGGAATGGCAGTAGTAGTTGATAAAGCAATTTGGCCTTACAAGGGTAACTTATGGGCCCATCTTGCTAGTGATGATAATTTGTCTGAATTACACGATTTTGCTGAGATATTAGGACTTCGTCTTATGTCATTTCAAGGTGATCATTATGACGTTCCAAAAGAAGTTAGAGATCAGGCAATTATTTTGGGAGCTATTGAAATAGACGGTCGCGAACTTTTATCCCGTTTAAAGAAAGCAAAATTAAGATTACCTGTGTCTGAGCGCCCTGGTAAGTGGGAAAAAATCTGCTTTTTTCCTCCGAAAGGTAAGTCGCCTGATTTGAGTGAGTTTAAATTCAATAAAACATTTCCAGAATTAGAAAAAATAGCTCGATCCAACTGGAACTTGGCAGAAGTTACTATATTCCAAAGAAGAAATGAAATGGCTTTAGTGCTTGAAGATCCCAATGGCTTAACTATTGAAAGTAATTTTTTAGAAAAATTCGACTGGCGTTTCATTAATGGCAAAATTTTAGAGATTCTGATTTAACAATATGGTTTTGTTTGTGAAAAATAATTACTTACGTTTATTGATTTTATTTTTTCTTATCTGGATTTTTTCTTCATGTGCAAGTAGCAAAATTACAGTAGAAAAGTTAGAAGAAATCCAAAAAGTCAAAGAAGAAAACTCAGAAGCTTCTAATGGTTGGATACAGATAGGAAGTCAGAAATTTGAGATGGCATTCACTTGTTACAAAACTAAGTTAGGAGAAGTAGCAGCTATAGGGAATGGAGAAGATACTAAAACTGGAGAGAGTACAGAAGCACTTATCCAAGCCTTTGCCGGGAAACCCTACGTAGGTTTGTTGAAAAACGGTTCAACGATGTTTGAAGCGTCACTAAATGAAACATTAGACCTTTTAGTTGACAATTTTGAGATAACGGCTGGTGCTATTAGTTGGCAAAAAAATTTAGATTTGGAAACTGGATACAGCGAAGTTGCTGGTTTTGGATCCTTGTTTGTTAATTGTGAAAAATTTGAAAGTGATCTTCTTGAAGAAAAATTCAGCAATTAGCAGATTTCAGTCATTTCAACCCAAGGTAGTCTGCCCGACCATAATCTGGTTATAAGTCTGCCATCACTTTTAAAAACAACTCGGAAGTTTTTGTCAGAAGAATCACTAGGTACATAAACGAGTAATTTTTCGGAAGATTCAGGGAGTATTTTTGTTTCTATTTTTTCCCCAAATAATTCATAAATTAAAGACTCTGTATCTCCGATACCAGCCCCAGAACGCGTCCTAATCAATTCATTATCAATATCAATACGTTCAACAGTGCTTTCTATAATCCAGAATGTAATTCCTTTAGGTCCTTTATCTGGAATTGCCAAAAAGCATTCACTTCTTGGGGTTACAGGAGAAAATCTTGTTCCAGCCGCTTTTTGAGCATTTTTTACAGTCATGCCGAATGTAACGGTATCTAACCCGACAGTACTGATAGAAGATGAATAATCGAGATTAACTTCTCCTTCTATTTCTATAAAAGGCAGAGTTCCAATAGGTGACAATATTGTTGTCGTAACAGTAGTTGTTGTAGTTGTTGTAGTTGTTGTAGTTGTTGTTGGTGCGGTTAGCTGTAGTTCTTTTACACGGTTATCAGTGTCTATAGCTCCAAACCAGATGAGTGAACTAACTACAACAATCCCCAAGAGAACAAAAAAAGTTAATCTCATATTAAGAGGTTAGAAGGAATCATTTAATTAGTGATTGTTAATCGATTTTTAGCTTTCTTTATAATCAGTCTTATTTCAACATGAATATATTGATAAGCGGCTAGCCTAAATTCTGGGTCGCTAGCTCATCGGGTAGAGCAGGGGACTTTTAATCCCAAGGTGCCGGGTTCGAGCCCCGGGCGGCCTACATATAAAAGGGCAGTGATGTATCTGCATTTAAAATAACAGACAATATGTACAAGTCACTTTTGAATCGTTTGATTAAATGGGTACGAGAAAATATTTATGGAATTTTCTTAATATTTGCTGTCGCAATCATCGCAGAGGCAATTAGTAATTTAAATGATCGAATATCTTCACCGGTTATTTCACTGGTCATCGGAGTTTTATTGGCTAATTTTGGCGTCCTTGGTTCGTGGGCAAAACCTTCTTTGGACTTAGCTTCTGGGTACATATTGAAGGTAGGTATTTGTCTATTAGGTTTTCGACTTGTGTTTTCAGAAATTACTGAGATTGGCAGTCCGGTCGCGATTTTAATAGTAATTGGAGTTGTAATAATTGTTTTTTTTGGTATTCAAAAAATCGGTAAGATTTTTGCAATTAATAAACCGTTAGCACTTCTTGTCGCTTCAGGGTATTCGATATGTGGAGTGTCCGCGATTGCTGCTATGAAACCTTTGAGTAGAGCAGATGAAGAGGAAACGGGTTATGCAGTTGGTTTAGTTACCTTGTTCGGTTCTATTGCTGTTCTAGTTTTTCCAATAGTTCAAGCAATTTTTGATTTTGATGAGAGTTTATTTGGGTGGTGGGTTGGATTATCAGTTCACGACACGGGTCAAGTAGTTGCTACTGCTTCTGTTGTGAGCGAAGATACTTTGGACTCTGCTGTATTAGTAAAAATGTGTCGGATTCTAATGCTTGCACCCTTACTTATGTTTGTAGCTTTCAAGCAACATAAAAAGTCAGAAAATTTACAAAAATGGAAGTTACCATTACCAATTTTTATTCTTGGGTTTATCGCGGCGGCAGCAATGCGATCTGCTTCAGTTTTTTCTGAAGATTTTATTCAAACGATCGGAAATATAAGAAATTTTCTTATAACAATGGCAATGTTTGGTTTGGGAGCTGGGATACGTCTTAAGGCATTAAAAAATCTTGGTCGTCAACCATTATTGCTCGGATTTATTTCTTGGATTGCTGTTTTAGCCGTAGCCGGCGTAGGGGTATTAATTCAAAATCAAATATAAGAAATACTATTTTTAAAGGGGTAGATTTATTTGCTTTGCTTCCACAAATTCATCCATTCCGAAACGTCCTAATTCCCTACCGTTGCCGGATTTTTTATATCCACCAAAAGGTGCATCAGTATTTAGAAACGAACCATTCATATCAACTTCACCAGTTCTAAGCTTTTTAGCTACTTTTAAAGCTCGTTCATTGTCTGAACTCCAAACACCCCCAGATAACCCGTAATCAGAATCATTTGCTATTTGAATAGCATCGTCGTCATCTTCATAGCCAATTATTGAAAGAACGGGACCAAAGATTTCTTCCTGCGCTATTTTCATTGAATTTTTAACATTAGCGAATACTGTGGGCTGGACAAAATAGCCAGAATCCAGTCCATCAGGTTTTCCTAAGCCTCCAGTAACCAGTGTCGCCCCTTCATCTATTCCTGTTTGAATGTAACTTTGAACTCGATCCCATTGCATTTGAGAAACCAGAGGTCCTAATTTACTTGTCTCGTCATCAGCAGGACCGACTGTGAATCCGGCTGCTGCTTGAGCAGCTAGTTCTGCTGCTTCCTCCATTTTGCTTGAAGGGACGAGTAGACGTGTCAACGCACTGCAAGTTTGTCCTGAGTTTAGAAAGCAAGCTCCTACCGCAGAAGGAATAGCGGCTGAAAGGTCTGCATCATCAAGGATAATATTTGCAGATTTACCTCCAAGTTCCTGGTGTACACGAGTTACGTTCGCTGCGGCTATTTCAGCTACTCGTGTACCGGCGCGCGTAGAACCTGTAAAAGAGACCATGTCAACATCAGGATGGGCTGCAATAGCTTCTCCAACTACAGGTCCGACCCCTGAGACAAGATTAAAGACACCTTTTGGAAAATTTAACTCGTCAATTATTTCAGCTAAAAGAAATGCGTTTAATGGGGCAACTTCGCTCGGTTTAAGAACCACTGTGCAACCCACGGCCATAGCTGGAGCAACTTTAGCCATTATTTGATGAAGAGGATAGTTCCAAGGAGTAATGCAGCCGACTACCCCAATAGGTTCGCGTGTTACTAGTGACCTACCAATGGTTTCTTCGAATGGAAACTCTCTAGCTGTACCTGAAATACTGGCAGTCGTAGTTGCTGGCAGACCTGCTTGAATCATCATTGACATTTTTCCAGGCATACCTACTTCTTGGGAGATAAGTTCACCAATTTCAGCACTTCTTTCACCGAGTTTTGCGGCGAGGTTTTCTATATAAGAGAGTCTTTCTTCAAGAGAGGTTTCTGACCATCCCTGAAAAGCTTCTTTTGCTGCCTTAACGGCTAAATCAACATCTTCTTTTGTGCCTGCTGGCGTTGATCCAATAATTTCTTCGGTTGAAGGGTTTATTACGTCGATATTTTCTGTTCCACTTGATGCAACCCAGTTTCCATCAACGTAAATTTCACTTCGGTTATTCATTTTTTTCCTTTTTAATTAAGAGATGGGAATAGTCCTATCCACATCCAGTCGAATTTTTACTCAGCAATTTGTTTTGCTAATGATGGTGGTGCTTTTATCAGATAACTAATGTCAAGAAAGTCAGTTAGTTGTTCTGCTGTTGCATCTGTCAGTCTGACTAGAAGATTGTCAGAACCGTCGTAATGAGGGGTGCTGAAGAGCACACCATCGTATTGTTCAATAAGTGTTTCTTTCTCATCTAGCTCACAGAAAATTACTAACACTTCTGTATCGGTAATTTCATCTCGTTCATATTCGCGTTCGCTCCAGATTCTACAAAATGCTTTACCTTTGACTTTAAGTCCAGCTGTTCCATAGAAAGTTGTCTCTTCTACTTCCGGAAGACCCATTCCTATTTTCCAAACATCGTTAAAAGTGGCCATGTGGTTCCTTTCAAGCATTAAGTACAAAAGACATTCTCTATATATTTTCGCAGCATCGAAGAGAAAAAAGAACATAAAAGTTTTGACTATAAAATTTTGTTTGCGTAATAACGTTTTTCCATGTACCAAGTTGTATTAGGAAAAAGCAACGAAAATAAAAATGAAAAAAGTTGAACTACCAAGTATAGATATCGCCGCATTGGCCACTGATGGCGATCGTAAACGAACAGTTTCAGATGAACTGATAGATGCCTTTGAAGAAGTTGGTTTCGCTATACTAGTTGGTCATGGAATAGAAAAAAAACTTTTATCTGAAATGCGAGAATTATTAATTCGCGTTTTCAACGTTCCTGATTCTATTAAAGAAGAATTATTAATATCGCGAAGCAATTATCGTGGCTACATACCACTGGGATTTTTCTCTCCGAATGAAAAAAAAATCTTTGAAGAAACAAAAAATGATCTTTATGAGGGTTTCAAGCTTCATTGGGAATGCCCCAAGGAAAATCCTGTAAAAGGTGAGTGCCTACTATATGGGTCAAATAAATGGGTCAAACAAGTCGAGAATATGAAAGAAACTGTTCTTTCATACTGGAAAGATTGTGACCGTCTAGCAACGACACTCCTTTTCCATTTGGCAATTGCACTAGGGGTAAAGCCTGCTATTCTTCTAGATTTTTTTCATGAACCATTGACTAACATGACTTTGCTTCATTACCCAGTCTCAAGGACAAAATCCCAAAAATCAGGAATTCATCCGCATAAAGATATAAGCGCGATAACTATTCTTCACCCGGATCCTTTAGGAGGACTTGAAATTCGAACAAGAAAAGGTGAATGGTTTGAAATTTTCTGTCCTCCGGATGCACTTTTGGTGAATATAGGTGACTTGATGGAAGTGTGGTCTGGTGGCCGTTTTATTTCTACACCACATCGTGTTTTGAATCGCACTGAGGAATCTCGTTATAGTGCCCCGTATTTTTCTGTTCCTCGTCATTCGACTTTGGTTAAACCTTTAGTCGATTGTGGAAATAGTTTTGAGCACAGAGAAATTTCAGTCGGTGAGGTGACAGCTGAAGTTTGGCGAACAAATTGGATTGATGAAAATCCCTCAGAATCTGGTTATCAATTAGGGGGAATAAGTTAGTTTGTAAGGCAGGTAGACCTATTAGCTTTCTAATCTAAAGGTAGATCGCCTGATGTAGCTTTAATGCGCTCATCAAGCTGGTGATAGTCAGAAACTGAGTCGCTAAAAATATTTAATACAGTTTTAAGACCTGTTGGAGGGTCTAGGGCCCCAGCGGTTATAGCTCTTATTTTGTCTCTTCCTTTGTCTTCCCAAAAAAGGCTTGATCCACAATTAGAGCAGAATCCATATTTTACTTCTTCCGTTCTGTTCCACCAGGTAAGAGTGGAGTCAGATTCGAAAAAGAAATTTTCAATTTTAGTGGATGTACCTGCCATAAAGTGGCCTGTCCAGTGACGGCATGGATCACAATGGCAATTAAGTACGTTTCTTAATTCTCCTGTTATACGAAAACGAATCATTCCGCATGCGCAACTTCCAGTTATCTGATTTTTGATGTTTTGGCTTGATGCTTTTTTATTACTCATTGTTCCTCCTTGACTAACTTATAATTGGGCTTGAGTTTTCTGGTTTTCTTTTTCGTTTACCATTTAGCAAGGTTCCAATTGGTGTGTATCTGACAAATAATTGGTAAGAAGCTAATAAAATCGGACTTATTGAAATGCAGATGAGGAAAAATTTTAGAAATGAAAAAATTTCCCAGTCCCTAAATAGCCACTGGGCTGAAATAACAAGCGGTAAATGGGCAATGTACATCCAATAAGACGCATCAGATAAATAACGCACACTATTTCTTTCTTTAGCAAAAAGTTTTCTAAAAAGTCCGATGAGACCAATGGACATTCCCCAGGCATAAAGAATTTGTAAAAGCGAAGCGATAAACCAGGAATCACCTTCAAAAGTTGCTCCTAGGCCTAGAGGTAAGATACCTATAACCGTTATTGGAAGCAGTACATACCATCTCTTACCTAAGTGATCCATTAATGGTTCAGATTTTTTTGTTCTTATTCCGAAAGTTATTGAACCGAAAGCAAAGAAAAGACCGTAGTAGATAAGAAGGTGTGCTGGTGGAAAAAATTCTGTGAAAGTATCGGGGCCAAAAGATGCGTAATTCCCACCGTCGCCCATTTTTAACTGCATCAAAAGAGAAGCAGGCAACAATAGCCAAATAAGTTGAAGTTTAAAGTCAGGTGTATTTTTTATAACTGGTCTGATTGTTTGTAGAACAATTGAAACTATGCAGAAACCCGCAACCATCCAACACAAGAACCATAAGAACCACAAATGATGAAATTGGTTTAACCAAGACTTTATATCTTTGTCTTTCTTGGAGTCATCAAGTTCGTTCCCAGCCCAGTTAAACCAAAAAAGATCATCCCAAGTCTGACCTAATGTGCGTAAATCGTTAGCACCGTAATTGATAAGAACGTCGGCACTTTTGGTGCTCCCTGCGAAAACAGCTAGAACTAGAGGTGTCTCATCTTTAGCATTGAGCGGATCTGGTTGTGCACCTGCCTCAAGAAGTACTTTGATTATTTCATGGTTACCCAGAAGAGCTGCTAGATGTAAGGGCGTGTTGGCTTCATCACCGCGAACATTTATGTCTGCGCCCATTGAAATCGCATATTCCACTCCCTTCGTATTCTCTGTAAAGATAGGAGTCCAAATGTCTTCAATATTTTGTGTTTTTTCATATTCTGAGACTGCTGCTTCTTCACTAACCCAGTTCATCAAAGGGATTATTGTGACGAAGCAAATCAATAGTGGAAGAAAAATTCTTTTAAATCTATGCCAAACCAGTTCATTCAAACCACGTTTTTTCCAGACCATTGATGTGAAAAAACCGCTAAGAAGAAAAAAAAGTTGCATACGAAAGCCATGAATACCAAGTACAAGCCACCAGAAAAATTCACTACCAGCACGAATGTCATTAACTGACCAAACGCCCCCTAGAAAAGACATAGCGGCATGAAGTGCAATCCCAAGGAGCATGGCAAAACCCCTTAGCGCATCAAGATCATGCCACCTTTTAGATAAAGTTTCTTCTTTCATTCAAAAGACTTTAGGGTTTTGTAATTTAATTAGATAAGACGTCAAGTACGGTCTTCCAGCCCTTGTCTTTCTCATTGTTGCGGTAAAATTCACAAAAACCACACTGTGTGCACGTTACATAACCGAATTTCTGGTTTTGCAGATTCATATATCTCGACAGGCCTGAACCCGTTGTACGTATTTCGCCAGTTTCAGCCTGCAGATTTCCACATTTTTGACATTTAAAATTATTGATAACTATCCCCTTTTTTTAGTTCAATTAAAATCTTAAACCAGATAACTTTTTAATTTGCTAATTAGTGAATTTTAAACTCCGGACTGTTTTAGAGCATTTTTTTAAGTTAAAATACAAATAGCTCAATATTAAAATTTCTAAGGAAAAAATGGTAACACTTACAGAAGAAGCAAGAAAAAAAGTTAGCGAACTATTGTCTCAGGAAACTGAAGAAATGGCTTTGCGTGTTGCCGTAAGACCAGGCGGCTGTTCGGGTTTTAGTTATGAGATGTATTTTGATACTGATAAAGCAGAAGATGATGTTGAAAAGCTTTTTGATGAAGTTCGTGTAGTAGTTGACCCATCAAGTGCTGAATTATTGGTAGGGGCAACTCTTGATTTTAAAGATGGGCTTAATGGAGCGGGTTTTGCAATTGATAATCCAAATGCTCAAAAAACCTGTGGATGCGGTAAATCTTTTTCTTGATTTCTTTTTAAAGCACAGTTGATAGTGCTTTTGATACCTCTTTGGTGTCCATTGCAAAGTGAAGAATGCTTGTAACTACATTTTCATTATTTGCGACGATCAAACTTGGCTCGAAGGTAAGACCAAAGGCTTCAACAACGGGTGTAACTGAAAAGTTTTGTTTTGCAGGTTCCTTAAAAACTTCGGCGTGAATGATTGACAGTTTTTCTCCTAGCAATTCTGATTGTTCAATAAGGATGTCTAGAGCAGGGCCACAAACATCCTGTTGGCAAAATTGAGGTGTAGAGATAAGCAATGCCGTGGGAGTGGGTTTAGATAGAGATTCATCGAGGCTTTCTTTGTGAAGAGTGCAAGGGCCTGATGATTTAGTGCAAATAGGATTAATTTGTAAATTATTTAAGATTGTTGGCGTTTGAATAGATGGCATTTTTTGGCCAATCTGAATTAGTTGAATATCTGATGGTTGAGCGACAAGTAGTCGATGGTGACCAGTTAACCCTTCGCCCTCAACTTTATATTCGCCAGATCTGGGAGGATTAAAAATTAGAGGAAAATATGGGATCACCCCAAGTTCCCCATGTCGGTTAACTTTTCCATCGAAAATTGTTTCTCCAGAGTCAACCTCTTTTACAAGTAATTTAATTGAATTCGGAGCTTCTTCGGACACAGGCCATCCTTCTTCATTAAGAAGTACGTAGGGCGCGCGCTGAGGAGAACCACTAGTAAAAATTGTTGGTGCTTGAAAACCATCTGCGAAACGCGCTCCAAGCGATAGCGTTTTAGAATCTTCTTTATTTCCGCAGTTAGTAAGCATTAATCCACCCGTAAAACCCGCAATGCTGATTAGCGCATGACGGCGAGATAGAAGAAACTTATTTGTAATCACAAGTAAAGATTACTAGTTAGTTGTTTTAACAACTTACGGAGAATGACCCTTTTATGAAAGACCAAAAAGAATTAACAGTCAAAGTAGACGGAGAGGTCTTCGAAATTGATGATGTAGACCTTACATTGTTAGATTTTTTACGTAGTCAAGTTGGTATTACCTCGGCAAAAGATGGATGTAGTCCTCAAGGCCAGTGTGGTTGTTGCACTGTTTTAGTAGATGGACAAGCAAGAATTTCTTGTGTGACTCCAGTGAGAAGAGTGGCAGGTCGAGAAATCACGACAATGGAAGGTCTAGATACTGAAATAAAAACCGAATGGGCGGAAGCTTTTTCGGAAGTTGGAGCTAGTCAGTGCGGGTTTTGTACCCCTGGGATAATTATGCGGTTCGCGGCTCTTCAAAAAAATGGAGAAGAAGTAGAGATCGATAAAGTTAAACGTTCCTTGCACGCGCACTTGTGTAGATGTACAGGTTGGCAAACAATTGTTGAGGCCTGGGAGAAATATGGTAAATCAGAAGGAATTATTGAAACAAAAGAAGCCTCTCGAAGAGCAAGTATAGAAGGTAGATCCAATCAAAAAATTGACTTAGATACTGCTTTAGGTAGAGGTGGTTTTTCTGCTGATACAGCACCATCAAATTGTCTTGTAGCAGTACCAGACTCCTCCGGAGGGTGGTCTTTAGGCGAGGATTTGGATGAGGCGAGGAATCTTTCTCAAAAGATTCAAGGCAGACGAACAACTATTAAAGCGGTTTCTCCAATAGAGCTACCGCCAGGAGAATGGGATGCAGTTCTTAAAACTAACTGGGTAGAACCAGGATATTTAGAAACTGATTCTGCTTGGTGTGAACCAGATGGCGAACCTTCAACACCATTAGCTAATGGCGGTGCTTTCGGGTCAAAACTTGAATCATTGGCACCAGAAGCTGCAAGATCGCTAGCTAATAAATATAGAAGACCTGTTTTAGCAATTTTATCAAGAGAAGATTCTGTCCGTCTGGGTCCGAAACGACCACCAATCGCTGGGGGAGTTAACAAAAATGGGAAAGGGATTATAAGAGTCGCTCGAACTCCCGGGATAGTTGATGCTATTCATTCAGTCGCCCCAGAAATAGAAGTGGAAGAAATTGATATAAATGGACCACCTACTTCATCAAAGATAAGGGCAGCTGGATGGGCAGAAGCTCAAATTTTATTGTGTGGAGCTATTGGTAAGGTTGGAACGATTTACTCACCTGATGGATCATCGGCTTCAGCTGAAGTAGATGAAAAACAAATCAATATTTCAGTACGTTGTGGACTTCCATTAAATGAAACAGTTTTGAGATCATATTGCATAGGTGCAGCTCACATGGCTTGGAGTTGGGTGACTTCAGAATCGCTTACAGTCGATGAAAACGGTGAGGTGCAGGATTTAACAGTTAGGTCCTTTGGAATTGTTAGAGCTGGCGAAATGCCTGAAGTGAATGTTGAGATTGAACCTGACAAAGGTGACCCCATCAATGGTTCTGATGCAGTATTCACTGCAGTTGCTGCAGCAACATGGATACATAAAGGCACTTTGCCTGAATGGCCTATAGGCCAGTAAAGGTGTAATTATAATTTCTAAATTAAGGAGAAGATATGAGTAAACCTGTAGGTCCCTACACTCCAGCAATGCATGCAGGGGATTTTTTAATGATCAGTGGTCAAATAGGACATGTTGACGGAACTCTTGTAGATGGTGGTCTCGATGTTGAAGCACCTAGGGCATTAGAGAATCTTAAAAAATTACTTGAACTTGAAGGAGTTTCTCTTAATCAAGTTGTAAAGACAACTGTCTTTTTAACTGACATGGATGATTATGTTCGAATGAATGAAATTTATTGTGCGGTATTTGATGAACACAGACCTGCACGTTCTGCTGTAGCTGTTGCTGCTTTGCCTTTAGGTGCTTGTATAGAGATTGAGGCAATGGTTTATAAAAGATAAGAGTATTTTCTTTTAATCTTTTTATTACTTATAGCGTAAGTAGTTTTATGGTGGCAGAATGCATTTATGGGTGGAGCCGTAATCATGATTATCTTGCTTGTTGTAGTTATGCCTGTTGCAATTTTGTTGAGTGGAGCTTTAGCGGCAGCTTTAATTGGTGGATTGGTTAAAAAAGATGTTGATAAAACTCATAAAGAGTCTGAACTATTTGAAATAAGCGAATCTAATCCTTGGTTGCAGGAAAAAACTTCTGATTAAGTTAAGAACCCCAACGAGATTGACCAAACCTATAACCTACAGATCTCACTGTTGAGATTAGGTTCGCATGTTCTTCGCCAAGTTTCGCCCTAAGCCGTCTTATATGGACGTCTACCGTTCTACCTCCGCCGTAATAGTCATAACCCCAGACCTCACTTAGAAGTGTTTCTCTTGTGAATACCTTTCCGGGTCTTGTAGCAAGAAAACGTAGTAGTTCATATTCCATATATGTCAGATCTAAAGGTGAGTCATCGATAGTTGCTTGGTATGTCTCGATATTTAAAATAAGCGAACCGTAATTTATAAGCTCAGGTTGTGATTCTTTTCCAAACTTGAAAAAGAGGTTATTGAGTCTTATCTCTAACTCTTCGGGGTGAAAAGGTGTGATACAGAAATCGTCAAAAAGATTTTCATTTATTTTAAAGCTATTTATTTGACCTTTACTAGTAAGCAAAAGAATTGGCACTAAGGGGTTTTCTGTTTGTCGTAGTTGTTTGCAAAGTGTAAGTGCTCCTTCAATATCAGAATCGGCAACAATGATTCCACCTCCCCAACCGCCATCAGGTTGGTCTTCAAGAGCAGAATCAGAATTGTTAATTGCTTTCCAAACCCAACCATTTTGATCAAGGCATTGAGATAATTCGGGGGGCGGAGGTGCCGGAAAGACTAGGAGTGTTTCAATCATCAAAACTTCTTGCTACCAGTTAGGAAGATATTGGTCGATTTCAAAAGGTGTAACTTGACGTTGATA
Source organism: Acidimicrobiales bacterium AG-414-N20 (assembly GCA_003214465.1). Classification (GTDB taxonomy): domain Bacteria; phylum Actinomycetota; class Acidimicrobiia; order Acidimicrobiales; family MedAcidi-G1; genus MedAcidi-G1. The sequence continues at coordinate 143,681 of QCLO01000002.1, read as the reverse complement.
CTCATTCCACTCTGTTCTTTTATTTCGTAGAAACCACTCAAAGATATGGTCTCCGAGTGCTTCTCTTACTAGCTCTGATGCTTCCATTTCATCTAAAGCTTCGGAAAGATTTGCTGGCAAGCTAGCAACCCCTAATTCTTTTTGTTCTGCCCGACTCATTTCATAGAGATTTGTTGTTGCTTCGGGTGGCAGTTCGTAATTCTCTTCAATTCCTTTTAAACCAGCTGAAAGCATTACAGAAAATGCTAGATAGGGGTTGCAAGCAGGGTCTACCGCTCTGTATTCAATTCTTGCTGAATCGGGCTTATCTTGTTTATGCACTGGGATTCGAACTAGTGATGATCTGTTATTACGAGCCCAAGAAACATAACGTGGAGCCTCGTATCCCTCATTAATTCTTTTATATGAGTTAACTAATTGGTTTGTTATGGCGGTTATCTCTCGAGCGTGATATAGAAGACCTGCAACAAATGATTGTCCTATTGAGGAGAGGTTTCCTGATGGGTCGTGGAAAACATTTTTTCCTTCACTAAATAGAGAAAGGTGTGTATGCATTCCCGAACCCTGAACACCATTAAGAGGTTTAGGCATAAAAGTTGCATATACGCCTCGATCTAACGCGATTTTTTTAACAGCTAATCGCAGAGTCATCACTGAATCAGCCATATTTAAAGCATCTGTGTATTGTAAATCTATTTCATGTTGGCTGGGACTGTCTTCATGAAATGAGTATTCAACAGGTATGGAAAGAGCTTCAAGCATATGGAGTGTGTGTCTTCGGAGGTCTGAAGCGACATCCATTGTTGTTAAATCAAAATATGAGGCTTGATCTAACGGTATTGGTTGTATGCCATTTTCTTGGTTAGCAAAGTAGAAAAATTCAATTTCGGGGGCACAAAACATTTCGTATCCTTTTTCCCTGGCTGAATCTATATTTCTACGTAAAACCTGTCTCGGGTCACCAGCGAAAGGTGTTCCATCAAGATTTGTGATGTTGCAAAACATAGTTCCCGAAGCTTCATCATCAGCTACCCATGGAAGCAATTCAAAAGTTGAAGGATCAGGTCTAGCTAGCACGTCGCTTTCTTGGATTCTGCTAAAACCGTCAATCGCTGAACCGTCAAATTGAAGGCCTTCCTCGAAAACTGTTTCTAATTCAGCGGGTGAAATCGCAACTGATTTGTGACGGCCTAGAACGTCAGTAAACCAAAGGCGTATTAGCCTAACTCCACGCTCCTCCACGGTCCGAAAAACGTAGTCGAATTGTGCATGATTACGATTTTCTTGAATTTTGTCCATCACCAAGGATTATCGAAAATTTGTTCAAGGACAACCTATTTTTTCTTACGTTAATAATTTGTTAACAAATAACTAATGACTTTGAAACTCATTCCTGTGGTGTAAAAATGTTTTTATCACTTACCTACTAAGAATTGTTATATGAAAAATTGGAGAAAATCATGTCAATAAGGGCTGAATACATTTGGATCGACGGCACTGTTCCTATGCCGTATATACGTTCTAAGACAAAGATAGTTGATGACTCTAGCGACCTTCCAATTTGGGGTTTTGATGGCTCAAGCACCAATCAGGCACCTGGTGACAATTCTGATTGTGTACTTAACCCAGTTTTTTCTTGTCCTGATCCGATTAGAGGTGGTGATGATGTTCTTGTTTTGTGTGAGGTTCTTCTCCCAGATGGAGAAATGACCCCGCATCCAACTAATACACGTGCAGCTTGTGTAGAAGTTTTTGAAAAGTATAAAAAACAAGAACCTCTATTTGGGATTGAACAGGAATACACCTTCTTTATGGATGGAAGGCCTTTAGGTTGGCCCGTCGAAGGTTTTCCAGCTCCACAAGGCCCGTATTATTGCGGAGTTGGTTCAATTGAAATTGCGGGTCGAGACATTGTTGAAGCGCACACTAAAGCTTGCATGGATGCTGGATTAGCTATCTCTGGTACAAATGCCGAAGTCATGCTTGGACAATGGGAATTTCAGATTGGACCAGTTGATACGGTAGAAGTTGCTGATCAAATTTGGATGGCTCGCTATCTTCTTTATCGTGTTGCCGAAGATTTTGGAGTTGATGCTTCGGTAGCTGCAAAACCCATCAAGGGTGATTGGAATGGAGCTGGAGCACATACAAATTTCTCTACAAAAGCTATGCGTAAAAGTTACGAAGCAATTATCACTGCTTGTGAATCATTGGGAGCTGAAGGAAAACCAGCTGAACATATTGCTGGATATGGTCTTGGTTCTGAAGAGCGGTTAACCGGTGAACATGAAACTCAAAGGTTCGACCAGTTCAGCTATGGAGTTTCTGACCGCGGTGCTTCGATTCGTATCCCATGGCAAGTACACCTTGATCAAAAAGGATATATAGAAGATCGACGACCAAATGCAAATATGGATCCTTATGTGGTAACAAGATTGATTACAAATACTTGTTGTTCGGCCTTGGCTTAATTCAAGATATTAAAAATTTTCTTACTCAGTACTGACAGTAGTTCTTAAAGTGTTTGCTCTGTCACGCATATGTAGATAAGTCCTTATAAGTGGTCTAGTTTTATGCTTGTAAGGAGTTCTTGATGAGAGATTCGATCATTCGATGGGTGGCTATTTTCGCACTGTTAGCTGTTATTGCAGTAGCAGCAATTTTTGCAATCGATGATGATGAAGTGACTGTACAGGCAATTCAAGATAGATCTCAGATTCTTGAAAATGAAACTTTAAACAGTAATAAAAAACAAGAACTTTTTGACCAAGATGGCCATTTAGACCGATCAAAACGCGGTGGTAAACATAAAGAGGGTGAACTAAAAATGTTTAAACCTTTACCACCATTAATGAGAGATATAGATGAATGGCATCGGCATTCACATAATCACCAGATGCCGCCGATGATGGATGGTTTCATGCCACCGATGATGCGTGAGAGTTTCATGCCGCCGATGATGGATGGTTTCATGCCGCCGATGATGCGTGAGAGTTTTATGCCTCCAATGATGGAAGAGGGCTCTGAAATAAGAGAGTATGAAATGTTCGAAGAGATTGAGAAGATTTTTGATTCAATTCTTGATCTACTTGGATCTATAGAGGAACTGGATTCTGTCGGTTCTGAAGCTGACGATGGAATTTATCAATCAAGCGAATTGACGTTAAGTCTTATTCAAGAATTAATTGAAGAAACTTTTGATGAACGTTTTGAGGAAGTGATCTCCGGACTAGTCGATCGCGTAGCTAAAGACGCAATAACCCAAATAATTGAGGGTTTAGATAAAAAAATCACCGAACAATCATTATCGGGATAACTGAAAGTAATTAACATGTCATTCTCTCTATGTACGCTGAGTGTATGGGAATACTGCGCTTAGCTCTTGCTCAGATCAATCCAGTTGTAGGAGATTTAGAAGGAAATGTTGAATTAATTCGTGATCTCATAGACAAAGTGGATCATTGTGATCTAGCAGTATTTGGAGAGATGTCATTAACGGGTTACCCACTTGAAGATTTAGTTCTCAAGCCGGGATTCATTGCAGATAACAAAACCGCTTTAAATGATTTAGCTTCTATTTCTGGAAACTGTGCTCTAGTTGTTGGGTTTGCTGATTCAGATGGAGAAAACGTATACAACTCAATAGCGATTTGTTATCAAGGAGAAATCTTAGGAAGTTACAGAAAGCAGAATCTTCCAAATGTTGAAGTTTTTGATGAAGTTAGAAATTTTTCATCGGGGTCAGATCCTTTAAACCTTTTTTCCATTGGAGGCGTAAACATCGGTTTCGCGATTTGCGAAGATTTATGGGTGCCGAATGGACCAGTCGAATCGCTTGTTGACGGAGGTGCTCAATTGATTGTTGCAATAAATGGTTCTCCATTCCATCAAGGTAAGCAGCAAGAAAGAGAGACTCTTGTAAATGAGATTTCGAAAAAAAGTAATATTCCTATTGCGTATGTCAATTTAGTTGGCGGTCAAGATGAACTTGTTTTCGATGGTGGTTCTTTTATAACCGATTCTGTAGGAGAAGTTATTTTAAGATCTTCAAGGTTTTATGAATCAACACTTGTGGCTGATCTTTCTATTGAGAATAAAACTACTGAAAACCTTTTGCCGATAATAGATATCTCTTCGACCCGTGAACACGAAGGAAGAATTGAGCCCTACATTGCACCTCCCTTAGAAATTCATGAGGAACTCTACTTAGCTTTAGTGACTGCGACTCGAGACTATGTTTTAAAAAGTGGATTTAGCCAAGTGTGTTTAGGGTTATCGGGAGGTATTGATTCTGCGTTGGTAGCAGTTATAGCTTCTGATGCCTTAGGACCAAATAATGTGACAGCTGTAATGATGCCATCACGCTATTCAAGTACCGATTCTTTAACAGACGCCGAGCAATTGATTGAAAACCTTGGAATAGCCTCGATCAAATTCCCGATCAAAGATATTCACTCGACTTTTTCAGAAGAATGGGCTCTTAATCTTAATCAAGATCTCTTTGGTGTTACTGATGAGAATTTACAATCAAGGATCCGAGGAGTTTTATTAATGGCCTTCGCAAATGCTAATGGTTGGCTTGTTTTAACTACTGGAAATAAAAGTGAGGCGGCAGTTGGTTATTCGACTTTATATGGTGACACCGCTGGTGCTTATGCAGTTATTAAAGATGTATATAAAACTGGTGTATATGATTTAGCCCGTTGGAGAAATGATTCAGAAGGAAGCGAAATAATTCCAAAGTCAATATTGGAAAAACCTCCTTCGGCTGAACTTCGACCAGATCAACGCGATGATCAAAGTTTGCCTTCTTATGAAATCTTGGATCCTCTTTTAAAGTCATATATTGAAGGTGATAAAACAAGAGCTGAACTCGTTAAAGATGGTTTTGATACGAAAATGGTTGATGAGATTGTTCAACTTGTTGACACTTCTGAATATAAAAGGCGTCAAAACCCTCCTGGGGTTAGAGTTACACAAAAAGGTTTTGGTCGAGATCGCCGTTTACCACTCGTAAATCGATATGAGGGTTAAAAGATTTTTTGAAAAATTGTGACAACCGTCACGATTTTTGTTTGTTGTTTGCTAGAGCATCGATAAGGTAACGCGCGGTAAGCATGTGTTGAATTCACGGAGGACTGGGCGTGGCCAAAGAAAGAGTCGACAGAGATGAGGAAGATTTAGTTCGACTTTATTTGACCGATATAGGTCAATATCCTTTATTAACTAAAGAAGGCGAAGTAGAGCTTGCCAAAAAAATTGAAGAAGGTGTTAAGGCTGAAGAAGAAAAAGAAGCTAATTATGCAAAGCTAACACCAGCAGAGATTCGAAAATTGAAAGTTACTATTCGTCGTGGTTCAAAAGCAGAGCGAACTTTTGTCCAATCTAATTTACGACTTGTAGTTTCTATCGCAAAAAAATATCAAGCTTCTGGATTGCCCCTTTTAGATTTGATACAGGAAGGTAATCTTGGTTTGATGCATGCTGTGGAGAAGTTCGACTGGCGTAAAGGATTTAAATTTTCAACTTATGCAACTTGGTGGATAAGACAGGCTATCACTCGAGGAATAGCGAATACTGGAAGAACAATTCGTTTACCTGTACATGCTGGCGACACCCTTGCTCGACTACAAAAGGCTCGATCTCGCCTCGAAATAAAGTTTGGACGGCAAGCAACTTTGGCTGAACTCTCAGTTGAGGTTGAAATGCCTGAAGATAAAGTAACTGAAGCTCTTAGATTTGCTGCTGAACCGCTCTCTCTTAGCGAACCATTGCGTGAAGATGGAGATGCTGAACTAGGAGACGTAGTGGAAGATCGTTCAGCAGAGTCTCCTTTTGAAACTGCCGCTACTGCATTGTTGCCTGAGGAAATTTCTCGGTTACTTGCGCCTTTAGATGAAAGAGAAAGAGAAATTTTGAAGTTGCGTTTTGGTCTTGACCGCGGAGAACCTCGCACTCTCGAAGAGGTAGGGGAACATTTTGATCTTACTAGAGAAAGAATTCGCCAGATCGAGGCTCGTGCTATGTCGAAATTGCGTCATCCAAGTAGTGATACAGGCGCCAGGGACCTTTTAGCAGTATAAAAATAATCTGGCGGAGGTGGACGGGAATCGAACCCGCCGGACAGGGATCGCCTGTCCCGCCCGCTTTGAAGGCGGGGGAGCCCACCAGGTACTCGGACACCTCCATAGAAAACCGTATTGTGTCAGAACTTAAATGCATGCATTCAATAAAAATAGTAAAAACAATTTAATCCTTTGCTTATGTAATTACCCTTTACACGCACGTATCATTCTTTTATGAAAAAGTTTTTGATGCTTTTGGCACTAGGAGCACTTATTTCAGTGGCAGTTCGTAAGGTTCGTTCTATTTAGTTATTCGAACGGAAACGCTTAAAAGTTTTTACGATTCCTGCGACTAAAAGAAAAGTTAGAACTGTCACAGCAATCCATTTGCGGTTTAGAGGGACACGATCCCCCAAAGCTATCGGTCGAACGAATTCTAATACAGGCCAGTTTTTTTCTTCTGCCTGTTTTCGAAGTTCTCTATCTGGATTAACAGCTACCGGATTTCCTACTAGCTCTAACATTGGAATGTCCGTTGAAGAGTCAGAATATGCCCAAGAATTTTTTAGAGAAATATTTTTTTTTGAAGCTAGATCTGTTATTGCTTCTGCTTTATGCGACCCAGCAGCATAAAATTCGACCTCACCTGTATAACGACCTTCAGAGTCCACAACAGGTGTGGTAGCTATGAAGTCATCAATGCCCAAATGCTCTGCTAATGGTTCAACTATTTCTGTTGGACTTGCTGAAATTAGTACTACTAGATGCCCTTTTAGTTTATGATCCTCTATCAAATCGATTGCATCGTCGTAAACAATCGGTTCGATTACTTCGGTTAGATTGTCACGTACGAGTCTTTTCATTGCCTTCTGATTCATGCCAGTTGCTAAACGAAGTGCAGTTTTTCGTGCTTTATCGAGACTTTTTTCGTCAGCGCCAAAAAACTTAAATAGTAAGTGTCCCCATGCAGTTCTAACGGCCATAGGAATACTTAAATAACCATTTTTTCTTAAAGTAGGTGCATAGGCAATTATTGAAGTCTTAGCTATAACTGTTTTATCTAAGTCAAAAAAAGCAGCTTCCACAGAATAATCTTAGATCCAAGATAAGGAATTATGAAGAGCGATGTAAAGAAAACAAGTAACAGGGCTCTAGCGTGTTAAAAGGAAGTATTTATTGGAGCCACATGAATCTTGAAATCCACCGTTCTACAAAAGAAGAGAATGTGTTTCTTGATCTTATTGGAGACTTAGATATGGCAGGAGCTCCGATCCTTCGACAGGCAATAGCACAAGAAGTGTCTCAAGGAAATATTTTTATAGTTCTTAATTTTTCAGCAGTTCACTTTATAGATTCTTCCGGTCTTGGTTCAATTATCGGAGGACTTAGACGTGTGCGCTCAAATCATGGGGATTTATTTTTAATAGGGGTAGATGTTGAATTGAAAAAAATTTTTAGACTTTGCGAGTTAGATAAGATTTTTAATATCGACGCTACTTATGAAACCTTTTCAGGTTAGTTGGTGATTTAAAGTGACTGGAGAAATCAAATTAAGTATCCCAGTGCGAGTTGATTATGTCCAATTAGTTCGAGCAGTAGTTGGTTCATTGGCAGCAACAAATTCTGAATTGAGCACTGCTCGTATTGCGGATTTGCGGCTTGTCGTATCAGAAGCTCTAACAAACGCGATTCGTGCCCAAGAAAAAAATTCAATCTCTGAACGGCTTTCTGTTTTGTGCAAATTGACTGATTCTGCGATTGAAGTTGAAGTTAGAGATAATGCAACCGGTTTTGATGTTGACTTGATCCGAGATTTACCACCGACAGAAAGCCCTGAACGCTTACAACATGAAAGAGGTTTAGGTTTATCTATAATGCGCGAAATGTCAGATGGGCTAGAGATAAAGTCTGGGCCAGATGGCACGGTAGTTCATATGACTATTAATAGTTAGAACAGTAACAATTATTAATTGTAAAGGTTGGAGTAAAATAGTCTGTAGTGTCAGATCGTTTGTGTTTTAAACAATGGCATCGATTTCTAATTTTTTAGGAAAATTATGGTTAGTGGAAAAATAGTTTCTGAAAATACATGGCTTGGTAGTAATCGACGCTTCGCCAAGAGCATAGGACGTCCTGTCCGCAATTTTTTGGGGATAGAGGCTTCAAGTGGAATCTTGTTAGTAATAGCTGCCTTAATTGCTCTTATCTGGGCTAATTCTCCGTGGTCAGGTAGTTATAACGATCTTTGGAATACCGAAATTAGGGTTTCTTTGGGGGATTCAATTTCGTTAGATCATCATGGACATCCGATTACATTGGGTCAGTTTGTAAATGATGTATTAATGGTTCTTTTCTTTTTTGTTGTTGGCCTTGAGATTAAACGTGAAATGGTTACGGGACACTTAAAAAAATTACGAGACGCTTTATTGCCATTGATCGCTGCGGTAGGAGGAATGGTCGTACCGGCAGCTATATTTTTTGCTTTTAATCCATCGGGCGAAGCATCAGATGGATGGGGTATACCTATGGCAACAGATATTGCTTTCGCTATCGGAGTGGTTTCACTTTTAGGACCGAGGGTTCCGAGCGTAATGAAAGTTTTTTTATTAACTCTGGCAATAGTCGATGACATTGGCGGAATTTTAGTAATTGCTTTTTTTTACACTGAAGATCTTGCTTCTGAGTGGCTTTATGTATCGGTCTTAACAGTTTTGGGAGTAATCGTTTTAAAGAAATTAAATGTCAGGTACACCCCTATATATATTGCCTTGGGGATCTTACTTTGGTACTCACTTTTTCAATCCGGAGTTCACGCCACGATTGCTGGTGTAATTATGGGGCTATTAACTCCAGCTACAGCTCTCATCAGTGACAAAAATACAGTTTCTGAAGCAGTTGAGCCAGCTATGCAAGCTCGGACCGACTTTTCTGGTCTGAGAAAAGCTACTTTTCATCTCAACGCATCGGTGCCTACTACAGAAAGGTTTGAAAATTTACTTCACCCACTTACAGGTTTTATAATCGTTCCTATTTTCGCTTTGGCAAATGCTGGTGTTGAAATAAGTTCAAACTCCCTGTCAGACGCAGCCTCTTCCGGTGTTACGAGAGGAGTTGTGGTTGGGTTAGTTGTTGGAAAAATAGTTGGAGTTTCATTGTTTACTTTTATTGCAGTTCGTTTGCGAGTCTCTAAATTGCCTAACGGCTCAAATTTCCGTCACGTATTGGGTATTTCTGCGATTTCAGGAATTGGATTTACTGTTTCTATGTTTATGACAGCTCTTGCTTATGACAATGCTATTTTGCAAGATGAATCTAAAGTAGGGATTCTTCTAGCATCTGCATTAGCTGCAATCATAGGATTATTCTTTTTACGAAGTGTCAAAGTAGATGAACAAGAGGCTAGTTTTCTTGAGGAAAATAAAGAAGTTGCTCAATTTAATTAACTGGGAGTACTTGACAACCAGTGTTTGGGTGTGAACAAAGTAGAAGACGTGACAGCATTAGTAATTGTTGAATCTCCAGCAAAAGCAAAAACTATTGAAAAGTATTTGGGTGATGGTTACATCGTCGATTCTTCCGTGGGACATATAAGGGACTTAATTAGCCCAAAAGATGTACCAGAAGATAAAAAAGAACGTTTCGGAAAACTGGGGATTGACGTATACAACAATTTTGAACCTCTATATGAGATAAGTCCGAATAGTAAAAAACAGGTGTCACAGTTAAAAAAAGCTTTAAAAAAAGTTGATGAGCTTTTTCTCGCAACTGATGAAGATCGTGAGGGTGAAGCCATTGCATGGCATCTACTTGAAGTTTTAAAACCTTCAGTGCCAGTTAAGAGAATGGTTTTTAACGAAATTACGAAAGAAGCGATTACTGAAGCTTTAAATAATACACGTGACTTGGGGAAAGATCTTGTTGAAGCCCAAGAAGCGCGCAGGATCCTAGATCGTATTTACGGATTTGAACTTTCCAATATCACGAGAACAAAAGTCGGAGGAGGTGCATCAGCAGGAAGAGTCCAAAGTCCCGCTACAAGACTTGTTATTGAGCGTGAGCGCGAACGAATGAAGTTTCAAACAGCTGATTATTGGGGATTAAAAGTCGATGCAATTACAGACACCAATGAAACTTTTTCAGCCCGTTTGATAGAAATTGATGATCTTCGCGTAGCAACTGGAAAAGACTTCAATGAAAAAGGGAAATGGGACTCTGATTCAGTGAGTGTTCTTGATGAGGATTCAGCAAATAGCTTGTCATCATCGTTAAAGCAAAATTCCTTAAAAGTCACATCAGTTGAACCGAAACCTTATCGAAGACGTCCTGCATCGCCATTCACGACATCTACTTTTCAACAAGAAGCTGGAAGAAAACTTCGTTTCTCTGCAAACCGGGCAATGGGAATAGCTCAGAGTCTTTATCAAAATGGTCACATTACTTATATGAGAACAGACAGCACGACTCTTTCAGACTCAGCACTTTCGGCTGCTCGTAAAACTATAGAAACTTCTTACGGATCTGTTTATTTACCTGATGAAGCTCGTTTATATAAGAACAAAACGCGTAATGCCCAAGAAGCTCATGAAGCTATTCGTCCCGCAGGTGAAAACTTTAAATCCCCTGATGATCTTTCTAAAGAATTATCCAAAGATGAATATTTGATTTACGAAATGATTTGGAAGAGGACAATTGCTTCACAGATGACGGATGCAACAGGTGAGACAGTAAGTGTGAAACTTGAAGGCTCGATAATCGAGGAAAAAAGTAATCAAGAAAAATCTTTAACCTTTTCTTTATCGGGAACGGTTATAAACCATCAAGGTTTTCGTCAGGTTTATATAGAAGATGTAGATGATAACGAAACCGATGATGATGGTTCTTCTGGCGAAGATCAAGTTTTGCCTGAAGTTAAGATTGGCCAAACGGTTAGTGTGGTGGATTCCACTCCGGAAGGACACGCCACAAAACCACCGGCCAGATATACAGAAGCTTCATTAGTTAAACGACTAGAAGAAGAAGGTATTGGAAGACCAAGTACCTACGCAGCCATTCTTGGAAGAATTATTCAACGAGAATATGCCTGGAAAAAAGGGACAGCTTTAATCCCTACTGTAAAAGGATTTGCAGTAACACAGTTATTAGAAGCGCATTTTCCGAAATTAGTTGATTACAAATTCACAGCAGAAATGGAAGTAGCACTGGATGATATTTCTAATGGCATGTGGGAAAAAAATGCTTATCTTCAAGCTTTCTATTTTGATGGTATTGATGGAGACATAGGTCTACATACAAAAGTAGTTGAACGAGAAGATGAAATTGACCCAAGGGCTGTCTGTGGTGTGCCGTTAGGAAAAACAGCGGACGGTGAGGCTGTTTTTGCAAGATATGCAAGGTCGCCTTATGTCGAGTGTCGAGAAGATACCGCTGGCGTTCCAGAAGATTTGCCCCTTGATCAATTAACGGTTGACAAAGCACTTGAATATATAAATGCACCACCGGACAGAGAATTGGGAATAGATCCAGAAACAGGACTACCTGTTGTAGCCAAGCAGGGAAGGTTCGGAGCTTATGTTTCATTGGGAAGGTTCCCACAATGGCCGAAAGCTTCTTCACGTGAGGGAAAGTTGTTTCGACTCCCTCATCATTTGAAAATCACGAAGGTAGCGGTTGCGTATTTAAAGTTATCTATTTCCTTAGAAAATGATGATGCGGTTTTACGAGTGCTTAATTCTCCAAAACGAGGAATAGGTAAAAGTTCTATAGATAAAGCTAAAACATTTGCAGAAAGTAATGGAATCAGTCTTTTTGAGGCTTTAGAGCAAGTTGAGAAGTTAGAAATAAAAGGAGCTGCCTTAAAAGGCATTAAAGGATTTACTGATTTCTGTAGTTCACTTTCATCTTTCGATTATCCCACACCCGCAGACCTTTTGAATCAAATTTTTGAAAGTTCGGCTTATAAAAAAGAGATATTAAGTAGTAAAAATTCTGATTCTCAAATGAAAGTTTTGGAAGAATTATCTGAAGTTTTAAAAGAATTTGAAAATACAGAACAAGTAATCACAGAGGTCGAACGTTTTGAGGAGCTGAAACAACAACCTAAACCTAAAACCTCTTCTCTTTTCGACACCATGACTTTAGAGAGAATTACTTTTGAAGACGCTCTTCAACTTTTAAGCCTCCCAAGAACAGTTGGAGTAGATCCAGATAATAGTGAAGAAATAACGGTACATAATGGCCCCTATGGACCGTATTTGAAGAAAGGTACAGAAACTAGAAATATTGCTACCGAAGAGGAACTTTTAACAATCTCTCTAGAACAGTGTTTAGAATTACTCGCTCAACCTAAAAAGTTTGGCCGCAGAGCGACTAAGCCTCCTTTGAAAGAATTGGGTTTAGATCCTGTGTCAGAAAAGCCAATACTTTTAAAAGAAGGTCAATGGGGGCCTTACGTAACTGATGGTAAAACCAACGCGAGTCTTCAATTGGGAGATTCGGTTGAAGAAATTACCGACGAGAGAGCAGTTGAGCTTTTAGCCGAGAGAAGAGCAAAAGTTTGATGTCTTATGAGTAAGAGATTAATTTTTAAATAAATAGGGGCTGTCATGAATCTTGGAAAACAAGATAATAAGAATAGACGGTTACATTTACACATCACTAATGTCACAGAAAAAGCTTTTGACTCTCCTAGCTTTTTTAGACTTTGGATAGCTCAAGTTATATCTGCAACTGGTGATTGGCTTGGTCTATTAGCAATAAGTATCTTGGCTATAAGAGTTGGTTCCGGAAATGAAGGCGCAGCATTAAGTCTTGTTTTAGGTGCGCGAATTGCACCAGGTTTTTTCTTTGGACCTCTAGCGGGTGTGTTTGTTGATCGTTGGAATCGAAAACGCGTCATGGTTTTTTGTGACATTGGTAGAGCGATGGTGATGATTGTTTTGCCGTTTATTAACAATTTAATAGGACTCTTTATCGCTTCTTTAATACTCGAGGCTTTAACTATGCTGTGGTCCCCAGCGAAAGAAGCATCAGTTCCTAATCTGGTGTCTGAAAAGTTTTTGACAAGCGCTAATTCTTTGTCGCTTGTCGCGGCATACGGAACCTTTCCCCTAGGCGCAGGTTTAATGGCATTATTTGGTCGTCTTTCAACCGCTTTATTTGATTCCAGTTGGGCAGACAACATACGACTAGACGATATGGGTTTGGCCTTTTATGCCAATGCAGTTTCTTTTCTGATTACTGCATTAATTATTTCTACACTTGCTCTTCCTGAGAATCCACATATTAAAAAATCAGATAGTCGCGGAATTAAAAAATATTTGGCTGATCCTATCAACGACCTAAAACAAGGTTGGCAATTTGCTTTTATTAACCCTGTTGTCCGAACTGTTAACGCAGGATTAGCGACCGCGATGTTAGGTGCGGGAATGGTTATTCCTTTAGGAGTGATCTATACGGATGAATTACTGGGAGCCGGAAAATCTGGATTTGGGGTTCTGTTGACTTCTCTCGGTTTTGGAGTAGGTGCGGGAGTTCTTTTAGTTTTCTTTTTTAGAAATACTATTGATAAGGCAAAAACATTCACGCGAGTTCTTTTTGGAGCAGGAATTTCTTTATTTGCAACAGTTTCCACTGGCCAAATTCATTTTGCGATGGTGATGTTGTTTGTTGGAGGAATCTGTTTAGGCGTCATCTATGTAGTTGGATTCACCCTCTTACATGAAAATGTTGAAGACCACATGAGAGGTCGTATTTTTGCGACTTTCTATTTGCTTGTAAGAGCCTGTGTCTTGTTAGCGCTAGTGATCGGTCCTTTAGTAGAAGATGGTCTAGATAGACTTTCAAGTCTTCTATGGGACCGTAATATTGAGATAGCCGGTTTAGAGATTGCTGTTCCGGGTGTGAGAATAAGTTTGTGGCTTGCAGCTTTAATTGTCTTTTCTGCTGGCGTTTTATCTAAGGTTTCCTTGAGAGTTGGTGAAACAAGGCGGTTTTCTGAAACCACTGAGGAGAAAAACTTGTGACAGGTTATTTAATCACTGTAGAAGGACCAGATGGTTCAGGAAAGTCTACGCAGGCACGTTTATTAGCGGAACACCTTGGCGCAATATATACAAGAGAACCTGGTGGAACTGATCTCGGTGAAAAGCTTCGAGACATGGTGCTAGACACGAACAGGGAAGAACTTTCTGATCGTGCTGAAGCTTTGATGATTGCTGCAGCTAGAGCTCAACATGTTGAAGAAGTCGTAAGGCCGGCAATCGAACAGAATAAGACTGTTGTAAGTGATAGGTTCCTTGAGTCCTCAATTGCTTACCAAGGGTATGGACGTGGATTAGGACCGGAAGAAATTCTTGACATATCAATATTTGCAACACAGGGTTTAAAAGCGGATTTAATTGTCTTGATAGATGTTGCTGCTCCACTTGCCGCCGATAGGCGAGGGAAAAATCTAGATCGTATTGAAAACGCTGGTGATGATTTTCATTCTCGTGTTATGAATGCATACAGATTAATGGCTTCTGACGATCCTGAACGTTGGATAGTCATTGATGGATCAGGAACAGTTGACAAAGTATCTCAACAAGTCATTGATGAAGTCGAAGCCAGATTAGAGAAGCATGCAAAAGATTGATCTTTGGGGTCTCATAACTGGACATACAGAAGCTACGGATTTCTTAAAGAAAGCTGTAGCTTCACCAGTGCATGCATACCTTTTCGTAGGTCCCGAAGGTGCTGGACGAGAGGAAATTGCAAGAGCTTTCTCTGGTTCTATTTTTGCTAAATATGAAGAAGGTCGAGATCATGAAAGATGTAAAGATTTAGCGTGGAGAGGACTTCATCCTGATTTATCGATAATTGAACCTGAAGGGAGAGGATTAAGAGTCTCAGACGCTCGAAAGATAATTATTGAAAGTTCCCGTTCACCTATCGAATCAGAAAAAAAGATCTTAATTGTAAATCGTTTTGATACTGCTGAACCAGAAGCGGTAGCAAGCTTGCTTAAAACTATAGAGGAACCTTCACTTTCGACGATCTTCATTCTTTTAGCAGAAAGCGTTCCTGATTCACATGTAACGATTTCATCTAGATGCGTAAGAGTTGATATACCTGCGATGACATCAGAAGAGCTTACAGAATTATTAAAAAGTGAAGGGGTTGAAACTGAAGAGGCACACCTCTTGGCAGAAGCTTCTGCAGGTAATCTCGGCAGAGTACGCTTATTGCAAGAAGATCCTTCATTTATTATCCGGCAAGAAGCCTGGAGAACTTTGCCAGACCGTTTGGATGGAAGCGGGGCTGCTGTTTCTATTGCTGTTGAAGAATTACAGAAAATGATTGATGATGCTCAATCTCCACTCGCTGATCGTCATAGTCAAGAATTAGAACATCTAGGGCAACAAGAAGAGGTTTTTGGAATTCGTGGTTCGGGACGACAAGAAGTTAATGAACGTCATAAACGCGAAATTCGCCGGTTGCGTGATGATGAACTGCGATTTGGTTTGGCCACACTTAGCAGACGTTATAGAGATTTGGGAATTGCAAGCAGTAATTCTGACGGTTTAGATGCTGTTGAGATAATTACTGGCTCCGCGTCCGAGTTAATAAGAAATCCAAATGAACGTTTACTTTTACAAGCTCTTTTTTTGACTTTATCAACGAAGATTGATACTTAAGGAAGCTCAATAATAGTTACAGTGCCATTATTACCATCTACTTGGATTAAAGCTCCGTCCGGTATTCTCTCAGCTGCTTGATGAACGCTAACTACACAAGGAATCCCAAATTCTCTACTAACAATGACGGAATGACTCATAGGAGCTCCGACATCAACTACCACTCCACCGGCAGGAATGAAAAGCGGTGTCCATGCTGGGTCTGTGATTGGAGCTACCAGAATTTCGCCTTGTTCTATTCCGCGCGGATCTCCTGGATCAGTTATAACTCTTGCTCTGGCAGTTATTTCACCGGGACTACCTGAAAGTCCGGTCAAAATTTCACCAACTTGAATGGGCTCAACTGAATTAGTTTTTTGATTCCATTCAGAAATAGGTGGAGCTTTACCATTTACGATGAATGGCTCTTCAAGCGAAGAAAGTGATTCGAAATCTTTTCGTCTTTGTGAGATGACTTTACGAAAAGAATTCGGATCTACGAGAAAATCATCGAGCTCACTATTTAAAAGAAGGAAGATTTCATTCGGTTCTTCTAAGTGCCCTTCATTAGTCATTCGTGAACCTAATTCGTAAATCGGTAATCTGACTTCATGGATAGCCATCATTTGAGTTAACTTTGTGCGTTCTCGTGTTGGAACAAAAATTTTAGAAACTCTTAAACCTGTTTCAAGTAATTCCAATGCATCAGTATCACTTGTTAAGGCATTTTTTGCTTGTTCTTCCGCAGCTAAACGATCTTCTGTAGCTCGTGCTTGTTTTGCATAGGGAGAAAAATTCTCATCAACTTTTCTCATGGCGTCAATAGCTGCAGTGACTGGTTTTGAATCAACTTCCCAAGTGGGATTTCCAGCATCCCATTCACCTGGTCCACGAGAACCATGTTCTTTAAGAAAAGACGCAAAAGATTCTATAAATTCTGGAGAATTTTCTTCAAGACGACTTAGTTCCCAAATATCTCTCGTCATTGGTACAGAATCTATTCCGTCAAGACCTGATATGAGCCTTCCCGGCAAACTTGGGTCTAGTTCACCACAGACTTGACCGAGTAAACCTGGGCCCACTGCAGAAGCAGTTCCATAAACATAGTAACGCTCAAAGAATTCACGAATATACGGGGTGACAGAGCGGGCTCTATTTACTAGCTCGTTGTTTGGAATGGTTTTTAAATCTGGTCTATCTGCACGAAGATCAGAAACTTTTTTTCTATCTTCCATCAGTTCATTTGGTTCTTCGGTAGTTGTCATTATCCATGCCATCGTGGCTTCAATTTTTTCTGCAAGCTCAGGTCGATCATCATCAGGGTGGGGGATATGAGGAAACACATCGGGATGGGAACCTAATAAAATATCATCCATTTGTTGAGCAGACATTCCAGGGCTACGTTCTCCTACTAATCGAATTAAAGACATATTCAGATACACATAACCGCCAAAACAACCAATAAAATCAGGTTGCTCATGATTTACTTCATCAGGCGCAGATGATCCCCATCTGAAGTGACCGTCCATCCAGCCGAAAGCGACACCATTCCCCCAAACTAAATCCCAGCCAAGTGGGCTACACGGGTTAGGCATTATTTCACCAACATTTGACCTCGTATACATAGGAAAACGTTCACTTGGTATCCAATCAGTTATCCATGTCTCATTCATATTTGCCTTTCATCAATCGTGCACCACAAATCGTATTCTTTTGAAACCTTTTCCTTTTGATTCAGTTTTTATGACTTCCATTCTCCCCACTTGTGAGGTAGATGAAACATGAGTACCACCATCGGCTTGTTTATCTAGACCAACAATATCGACAATTCTTATTTCGTTAACAGACTCGGGAACTAGATTGATTTTTGTTCTTATAAGATCACGATCGAGTATCGCATCTTCTCGAGCTAGAAAAGAAACTTCAATAGGTCTATCTGCGGCAATTTCTTTATTGCATAGATTTTCGATCTCTTTTCCAAAATCTGTTGACATTTCTTCCATTTCGAAATCCATTCTTCCAGATAATGCATCCATATTTCCTCCAGTTACAACACGTTTCCATTTTTTCCACATAACACCACAGAGGATGTGCATCGCAGTATGGGTGCGCATCATTTGACGCCTTCTTTCGTCGTCGATTTCACCTGTAATACGTGTTCCCTTTGCGGGTATTGGGCCAGCTAAGGTATGCCAAATTTTTTCATCGACAGTTCTCACATCAATGACGGAAGCTGCACCATTTTCCCATAATAAGTGTCCAGTGTCATGAGGTTGACCGCCACTAGTTGCATAAAAAGCTGTTTGATCTAGTTCTATTCTCGCTTCGTCTACGTCAGTAACAATTGCTTCAAAAGATCTAAGATCTGCATTATTTAAATAAAGCTTTTCCGTCATATCAATTTATTTCTTTTTTTCTGTATTTATTAAGACTCTTAATTCCCCTTTAACAACTTGCCATGTAAGTTGTTCAAGGCCAGTACCATCCGGAGGAAATATATTTTTTGAATCACATGAATTAAAAAAGTTGGAATTGTCGTAATCCCATTGTGCTATGCAAGAAGAGTCAGCTTGTTCAGGTATTTGAGCAAGAAATGCAAACCAGTCTGTTTGTGGATCGTTGCCCGCGTGAGTGATCCAGATAGGTCTTTCACGACCTAAAAGATCAGGGAAGAGAACCGGA
This sequence comes from Acidimicrobiales bacterium AG-414-N20, assembly GCA_003214465.1. Classification (GTDB taxonomy): domain Bacteria; phylum Actinomycetota; class Acidimicrobiia; order Acidimicrobiales; family MedAcidi-G1; genus MedAcidi-G1. Next base: position 125,281 of record QCLO01000002.1, on the reverse strand, counting down.
CCGTTCGAAGAGATTTCATTTGCGAGATTGTTTGCGTCAATTCCACGAAAATCATCGTCACCCAAGCGAATTTCTATTGAATTTGAATTTTTTGATATTGAGAGAAGGATAAATAAGCATGATAAAGCAGCAACAATTCCAACAATACCGACAACAGTTGCCCTTACTGCGTTTACGCGGACTCCATGAGCTCTTGCCAATTTTTCCTTCCCTGGTTTGGGTCTTCTCTCTACTTTGCCTAGTATCACGGCCGTTTGCTATTGCAATAAATAATAATGAATTAACTACTTTTGAAAATATACAGGAGCTTAAATAAATGGATCTTTTTGAGTATCAAGGTAAAGAATTTTTTGCCGAATACGGAATGCCCGTTTCACCGGGGAAACTAGCGCTTACATCCGAAGAAGCGGTGACAGCAGCTGAAAACTTGGGGTGTCCAGTAATGGTAAAAGCACAAGTTCATACGGGAGGAAGGGGTAAAGCAGGCGGTGTTAAATTTGCATCAAATATTGATGAAGTGTCAGAACACGCAAAAAATATTCTTGGACTTGATATTAATGGGCACATAGTTGAACGTCTTTGGATCGAAAAGGCTTCAGATATAGCAGATGAGTACTATGCCTCATTCACTTTAGATCGATCTGCAAAAAAACATTTAGGAATGCTTTCAGCAGAGGGAGGCGTGGAAATAGAAACAGTTGCTGAAGAAAACCCTGAAGCAATAGCCAGAATTTGGGTTGACCCTGTTGAAGGACTTTCTGAAGGAAATTGTAGAAACTGGGTTAAAGAAGCGGCTTTACCTGAACAGGCTATTGAGGGTGCAGTTGAAATTCTTTTGAAACTTTATGAGGCTTATGTAGACGGGGATGCAGATCTGGTTGAAATTAATCCATTGATTCTGACCGAAGATGGAAGAGTCCATGTTTTAGACGCAAAAGTAACTTTGGATAGTAATTCAGTTTTTCGCCATGAAAATTATGAAGATTTTGATAAAACACAAACTAGGGATGAGCGTGAAACAGCCGCCCATTCAAAAGGTTTGCAGTACGTTGGATTAGAAGGAGAAGTCGGAGTTATTGCTAACGGCGCAGGTTTAGCAATGTCTACTGTTGATGTTGTTAACCAAGTGGGTGGCCGTCCAGCAAATTTCTTAGACATTGGTGGAGGCGCGAATGCTGATGTTATGACTGCCGCCTTAGAAGTGATTAACAATGATCCAGACGTTAGATCTATTTTTATCAACATTTTTGGAGGTATTACTAGAGGTGAAGAAATAGCTAATGGAATAATCGATGCTTTAGAAAGAGTCGAAATGCGCTCACCGATCGTAATTAGACTTGACGGAACAAATGCAGATGAGGGTCGTGCAATTCTTGAACCGCATTTATCACAAACATTACAGGTGGCACCCACGATGTTGGATGGAGCTGAACAAGCTGTTGTTCTAGCGAAAGGAATGAATAACTAATGAGTATTTTTGTAAATTCAGAAACGAAAGTTATTTATCAAGGTTTAACGGGAAGCCAAGGCAGGTATTACGGATTGTTAAACAGGGACTATGGGACAAAAGTTGTAGCTGGTACAAATCCAAAAAAAGCTGGAACGGATGTTGAAGGAATCCCAATCTTTGCGAGCGTGACTGAAGCCGTTGAAGAAACAGGTGCAACAGCATCATGTATTTTCATCCCTGCTCCAGGAGTAAGAAGTGCCGTCCTCGAAGCTGCTCAGGGTGGAGTCGATTTCATTGTTGCTATTACGGAAGGGGTTCCAGCTCACGATGAGGCTCTCTTCTACAACCAACTTCGTAAAGATTTTCCCAATGTTCAATTGTTGGGTCCCAATTGTCCAGGGATAATTTCGCCGGGAGAATGCAACATTGGTATCACCGCTGGTCATATAGCTCTTCCGGGTGGACCTGTAGGAATTGTAAGTAGATCTGGAACACTTACTTATCAGGCTCTACATGAACTTAAAGAGAAAGGTATTGGTTGCACAACCTGTGTCGGAATTGGTGGTGACCCGGTTCCTGGCACTTCATTTATTGATTGCTTAGCTGCTTTTGAAGCAGATCCGGAGACTAAAGCAGTCATGATGATTGGAGAAATTGGAGGAAGCGCTGAAGAAGAAGCTGCAGAATTCATTTCAAATAATATGAGCAAACCTATTTCTGCTTACATAGCGGGAGTAACAGCACCGCCGGGGAAAAAGATGGGGCATGCCGGCGCGATAGTATCTGGGGGCAAAGGTACTGCTAAAGCTAAAATGGAAGCTCTTGAAGAAGCAGGTGTGAAAGTTGGCAATAATCCAACTGAAGCAGGTGACTTAATGGCAGAAATTGTTTCCAAGCTTTGAAGATTCAAATGGTACGGTCATTCTATGCGCTTGGCTATTTTAGTCTCTGGAAAAGGGAGCATCCTTGAAGCTATTTTTGATTCAGGTATAGATATTTCTTTAGTAGTTGCCGATAGGGAATGTGAGGCTATAAAACTGGCACTAGACAGAGGTCTAGAAGCAGAACTTATTAAGAGATCAGATTTTTGTGAAAAATTTGACCGAGTTGCATACACGAATCAGCTGGTTAAGAGATTGAAAGTAGCTGACATTGAATTAATAGCAATGGCTGGGTTTGGAACTATTCGCGAAAAACCGCTTTATGACAACTATGCAGGAAAAGTACTAAACACGCATCCTTCCTTGCTGCCTGCTTTCCCAGGTTGGAATGCAGTAGAAGAAGCTATCGTTGCGGGAGTTGAAAAAACAGGGTGCACTATTCACCAAGCGACACTCGAAGTTGACTCAGGTCCTATTTTGTCTCAAGAAACTGTGCCTATTCTTGAAGGAGAAGATGTAGCTAGTTTGCATGAAAGAATAAAAAAACTGAATGAAAATTGTATGTGAGTGTAATCAAAAGAATTATGAATGAACCAGATTATGGTTAGGCGCGATAAAGGAGAAAAGTTGGATTCGTCCCGTGCTTTGTTATCTGTTTATGACAAGACTGGAATAGTTGATTTCGCAAGAAATCTTATTGATCTTGGATGGGAAATAATTTCATCTGGGGGAACAGCGAGTCATTTGATTGAATCTGGAATCGATGTAATTCAAGTTTCAGATGTCACCGGAGCACAAGAAATGCTTGATGGTCGTGTTAAAACTATTCATCCAAATATTCATGGTGGAATATTGGCAGACCGTTCAAAAAAAGAACATCTTGAAGAATTAAAAAATCGAGGTATTAAACCTATTGATTTGGTAGTAGTAAACCTTTACCCATTTGTAAAAAAACCTGGAGTTGAACTAATCGATATAGGCGGTCCGACAATGGTTCGAGCAGCAGCAAAAAATTTTGATTCGGTTGGAGTGCTTGTAGATCCATCAAAGTATGAATTTGTAATTGATGAAATAAGAAAAGAAGGAAGTCTTACAGCAAAAACCCGTCGCGATTTAGCCAGAGATGCTTTTGCTCATACTGCAGGATACGACTCAGAGATAGTTTCATGGTTTGATCAGGGACAAGAAGAATTGCCTAAGAGTTTCCATATATCAATTGAGAAAACTGGCGAACTTAGATACGGCGAAAACCCTCACCAAGTTGGGGCTAGATACCGCTTTTTTAACGGATCAAGTTGGTGGGATGAATCAACTGTTCACGGTGGTAAACCAATGTCATATTTAAATATTTTTGACACCGAAGCAGCTTGGAGAATTGTAAATCAACTAGATGATGAGCCATCAGCAGTAGTTGTAAAGCACGCGAATCCATGTGGAGCAGCTACCGCAAAAACAATTGAAGAAGCTTACAAAGCTGCACACGAATGTGATCCGGTATCTGCATTTGGTGGAATAGTTGCTTTAAATCGTCCTGTCACTCTTGAAGTCAGTGAGCAGTTAGATGATATTTTCACCGAAGTATTAATAGCCCCATCATATGAAGACAAAGCGCTCGAAAAACTTAAAGAAAATTTAAACCTCAGAATTATAGAAGCTGACTCACCTACGAGTTACAAATTTGAATTCCGAAATGTCGACGGTGGTTTATTAGTGCAAACTTCCGATACGCATTTAGGTGATCGTTCGGAATGGTCGGTTGTAACAGAAAGGCAGCCTAATGAATCTGAATGGATTGATCTTGAATTCGCCTGGAAAGTCGTCGCCAGTGTTTCATCAAATGGAATAGTTCTGTCGAAAAACAGACAAGCAGTTGGAATTGGGGTTGGTCAACCCAATCGAAGAGATGCTGCGCGAATAGCAACTGAAAAAGCAGCGGGTAGAGCTTTAGGTGGAGCATGTGCTAGTGACGCTTTTTTCCCTTTTAGAGATGGTTTAGATGCAGCGATTGATGCTTCAGCCAGTGCTGTAATACAACCTGGTGGATCTATGAGAGATGATGAGGTAATAGAAGCAGCTAATGAAGCGAACCTGACAATGGTATTTACCGGTATTCGCCATTTTCGACATTAGGAGGGTTGATTATAATCAGGTATCGTTCACCAAATGGCAGCACAATTGTTAGCAGGAGCACCAGTAGCTGATTCAGTTCTAGATGACGTAAAAATACGCACCCGTGCACTAATAGAAAAAGGAATCAAACCTGGGCTTGGAACGATACTTGTTGGTGAAGATTCGGCAAGTGCAGGTTATGTAAGGAAAAAACATGAAACATGCGAAGAGGTCGGCCTTAGCTCACAACACATAGAGATTCCAAGTGATGCTTCCCCAACGGCTCTGTTCGAAGCAGTGGATAGTTTTAATAAGGACCCAGAAGTCCATGCCTACATTATCCAACACCCAGTTGCAGATGGATTCGATTTCAATACTGCTCTATCACTAATGGATCCTGAGAAAGACGCTGATGGTCTTCATCCTGTTAATTTAGGAAAATTAGTACTACAAGAAGAAGGTCCAGTCCCATGTACGCCAGCTGGGATACAGGCAATGCTTGTTTATTACGGGATTGAGACAGCTGGAAAACACGTAGTAGTAATTGGGAGAGGACCCACACTTGGTCGTCCAATGGCGTTGTTGATGTCATCAAAAGAACAAGGAGCTAATGCAGCAGTGACTGTTGTCCATTCAGCAGTCCCTAACCTTTCAGAAATTACAAGTGAAGCAGATATAGTCATTGCGGCAGTAGGGATCCCTTCTTTTGTTACTCCTGAAATGGTCTGTCCCGGTTCTGTTGTAATCAGCGGAGGAATCTCATGGGAAGGAAAAAAATTGCTTCCAGATGTGGATGAATCTGTTGGGGAAGTAGCTTCTTGGATAACTCCACGACTTGGCGGTGTAGGACCAACCACAGTGGCCATGTTGCTTCGTAACACAGTAGAAGCAGCAGAACGAAAAATTCTTTAAATTTTTTTTAATTCCAACTCTTTAGATTCGAAAGAAGCCTTTGAGCTCGATAAGGTCAATATATGGCTGAAAAAATAAAGATGGGTTCAAATGGAATCCTAGAAGTACCTGATGAACCAATTATTCCTTTTATAGAAGGTGATGGGACCGGAGTAGATATCTGGCCGGCTGCAAGGCATGTATTGGATGCGGCAGCTGCGAGGCACGGGCGAAAAGTTGAATGGATGGAAGTTCTTGCTGGACAAAAAGCCTATGACGAAACAGGTGAGTGGCTTCCTCAAGAAACGATTGATGTATTCAATGAATATTTGATTGGAATAAAAGGACCATTGACTACTCCTATTGGGGGTGGATTCAGAAGTTTGAATGTAGCGCTAAGGCAAATTCTTGACCTGTATGTTTGCCTAAGGCCAGTTAGATGGTTCCCGGGTGTGCCCTCACCAGTTAAAGCACCACATTTAGTAGACATGGTGATCTTCAGAGAAAACACTGAAGACATTTATGCAGGTCTAGAAGCTGAAGCATTCTCTCCTGAAGCTAAAAGACTAAGAGAGTTGCTGTCTGAGAATTTTGGTTGGGAAATTCGAGAAGACTCCGGTATCGGAATAAAACCTGTATCTAAAACCGGTTCTCAACGACTTCAAAGAGCGGCTCTTCAGTATGCGGTTGATAGAGGTCGTAACAGAGTTCACTGGGTTCATAAAGGAAATATCATGAAATTCACAGAAGGTGCTTTTCAAAAATGGGGTTATGAACTCGTTGAAGAAGAGTTTAGTGAGCAAGCAGTAGCTTGGGAAGATTGCGGAGGAGACTCAGGAGATAAAATCCTTGTTCAAGACGCGATTGCAGACATTGCTTTGCAACAAGTACTTACACGCCCTGATGAATTTGATGTGATAGCAACAATGAATCTCAATGGTGATTATCTATCCGATGCTTTAGCTGCACAAGTTGGTGGAATTGGCATAGCGCCTGGAGCTAATGCAAATTATGTAACAGGGCATGGAATATTTGAGGCCACTCATGGGACAGCTCCGAAATACGCTGGTCAAGACAAAGTTAATCCATCTTCTGTTCTTCTTTCAGGAGTTCTAATGTTTGAACATATTGGCTGGAGAGATGTAGCAGACGACATAGTCAAGGCTCTTGAAGCGACAATCGCTGACAAAGTTGTGACTTATGATTTTGCACGTCAAATGGAAGGTGCAACCGAAGTTAAGTGTTCAGAATTCGCACAAGCAATTGTTGACCGATTCTGAATCAGAACGCCAAACCATAAAAGTTGGAAAAGTTCCCAACGAAAATGGAGTTGCTAAGCGTTGGTTTAGATTAGTTTTTCGCTCTATCAAAGCGCATCCGATACCACACATAATAGGAATTTCAGCCGGAAACGTTTTCTCTTTAGTCGTTGTAGGTTTCACAATTGTTTTAGGTCGTGTAACTGATCGAGTTATCATTCCGGGTTTAGATGAAGGTGGAGTAGAAGGACGAACCATTTTAGGTGGTTTTGTAGCAATAGTAATTGTTGGTCTTTTAAGAGGTTTTTCAGTAATGCTGAGAAGATTTTTTAATTTCACAGCAGTAGAGAAAACCAAGCAAACTTGGAGACTAGGAATAATAGATCGCCTGTTAGATGCTCCTCGAGCTCATTACTGGTCAAGATCCACAGGAGAACTGTTAGCGAGAGTAGATACTGATGTCGAAACAGCGACCTCTGTATTAATGCCTTTAGCTTTCTCAGTGTCAGTCATTTCACTTATTTTGGTTTCTTTGATAAGTCTTTTGATAATTCACCCTCTGTTCTTTGTTGTCGCATTATTACTTTTTCCTGTACTCGCGTTGCTTCAAAGGTTTTTTGTTCGAGCAGTTGAAACTCCTGCAAGGAAAGCTCAAGCACTTATAGGTGAAGTATCAGAGATAGCCCATGAAAGTCTCGACGGAATAATGGTGGTTAAGACAATCGGGAGGCAACAGCAAGAACTGGATCGATTAAATGAAAAGTCACAACTTTTACGCGAAGAACGTTTAAAAATCGGATGGCATAGAGCGGTTTTCTCCCCGCTTTTATATCACCTACCAAATTTAGGAATTCTAGTTTTACTAATGGTCGGAGCTCTGTTAGTTGACAACGGTGCAGCAACTGTTGGCGACACGGTTCAGTCAATGGCTCTGTTTATGATTCTCACACTTCCAGTTCAAATACTTGGGTTTATGTTTCAAGAAATGCCTAGGTCAGTTGTTGCTATGGATCGTATAGATGAAATTTTTTCTATTGATACAGTTCAATACGCTGAAGAAGGAAAAGTCGAAAAACCTGTAGATGTAATTTTTGACAAAGTTGGCTTTTCATACCCCACTGAAAATGAAGATCATCTTGAACAAACCGTCTTAGAAAATTTTTCTGAAAAAATTATTGAGGGTGAATCTGTAGCTTTAGTGGGATCTACCGGGTCGGGCAAAAGCACACTCGTAATGCTTATGTCAGGATTGATCGAACCAACTTCTGGAAACATAACTTTAGGAAATGCGAATGTTAGTGAACTGGGCCCAGATTTTGTTTCTAGTCATATAGCCACCGTTTTCCAAGAGACATTTCTTTTCGCTTTGAGTCTTCGTGAAAATTTGACATTAGGTGAAAATGTTTCAGACCCAGATATTTATTCGGCACTTAAAATTGCATCGGCATATGATTTCGTTTCCGAGCTACCTCATGGAATTGAAACGATAGTTGGGGAACGTGGAGTAACTCTCTCAGGAGGTCAACGTCAACGTATAGCTATTGCACGCGCTCTTTTGAGAAAACCTTCAGTTTTGGTTTTAGATGATTCTACCTCCGCAGTAGATCCCAAAGTTGAAGCTGAAATTTTACAAAATATAAAAACAAAAACTAATTGTTCTTTACTTGTTATTGCTCATCGTTTAGCAACCATTCGACTAGCGGAAAGAGTAATTTTTATTGACGACGGGAAAGTTTCCGCTTCCGGTTCTCACGATGAGTTATTAAAAATTGATGATTACGCCAATCTCGTAAGCGCATACGAGGACATAAAGCTATGACATTTTTAGACGGGCATGATGCTATAGGAAAAGAATTCGAAACCGAGACGAAAGAATTAGAAGGAATCGAAGAGGTAGGTGCTCTTAAGGTTCTCAAGAGAGGCTTAAGAGCATCCCCAGAATTACGTGCGGGTATCTCACTAACAGCATTGATGGCTTTAGCAGTAGCAGGTGGAAAATTATTAGTGCCATTAACGATCAAAGAGGTTCTTGACAGAGGCATTACAACAAATGGTGTAAATGTTAATTCAGTTCTGTTTTTTTCTTTTATCGCCATGTTCCTCTCGATTGCATCAATGGCTCTTGGTAGAGCAACTTATTATCGCTTGGCTAAAACAGCAGAAAATGTTTTAATGGGCTTACGGATACGAACATTTGAACACCTACATAAATTAAGCATCGCTGATCATGTAGAAGCCAGAAAAGGCGCCTATACCGCAAGAGTAACAAGTGATGTCGAAACCCTCACACAATTCGCTCAATGGGGTGCAATAGCTTGGATAATCAATTCCATACAAATACTCGCAGTTTTAGTAATTATGATTGTTTACTCTTGGCACCTTTCAATCGTCACCCTGTTAGTTCATGCGCCTTTGTTTCCTGTACTTAGATGGATGCAACGACGACAATTACGAGCTCACGACCGAGTTCGAAGCCGAGTATCTGACACACTTTCAGTAGTTTCAGAATCGATTCAAGGCGTAGATGTTGTTAGATCTTATGGATATCGGCAAAAAACTAGATCAAAATTACACCACGCCATTGGTGATCAATATAAAGAGCAGATGGTTGCTCAAAAATACTTCTCATTTGTATTACCAATTACTGACATTATTGGAGTCGCCGCAATTGCATCAGTTGTCGGTGCAGGAGTTTATTGGGGTCCAGACTGGGGTGTTACTTCAGGTGAATTGATCGCCTTCGTATTTTTGTCAAATCTTTTAGTAATGCCAATATCTGAATTAGGGGAAGTTCTTACCCAAACCCAGACTGCACTTGCCGGATGGTGGAAAGTTTTAGAAGTGTTAGACAAAGATATTGAAGTTAAAGAACCGGATCAAGGTTTAACTTTGCCTGACACCCCGCTTGACATAAAAGTTGAAGCGATTGATTTTTCATATAGAACCGGGGGTTTGGTGCTCGACAACGTCGATATCCATATACCTGCTGGAATTTCAGTAGCAGTTGTTGGTGAAACTGGTTCAGGGAAAACGACTTTCGCAAAATTACTTACTCGACTAGCAGATCCAACAAATGGTCGGATTTTAATAAATGGTGAAGATCTTAGAGAAATAGATTCTGATCACAGGCACAAATCAATAAGGATGGTTCCTCAAGATGGTTTCTTGTTCGACACAAGCGTGATAGAAAATGTCCGTTTCGGACGAAACGATGCTCAGAGAAGTGAAGCAGAAGAAGCTATCAGTGATTTAGGACTATGGCCTTGGATAAACCAACTACCGGAAGGATTAGAAACACGTGTCGGTGAAAGAGGTGAAGCTCTTTCAGTGGGGGAAAGACAACTGGTAGCACTAGCCAGAGCACAAGTAGCGAATCCAGGTTTATTGATTTTAGATGAGGCCACTTCTGCAATTGATCCAGAAACCGAACAGATGTTAGAAGCTACATTAGAGCGATTAGCACAAGGCCGCACAACGGTCAGTGTCGCCCATCGAATATCGACCGCTGAAAGAGCAGATTTAATTTTGGTTTTCGACAAAGGAAAAATAGTTGAAAAAGGAAAACATCCAAACTTAGTTAACTTGGATGGAATCTATTCGAAGCTTTATGAGTCTTGGATTGGCAACACGAGGGAAGTGTGAAAAAAGTAACAAATCGATTTGATTATCGTTTTTCACGCCAAACTCAGAATTTAGAAAGTATTCTCAGGTGAAAGTAAAAATAGTTTAAATGGAGTAGATCTTGAACCAGAACCCAATTCGAATAGCGGTAACCGGAGCTGCAGGCCAAATTGGTTATAGCCTCGTTTTTCGTATAGCCAGTGGACAACTTTGCGGCTTGAATCAGCCTGTAATCCTCCAACTGTTAGAGATACCCCCAGCAATGGGTGCACTAGAAGGAGTCGCTATGGAACTTGATGATTGCGCCTTTCCTTTGTTAAAAGAAATAGAACTTTCGGATCAAGCAGAGCAAGCTTTTAATGAAGCAAACATTGCTTTATTAGTTGGATCTAGACCCAGAAGTAAAGGGATGGAGCGCAAAGACCTTTTGGAGGCAAATGGTGAAATTTTTACCGGCCAAGGTGAAGCATTGAATAAAAAGGCAGCAGATGACATACGTGTATTGGTGGTTGGTAACCCCGCAAACACCAACTGTCTTATAGCGATGAATAATGCGCCTGATATACCTAGTCAAAGATTCACAGCAATGACTCGCTTGGATCACAACAGGGCAATTACCCAAGTTGCTCATAAGTTAGATATTCCAACAACAGAAATAATCAAAATGACTATTTGGGGGAATCACTCTGCAACTCAGTATCCGGATTTATTCAATTGCGAAATTTCTGACAAATCTGCCGCAGAGGTTATAGATGATCAGAATTGGTTAGAAAATACTTTTATTCCTTCGGTTCAACAAAGAGGAGCAGCCATAATCGAAGCTCGAGGTGCTTCCAGCGCAGCGTCAGCTGCAAATGCCGCAATTGATCATGTCCGCGATTGGACTGGCTCAACCCCCGAAAATGACTGGGTGTCTATGGCCGTGTGTTCTGATGGCAGTTACGGAGTTGAAGAAGGTCTAATTTCGTCCTTCCCCGTTAAATGCTCTGATGGGAATTGGGAAATTGTGAAAGATCTTGAAATAGATGATTTTTCAAAAATGAAAATTGATGCCTCGATTAAAGAATTATCTGAAGAACGAGACACTGTCTCTGGCTTGAACTTAATTTAAAAAAGTTTCACAACCAGCTAACTGGATCTCCCTTTTTAACTAAGCAATCGTTTATTACAGATCCCGTGATACCTCCGCGCCAGGATGGCTTCAAAGCTTCACGGAGCCCTTCAGAAACCTCATTCATCAGTTTGCATGGAACAGTCTCACCTGTTACTTCAATTTTGAGTTCACCAATCTGGAGAATTTTTCCTACAGTTTCTTCAAGCGTCACGCCACTTACAATAAAATTTGCTCTTCGTTCTTTAGGGTCAACGGATTCACCTATGCTACTTATTGCAGCTTCCCCAGCTTTCTTTAGAAAGAACAGTCACTTGCCGGTCTGCATGAGGCTCTTTTGCAGAATCCTTGATACCTTCACCAGCTCTTACTTCTGCTTCAGTAAGCGGAACCATTGGTTGATCGTGATTTTCTTTCAGCCAAATTTCTAATAATTCACCCATATGTAAAAGCTACTAGTGTTTATTAAGAATCGGTAACCGTCGAATTGCGAATTGTTTCAAAGACATCTTCTAGTTGTTCGAACATTTCCGAAGATTCAAGAAGTCTTCTTGGATCACCACCTATTTCCATATTCCCTTCAATTACAGCGTTCAAAGGATTTATCTTCCCTTCAAATAAGGAAATTGCTGTAGGCCTATCAGTTTCAAACCAAACATCAGGTTCATGTCTACAATCAGCAGTAATTTCTATGTCGCCCTTATTTATTTGGATTTGCCAGCTAACAGATTCCTTATCTACAACTCTGTACTCGACAACAAGTTCAATTCCACTTATAGCATTTCCTAAACCCTTGTGGGATTGGGCAGCGTTGTTTAACTCTTCTATCCACCGATCCGAGAGGTGTAAGATTTTTTCCACTGTTCAATCTTACGCTTACTCCGTAACAGACCTCCCTTGATCTTCCTAGTACTGTTAAATAATGGAAAAGATTGGTATCGGGCAAAAAACCTATGACTACGAACCTGTTAGAGGAATTTGGAAACGTTTGGAAGGCCCCGAAGACGTTCTTGATTTAATGGATACAGGAGTCGATGGGATAATCGCGGTGATTAGAGATGCAGGTGCCACTTTCTTATCTCCGATTTTTGATGAGCTATCTGGAGTGATTTGCACAGGAGGAACAATCAGAAGCCATATAGGAATAGTTAGCCGTGAATTTAAAATCCCAGGTCTAATAGCAGCCGAATTTTCTAACGAGCCTGAAAACGGAACTGAAATAATCCTTGATGGCACTGAAACTACAGGTTCAATTTATTTAGCTGATCAAAATGAGTGAAACTTCAGAAGTAAACAACTACATAAAGTCAATCAATCCGATCTCAGCACGTCTGATGGCTGAACGAACAGGTTATTCATCCCAGCTAATCCCTGTTACTTCTTATGTGACAGTTTCGGCTATTGAAGCTTTTTTACGATATCCCGAAGCGGTAAAAACTATAACCGGATCTATGCAACCAGAAGAGATCGGTATGCAAGCAAGAAAACCGGCTTGTCAAGCGAATTCAGTTTTTCTTTGGGGGGTGGCAAATTTCTGGCTGATAGGAAGAAACATAATGTCTTTGATCGACCAATCTCTAGATGATGTTTCAAATGCTCATACAGTCTTAGATTTTTGGGGTCGCGTGTCCCGTTCCTATAGAGGCGGCGAGTATCTTCATTCAGCTGACAATAACAACAGGATAAATGTGTTGGAATCGTCTCAATTAGAATTTTTTGAACAATCAGTAAGTTCCGTGGACGAGCATAGACGAACTTTAATAAGGCAGTTAAATGCGACTTTAATCAATTACCTTTTCTTGCTTTACTTTGATACTCGTGTAGGGCATGGAGATACCGGGCCGTACAAATTAGCAGATGGTAGAACAATGATTGTCAGAGATTACTACAGACTTAGTAAAAGTGATTTCTGGTGGTCGGAAGTTGCTTCAGATCTACCGTATGAAAACTTGACAGCAATTTTTGTTTTGGATCCGAAAGTTGAAGTGACTGTCACAGATTTTGGAACTTCTGTTACAACACCAGAAGATTATTTAAACAACTTAAGTTCATTTGCGATTTTTGCAAATGTAAATGGAAAACTCGAACCGATAGATGATAACCAATTTGAAGCCTTTGTTGTAAAAGTAAAACAAATTCAAAAAACCCATTACAGGAATATTGTTTCCATGAGCCGAGATGAGCGTATCAAGTGTGGAGCATATGTTTATTTCACTTTTCTTCGCCCTTTTGCTCAAATAGCGGGAGTTGAAAAAGAAATAGACTGGGAGTGTCCTCGTGATATTTCAAAAGATCTTTACCCTTTAGTAACCGCCGAAGTTGAACCTCCACAACAAGATCCCAATAATGACCCCTACCCTTATTATGAGGAGATTAATAAATGAGCGTTCCGACACCTGCCGACGAAAAACGTCACGAAAAAGGACCAGAAAGACTTTGGAGTGAATCCTGGTACATGGATTGGTTTGATGAGGAAGGTAAAAATGGCGGGTACGTAAGACTCGCTGTGTGCTCTAATCTCAACGAATGTTGGTTTTGGTGCTGCATCGTAGGGCAAGACCAGAAGCCTGTTTTCATTATCGATCACGACGCAGCAATTCCTGAACCCCCAGGATTAGAGATTAGATCCACGGGTTTATGGGCAGATTTAGCAGTTGAAAGCCCGCTTGAATACTTCAGTGTAGGTGTAGAAGCATTTGGAGTTGCCCTCGACGACCCTAAAGAAGCTTATGGGGATATGAGAGGCGAGAAGGTTCCAGTCGGAATAGATTTAGGGTGGGCAACTGATTCTCATGAAAATAAATCTGATGGATCAGAACCTTGGGCGTTTCATTATGACGTGACTACCCGATATGAAATTCCATGCAGAGTTTCAGGCGAAGTGCAAATAGGTGAAAAAAAATCTCAAATAGATGGATGGGGTCAACGCGATCATTCATGGGCAGAAAGAGATTGGTGGGATAAAGGCTGGACTTGGTTTTCGGGACGTTTTGAGGATGGGTCAAGATTTCATGCGGTTTCTGTAGAAGGACATGACTTAGGTATCGGGTATCACTCCTCTCCCGATGGGCTTATTGCAGAACATAGAATTATTTCAAATCCGCAATTAGGGCCAGAAGGAATTCCAACAAACGGTCATGTGACACTTGGAGAAACAGTTATTGAATTTGAGCCAATTGGATGGGCGCCTGTTCTTTTAACAGATCCAGATAATGGCCGTATCTCACGTTTTCCACGTGGTTTAGTTTCTATACAAACTAACGATGGCCGTAAAGGCCATGCATGGATCGAGTTCAACCAGCCAGACAGATGAGTCTGAATTAATAACTTTTAGATTTAGCTGATTTTTTCGAGATTGAATCAAGAATTAGAACAATTCCAAACGCTAGTAATCCCAAAAGTAGAGGTGTTAGAAAGTTATTCGCATTAGGCCAATCCACGCCTGTTCCAGAAAGTATCTCATTCCCATCATCGTTGATCACACCCACTCCGTTAGGCCAGGGCCAAAGAACCCTAGAGGATCCAAGCATTAAGCCAATTAAACAAGATAGAACTATGTCTCTATATTTATCTAGTAAAAATTTTAAGACAGTAGAAAAAACTGTAAGTCCAACAATTGCGCCAAGCGAAAGCATTGAAAGCTTCTCAAAGTCTTGGTGATCAATAGCAGTTAGTACAGAAGCATAATTTCCCATTATTAACAACAAGAACGCGCCAGACACCCCTGGCAGTATCCATGCACAAATTGCGATAAATCCTGAAAGAAAAAAGACCCAGGAGGAAGGATTTTCAAAAGCACTAGAACGTAACCCCAACAGAGCGAAGAAAAGAACTGCTGTAGCTAATGAAAACATTACTTTTTGTAGATTCAAAAGATCTATTAATGAAAAGGCAATAAACGCAGATGCTGCTACCAACCCAAAAAATAGACCTGACATTGGTTCAGGGTATTCTTCAAGTAGTTCGACCATAAGTCCTGAAATCGAAACAATAGTTATGAGCATTCCTGCGATCACTGGAATCAGAAAAAGAAAATTTACTTTTTTAAGTTGTTTGATAAATCCTGAAAAATCAGCTTTTAAGATTTTTCCTAAACTCAAAGCACAATTGCTTATATTTTCTAAAAGTTGTTCATAGATACCAAGAACTAGAGCGATAGTCCCGCCAGACACCCCAGGTACAACATCGGCAATTCCCATAGCAAATCCCCTTAAGAGATTGCTAGCAATTTTTTTTAAACGTAAAAAAACTGATACAAAACTAATCATCGTTTTTAAAACTCGATAAAAAAGGCATTAAGGCATCGGTTATTTCTTTCGGAGCGCGAATAGGTTTTCCCTCACTGTTGGTAATAGCAGCTCTGACACGTTGCGTAGCTACTACATCAGTTTCATCCATAATTTGCTGCCACCACACAGATGAGGCTCTACGTATTTCTAGAATTTCAGTTTCTATTGTGAGAAAAGAACCTGCCTCTACGGGTTTTAGAAAAGCAGTTTCTATCTGCGAAACTACAAACCTAAAGTCATTTTTTTCAATTTGATTCAGAGCTATGCCAGCATGTTCAAGCATCTCGATCCGCCCTGTTTCAAATAGTTGAATGTAGGCAGAATGATTCAAATGGCCATATGGATCCAACTCGTAGAAACGAACTTTTACATTATGACGATGCGGCACAAAGTTTACGTTAGTCCGACATCACGGTTCTTTGGTGGCGTTCTTAAACGAACGATAATTTATTATCGCTAGTTAAAAGGGCTACTATTTTCCGCTCCGTCCACTGGAGGGATTCGTCCAGCTTTATACCAATAAACTCCGCTTAGTACTAGTAGACCTGGCCAGAATAAAGCCGAACAGATAAGACCAATTACAAAAAACGGCCAAAACCAAGTTTTCTGGTGATCAGGTCTTTTCCTGATATCCCAAAGCAGTTTTATCCAAATAGCTACGCATATCAAGTAGATAATTAGCAACTTAGTTACCTCCCCGCATGATAATAATTTTCACCATGTCATTCGATGTTAACTTGACTTTTATCAACGCTGACCAGACAGAGCGCGGTTTTTGATTTTTGCTTTCATGTAGTCGCGATTCATAAAAGCAATAAAGTCGAGGCTGATTTCTTTAGGGCATGCTTCATGACATTCTCCGTGATTTGTGCAAGAACCAAAGAACTCCTCCATGGTTCCCACCATAGACTCAGTTCTTTTCCACCTTTCTGGCTGACCTTGAGGCAGGGAACCCATATGAGCAATCTTTGCTGAAGTAAACAACTGTGCGGCTGAGTTAGGACAAGCTGCCACACAAGCACCACATCCTATGCAAGCAGCTGCATCAAACGCTTGATCAGCAGCCTCTTTTGGAACCGGAGTTAGATTTGCGTCAGAAGCTGCACCGGTATTGACAGATATATAACCTCCCGATTCAATAATTTGATCAAAAGGAGATCTATCAACAACTAAATCCCGTATTACTGGAAAGGAACCTGCTCTAAAAGGTTCAATAACGATCTGATCACCATCAGAAAATTCACGCATGTGTAATTGGCAAGTTGTAGTTGCCTTTCTAGGTCCATGCGCCTGTCCGTTAATCATCACACCACAGGTTCCACAAATGCCTTCCCTGCAATCGCTTTCAATAGCTACAGGTTCGAGGCCTTTATTATTTAAATCTTCGTTGAGTACATCGATCATTTCTAGAAAAGAAGCTTCGGTTGTAATTTTTTGGGCGTGCTCTTCAAAATGGCCTTCTTTATCTGGGCCTTCTTGTCGCCAAATTTTTAAATTAACGGTAATTACTTCTGACATTTTTTTCTCACTTATAACTTCTTTGAGTTAGGGTCACATTTTCGAAATCTAATTGCTCTACATGTCGGGTTTGTAAAGAACCTGCCCCATTCCATTCCCAAGCTGCTACATGAGCGAATCCTTCATCGTCTCTTTGAGCCTCACCTTCAGGAGTTTGGTGTTCTTCTCTGAAGTGTCCACCGCAAGACTCTTCACGTTTCAGAGCATCGTGTGCCATCAATTCAGCTAATTCGAAGAAATCTGAAACCCTCCCGGCTTTCTCCAAAGAAAGATTTAAAGTATCTGCACTGCCCAAAACTCTAACATCGCTGTAGAACTCTTCTTTTAAGGCTGAAATCTCTGAGATTGCTTTTTCCAAACCTTCTTTATTCCTACTCATTCCTATATGGTCCCAAACAAGTCTTCCCAATTCCCTATGGAAATAATCGACTGAACGAGTCCCATTGATAGAAAGCCATTTTGCTGTTTCGTCTTCTATAGCGCTCACAGCATTTGTGAAAACCGGGTCATCGGTGGAAACTGCTGGGTTGCCTAGTTGATCCGCTAAACCGTCACCAATGGTGTAGGGAAGAACAAAGTAGCCATCCGCTAAACCTTGCATTAAAGCACTCGCGCCTAAACGATTCGCACCATGGTCAGAGAAGTTTGCTTCACCTATTGCGTAGAGACCAGGGATTGTTGTCATTAGGTTGTAATCAACCCACACGCCACCCATTGTGTAATGGATCGCGGGATAAATACGCATCGGTACTTCGTAAGGGTTTTCGCCAGTAATGCTTTCGTACATATCGAAAAGATTTCCATATTTTGCAGAAATAGCATCTTGGCCATCTCTTTCAACAGCTGCAGCAAAATCTAAGTAGACACCATTTTTAAGAGGCCCAACACCATGTCCTTGATCAACTACATTTTTAGCGTTTCTAGAAGCAACATCTCTAGGAACTAAGTTTCCAAAAGCTGGATATTTAGTTTCCAAATAATAATCCCTCTCGTTTTCAGGGATTTCATGAGCTGGCCTTGAATCGTCAAATGCGTCTGGAACCCATATACGTCCATCATTTCGAAGTGATTCAGACATCAAAGTCAGTTTTGATTGAAAATCGTCACTCGCAGGAATACAAGTCGGGTGTATTTGTGTGTAACAGGGATTAGCGAAAAAAGCGCCACGGCGATGTGCCCTCCATGCGGCGGTGACGTTGCTCATCATTGCGTTGGTTGAAAGAAAATAAACATTGCCGTAGCCGCCAGTTGCTAAAACAACTGCGTGAGCAGAATGGGCACTAACTTCACCAGAAAGCAAGTCACGCGTAACAATGCCGCAGGCTTTCCCGTCTTTAGTTACGACATCAAGTAATTCTGAGCGCGTATGTAGTTCAACACTTCCAGCTGAGACTTGGCGCATCATTGCCGAGTACGCCCCTAGCAATAGTTGCTGTCCAGTTTGCCCTCTTGCGTAAAAAGTTCTAGAAACCTGAGCGCCACCAAAAGAACGGTTATCTAAGAGCCCTCCATATTCTCGAGCGAAAGGTACTCCCTGAGCTGTTGCCTGATCGATGATGTTAGTTGAGACTTCGGCAAGACGATGAACGTTAGCTTCTCTGGACCTGTAGTCTCCACCTTTTATAGTGTCATAGAAAAGTCTGTATACGGAATCACCATCATTTTTGTAGTTCTTAGCAGCGTTTATTCCACCTTGCGCAGCGATACTGTGCGCTCTACGAGGGCTGTCATGGAAAGTGAAAGCTTTTACCTTGTATCCGAGTTCCCCTAAAGAAGCCGCAGCAGATGCACCGGCGAGACCAGTTCCGACAACAATAACGTCGAATTTTCTTTTGTTATTGGGGTTCACCAGTTTCATGGAGAACTTATGATTTTCCCATTTGTCTTCTAGCGGGCCTGAAGGGACTCGGGAATCAAGAAGAGTATTAGTTTCAGTTTCCATATTTAGTGATCCTCTAGTTGTTTCGTTAGGCACGCCAAAACTTCCTCATTGCTATTAAGGTCATTAACTTGGCATAGGCGTTCATCTTCATCAATCAGATTTGCTTGAGTCATTATTGGAAAACTCAAATTGCCTAAAAGTATTAACCCTGCGAAGCTCGCAGCAAATCCTTTTCGAAGATGGTTGTATTTTGGATTGTTTATGCCGAGGCTCTGAAACATGGACCAAGCTCCGTGGAAGATATGCCAAGCCAAAGCCATATTCGCTACTACGTAAAAAATTGCCACCGGAATTCTCGAAAGTGAAGAATAAAGATTGTGGTAGGGGTCGCCAGGAACAAAGTCATCACCTAACCACCATCCCCAAGTTAAATCTGCAAGGTGATAGACAAGAAATAAAGCAATTATCGGTCCGGTCCATCTCATCGTCCGGCTTGCATAACTTGCAGCTATGTATTCTCTTCCACCTTCATATTTCTTTTCACCGCCTGTAAAAGAAGCACTTTGACTGGATTTTCTACTCATTTCCTTCAAAGTGATAGCTGAATGGAGATGTAGAGCAAACATCACCATCAAACCCAGTCTCAATAACCAAAGGACTAGTGATCTTGGGAGTATCCCGCTACCAAGGTTCCTAAGGGCTTCCGCGTATTCGTGCATTTTCGCAGGGCCTTCATACACGTGAAGATTTCCGATCATATGAATTAAAGCGAAACCTAAAAGACCTATACCAGTTGCAGCCATAACCCATTTTCTGCCAACAGCAGTCTGATAAAGATTTAAAGGGAAAGGCCACTCGCGGCGACGTTCGCGAATGGGTTTCACTCTGTATCGTTGACTAGTTGTTTGGTTCATAGTGTCTCCGGACCCAAGCCGGTTTATCTGGGCAAAGCAACATCATAAACGCTACCTGAGAGTACCTCGCAGTGCATCGATCCATGCAAAAGGTCACATTATAGTTTTTTCTTGCAACGGGCTTAGTTGAAAAAAATGTTTTAAATCAAAGACAGATTCACTTAAAAAATTTATATTCAATTGATTTTGGTATTTAAATGATGCAAAAGGATCGCTAGGGTGCCGCCATGGGTAATTTGTTTTCAAAAAATAGGAAAATGCAAATTCCATCTACTTTAGGTGAACTCAAATCTAGTGGTTGGGAGTCTGTTCCAGTAAAAGAAGAACTTAGAAGAAATCTGGTTGAAAGAATTCGGAACGGTGATTCATTATTTTCAGGAGTGCATGGCTACGAAGAGACTGTTATGCCGCAATTAGAAAATGCGATACTTGCGGGACATGATGTAATTTTTCTTGGAGAAAGAGGACAAGCCAAGACTCGTTTGATACGAGGATTAATTGAATTACTAGATGAGTGGATGCCAATAGTCAAAGGGTCAGAAATAAATGATGACCCTTATTCACCGGTATCTAAGCACGCGAAAGATTTAGTAAATGAACTAGGACGAAATACTCCCATCGAATGGGTGCACAGGGATGTTCGTTACGGAGAAAAGTTAGCAACTCCTGACACTTCAATAGCTGACCTGATTGGTGAAGTGGACCCGATCAAAGTTGCTGAAGGCAGATACCTTTCAGACGAATTAACTCTTCACTATGGATTGGTGCCACGAACAAATCGAGGACTATTTGCGATTAATGAGCTGCCAGATCTAGCGGAAAGAATCCAAGTGGGGCTTTTAAACGTTTTAGAAGAAAGAGATGTCCAAATAAGAGGTTACAAAATCAGACTTCCGCTTGACGTTATTTTATTCGCTTCTGCTAATCCTGAGGATTACACCAATCGAGGTCGGATAATCACACCCCTTAAAGATCGTTTCGGTTCGCAGATCAGAACTCATTATCCAATTGAACCGGAAATTGAAATGGACATAGTTGAACAAGAAGCATCTATTCCAGCGGTGGGGGAACTAGATGTAAGTGTTCCAGATTTTATGACCAGAGTGATAGCAGTTTTGACGCACGAAGCACGTAACAGCCCTCATCTGAATCAAAGATCTGGAGTGTCAGTTCGAATGAGCGTGACCAATCAAGAAGCAATGGTTGCTAATTCTGTTAGACGCGCATTGCGGAACAAAGAGAAAGAAGCTGTTCCGAGGATTTCTGATTTGAACGCTTTGATTGCTGCGACTGCCGGCAAAGTAGAAATTGAAAGTCTTGATGAAGATCGTGATTCTGAAATTGTTAATCAGCTGTTAAACGAAGCTGTATTGAATGTTTTCCGAGATATTGTTCCTGCCGAGCTGCATCAGCCAATAGTTGAAGCTTTTGAAAATTTGGAAGGAATTTCAACTGGTGAGGACGTCGTATCAGATGATTATGAGAATGTAGTAAATTCTGACCTCCCTGCTCTTAAACCAGCTGTTCAAGCAGTTTTAGAAGGTAGCAATTCTAATGGCTCAGCGATGACAGCCAGCGCTGTTGAGCTGATTCTCGAAGGGCTTCATTTGTCTAAGAGATTAAATAAATATGCTTCGGGTGCTAGGGCGAGTTACGCCGCACGAAAATAAAATTTTTCTCGAATTAATTTCGAGTCATAACCCCATTATCGAAGACAACTCTGTCACCAACACGTGTCTGGAATAAAACTTGATCTGATTCTTCCCAAGCGTGGACTTCTAGCACCTCACCGGGCATCACGGGTGATTTGAATCTTCCGCCCATGCTTCCAAACTGTGCAGGGTCAGAGCCGCATACGGCATGTAATAAGGCACGTCCGGTAAAACCATATGTACAAAGCCCATGAAGTATTGGTTTGTCAAACCCTGCTGCTGAAGCGAATGAGGGATCCGAATGCAGAGGATTACGGTCACCGTTCAATCTATAAAGAAGAGCTTGATCGTTTCTTGTTTCATATGAGACTGTGTGATCAGCTTCACGTTCTGGCAGATTCCATTCAGTTGTGGGACCGCGATCCCCGCCCCATCCTCCTTCGCCACCGATGAACAAACCTGATTTTGTGCTCCACATAGGGTTTCCGTCAGTGTCTGCTACATCTGTTTCTAGGTAGACAAGCGCAGCTTTGCCTTTGTCGTAAATAGGACCAATTTTTCCAGTTGATACTGCTGTTCCAGCTGCTGGAAGAGGTTGGTGCAACGTGATTGCTTGTTCGGCGTGAAGAAGGTTCACCGGGTTGAAGTCACCAAAACTAGGAGTACTTCCACCTCCCATAACTACCACTTGGGTAGGGAAAGCTACCTGGTTTATTCCGTTGCTGTTTTCAGTTGTGAATTCAAGTTCGAAACCTGTTGGGTCGGAGACTCCAGCTCCCACACCGAGTGCGTACAACAAACTGTCTTTTGATGTCCATGAAAATTCTGCAGGTTCTCCTATGGATCCCGAAGCGTCTGGATTAATTGGCATTTGTTCCCTCCTACTTTCTAAATATGAATCTATGCACTTGAAAGCTCATAGCCAACAAAGGTGGTAAATAGGATAACAAGTTGCCTCTATTAGAGTGTTTTCATAATGAATTTGTCTCCGAAACTGATCGACGAAAGCTCGTTAAGAGAATGGTTCGACGCGCAAGGGCTCGGACAAGGTAAAGAGATTTCTTTTGAACGTGTAAAAGCCGGTGAATCAAATGAAGTTTTTATCGTTAAACGTTCTAACGATTTCTGGGTCCTGAGAAGGCCATCATTAGTTCCTTTGTCTTTCGATGGTTCGAACAGGATTATGGAAAGAGAATTCAGATTTCAATCTGCTTTAGAAGGAACAAAAGTACCTCATGCAAAAGCGATTTCTTTATGTACTGATATTTCAGTAACAGGTTCTTTTTTCTATGTGATGGAATGGGTAGATGGCCTAGTCCCTTCTGATCCAATTCCTGAAGAATTGGGCGGTATGGATTCGTATCATGACATTGCTATTCAACTTCTTAAAGCATTGGGTGAATTGGCGTCAATTGACTATCAGAGTGCTGGCTTATCAGATTTAGGACGTCCCGAAGGTTTTCTTGAAAGGCAAGTAGGTCGTTGGAAAGGTCAGCTTGATTCATATCAAAACAGAGAAATTCCAGGAATAGATGAAGTAGCAGAATGGTTGGAAGACAATAGACCAAAAAAAACTATTCCAGGAGTAATGCATGGTGATTACAACTTCCATAACATGCTTTTTTCCAAAGAAAAAAACCCTCGTTTATTAGCTGTTTTAGATTGGGAAAATGCAACCATAGGAGACCCCCTCATGGATTTGGGGTATTTAATGGGAACACTAAATTTTGAAAATAAGAACATGCCTGATAGGTCACAAGCGGTTTCTTTATGGGCGGACCGGGCGGGAATCAAACCGGAATCACTCGGCTGGTACGTTGTGATGAGTAAGTTCAAACTTGCTTGCATGTTAGAAGGCGTCTATGTACGCCAAGTTGAAGACACAACCAGAAAAACGACACCTTTTTTAGGTGAAATGGTAGTTAGTCTCATCGATCAAGCAATTCAGTTCATTCCAGAAGCTTCAGATTGGTAAAAATCAGATTTGAAGAATAATAAATGAAAATTTCTGTTAATAAAAGGTTTCGTTTTGATCTTCTTTGATGAAATTAATTTCATCTATTAGCTATTAATGAATTCATCAGGGTAAGTTTCACAAAAGATTAGTAGGCGAGGCTGGGAGGTTTAATGGACAACAATGATAAATATCTGTCCGGTTCTCGCCGTTTTACTTACTCGAGGTGGGATGGAACTCAACAAATATCAGAATTAGATGCCAATTCTTTAATGGAAGCTCTGGGAGATGAGCTTATTGAAAACGGAGATCCTAATTCAGCTTTACGAAGGTTGATGCAAAGAGGTTTGGATTTTGACGGTGGGCATTTAGAAGGCTTGAGAGAAATACTTCAAAAGTTACGTCAGAAGAGACAAGAAACCATTGAACAGCACAATTTGGGTGGTGTTTATGACGAAATTAATGAAGCTCTAGAACAAGTAATGGCAACTGAGCGGGAATCGTTAGATGCAGTAGAAAATAGATTCAGAGATGATGAACGACAAGAAGAAATCAGCAAAGAAGCTCTGCAAGCTAGACGTGATGAACTCGACATGTTGGAGCATGAAAACCTGGCGAGTCGAGTAAAAGGTTTAACCGACTACGACTTTACTTCGAATGCTGCAGCGCAAAGATTTGAAGAACTCGTTGAGGATTTACGTGAACAGTTGATGCAACAAGCGATTGATCAAATGGCCGGTGAAATGAAAAACATGAGTACGGAAGACATGTCCAGGATGAAAGACATGTTGTCTGCTTTGAATCAGATGCTGAGTGAACATCAGCAAGGTGAAAATCCAGATTTTGAGAAGTTTATGGAAGAGTATGGTGATTTTTTTCCTGAAAACCCTCAAAGTCTTGAAGAACTTTTAGAAGTCATGGCTCAAAGAATGGCGACTATGGCTCAGGTTTTAAATTCTATGACCCCCGAACAAAGAGCACAGTTAGAAGAACTTTCAGAACAGCTTCTAGAAGATATGGATTTGCGTTGGCAAATGGATCAATTGTCCGAGAATTTGAGAGAAGCTTTTCCGAAAATGGGGTGGGAGCAATCAGTTGAATTCCAAGGAGATGATTCTTTGAATCTCCCAGAAGCAATTCAGACTTTCGAAGATCTCGCAGATTTAGATCGGTTAGATCAAATGTTGCGAAACGTTTCAAACCCTGGAGCGTTATCAGAGGTAGATACCGAAAAAGTAAGAGAACTTTTAGGTGACGAATCCGCTGAGAGTCTTGAGCGACTCGCCGAAATGAGCAAAATGCTTGAAGAAGCAGGATTGGTTGAAAACAAAGATGGTCAACTGAGTTTGACTCCTAAAGCAATTAGAAAGCTAGGTCAGAATGCTTTAGGAGATCTTTACAGGCAGCTTTCTAAAGATCGTGCTGGTAGGCACAATGCTGAAAAAACTGGTGCAGGTCACGAACGAGACTACGCAACGAAGAGCTACGAGTTTGGTGATCCTTTCAATTTGAATATTGAACGAACAGTTAGAAACGGACTTGTTCGGAATGGTTCAGGAACACCTGTCGATATTAAACCTGAGGATTTCGAGATTGAACGCACAGAGGCAACTGTTCAAGCTTCAACAGTTTTGATGCTTGATTTGTCGCTTTCAATGCCGATGCGTGACAATTTTTTACCTGCAAAGAAAGTGGCAATGGCTCTTAATTCTTTGATATCTGGTCAGTTTCCTAGAGATTTTTTAGGTGTAGTTACTTTTAGCGAAATTGCTAGAGAGATACGACCGGAAAAACTTCCAGAAGTTTCCTGGGATTATGTTTACGGAACGAATATGCAGCACGGTTTAGCACTCTCTAGGAAGATGTTGGCGAAAGAGAGCGGGACTAAACAAATAATTATGGTTACAGATGGAGAGCCAACAGCTCATATAACTGAAGATGGTTTCCCTTTTTTCAATTATCCACCTTCCTCTGAAACAATAGAGAAGACTCTTTTAGAAGTTAAACGTTGCACACGAGATGATATTCGAATAAACATTTTTGTTTTAGATGCGACCCCGTATCTAATACGTTTCATTGAGCACGTAACTAAAATGAACGGTGGGAGAGCGTTTTTTACCACTAATCAGAGTTTGGGAGATTATCTACTCGTTGATTTTGTTGAGCAACGTCGAACATTTACCTCTTCGAGATAAATCCTAAAAAACCTACATTTTCGCAATTTTTTTGGTTTTTCTTGGCGCGGTATTGCTTTTTCACTAATAACAATGGTGTAATTACATGATGGGAATTTACGCGAAAGCTGATTTGGATACGTCATGGCAAGATGAGGCGAATTGTTTGGGCGTTGATCCCGACTTGTTTTTTCCTGAAAGAGGAGCAAGTACTCGCGAAGCTAAAGAAGTATGTCAAGGGTGCGTAGTAAAAGATGATTGTCTTGAGTTTGCGCTACAGAATGGCGAAAAGTTTGGTATTTGGGGTGGAATGAGCGAAAGAGAAAGGCGTCGAATTAGACGCCAGCGTGCTCTTGAAAGAGCTGCTGCTGCGGAACGCACTGCGGAAATTGAAAGATTAGCTGATCATCGAAGTGCTTAAGCACGCCGCCTAGAGCTATACGCGGCTAACCTTTAATTATGAACACACTTGCGTTTTTAAGCAGCAACGAATTAATCATCGTTGCAATTGTGGCAGTCGTTCTTTTTGGCGGCAGTCAACTTCCGAAACTGGCCCGAAACCTTGGACGCGCACAACGTGAGCTCCAGCAAGGAATGGCTGAAGGTTCCAAGGAAGACACTGACGAGACCGAAAATAAAGACGAATCGTCTTAACAAAAGAATTTTTATTCTCCTGAAGTGTTCTTATCGGTAAACTTTTGCCTACGACTAAATAAGGGAAAGATGCTCTCATGAGTGACATCAGCGAAGATCAAGTTCAGCAAGCTCCAGTAGGAGAAGTTCAAGTAATTTATCTTGGGCCAGCCGCTCCTCACTGGGAGGTACGATCTGGGTTTGGTGATCCAAAATTAGTTGAATCTTTCCAAGATCGCATTAGCGCCCGTCTTATGCTTCTTCCCCCGCATGACCCTCAATTCAGACGGAATCGTGAACGGATAAACCGTGACGCGGAACGTGAAAATGTTCTAATCACATGGGATTTGGGTTATGTAGAGGAAGAAGAGACAGAAGAACAATAAATATTTTTTAAGCCGCTGGTAAAAGTTCCCGGCGTTCTTTTCTAATTCTGCGACGTTGCCTTTCAGAACAACCACCCCAAACACCGTGATTTATTTTGTAGGTTAAGGCGTAATCCAAACAGAGGCTTGCTACAGGGCATTTATTGCATATGCTTTTTGCTATTTCAACGCCTACCCCATCACTTGGAAAGAAAGCATCAGGATTAGTATCCGCACAGTTACCTTTTGACATCCATTTTGTATTCATTAATTAATCTCCTAGTTTCGCTTGCAGAACCATTTCTCTCACAAACGACATAAAACTGGCGTAAAAAATAGAAAATTTATATAAAAAGACCAAAAAATCATGAATTTTTGTATGAAATATTTCTTATAAAAAATTCAATCTAAAAGAGTTAAACCAAATTTTTATCAACTGTTTACCTTAAGTTCTCCAAATGATCGGCTTCTGTTTAGCCGCCTTTTTTATGTTGTGCTGAGAAGATTTGGCGGATAGGCCGTCAATCTTAAAATCTAGAAAAGGAAACGTTATGAAGCGTAGGTTGATTAATCTTTTTGCTTTGCTGGCATGTACTGCTGTTGTTTTCGGTTGTAGCAGCAGTGAAGATAGTTCATCATCTTCTCCAGAAACTGCATCTGCATCAGAGTCAGTAGAAGAAGTCGGAAGTCTGGAAGGAACGGTTGAGGTTTCTGGTTCTTCAACTGTTGAAGAAACTGCATCTGCATCAGAGTCAGTAGAAGAAGTCGGAAGTCTGGAAGGAACGGTTGAGGTTTCTGGTTCTTCAACTGTTGAACCGGTTTCTGTTCGTGTAGCTGAATTGTTTGAAGACGTCGCTCCTGGTGTTGCTGTCAATGTTGATGGTCCGGGTACTGGTGATGGTTTTGAATTGTTCTGTAATGGAGAGACAGACATTTCTGGTGCGTCTCGTGCCATTAAAGACGCGGAAGCAGAGGCATGCGCTGCGACTGGTGTTGAGTACATTGAATTACAAGTTGGTATCGACGGTATTGGTGTTATGACCAATGCAAATAATGATGCTGTGGATTGTGTTTCAAAAGGAGACCTTTACGCTCTGGTTGGTCCTGAATCAACTGGGTTTGATTCTTGGTCAGATGCAAATGATCTTGCAGTAGAGCTCGGTGGAACCGGTGGTTTCCCCGATGCGCCGCTTGATATTTTCGGACCGGGTGCTGAGTCTGGAACTTTTGATTCATTTAATGAAATGACATTCAAATCAATAGCTAAATCTCGTGATCAGGAATCGCGGGAAGCACGCCCAGACTATGTTTCTTCAGGTGACGACAATGTTATTCTCACTGGTATTCAAGGAAGCGATACCAGTCTTGGCTGGGTCGGGTTTGCTTTCGCAGCAAACGCTGCAGATGTCAAACTCCTTGAAATGGATGGGGGAGACGGATGTGTCGCTCCTACACCAGTCACTATCGCTTCAGGTGAGTATCCATTAAGCAGGCCATTGTTCATCTATGTGAATCCAGCCAAACTTGCAGATAATCCTGCTCTTGAAGCTTATGTTGACTTCTTTATGACCGAAGTTTCACTCCAAGATGCAGTGACCGAAGTCGGATACGTTCCACTTGCAGCTGTTGAAATGGCGGCAACACAAAACACTTGGAGCTCACGCTAGTTCCCACAAATCGTTGAATAAAGCAGCGAATAACCAGGATCGGCAACCCCCCTCTCCCGAGAATTGTTGATCCTGGTTTCTGCTTGTTCTTGAACTGTTTACTTTTTGTTTACTTAATTCTTTCTTATTCGTTACCTATCTTTTTTACTATTCGGTTGTGGTTAGTTATTTAAAAGTCGAAGTAAATTAAAGGGAGACTGTTGTGAGCGGTACAGTCACCATCGAAGATCTTCAGACCGCTCCGCGTCGTGTTCGCAAAGAACGAAACGCAAAATTTCTACTTCTATTTACAGCTCTTATTTCAGTTGTTATTTCAATCGTTTTAGTTTTTTCTTTATTCTCAGAAGCTTGGGATTTCATAGTCGGCATTGACTGGGCTAGCACATGGAGCGAAGGCTGGTATCCACGCCGTGGGCTATATGACGTAAAGACTTTATTTGTTGCAACACTCATAACAACTGGTATTGCAATGGCAGTAGCTGGACCAATTGGTTTAGCAGCAGCCATATATCTATCTGAATATGCTTCAAGTCGTACCCGCGCCTTTATTAAACCAGTTTTAGAAATTCTTGCTGGCGTGCCAAGCGTTGTGTTGGGTTTCTTTGCCTTGTTCTTCATTGCCCCAGAGATAATCGGAAGGCTTAATGAAGATGCCTCAGCCGGATCTTTGGCAGCCGCAGGTGTAGGCGTTGGGCTGTTAACTATCCCCCTTGTCGCTTCGGTTTCTGAAGATGCCATGAAAGCAGTTCCGTTAGATTTACGCGAAGCAGGAGCCGGACTTGGAGCACGAAAATCAGTTATCTCCTCAAGAGTGGTATTCCCAGCAGCAATATCTGGCATCGTCGCAAGTTTTATTGTTGCGACATCCAGAGCCATAGGCGAAACCATGGTGGTTTTTATTGCCGGCGGAGCAGCAGACAGTGCTGGATACACACACTCCGCATTCGAAGGAAGCCTCACGATGACCGCCGCAATGGCTTCGCTAGCTAGCGGCACAGACCAAGTAAAAGGGGAAGGACTTACTTTTCAAAGCCTTTTCTTCGTCGGATTATTACTCTTTGCAATAACTTTCATGTTGAATATGGTCGCTGACCGTTTCGTGCGACGAGTTCAGGAGCGCTACTAATGAAAATTGGAAGCACCCTAAATGATGGGAAAGTAGCGGATCGTATAAACGACGAAATTAGAAGAAGAAACTCTGATCCAAGAGGAATTATTTTCCGAACCTTTCTTCAATTAGGACTTTTCCTTGCACTACTAATTTTGACGGTATTACTTGTTGACGTAGTACAAAATGGGTGGGGAACACTCTCAACTCGGTTCGGAGATTTCCTATCTGGAACTCTCCGATCAAGATCAATAGATGAGAAATTAGGAGTCCATCAAGGCTTAGTTGGCTCATTTTGGATAGCTGTCACTACCGCTATTGTCGCTTTCCCAATTGGAATAGGTGCAGCAATATACCTCGAGGAGTACGCACCAAAAAATCGGTTAACTCGATTTATTGAAATCAATATCCGCAACCTTGCTGGTGTTCCTTCCGTTGTTTATGGGTTACTTGGACTCTTCATTTTTGTGAATACATTCGGGAAGTGGACGGGGGGAAAATCCTTACTATCTGCAGCATTAACTCTTTCCATTCTCGTTCTACCAATAGTGATAATCACGGCTTCAGAAGCTATTCGAGCTACCCCGCAAAGCCTACGGGAAGGAGCATACGGTGTCGGAGCGACACGCTGGGAAGTGGTACGCAGACAAGTTCTTCCCTATGCCGCCCCAGGCATACTCACAGGAACACTTCTTGCCATGTCACGAGCTATCGGAGAAGCAGCACCTCTCATATTAGTTGGTGCAGTAACCGGAAGATTAGGGACAAACCCCGGATTTCTTGACCTTGGGGCGCTTAAAGAACGATTCGTAGCGATGCCGATTGTCATAACTGAGTGGACACAAAATTCTGGCCGAGATCCTGGCTTTGCAGGAGCGGCGGCAGCAGCAATCGTTGTCTTACTCATTTTCGTTCTTGCACTTAATTCAATAGCAATTTTGCTTCGCAACAGATTTGAGAAACGAAGAAAGTGATACAAAAAATGAATATAGAAACCAAAGAGAATACAGAGCCTGAGGAAACTGTTACTCCTAAGCCCCAACACTCGGAAGAAGGAACATTAGAAACAGAACTAGTTTTTGACATTTCAGAACTAAATGTCTCTTATGGCGATTTTAAAGCTGTAAAAGATGTTGAATTCTCTGTTCCACGTAATCAAATCACGGCCATGATAGGGCCATCAGGGTGTGGAAAATCTACCGTTCTTCGTTGTTTGAACCGAATGAACGACTTAATTGAGACAGCGAAAGTTACCGGAGAAGTCAAATTTCGTGGAATTAATCTTTATGACTCACAAGTAGATCCAGTAGCGGTTCGGCGTCGCATTGGAATGGTATTTCAAAAACCAAACCCGTTCCCGAAAACCATTTACGACAATGTGGCGTTTGGTCCAAGAGTTGGAGGGATGAAAAAAGAATTAGACGAGGTTGTTGAACAATCACTTCAAAAAGCAGCCCTATGGGATGAGGTAAAAGATCGATTAAAAGATTCAGCCCTTGGATTATCTGGTGGGCAGCAACAAAGACTTTGTATCGCTCGAGCTTTAGCGGTTGGGCCTGAAGTCTTACTCATGGATGAGCCCTGTTCTGCGTTAGATCCAATAGCTACAACACGGATAGAAGACCTGATGCAGGAACTTAAAGAAGAATATTCAATAGTGATTGTCACCCACAACATGCAACAAGCTGCCCGTGTGAGCAGTAGAACGGCTTTCTTTTCAACTGAGCCCGGAGCAGATAACACTCGTCCCACTGGCGTGATGATCGAATGTGATTCAACCGAAAAGATTTTTTCTACCCCAGAAGACCAACGCACAGAAAACTACGTAACAGGAAGATTTGGGTAACCACCCAAGTTTTATAGAAAGGAGAACCAACCATGCAGAGTGAAAGCCGAAAAAGTTTTCATCAAGAATTAGAAGAAATTCGCGAAGACATTGCCCGCTTAGGCTCAATGGCAAGTGAAAGAGTTACTCAAGCGACAGAAGCACTTTTTGAAACAAATCTGGAAGATGCTCAACGCATAATCGACGAGGATGATGAAGTTGACGCTCTTGCTTTAGAAATTGAAGAGGAATGTCAGTCTGTACTTTTACTTCAAAATCCTGTAGCCGGCGACCTTCGAGCAGTGATTAGTGCTCTATGGATTGTGGGAGAACTTGAAAGGTCAGCTGACCTAGCAAGCAATATATGCAAAGCAAATCGGAGAATTCTTGGTTATGAAATACCGTCATCAACTAAGGCATATCTCGTACTTATGAGCGACGAAGCTGTTCGGCTATTAAACCTGGCAGTGGATGCTTACTATCAAAACAACGAAGGCTTAGCGAGAGCTTTAGAAGACATTGATGATCGTCTCGATGGCCTCCACATTGATTTCTTAGAAGGTCTTTTTAAAGATGCTGAAGGTGGGAGTGGGGAAGTTCAGCCAGTTGTCCAAATGGCGCTTATAGGACGCTATTACGAACGTATCGGCGACCACGCAGTGAATATAGGTGAAAGAGTTTCATACATGGTTTCTGGCCGTTTACCAGAAGACACTGGCCGCGCTCGCATTGAATATAAAGAAAAAAAATCCAAGGAGGAGTAGTTGTCTGATATTCCGTACGTTCTTTTAGTTGAGGATGAAGAGTCATTTGCGGACGCTCTTATGGTGGGTCTTACCCGTGAAGGATTTGATGTGGAGTGGGTAGCAGACGGCGTTTCAGCGATTGAAGCTTTTGAACGGAAGACCCCAGATCTTGTTCTTCTAGACGTGATGCTTCCAAACATGTCAGGTCTTGATGTCTGTAGATTGATTCGCCTGAAATCTGAAGTACCAATCGTAATGGTTACTGCAAAAACAGAAGAAGTAGATGCAGTCGTAGCTTTAGAACTTGGCGCTGATGATTATGTGACAAAGCCTTATCAATTCAGGGAACTTGTAGCCAGAGTTCGAGCCGTACTACGACGATCAGAAGCACGGAATCAGGACAAAGCCATCGAAAACGTGCCGAGCATACTAAAGGCAGGAGATCTTGTTATTGATCAAGATCGGCATGAAGTCTTACTAAATGACCAGCTTATTGCGTTCCCACTTAAAGAGTACGAATTGTTATTACAGTTGGTGGCGAACGCAGGACGGGCCTTGTCACGAGATGACTTAATTGATGCAGTGTGGGGAACAGATTATGTCGGAGGCACTAAAACTCTCGATGTCCACATCCGAAGAATTCGTTCTCGGATCGAAGACGACCCACAAAGACCGTTACGGGTTATCACAATTCGTGGAGTCGGATACCGCTACGAGGCATAAACATAAAAGTTGTTTTCAAGTTGCGATATAGCCCCACAACTAGGAGTATAAGAGTGTGATCGTTCTGCTAATTGTTTTACTGTTGCTATCGGTGCTGGCAAATGCTTATTTGATAAGGAAACGTATCACTGAGCCAACTTTGATAGCTGGGGAAGAGAAAGATCAGGAGTTTCATATACCCGAAGGGGTTTTAGACACTATTCCTTTGGGAATTGTGATTGCAAATAAATCAGGAGCAATAGTTTTTCGTAATAATACTGCTGACGCCATTGTTGATTCATGGACAGACGGGGTCGTTGGACGCAAAGTCTTGGAATGCCTGCAAAAAAGTATCCGTGGAATTCCGTCTGCCGAGCAAGTCCGCACATCTGATTCACCACCAAAAATCATTGAAGTAATAACAGAAACTTTAGAAATCGAAAAACAAATAACCGGAGCAGTTTCAATTCTTACTGATGTAACTGAATTAATAAGAACTGAATCTATGCGCCGAGATTTTGTAGCGAATGTTAGCCATGAACTAAAAACGCCAATTGGGGCTGTAAGCCTTCTAGCTGAAACCCTCTCCCAGGAAGATGATCCAGACACCACTTTGCGTTTAGCCAAAAGACTCGAAGCTGAGGCACAAAGACTGGGGCGTATAGTCGATGACATCCTCGATTTAAGCCGAATCGAAGGACAAGCCATAGAAGCACCAGATGTGGTCGAATTAAATGAGGTCGTAAATGAAGTTGTAGACAGGTTGTCCACATTTGCTTCAAGAAAAAAAGTCGAAATTAAAACAAAATTAAATGCGAATACTGTTGAAGGAGATCGTCTGCAACTGATCAGTTTAGTTCACAATATTATTGAAAATGCTGTCAAATATTCTGAAGAGAACAGTCAGGTTGAGGTAACACTTGATTTTTCAAAAGACTCTTCAACAGTTTGTTTGAACGTAGTTGATTCTGGAATTGGAATACCTGAAATTGAGCTCGAAAGAGTTTTTGAACGTTTTTATCGAGTTGATAGAGCCCGAAGTCGTCAAAGTGGAGGAACAGGCTTAGGGCTATCGATAGTAAGAAATATTGCAACAAGACATGGTGGGTCAGTCAAGATCGATTCTGTAGAAGGTGAAGGTACTACTGTCACAGTCGACCTGCCAGTCATCATCCCTATAGGCGTAAAAGAATTTAAACAATGAACGGCATTCGAGTACTGGTAGTAGAAGATGAAGTTTCCTTTATTGAAGCTCTTCAAGTTGGATTGGAGAGAGAAGGTTTTACTGTAGAAATAGCAAAAGACGGATCTGAAGCCTTAATAGCATTCGAGAAATTTAACCCTGATCTAATTCTTCTTGACTTAATGCTCCCTAAAATTTCCGGCATTGATGTTTGTAGGCAGATAAGAAGCCGCTCTGACGTTCCAATAATTATGGTTACCGCAAAGGGAGAAGAAATTGACACAGTTGTTGGTTTAGAAGTAGGAGCTGATGATTATGTCTCTAAGCCTTACCGATTAAAAGAACTCGTTGCAAGAATGCGAACTGTTATTAGGAGAGCTCAAAAATCTAACAGACCCCCTAATTTTACAGAAGAACAATTCTCAACGATCTCTGTTGGTGATGTAGAGGTATATGTAGAGCGGTACGAAGTAAAGATAAGAGATAAAATTATTTCAATACCCTTGAAAGAATTTGAATTACTAGCTTTTCTCATGGAAAACGCCGGAATTGTTTTAACACGAGACACATTGATTGATCGTATATGGGGCATGGATTATGTAGGAGACACAAAAACTTTAGATGTTCACATAAAACGTTTAAGATCAAAAATTGAGGAGGAACCCACAAAACCAGAAAAGATTCTTACCATTCGAGGTGTGGGTTACAAGTACAACAAACCAAAAAGTGAAGTAGCCAATTGAAATTTCTTATTACAAACGATGACGGAATTGATTCAAAAGGCCTATACGCGCTAGCACAAACAGTTACAGAACTAGGACACGAAGCCGTGGTAGCCGCACCTTCAAAAAACATGAGTGGTGTTTCAGCTTCGCTCATGCCATTCAATGACCATGACAGAGTAGCAGTAGAAGAATTAGAAATTCCAGACCTTGAAGGCATCAAATCATTTTCAGTAGGCGCACCACCTGCATTGATTGTCATGCTCTCGATGCTCGGAGGTTTCGGAGACCCACCTGACATGGTTGCTTCAGGAGTTAATCTAGGTCCAAACACAGGCCGGTCAACTTTGTTTTCAGGAACAATCGCAGCTGTAAAAACGGCAGCAAGATTTGACCGTTCAGGAATAGCCGTGAGCATCAATTACCATCCCTCTATAGACACACACGAATATTGGGAGACTGCGAAGGAAATGACAGCCCAACCTCTCCAATGGTTAACTTCAGCTCCAAATGCAACAATGCTAAATTTGAACATTCCAAACAAACCCTTAAAAGAAGTTCTTGGGTTCCGACAAGCCGATTTAGCTCACATAGGAAGAGTTCAAACAGTAATAACTTCTAAAGACTCAACTGGCATAGACATAGAACTCGAACCATGCAACGACCCGGTACCTGAAGGAACAGATTCAGCTCTTTTAGAAAAAGACTACGCAACAGCTACAACACTAGAACCAGCCAAAGAAGCAGATATAGATCTACCAACTGAACAATGGGAATAGTCCTACACCTAGTGGAAGATTTACTTACTCAAATTGACGTAACCTGAAACTGTGAGCGTCAAGGAAACAAAACCCCCCCTCAGCCCATTTACAAGAATGGCTATCACACACCTCTCAAGTGCAGCCGCAGACGCAATGATCGCAGTGGCGCTAGCAGGTTCACTCTTTTTTCTTGACCCAGACTCAGCAAGACCAAAAATAGCCCTGTATCTCCTTTTAACCATCGCACCATTCGCAATCGTGACCCCACTCATAGGCCCTTTCATGGACCGAATCGCTGGCGGTAGAAGAACAATGATTCTCATAACACTGCTCGCACGCGCAACTCTGGCAACACTTCTCGCCCTGTACATCGAAAGTCTCGCCCTTTTCCCAATCGCTTTCGGAATCCTCGTATTCCAAAAAGCCTATTCAGTCGCGAAAAGCGCTGTGGTCCCAAAATTAGTTAGTTCAGAAAGAGATCTAGTAGAAGCGAATTCTAAATTGGCGCTCCTAAGCGCAGTCGGAAGCTTTTTCGGAGCCTCAATAGGAGGACTAGCTCTCCTAATAGGTTCATCCTGGCCTGCGAAAATTGCAGTAATAGGATTCACACTTACTTTAGTCTCAGCAGTTCAAATCCCAAGAATCACTGTTGCAACCACACCAGCAACACAAGGAGAAAAAATAGAACTGCGTTCATCAGGAATAATAAACGCAGCTACAGCAATGGCAGTTCTAAGAGCCGCTGTGGGTTTCATGACTTTCCTACTCGCATTCGAATTCAGAGGAGGTGAAGAAGGCGTACCAATGGAAGGAACAGGCCGTGCATCAGGTGTAGCTACCGGATTAATAAGAGATCAAGACATTCTCGGAACTCCTGGAGCCCCAGTCTGGCATTACGGTGCCGTTCTCGCGTGTGCAAGCGGCGGAGCTCTTCTAGGGGCGCGTATGGCACCACGGCTAAGAATGCTAATGGTCGAAGAAAGAATCATCTCAGGTGTTCTCTTCATAGCTTTCGCTGGAACAGTATCTGCATCGTGGCTTCCATCAATTTCAGGAGCCATGGTTGTTTCCTTACTTTTAGCCGGGTCTGCAGGATCGGCTAAATTAGCGTTCGACTCGCTCGTTCAAAGAGACGCACCAGATGCAAACCATGGAAGGTCTTTCGCTCTTTTCGAAGGAAGATTTCAACTCAGCTGGGCATTCGGATCACTAATAGCTTTGTTAATCGCAATGCTCCCAATACAAGTCGGCTATTTCACGATGGCGCTTGGCGTAGGACTAGGACTCGTTTTTTACCTACCACGCACACGAGAAGCTCGTAAAGCACAAAAAATTATCACACCTGAAGAACCTCAAAAACCGGACGGTCAACTTGGCTTTTGGACAAGAAGCACCGAGGAAGAAAACTAGTTTCCAGTTTCCAAATCTAATCTCGCCAACCACAACCCTGGAGCATCAACCTCACTAGGAGTCGGCAGATTCGATTCATCAACCCAAAGTCGATCCAGACCCTTAGAACCTACCCTGTCAACAACCCCATCAATAAAAGAGACACCGCGATCCACCTGTTCTTGAGTCAGATTCAAACCCAAAATCTTCTCCACGAAACGATCAGCTTCCCCAGTTTCAACCCGGCGTCTCCGCAGAGCTTCGGTCATCATCGGGTAAGAAGGAATCAAATCATTCCCTATCTGATCCATTGTGTAGTCAACGAAACCAATAATTACTGCAACAAGAGCTTCCAAATAAGGCAAAAGAGCCTCTTGCTGAGGTGAACGAACCGCACCTAACACCATTTCAGGATTTAAAACATTTTGTAAAGAAGCCAAACCCTCCAGCCCTTCTCCAATTTCGATTTCCCCAAATTGATCCTGAATTACTGAAGGGTCGTTACTGAAACTTTCAGCATGCTGAGTTAACAATCCACTCAGATTTTTCCTGATATGAGGAATTCCTAAAACAGCATGATGGGTAACTTCATGAAGACAAATCCAAAGCCTCAAATCTTCTTTAGGGATACTCCAATCCTCACCAAAAGAATCAATATTAGGCGCAACCAGAAGAATACGATCATCTTCACGCGGTATCGGAAGATCGTAAGTCCCCAGACACCTACTAGCAAGATGACCCACCATTGTCCCCGTAGTCATTTCAGCCATCATTGGAGCAAGCAAAGCCATCATTTGACTAATTTCAGAAGGAACATCACCGAAGTCTTCAACTTCATCAGTTCCTATAGAAGCCAAACCGACAAGCAAAGGTTTAAGCGCATCCAAAGAATGTGTCGCCCAACCAGCTTTAGTAACCGGTTCTATCGTTAAAGACCCGCTACGAGAAGGAGGTAAACCTGTCACTTTATTAACGTGCAACTCAGCAACCCTTAAAAGATTCTCAAACTCCATACGTTCAACAGGATCAACATTGGGTTCACTAGTACCACCCGAGGCAATAGCCATCGCTATCTGTTTAGCTGATTGTCCACCCTGTTGAGAAAAAGATTTTAAAATCTCATTCAAAAACGACATATCAGAAAAAGGATTGTCATCATCTGGGTTGGATGGATCGAAGAACTCCACAACTGCATCGTAGATTCAAAAAATGTTTTAGCGTTGATTTTTCAGAAAACAAAATTTAGAAACAAACTGCTATTTAACAAAAATAAAATTCTTATCCCACAACGGTTAATAAAGGCAGGCAACCATACGCTATTCTGCTCACCATATGCGTAACATTTATTATCTACCTAAGATTTCAAAATGACGCTTTCCCCACCGACTAACACCGATACTTGGATTGGTTTGGATAACCAAACTCTCCCAGTAAACGAAGCTCTGGAATGGGTTAACCAACCTGACTGCGGGGCCGTCGTTCTTTTCACCGGCAATATCAGAAATCATGCTGAAGGTCGAGCAAACGTCACAGAAGTAACTTATGAATCATACGAAGAACAAGCCCTACCGCGATTAGAGAAAATCGCTGAAAAAACCCGCGAACACTGGCCAGAAGTAAGAAGAATAGTAATGCTGCACCGAACCGGAAAACTTGAAATCAGTGAAACAGCAGTAATCGTCTTAGTGTCTTCAGCACACAGAGACGATGCTTTTTCAGCAGGGCGCTGGTGCATAGACACACTTAAAAAAACTGTTCCAATTTGGAAATCTGAAACATGGGAAGACGGAAATGACTGGGGACTCGACGCGCAACACATCACCGAATTAGATGAACTAGATTCTCTTGAATCAGGTAACGAAAACCCATGAATACGAATTTAATTTTCCTAGCTGGAACAGTGGTCATAGCCGTAATCGGTTCACTTATTCTTTGGTTGGTCACAAGACCTAGAACTCGTTCAGCAACTCCCGGTGAATTGCAGAAGATCCTAAGAGGAGCATCACAAAAAAAACCTAGACGGATGCAAAACCCAGATGGTATAAGAGTGATAGGCAGTGAAGAAAAAATAGAAACTCAAACAGAACGCGAAGATTAAAATGGCAAGGGATTTAGCTATCGACCTCGGAACGGCAAACACTTTGGTTTACGCGCGAAGTGAAGGAATAGTCTTAGCAGAACCTTCCGTGATCGCTTTAAATGAAAATAATCGTGAAGTTCTAGCAATGGGTTCAGATGCTTGGAACATGATAGGAAGAACTCCAGCTCATATAGTCGCACATCGCCCATTAAGAAAAGGAGCCATTACAGATTTCGACATAACCCAAAGAATGGTGCGTCTAATCCTTAAAAGAGCCGGAGTAAGTCGATTCAATAAACCAAGAGTTGTGATTTGTGTACCATCTGCGATCACACCCGTTGAAAGGCGAGCAGTTACAGAAGCCTGCCGACGTGCAGGAGCTTCAGACGCACAGCTAATCGAACAACCTTTAGCCGCCGCCATTGGGGCAAACCTTCCAATAAGTGAAGCCTTTGGAAGCATGGTTGTCGACATAGGAGGCGGCACTTCAGAAACAGCACTACTTTCGTTAGGTGGAATTGTTGAAATAGAAGCAAAACGCGTTGGCTCTTTTGACATCGACGATGCAATTCAAAATTACATAAGAAGAGAATACGGACTAGCAATAGGCGAGAGAACCGCCGAAGAAATAAAATGGACAGTTGGATCTGCCGCAGAAACACCAGGTGAAGGCAGAGCAGAAGTACGAGGGCGAGAAATGTTTACCGGCATGCCAAAGACAGTAATCCTTCAACCCTATGAGATAAGAACAGCAATTGAAGAACCCGTATCAGTCATGGTTGATTCAGTAGTCAGCTGTCTAGGGAAAGCCCCACCTGAACTGGCTCAGGATTTACTAACGAGCGGTATTTATCTTGTGGGAGGCGGAAGTCTTTTACGGGGACTGGATAGTCGTATATCACAAGAAACCGGAGTGCCAGTAGTACACGCAGAATCACCAATGGAATGCGTGGTTCTAGGAGCCGGCCAACTTGTTGAAGATTTTGATGCGATGCGTGCAATGTTTATGGAAGCTAGACGTTAATAATCAATTCGGTCGCGGCCCAATATCAACGGGACTGATCACTCTATTTACATCAAGTAGATCCTCAGCTATTTGTCTTACTTGCCAATCTCTATCATCCAAAGATTTTTTAAGCGCTTCATCAACTTTCGGATCTTCAAAAGCTGCAAGAGCAATCGCAGCTCTGCGTCTTATCGCAGGCTTATCATTGAGGGCCGCCAGCACAGTTTCAAGCCCTAAAGGGGAACCTATAGACCCAAGAGCAGCAACAGCGGCTTCTCTACATAGTTGCTCTTCATGACTGTCAGCAATTAAACAAAGTTTGTTAATCAGATCAAGAGACGGGTTTTCTTTTTCTCCTATAGCCCAACACGCTGTTTCTACGACTAGATAGTCTTCATCATTTAGTATGCCCAGAGGAATTTCTTCAGGTCTTTTAGCTAGCAACTCGACAGCTCTTTTACGAACTTCAGGGGACGAGTCACAGACAGATTTTTCCAGAATTTCACTTGAAAGCATTCCTAGTTTTTCTAAGGAGCTGAGAGCCGCACCTCTTACCTTTGGGTCATCATCAGTTAATAATGAATTCGCTAATTCATAGTCACCCGAGTGTCCAGCAAGAACAGCTTTTCGCCTATTTTCAGTATTTGAGTCCACTTACCCGATTGCCTGTTCCAAGAGAAAACCCCCTGCGAAAATAACCAATCCGATTAGTGAAGCCAGAAGAGTCCCTCCAAAGATGACGAAGAGCACGAGAAGAACCAAGGACCTTAATCGATGCCACCAACGGATTTTCGCTGATTTACCTAAAGTAATTTGGCGTGGAGGCTGGAACCAAACCCCTAATCTAGCTACTGGACTCCACCCATTATCTGCTGCGCGTTCGGTACTACCCTCTGGCGGGATGGGAGAGCTGAAGATGTTTCGTAATCTGTGAAAAATTTGAATTCCTTAAAAGTCTTCTCGTAATTTAATCATGACAGTTAAAGCAACTGCAGTCAGGAATTTATAATTACATTTATAAAAAAATGTAAAGTCTAAGAAACCGCATGGATACGGTAATCGCAAATAATGCGTGAGAACTTGATGAACAAAAAAATCTCAAAGAAATGGAAAACGGGAATACTATTTTTTCTTTTAGTCGGATTCCTAGCGTCTATGACTTTCATACGGCTACCTTATTTCGCATTTAAACCAGGAACAGTAAACGAATTGTCGAGCAGAATAGTTGTTTCGGAAGGTAGAAGCTTCGAACCCGCTGGTGAGATTCATTTCACAACTATTTCGCAAGATTCATCGATAAATGGCTGGGAGTTTCTTGAAGGAACCTTTAAAGAGTCTGTTGAGTTAATTGATGAAGATTCGATCTTAGGAACAAGAAACAGGGACGAAAATCAAACTTTTAATTTTGAGTTAATGAGAGTTTCTAAATCGACAGCAGTATCTGTGGCATTAAGTCATTTAGGTTTAGAACCATACAAGGCTACAGGCGTAGGAATTGCGTCAGTTGGGGGCCCATCTGAAGGGATTCTGACAACTTCTGATGTAATAATCGCAGTAAATAAAAAAAAGGTCTTTACAGACAAAGACTTAATTCTTGAAATCAGAGAACGTGAACCTTCAGAAGTTATTCAACTTGACATAGAGAAAATCGATGGTTCTGATCCAAGAGAAATCTCGATTGAACTTGGCTCACGTGAAGATGAACCATCAATTGCTTTCCTCGGTATAGCACCTCAGACTCGTATCGAAGACAATGATGATTTACCCGTACAAATTCTGGTAAACACCGGAAGAATTGGAGGGAATTCAGCTGGTTTGGCACTTACGTTATCTGTATTAGATGTTTTAACTCCAGGTGAATTAACTGGAGGATTTCAGATTGCCACGACAGGCACAATCGATCTAGAAGGAAATGTAGGCTCCATCGGAGGGGTTGAACAGAAAACCATTACTGCTCGAAAAGCTGGAATCGATTTGTTTTTAGTGCCCGAAAATTTATTAGAAAAAGCTCAAAAACACGCTGGGAAAATGAAGGTAGAAGGGGTCGCAAATTTAGACGCTGCCCTTAAGGTTCTCACAGAGTTAGGTGGAAATGGCGATTCATTAGAACTACCAAAAAATTAATATTGTGAATTCCGCACGTTTCCCCCAATAAGGTCACCAGTAGGCTTAAGGAATGAGACAAGAGCGGATGGATTTCGCAGAGAAAGAAGTTAAACATGCAACCTGAAGACGCTCCACCACCTAGACCAAGAGTTTTACCGCGTCGCGGTCGACGAGGTTCTGTAGGGCGTCTCAGACTAATAATTTTCGGAGTAATAGCAGTCGGAATTTTTCTCCTCATGTCACTACGGGGATTAGCTGGTTTTTACACTGATTTCTTGTGGTTCGACTCGCTTGGCCAAGGCAACGTCTTCAAAGCAGTTATAGGAGCACAGGTAGTTCTTGTACTACTCTTCATGCTCCTATTTTTTCTAATTCTCTTCGGAAATTTAACAGTCGCTCAGCGATTAGCACCACGAGTGCGACCAGCCGGACCAGAAGAAGATCTACTTGTTCACTACCACACGTTTATAGGTAAAAGAGATCGACTTGTTCGGATTCTTTTTTCCGCCTTTTTTGCACTAATAGCTGGATTAAGAGTCTCAGATAAATGGCAAGATTGGCTTTTATTCACAAACAGGGAAGACGTCGGGATAAACGATGCACAGTTTGATAAAGATATAGGTTTCTACATCTTTGAATTACCCTTTTTCAACTTCGTAGTCGATTGGGTATTCGGAACCCTCTTAGTAACACTTATTTTCACCGCTATAACCCACTACCTAAACGGTGGCATCAGGTTTCAAACTTTAGGCGAGAGAGTTAGACCCCAGGTTAAAGCGCATTTATCTGTGCTACTTGCAGCCATAGCTTTAGTTCGAGCAGCAAACTACTGGTTAGCCCGATATGAATTAACCACATCTGATCGGGGCGCCGTTGATGGAGCTACTTACACAGATGTAAAAGCCCAACTTCCCGCCACGAATTTGTTGATTCTCATCTCTTTGTTGGCAGTAATTCTTTTGGTAGTCAATATTCGTAGAAGAGGATGGGTCTTACCAACACTTGCAGTCGGCCTATGGGCTTTTGTAGCAGTAGTAGTAGGGAGTATCTACCCAGCAGTTATACAAAACTTCCGTGTTGAACCAGCAGAATCAGAAAAAGAAGCCCCTTATATAGAAAGAAACATTTCTGCTACAAGAAACGCTTACGGACTAGACGAAATTGACGAAGTTCAACTGACAGATTTTGACAACAGTATTACTGCAGATGATTTAAAAAGTAATTCAGAAACAGTTAGAAATATAAGAATTTTGGACCCATTGGTAGTTCAAGCAACTTTTGATCGTCTACAGGGAGAAAGAGAGTTCTACAGATTTTCCGATGTTCTAGACACTGATCGTTACGAAGTTAATGGCGAAACAACTCAGGTACTACTTGGCGCAAGAGAACTTAATTTAAATGAAACCCGTTCATGGGAAAACCAGCATGTTGCATTCACACACGGTTATGGACTTGCATTAGCACCAGTTTCAAGAGTTAAAGGTTCTGGTGACCCCGATTTCTTGATAGGTGATTTACCAGTAGCAATCGACGAATCAATGAACCTAACTCTAGACAGACCCCAAATATATGTAGGAGAAAATCTTGGAGGGTATGCGGTTCTAGGAGCGAGCCGAAATGAGGTTGATTACACCGACGAAAATCAACAAACACTTGCCGTCCGATATGAAGAATTAGGTGGTGATGGCGGAGTAGGCATGGGATCGTTATTCCGCAGACTCGCTTTTGCTCTTCGATTCGGTCAAATAGAGCCTCTTATCTCAAATTTTGTAACCGAAGACTCCAAAGTGATGTTTGTTCGAGATGTACGAGAAAGAGTTGAAAAACTCGCACCGTTCTTGCATTTCGATGCCGACCCTTACCCTGTATTAGACAATGGACGCATCATTTATATGATAGATGGCTATACAACAACGGACCGATATCCATATGCCCAAAACGCACCTGTAGCTGAGCTCCCACGAAAGAGCGGATTACGT
Source organism: Acidimicrobiales bacterium AG-414-N20 (assembly GCA_003214465.1). Taxonomy (GTDB): domain Bacteria; phylum Actinomycetota; class Acidimicrobiia; order Acidimicrobiales; family MedAcidi-G1; genus MedAcidi-G1. The sequence continues at coordinate 81,304 of QCLO01000002.1, read as the reverse complement.
CACAGTTTCAATTATGTAAGAAATTCAGTTAAAGCAACAGTTGACTCTTTTACGGGGGAAGTGATTTTTTATATAGTCGATTCACAAGATCCACTAATAAATGCTTACCAAAGAGCATTCGACGGATTATTTAAACCAATAGATGACATGCCAGCTTCTTTAATCGAGCATGTGCGTTACCCCGAAGACCTATTCCGAATTCAAACAGAACTTTGGGGTAAATATCACGTTGATGACACAGAGAACTTTTATCAAAGAGCAGCAGAGTGGGCAGTTTCCCAAGATCCAGGCAGAACTGGAGAAGGGGCTGCGAATTTAGCGATTGTAAATGAACAAGGTATCCGCATCGGTAGTAGAGACATGCGAATGGCTCCTTACAGAACGATTGTAGAACTACCTGACTCTAACGAAGCTGAATATGTAGTCCTAAGGGCGTTCGTTCCCCTTGATGAAGAAGACACACGTAAAGAACTTGCAGCATTCATAGTTGGCCGAAGCGATAAAGATAATTATGGGAAGTTAGCCGTTTACCGACCCCCTTCATCAAACTTTGATGGACCAGCTCTAGCTGAGGAAAGAATTCGTAATGACGAAGAAGTGGCGAGTCTTCAAACTTTATTAAGCCAACGAGGCTCGACGGTCTTGTTTGGGGAACTCTTATTGGTCCCAATCGAAGACTCGATACTTTATGTCCGTCCGTTATATGTGCAAGCTGAGGGTGACAGCACAGTTCCAGAATTGGTACAGGTAATTGTCGCTGTAGGCGAAGACGTAGTGATGGCGGATTCTTTGCAGGACGCTCTTGAAACCCTTACAAATTCTTCATTATCTGGATTATTTGATGGAATAACTTCGGGCAAATCTTCAAAAATAGAAACTAATGAAGAAGACCCCTCTCAAGAGGAACCTGTTTCTACTATTGAATTTGCAGACATCTCTGAAGATGTAGCCGAAATTATTGTTGAAATAGACAGGCTCCAGAAAGCCTCAGCTCAAGCTTTGGCAAATGACCCTGCAGATTGGGAAGAGTTCGGTCGACTACAAGCACAAATCCAAGAACTAGTTAATGCTTTAGCGCTTGAAGCTTCCTGATTTGCCAATCAATTTAGTGGCTGCCATCCACCAGTTTTTTTGTCATGTTGTTTTTTTACAGGCGAGTCTGCTGCAAGGTCACTAAAAGCTTCATCGCCATCAAGAGATGGAGACATAATGCCTTCTTCAAGGTCCATTCCAGCATCACTGCTTAGAACGGAAATTTTTCCTCTTAGCTCTACAGTCAAACGAGAAAGCTCGGCTGAAAGTCGTGCAACATGAAGTTGAGTCTCCAAAATCGCATCTTCGTCAGCTGAGGAAGTCGTAGTTCCAAGAACATTGAAATTTTGTTCTAGTGACGAAACTCTTTCTTCGAGATCGCGAATACCGTTTACCAAATCAAGTAGAACTTGACTTGTATCATCCGGAATCTCAAATCTTGAACTCTCAGAGGAAGTTTTAAATCTTTTCGTCTTTTTTGCCACAGTTAAATCGTAGTACTTACTTAGACATATAAGTTTCTTGTCAAGCCGAAAACATTAAAAGGTTGTAACAGTTCTCTATTGTGGGATTGCTTTTTCACCTCTACGGTGATTAGGAATGACAATTGATGATTACAAAAACGTTGTAGTGACAGGAGCCTCAAGCGGTATAGGAGAAGCAGTTGCTAGAAGCCTTAGCCAAAGAGGGCTAAAGGTGCATGCAATTGCGCGTCGAACAGAACGTTTAAATGAACTCGCTGCAAATACGAATTGTATGGTCCACACGATGGACGTTTGCGATTCCAAGGCATTTATAGACTTACTAGAAACAATTGAAGTTGATGTTTTGATTAATAATGCGGGCGTCGGAAGAGGTTATGGAAATTTAGTTGATGCAAATTTTGAAGATATTGAAAGAACAATTGATACAAATGTTAAAGCAGCTATTTACGCCGCAAAAGCAGTTTTACCGGGCATGGTTGAACGCCGGAATGGGCATGTTATAAATATTGGTTCAATGGCTGGTCTATACCCTTTAGCATCGTCGTTATACGGTGCAACAAAAGGGGCAATGCACGTGTTATCGATGGATTTGCGTTTAGAGCTTCAAGGAACAGGTGTCAGAGTAACTGAAATCTGTCCTGGCCGAGTGAGCACAGAGTTTTATGATTCTGCACTAGATGACCCTGAGGTAATAGAAAGCAAGAAGAACTCTGGAATACAAGAAGTAACAAGTGAAGAAATTTCTCATGCAGTTATATATGCTCTAGACGCTTCTCAACATGTAAACATCAATCGGATTGAGCTTCAACCAACAGAACAAACATACGGCGGAATGCAATTTACCCCTAGGTCACCAAAATGAGTTTCAGTGGAAAAGTAGCGGTTGTAACAGGTGGTTCGTCAGGAATGGGAGCCGCCACTGCAGAAGCTTTATCTTCAGCTGGGGCCCAAGTAAATCTGATCGATATCGACAAAAAAGGTGCCGAGGAAATAGCTAAAAAGACAGGTTCAGAAATTTACATTGGAGATGTTTCAAATTCAGAATTTTGTGACCTGACAATAAATTCCATTGCCGAAAAGCAAGGTCAGATCGACATATTAATAAATGCAGCCGGAATTATTTTACGTGCAGATGCTTTAGAGACAAATGACGACAACTGGAAAAGAATCATGGAAGTCAACGTAGACGGAGTGTTCTATATGTGCCGTTCAGCTCTTAGTCACATGGTTACTAAAAAATCTGGAGTCATAGTAAATTTTGGATCTATATGGGGCGATGTTGCTTCATCAGGCGCTACCGCATATTGCGTTACAAAAGGAGCGGTACATCAACTAACAAAAGCTTTAGCTCTAGAACACGCCGAAAATGGAATCAGAGTAAATGCAGTAGCACCAGGTGAAGTAAATACACCAATGATTAAAGCAGGTAGAGACAAACCACCCACACGCGATGAACTCCAAGATTTAGCAAACGCGACAATTCCAATTAAACGACTGGCAGAACCTGAAGAAATAGCTGAAGTAGTTTTATTTTTAGCCTCAGAAAAGTCCAGTTATATGACTGGTTCTATAGTCCCAGTTGATGCAGGCTATACAGCAAGATAACTTCTGGTTGGCTCAGCGGTCACCCTGCGATACTCTAACGACGCGGGGTGGAGCAGTCTGGTAGCTCGTCGGGCTCATAACCCGAAGGTCGCAAGTTCGAATCTTGCCCCCGCTACTAGAGAAATATTAAAAGTTAGTTTCATTGGAGTACCTTTGAAAGATGAAAAGACTGATACGTATATAGATAACTACGAAGATGTATCAGTATTTTCTCTTAACTCATTAAAAGAACAATCGCTCCATAACAAACAAACTGAGTGTGTTTTCATGTGGACCAATTCATCTGGCGATCCGATAGGAGTCGTCATGAATTACGTAGAAAAAGATGGAAGTTTCTGGCTTACCTGCACTCGGCGCAGAAAAAGAGTACCCGCTCTTGAAAAAAGACCCCGAGCTTCAATTGCAGTCTCCAGCAGAGGAACAGATATAGGAATGTCTCAAGCAGTCACATATAGAGGGAATGTAAAGATTTATGATGACCAGACCACTAGCAACTGGTTTTATAGAGCTCTGGCAGAGAAAGTAAGACCAGATAGTAAAAGTCAGCAGGATGCTTTCGTCGAACATTTAGATACGCCAGGACGAGTAGTTATCGAATTAATTCCAGATCCAGATGGTCGAATCGGATTCGATTCAGAACAAATGTTTGCCAACAGTCCCGCCGGCAGATCCTCTCATAACAATTAGTTAGAAATCTGACCGTAAACAGGGTCGCTTTTATCACGTGCCCCAGCAATAAATTTATTAGGCATTTTTTCATCAATCGTTTCGATTCGAGTCCAATCAGCTCTCAGAAAACGTTCTGCTATACGCCATTCATTATTTCGATTCTCGAAATAATCGATGTATCTCCCGCTAAAAGTCCACAACCTTTCAGGAGTATCTTCATTTGCCGGTTGAACATGGTAGGCAAGAACGTAAGACTCTGCAATAGCTCCTTCTTCAGTGAAATCTATTTTTGTGTTCGATAGACGATGTTGGGTTGAGGAATATCTTTTCTTCAACCTTTCAACAACCGGAAGAGCAAAATCTTCAATGGGCGTAAACACATCAGGCTGATACCCCTCCAATAAAGCCCCTGGATGAAAAGCAGCGGTAATCGCATCAGGGTCTAGCCTGTCTATCCCTCGTGTATAAGAAAGAAGACAGTCCATTATTTGTTTTTCTGCTTCTGAGTAATTATCCATTATTTTCTCAATTCTTTAATGCAATTGGGTTACTTTGATCAAGAACTTCCTGAAGTTCAATAACATTTCCATCAGGATCACGTCCATATGTGGCTCTGATTTTTCCGCTTCCTAGCTGATCACTTCTAGGAGGAGGAGTATGAAATCTAATTCCTGCATTTAAAAGCCTTTGATACTCGGCGTCTATATCAACCACATCAAAACATAAATGCGTGTAACCGTGATCACAAACAGGTCGATTTGGATCTCCCCGCTTAGGTTCTGGAGCAGAGTACTCGAAGAGTTCTATATGAGTATTATGAGCTCTGAGCATCACAGAACGTGCTGCAGAGTCTTTCAGTCCGACTATTTGATCAATTATTTCTCTTTTTTCCCATGAAGTTTCATACACAATTTCGAAACCAAGAACATCTTTGTAGAAAGTAAGCAGCCTGTCGAGATCAGGTGTCGATATAGCAACATGGTGAATTCCGTTTATCATGACACTCCTTTTTTTATTAGTAACAATTTTGTTTTTCAAAATTCCTCTGTGAGAATATGAACTTGGACTTCGTTTGAAGAGGGTAATTAAGTCATGGTAAGCACAGTAATCGGTATACCTACAGAGATAAAAACCGATGAAAGACGAGTCTCATTAACTCCAATTGCAGTTCGAGAGATTACCAGCAATGGAAGCCAAGTGGTCGTGCAATCGGGTGCTGGGGAGGGAGCAGGCTTTGATAATAATCAATATGAAAAAGCCGGAGCCAAAATTGTTGAAACGGTAGAAGATGTATTTAAAGAATCCAAACTCATTGTGAAAGTCAAAGAGCCACAAGCGGATGAACGTAAATTGTTAACACCGGAACACACTTTATTTACTTACCTTCATTTAGCAGCTGACAAGAATCAGACACAAGAGTTAATATCATCCAATTCGACTTGTATAGCATTTGAAACAGTTACTGATGATCAGGGGGCTCTACCTCTTTTAACCCCTATGTCAGCAATCGCTGGAAGGATGTCAATACAAGCCGGTGCGCACTGTTTAGAGGCAAGCCAAGGAGGAACTGGTGTTTTACTTTCAGGTGCACCAGGAGCAGAACCAGGAAGAGTTGTGGTAATTGGTTGTGGGGTGGTTGGAAGTAATGCTGTTGAAATAGCAGTCGGAATGGGTGCAGAAGTAATAGTCCTAGACAGGGATCAAAAAATTCTCGATTCAATAGACAAAAAATATTCTGGTGAAGTAAAAACTATTTTTTCAAATGAAAGTGATCTAATTTCAGAGGTCTTAAAAGCAGATCTGACAATTGGAGCAGTTCTATTACCAGGTGCAAAAGCACCAAAATTGGTGAACAGAGAAATGGTTTCAGAAATGAAGCCAGGATCTGTAATCGTCGACGTAGCAATAGACCAAGGTGGTTGCGTGGAGACAGCACACCCTACGACTCACTCAGACCCGACTTTCGTCATAGACGAAGTGGTTCATTATTGTGTAGCAAACATGCCTGGTGCAGTGCCTCGAACAGCAACAATTTCTCTCACGAATACAATTCTCCCATACGTACTTACTTTGGCCAATGAGGGCGTTAAAGAGGCGTTAGTTTCAAATCCAAATTTTCTCAATGGTTTAAACATTTGCGCTGGGAAAATTTGCGAACCATCAGTAGCAGAAGTTCACAATCTGGATTATATAGATCCAGCAGAAGCACTTTCTCTGTCTTTGAACTAGTTCCTAGAAGGTAGATGTATAGGGAACATTTCACGTATCAGCAAGTCCGAATCGGGTGAAATATGAGTAGGCATCGGACCTTCTAAGATTTCCTTCACTACTTTATTAGCGCGTTGACGAACATTTAAAGAACCAGCATCCTTCCAATCATCAGGGCTTAAACGGTCACCAACTAGCGGATAAACATACTCGGTCTGCATCACATCGAGAGTCTGTGAATGACCTAAAAAGTGTCCAGGTCCATTAATGACGTCTTTTATCACTTCAATAGCTACAGAGTCATCATTAACTTCGATACCTCGTACTGTTCGGGCTATTGAACCAAGCATGTCGTTATCAATCACCAATGCTTCCAGAGAGCAGGACAGCAAAGAAGCCAGCATGCCAGCTGATTCAAAGACTATGTTCGCTCCTGCCTGAGCGGCAAGCGTTACTGTGGTTCCTTTTTCATGACCCGCCTGATTGTCAGGTAATTTTGAATCTGCCATTCCGGCTGCAACACCGGAAGGAAGACCAATCCAATTAACAAGTTGAGCCGCTGCAGCATTAAGTATTGCTTCTTCACCTGAACCTCCTGACATCGCTCCAGTTCGTAAATCGGAGACAAAAGGCCACATTCCCATAGTGCAAGGATGTCCAGGCGACATTAAATTAACACAGGTTAAGGCAGCAAGACATTCTGCGAGTGCTTGTGTTAAAGACCCGGCGAGTGTCGCAGGGGAAGTAGCACCAGCCTGCCCGGCTGAAAGCAAATTTATAGGCATCCCGACACGGACCTGTTCAGCCATGCAAAGAGTTGACTCTTCAGCAAACCTTAATGGGGGAACAACGAACGTATTATTGGCGATACAAAAAGGACGTTTACGAAATTCATCCGAATTAGGATCTCCAGTAAGAGCAATATTGAACATTTTGTACATATCGTGAACATGATCCGGATGAAAAAAAGATGTTCCAATTGGCTTGGTAGTGCTAGACATTGCAGCATATGCAGTGTTGAAATCTAAATCTTTAGAAGACTCCATATCACGTGCCACGACGGTTCTGACGTACATATGAATGTTGTCTAATTCTTCAATTATTCTGCCAACGTTAAAAATATCCACGAGTTGACTGTCTCTAAAAGTAGATGTTTCATGATCCAGCATAAGAACAGCAGCTCCACCAGTAGAAAAATGAACTCGGTCACTTCCAATTTCAAGATTGTGTTTTTCATCAAAACCGAAAAGTGTGAACTCTTTAGCTGCCGCATCTATCATCGAGCGAACTAGTTCCTTAGGAAATAAAAGACGTTCTTCAGCAGTAAAAGTCCCTCCATTAGAAGTAACTAGGTCAATGAATTCAGGAATCGCTTGCGCCATCCCCACTTCTTCAAGTAGCTCAAGAGCTGAATCAAAAATCTTTTCCATTTGGACAACACTCAATGGCTTGAATGAACCACCCGATAAGCCCGCTTTAACGGGTCGAGATTCCGCTGGTGGTGGTGATGAACGTTTAGCTATTCGAGCACTACGACCGCCCGATCTTTTTGAGAGAGTTTCTTCGTTCATCTATTTTCTTATTTTTTTATTCACCGGATCAACAACTGCATCTTTTATGACCGTAGCACGGCATCTTTGATTCATAATTTCAATTTCAAAAACAGATCCAGAGGATTCCAACTCCGGCGACACATAGGCAAAGGCAATACTTTTATCTGTAGTATGACTCCAAGTTCCACTCGTGGTTAAACCAACTAGATCATTACCAACGTAAATTGGCTCATTACCACGGCAGTCAGTGTCATTTGTTTCAACTTCACAGTAAACAAGAACCATCTCAAGTTTTTCTGATTTTTTTTCACGTACTACATCAGAACCAACAAAATTTCGAGAAAGATCAACGAATCTTTCTAAGCGTGCCTCAATAGGGGTTATTTCAGTAGTTAACTCAGACCCCCATGCTTTATAAGCCTTTTCGATCCTCATTGAATTCATTGCGTAAGATCCGTAATGAGTCAAATCAAATGCACTACCAGAGTCAATTAAAGCCTCATAGAGATTTAACATTTGATCAATTGGATGATGTAACTCCCAGCCGAGTTCACCGACATAACTAACTCTCAGAGCTATACAAGGAACATCAGCAATTTCGATTTCTTGACCTGTTAACCAAGGAAAAAAGTCGTTAGAAAGATCCGCTGATGTCAATGGCTGGAGTAAATCACGGGCTAAGGGTCCACTAATAGCAAGAATCGCAATCTCGTCGGTTACATCACGAATTGAAACATCTTCATCTTCAGCGACATGTTGATTAAGCCAGTCCAAATCATGAAGTTCCCCCATAATTGAACTATTCAAATAAAACCTTTCTGAACTCAGCTTGGTAATAGTCATTTCGCACTCAATTCCACCAAGAGGAGTAAGCATGTGGGTTAAACGTATTCCACCATCATTTGAAGGAAGCTTGTTTGCTGACAACCGATCCAACAAACTTGAAGCATCTTTACCTATCACCTCAAGTTTTGTGAAAGCGGTTAGATCTGCGATACCAACATTTTCACGAACATTTCGACACTCTTGACCTACGATCTCGAAAGCATTTGAGCGCCTGAATGAATGATCTTCAGGAACACCAAAATACTGGGGTCTTTCCCATCCAAAAATTTCCATCCACTGAGCATTCAAGTCATCAAATTTTTCATATACCGGAGTTTTTTTAATAGGGCGCCCAGCAAAACGCTGCTCGCCCGGAGGTCTGACTTGGTACATCTCGTGAAATTCATCAATAGCTTTAGCACTCGTATAGTCACCCTTTGGATATGTATGAGGACCAAATCTTCTAGGATCCATTTCAGCAACATTTATTTCTGTCTGGCCATGAACCATCCACTGGGCTAGATATTTTCCGGCACCAGGACCTTGTGTGACTCCGATTGAGGCACCTGCGCAAACCCAGTAATTTTCAAGTCCGGGAGCGGGCCCCATAAGATATCCCGAGTCCGGAGTGTGTGTAATCGGCCCAGAAACAGTTGTATGTATGCCAGCTTCTGCAAAAACAGGAATTCTTTTAGCTGCAAGCTCAAGCCAAGGCAGTAAGACATCATGGTTTGGCGGAGTTAGATAGAAATGAAGATCCCAATCAATTCCTTCAACCCCATAAAGTTCAGCTCCTTCTCGTTCATATGGTCCAACGATTAAGCCATCTATCTCTCTTCTGTAATAGCAGGAGGCTCTCGGATCTCGGATAACTGGCAGATCGAAATCTAAATCTGCGACTTCAGGAATAGCTTCAGTAACTAAATATTGATGGATAACCGAAACTATAGGAACCTCATACCCGACCATTTCACCTAATTGTGGCGCATAACAACCTGCTGCATTTACCACGTGTTCTGCTATCACTGAACCTTTGTTAGTTTTAACTTCCCATCTGCCATCAGGTAAAAGATTCATGTCAGTTACGAGAGTATGGCGTGCCACTTCTGCACCTAGTTGACGCGCTCCTTTTGCCATTGCATTAGTCGAGCTACTTGGATCACTCCATCCATCATTTGGTGTCCAAAAGCCAAGTTTCACATCACTTACATCCAATAAGGGGTGGTGATCGAGGATTTCATTTGGGGAAATAAGATGACTCTCAACCCCCACTAGATTAAGCATGCCGTTTACGTAGCGAAACCAATCCACTTCATTGTCTGACAAAGCTAAACGAATTGCTCCTGTTGGGTGCCACCCAGCACTAAGCCCAGTTTCTTCTTCGAGTTCTGCGTAAAGCTTTGGGGCTGCTGCATGAACTTTCGCCATGTTCAGGCTTCCTATGAAATGTGGTACAAGTCCAGCTGCGTGCCAAGTAGAGCCGGAAGTTAGCTCCCCTTTTTCAATAAGTAAAATATCGGTCCAACCCTCATGCGCCAAATGGTATAGAAGCCCAACACCCATTGCGCCACCACCAACAATTATGGCTTGATACTCTTCTTTCATTTTTATATCCCTAAGTTTTCCAGTTTGTTTACAAGCGAATTTTCTCTTTTTTTGGGTCATAGAAACTTTTAATCGATGGGGTGACTTTAAATCGATGTGTTGCCACTTCAATTTCCCAAGTTCCTGAATCGATCCAAGATTTGGTTACACCACTATCACTATGCGTGTATCCCATGGTAAGGCATCTATCTTCCGTGTAACTCCACATTCCACCAGTAGTTGTGCCCACTAGTTCTCCGTCTCGAAAAATAGGATCATCATGGTAAGTAAGAATTTCTGAATCTTCAATTCTGAATTGGAGCAACCTTTTTGTTCTTGTTTCGTTTCGTTGATTTATCAGAGACTCTTTTCCAACAAAAACATCTGGTTTGTCCCATGCCACGGCAAATCCTAAACCGGCCTCAAGAGGAGTATCCATGGCTGTAATGTCATGACCCCAATGTCGATAACCCGATTCCAGCCTGAGGGAGTTCATCGCATGATAACCGGCAAGACAAATATCGTAGCTACTGCCAGATTGCATTATTTCGTCAAAAACATCCACCGCATCGACTGTCGGAACATATATTTCCCAACCGAGTTCACCTACGTAGCTCATACGAAGAGCCTGGCATTCAATTCCCGAAATTTTTATAGGTTTCATGGATCCAAAAGAAAAGTTCTCATTTGATAAATCAACAGAGGAAATAGGGTCCAAAGTGTCTCGAGCAAGCGGTCCCATTACTCCAATCACTGAGAAATCTTCAGTGATGTCTTCTATCGTCACAGATTTTTTATTGCTAGCTCTCGTTAGCCATGAAAAATCCTTGGTTTGAGAAGCAGCAGAAGTGATAACCCAAAATTCGTTTTCTCCTAATCTGTTGACAGTTAAATCGGCTTCAATCCCACCGCGTTTGTTGAGCCATTGGGTATAAACGCCACGACCAGGTTCAACATCAATTTGATTTGCACTAATTGAATTTAAAACTTCCAAAGCATCAATTCCTGTCACGGAGAATTTTGCGAAAGAACTTTGATCAAAAACGCCAACGGTTTCTCTAACTTTCTTACACTCGGCAAGCATGTTTGTGTGCCAGTTTTGTTTCCCATAAGAGTATTCGTACACCCGGTTCTGTCCTTTATTTGCATACCAGTTTGGACGTTCCCAGCCCGCTGTTTCACCGAACACTGCACCAGCTTCTGACAGACGTTCGTGGAGAGCACTAGTTCTCCTTCCTCTTGCTGATTCGTATTGTCGGAAAGGCCAATGCATTGCATATAAAAGTCCAAGAGATTCAGAAATCCGATCTTCGAGATAAGAAAGATCACTCTGGAAAGTAAATGCGCGTGAAATATCAACACTCGTCAGGTCCATGGGAGCCTGTCCATCAATTATCCAATCTGCAAGAGCCCACCCAACACCACCAGCACTTTGAATGCCAACTGAATTGAAACCCGATGCCACGAAACACCTTTCAACCTCAGGGGATTCCCCTAAATAAAAAGTTCCATCAGGTGTGAACGCTTCTGGACCATTGAAAAAAAGTTGGATCCCAGCATCAGCCAAAGCAGGCACTCTATGGCAAGCAGCTTCGAATATCGGACCAATATGCTCCCAATCTTCTGGGAGAGTCCCAAATGAAAAATCATTTGGTATGCCTTCTAGATTCCAAATTTTTGCTCGCGGTTCAAAGAACCCTGCCATTATCTTGCCGGTCTCTTCTTTAAAATAGGTGTAATTTCCAGGGTCGCGTAGAGTGGGCATTCCTTGCAGGACTTCTTCTAAAGGTTCAGTAACTATGTAGAAGTGTTCGCACGCTTGTAATGGGACGTTAACACCGATAGTTTTGGCCAACTGTCTTGTCCACATACCACTTGCCAGTACAACAGTTTCAGCTTCAATCGTTAAATCGTTGCCAGTTACGACACCAGTGCAAAAACCATTTTTTTGAATCAATGATTTAACGGATACTCCTTCAAAAACCCGGGCACCACCATTTCTGGCACCTTTTATTAGAGACATAGTCGTATCAACTGGTGATGTGACACCATCTTTAGGAATGTAGAGAGCCCCAACCAAATCATTAGTATTTACCAGTGGCCAGAATTCGTTTAATTCATCGAAATTTATTTCGCGAATTTCGACACCAACTGTTGAGGCCATAGAGATACCTCTTTTTAGCTCTTCCCATCTCTCTTGATCAGCAGCAACTGAAATTGAGCCTGGTGTTCTATAGCCAGTTGCCTGTCCGGTTTCTTCTTCTAGCTCTTCAAATAAACGAGCAGAATATGTAGCTAATTTTGTAAGGGAATAAGTCGATTTAAGTTGGGAAACAAGACCAGCTGCATGCCAAGTAGTCCCACCAGTAAGTTGACCTTGTTCAAGAATAACTACATCCGACATCCCACGTTTTGTTAAATGGTATGCAATGCTTGCGCCAATTATTCCACCCCCAACTATCACAACTTGGGCTCTATTCGGAATTCCTTGCGACATAGGTGAAAACGATAGACTTGATGTCTTACCAAAACAATTTTGGCTACTTTTAAAGCTTATTTTTATTATTCTATTAATCTCACCTAGCACTCAATTAATACGTTCAGTAGATTCGTATTGGACGAAAGTTAATCAATGGTTAAAAGAAAAAAACTTAATGATCCCGGTAAAGCTAGGGCTCCAGGGCCAAGTCTAAGAGACCATCTACTAGCAGACGGTTCTGGTGTGACCCCACCTCTTCTAGAAGAGTCCTATGTTTTTCTAGGTGATGAGGATATCCCATACGACTGTTACACCTCACGTGAAAGACTTCAAGATGAATTCAAATTTTTATGGCCAAAGGTTTGGCAATGGGCTTGCCGAGAAGAACATATTCCCGAACCAGGCGACTATTACGTTTACGACATTGGTGATTTGTCAGCATTAATTGTTCGTGCAGAAGACGGAAGCATAAAAGCTTATTACAACGCGTGCATGCATCGAGGAACGCAACTAAAACCACCAGCAACTTGTGGAACCACACAAGGCTTAAGATGTCCATTTCATGGTTGGACTTGGTCTTTAGAGGGCGAATTGATTGATTTACCTCAAGAGTGGGACTTTCCACACGTAGATGTTGAAAGTCATAGGTTGCCGGAAGTCAAGATAGGTCTATGGGGAGGATTTGTTTTTGTAAATTTTGATCAGGACGCAGAACCACTAGAACAATATTTAGGAGTTTTGTCAGATCACTTTTCGCATTGGGATCTTGAAAATAGATATATAGAAACTCATATTTGCAAGAGACTGCCAGCAAACTGGAAAGCTTCGGCTGAGGCCTTCATAGAGGCTTACCACATAAGAGAAACTCATGCGGGTGGGAAACCCGGAACGGAAGCGCCAACACAGTATGACATTTTTGGTGAAAACGTAACCAGATTTGTGCACACTATTGGCTCGCGAAACGGTTCAACGGAAATAGGAGTAGATGAACAAGAACGTCTGGAACGTCTCTTAAGAGGAAAATTGGATGGAGAGTTAGTACCAAAACTCCCTGATGGGGTAAAAGCAAGAGATTATTACGCTCAACTTCTTCAAAAAGATTATGAGGAGAAATACGGAAGAGACTTTTCAGGTTTGACTACCTCAGAAACAATCGACTCAATTGAATATTTTCTGTTTCCAAATGCTTTTTTCTTTCCTGGATTGACCTTGCCAATGGTTTATCGATTTAGACCTGATCCAGTTGATCCAGATTATTGTGATTTTGATCTTCTTTTTCTTCGTCCTAAATCAGAAGATGGATCCCACACAAGACCTCCAGACCCTATAAATCTGGACGTGGAAGAAAGTTATACTCTGGTTGATTCAGTCGGGTCGTTAGGAGTTGTTTATGATCAAGACACTTCTAATTTGGCTGCGCAAACCCGAGGATTTAAATCAAGTTTTAAACGAGGGCAGACCCTTGGAAATTATCAGGAAGTTAGAATTAGGCATTTACAAATGAAAGTTAATGAGTATTTAAACTCTTAATTCCATGTAAGAAATTATTTTTGAGAAGTTGCATAGTTTGGTATGACAGTAAGACCAAGCATAAAGTTTTATATATATATATATGGTTTTTGAATATAAAAAATGAAATAAGGTCAATTGCTTGGCTTTTTATTAAGGAAATAAAACAATCAAATTTAGATTTTTATAAGGACATTAATGGAAATAACTGACGAAATTTTAATCGATTTGTATAAGCGAATGGTCAGAGTGCGTCTATTCGAAGAAGAAGCAGGGCGTTTAGCTGAATCTGCACGTTTACCTGGTTTTCTCCACTTATATGTGGGTGAGGAGGCTGTAGCAGCTGGTGTTTGCGGTGCGCTTGAGAGCCAAGACCAGATAACAAGTACACACCGTGGCCATGGTCACCTGCTTGCAAAAGGAGGCGATTTCAACCGAATGATGGCTGAACTGATGGGTAAAGCCACTGGATATTGCAATGGCAAAGGTGGGTCCATGCACATTTGCGATTTGGATCTCGCAATGTTAGGTGCCAATGGAATCGTTGGGGCTGGAGTGCCTATTTCTGTTGGAGCAGCATATGCAAATAAGTTGACAGGGAACGGTCTCATATCAGTATCTTTTTTTGGAGATGGAGCGACGAATATTGGGGCTTTTCATGAAGCAGCCAATATGGCAGCAGCTTTGTCTTTACCAATGCTTTTTGTCTGTGAGAATAATGAATACGCCGAATACAGCCCACGACATAAAACTATGGCTATCACGGATGTAATCGAAAGAGCTGCCGCTTATGGTTTTCCAGGAGCGATTGTTGATGGAATGGATTGTGTGGCAGTTTTTGAAGCAGCTTCTTTAGCCATTGAAAAAATACGCGGTGGTGAAGGTCCGATGATGCTCGAATGTAAAACGTATCGTTTCTACGACCATGTAGGAGTCAAAGGAACTGCTTCTGATTACCGAACAGACGAAGAAGTAGAAGAGATGAGAAAACGAGACCCTTTAGTGGTACACGAGACTCGTTTAATCGAATCAGGCATCATGGATGCTGATTCGATTCAAGCTATTAAAGATGATATTCAAAAAGAAGTTGATATATCTGTTGAATTCGCTGATCAGAGCCCATTTCCTGAACTTGAAGACATGCTAGTAGATGTCTACACGAACGGAGAATCTTCATGAGTCCAGACAATATTTTTGAAGGCGCAAATGAAGATGAAGAAAGCAGCTCTGAAAGTAATCCATCTGAACGCAAGTTGGGTTACGGAGCAGCAGTTGTAGAAACAATGGCACAAATCATGAGAGAAGATGAATCAGTCTTTTTAGCAGGTGAAGATGTTGGTGCTCATGGAGGAGTTTTCGGTTATTTCAGGGGTCTTCAACCAGAGTTTGGTGAAGACAGAGTTGTTGATACTCCAATCGCTGAACAAGCAATTATAGGTCTCGGTATAGGTGCTGCAGTGCAAGGCCTCCGTCCTGTTGTCGATTTGATGTTTATGGATTTCATCTGCGTAGCTATGGATCAAATAGCAAATCAAGCAGCCAAGCTTAAATACATGTTTGGTGGCGGCGCTACGTTACCTTTAACAATTACGACAGCTGGAGGGGCAGGACTTTCAGCAGCAGCTCAACATAGTCAAAGCCTTGAAGCTATGCTCTGCCATATCCCAGGTCTTAAAGTAGTTATGCCTTCTGACGCTTACGAAGTTAAGGGACTTTTAACATCGTGCATCCGAGAAGATAATCCGACAGTTTTTATCATCAATAAGAGGAAACTTGCTGACACGTGCCATGTACCAGAAGAATTATTTGAGATCCCTTTGGGGGAAGGTCATGTTATTCGAGAAGGTAGTGATGTAACTGTTGTTGCAATCGGAAGAATGGTAGATGAAGCAAAAAAGGCAGCAGAAAAATTATCTGGTGAAGGAATAGATTGTGAGTTGATTAATCCCCGAACAGTTCAACCGCTTGATATCGATCTCATAGTGGAGTCGGTTAGCAAAACAGGTCATGCAGTAATAGTCCATGAAGCAGTTAGATTCGGTGGTATCGGAGCAGAGATAGCTTCTCAGATCCAGGAACAGGCTTTTGATTATCTTGATGCTCCAATAGGAAGAGTAGCGGCACCATTTAGTCCAATACCATTCAGCCCTGCTTTGGAGAAACACTACGTGCCAGATGCAGAACGTATAGTGACTAGCATAAAGAACCTGTTTTGAGGTTTCAAAACAGGTGACAAAAGTTGGGTTGATTGCAAATCCTTTAGCAGGGAAAGATGTTCGTAGGTTTGTATCTGCAGCATCGCTAAACAGCGACAGAAGTAAAATCGAGATTTTAAGACGTTGTGTTTTGGGAGCAATAGACGCAGGAGCAGAAAAAGTTCTTTTAGCTAATGACTTCAGAAATCTGGCATTAAGAGCAGTTGAAGGTTTAAATCTTGGTAGCAAAATTGAAGAAATGTCATTTCATCCTGAAGGTAGACGAAAGGACACTACTGAAGCAGCAAAAATATTTAAAAAAGAAGGCGTTAAATCGGTTATTTCTCTAGGAGGTGACGGGACGCAACGAGATCTTGTTTTGGGTTGGATAGACGCTCCATTGCTGCCAATTTCTACAGGAACTAATAATGTTTTTCCATTTATGGTGGACCCGACTGTTGCCGGTACCGCTGCAGGGCTAGTTGCTTCAGGTGAGCTTGTCATTGAAGAAGTGTCGAAACAGGCAAAAGTAATCCATGTTGATTTACCTAATGGTGTTAAAGATTTAGCTTTGGTTGACGTGGTTCTGGTCGATGATCGACTGACTGGTAGTAGGGCTGTAGTTAAACCTGATTCAGTGAAACAGGTTTTAGCCGCAATTGCCGATCCGGCTTCTATAGGTCTTGCTTCAATTGCCGGACGAAGTAATCCAGTTTATTTCAATGATGAATCTGCTGTTTCAGTTATTTGCGACCCAACAGCAAAGCAAGGAGTTTTCGCTCCTATCATGCCTGGTTCAGTATCTGATGTTGGCATTACAGACATCAGAAAAGTGGAATTAGGTGAAACAATTGAACTAGATGGACCTGGAGCATTGGCATTTGATGGAGAAAGAGATTTTGTAATGGGAGAAAATGAAGTAGCAAAGGCTACAGTTTTACGCAATGGCCCAAAAGTTATAAATCCTATTTTTGCCATTCAGACAGCAGCATCCAATAAAGTATTTCTTAGAAAGAGGAATTCTTAAAATGCCATCACCTATTCATATGCCAAAATTGGGTCTAACCATGACAGAGGGAACCTTGACCGAGTGGCTAATTGATTCAGGTGAAACTGTAAGTCAAGGACAACCTGTAGCTTCAATCGAGACAGACAAGATAGAAACTGAAATAGAAGCCGAGGCTGAAGGAAGGTTGCATCAGCTATGCGAATCTGGTGAGGTTTTTGAATGCGGTGTGGTTCTGGGATGGATTTTAGGAGAAGGCGAAGAGCCACCTGAAATATCAGAAATTCCAGAAGTTAAAAATGATGAGATAAAGGTTAGCGAACAAAACGTAATTCCAGAAAAGAAAACAAAAACTGGTCGCATCGCAGCCTCTCCAGCTGCAAAACGTCTCGCACAAGAAAAAGGTATAGACCTTTCTGAGATTTCTGGAAGTGGTCCTAACGGAAGAATAGTAGTCGAAGATGTTGAAGAATTTTCATCCAACAAACCAAGCGATTCTATTCCAAAACTTACGGACACTGATGCTTCTCAAGCTGCGGTAAATGAAGCACAAAAACTGGGAATCGATCTCAGAAAGGTACAGTCATCTTCATCTGACAGACAGATTAGAAAATCTGATGTGCAAGCACATGTAAAAAATTCCGCAGGATCTACAGAAGAAAAGTCTGACACTTTTTTTGTTGAACCTATAGGTGAAGGAGAAAGAATTCCTTTATCAGGAATGCGAAAAGTTATAGCTAGTAGAATGCATTCAAGTCTCCAAGCGATGGCACAACTAACTCTTCACTTAGACGTTGAAATGGACAACGCGATCTCTCTACGAAAAGAGATGCAAAGCGAGGATGTATTGCCAGGCTATACAGATTTCGTTATTGCATCAGTGGCACGTGCTTTGAGGGCACATCCACAATTAAATTCTCAAATGCTTGATGGTGAAATTCTTCAGTTGAATGAAATAAACATTGGCATGGCTGTTGCTTTGGATGAAGGACTAGTTGTACCTGTTGTAAGGAATGCTGATCAACTCTCTCTAAATGAAATCGCTAAAAATACTTCTCGTTTAGCCAGTCAAGCACGTGACGGAAAATTAGCTTTGGCGGATCTTGAAGGAGGAACTTTTTCTGTTTCTTCACTAGGAATGTTTGGAGTGGATGGTTTTACACCGGTTATTAATCCTCCTAATTCGGGGATTTTAGGTGTAGGAAGGATTCGTGAAGACACAGCATGGGATGATCAGACTCCACGAAAAGCATCTCGGATGATCATAAGTCTTACTTGGGATCATCGTGTTTTGGATGGCGCTCCAGCAGCTGATTTTGCGAGCACGATAAAATCAGGTCTCGAAAATCCTGAGTCTCTTATTACCGTGAACTAGTTTCAGCCATTTGAATTGCTATTTCACCTGCGACCTGAACATTATTTAGAATAAGATCAACATTCGCCTCAAGTGTTAGGCCGTTACTTGCATCTGCGACTTTTGTTAATAGAAAAGGGGTGATGGCATTGCCGGTAATACCAGCTGCAGATGCTTCACTCAGACTTTCGGTGATTGAATTTTCAACAATTTTTTGGTCAACGGCCTTTTCTTCTGGTATTGGAACAGCTACAAGTTGACCTGTAGTTAGCCCAATTTCCCAATGTGTATTTAAAAGGTGAGCAGCTTCTTCTGATCCTGATGCGACAATTTTCAATTTTAAATCTTCACCTTGTGTCCAGAATTCGGGAAAGACATTTGTTTTATAACCAATAATAGGAACACCTAGCGTTTCTAAGGCCTCTAGTGTCTTTGGGATATCAAGTATTGATTTAACGCCTGCACAAACGACAGCAACAGGTATGTCAGACAAAGCTTTAAGGTCAGCTGAGATATCTCCATCGGACCCGCGATGGACTCCACCAATTCCACCAGTAGCAAAAACTTTGATACCTGACCGGTAAGCAGCGAACATAGTAGAAGCTACTGTGGTTGCACCTAATGACTTGTTGGCGATGACTTCACCTAAATTGTTGAAACTTGTTTTGGTAACTTCATCACTAGAACCCAGAAGTTCAATTTCTGCTTGGCTAATTCCTATTCGTAAATATCCATCAAACAAGGCGATAGTTGCTGGCACAACTTTTAATTCTCTTAATATCGATTCAGCTTGTAAAGCTACATCAACATTAAGCGGCGAAGGCAGCCCGTGTGAGATAAGAGTAGATTCCAAAGCGACAACGGGTTTTTTCTCATTTAAAGCTTCTTGAATCTCATCGGATATTTTAATTATCGACATTTCATCCACATATATATAACTACCTTATAAATTCTTTTTTATTGCAAAAATAGTTATTAATAGAATGTTTTTAGATTCTCTTAGATCCATCTATGACCGTGAGCAAATTACTGCATGTTTGTTTATAGAATTGTTTGCCTATCGAGAATCATGAATGAAAGTACATTCAGTCTGTAAGAAATTTGATGGAGAAGAAATATGAAGGATCTTGACCCCTATTCTCTTGCTGAAAAAGCCTCAACCGTTCTGGCTGATGAAACTGGCATAGTCGATCATGATGTTGCTTTAGTCCTTGGTTCCGGGTGGGCTTCAGCAATCGATGAAATCGGAGATATTTCAGCCGAAGTTGAAATGGATACTTTGCCTGGTTTTCCCGAACCGACTGTATTAGGACATCGAAATTTGATTCGTTCTCTTAAAGTTAATGAGAAAAATGTGCTTGTTTTAGGTGGTCGGGCGCATTTATATGAAGGCCATCCGGTAGATACAGTTGTTCATGGCGTTCGAGTAGCAATAGCTTCAGGTTGCAAAGATATTATTTTGACTAATGCTGCCGGAGGACTAAATCCTGAATGGCCTGTTGGGCAGCCTGTACTTATTTCTGACCAATTGAATCTCATGGGTCAGTCACCGATGGTGGGACCGGCTCCACCAGAGGGCAAGGCTATTAGATTTGTTGATTTGACCGAAGCCTACTCAGAGCGATTAAGACAATTAGCTCAAGAAGTAGACCCAACTCTGCCTCAGGGAGTTTATGCAGGTCTATTGGGAGGTGCTTTCGAAACACCAGCCGAAATAAAGATGTTTGCAAAAATGGGAGCCGATCTAGTCGGAATGTCTACTGTCTTGGAAACTATTGCGGCGAGACATCTAGGAGCTGAAGTTCTGGGCATCTCTCTTGTAACAAATCAGGCAGCTGGTATGTCCGACGAGAACCTTGACCATGAAGATGTACTTGCTGCTGCAGAAGATGCAGGTCCACGTATGTTCAGTCTTCTAGCGGGGATTTTGGAACGTTTGTGAGGAAAGAAGTCGATTTAGACGAAGCTTTAGAAATAGCTAACAAATGGCTGATTAATGATCCTGATCAAACTACAAAAGTTGAAACTGAGAAACTTATTTCAGACGGAGATATCCAACTTATTCAAAGGTTTACCAACTGCTTAGTCTTTGGCACGGCTGGAATGCGTGGGGTCAGGGGAGCCGGGCCTATGAGAATGAATCGGGTTATGGTTAGGGTCGTAGCAACTGCGATAGCTCAAGAGTTATTAAGCGATAATGAAAGGGATGAACCTCCATTAGTAGTAGTTGGTTATGATGCGCGTCATAAGAGTCAAATTTTCGCCCAAGACACTGTAAGAGTTTTGGCTGCACATGGAGTAAGCAGTTTAATTTTTCCAAGGCCTGCACCAACGCCTGTCTTGGCTTACACATCGTTATCTAAAAAGGCTAAAGCGGGAATAATGGTTACTGCCAGTCATAACCCTGCAGAAGATTCTGGTTACAAAGTTTATTGGGAAGACGGTGCTCAAATTGTAAGTCCAATTGATTTGAAAATAGCCCAAAGAATTGATTTTAAGAATCCCCCCTCTGAGGAAGCGTTAGCAGATTATGAGGATGCAAATATTCTTAAGGATGACAATGGATCTATACAAAAATATGTAGATTTTGCCTCTTCTTCTGTTTCACCTGAAAGTAAACGTGAAATAAAACAGATTTATACACCTTTGCATGGGGTTGGTAAGGAAGTCTTTGTAGATGTATTTCAAAAAGCTGGATTCGAAAATCCAACTGTGGTTAAGAGCCAAGCAGAACCAGATCCCGATTTCCCAACTGTTTCTTTCCCAAACCCCGAAGAAGAAGGCGCTTTAGATCTTGCAATTGAACTAGCTGTTGAAAAAAACGCTGATCTTGTACTGGCAAATGATCCTGATGCAGACCGACTGGCTGTCGTCGTTAACCATAAAGACAATTGGTGTCGCCTAAATGGAAATGAAATAGGTGTTTTGTTAGCAGAGCATATTCTTAGCAGAGGACAAGGGGAAGACAGACTGGTTGTTACAACAGTCGTCTCATCACGTTTACTTTCTAAAATCGCAGATTTTCATAAAGTGAAGTATGCAGAGACACTCACTGGATTTAAATGGATTGTACGCCCAGGTTTAGAGGATAAAAATTTTAGATTCGTTTTCGGCTATGAGGAAGCACTCGGCTTTGCATTAGGCGACTCAGTGCGGGATAAAGACGGTATTACTTCAGCCTTAGCTTTTGCAGAGCTTGCGGCTGAACTAAAGGCGGAAGACAAGACTGTTATGGATTTATTAGACGAATTATGGAATAGGCATGGTGTGCATAAAACAGCTTTATTTACAAAGCGACTTGATGCTGAAACAGATATCTCTGCAGATTTTATGTCACCATGGCGGACCTCACCACCTGAAAGAATTGGCGAGTTTGTTGTCATTGAATCGATCGACTTATTAACTCCTGAATCAGGGTTGCCTGCTACGGATGCTCTTGTGTTTAACATCTTGAATGGGCGAATAGTTATTCGTCCCAGTGGAACTGAGCCAATGGTCAAAGCTTATGTCGAAGTTACAGAATCAGTTATTAACGGTGACATAAGGTCGGCTGAGAGATCAGCAGACCATAAGATAGAAGACTTATTACATGGAGTTAGCAATTTGTTCCATGTGGAGAAAAATTGATGAAAATGCCTACTTCTAATATCACATTTGGAAAAACCGGTTCTTCTATAAAAGTTATTCCAGTAGATGAAGTATCGCTTGAAGCCAGAGCAGCATCTCTGGCGACTAGGTCAATAAAAACTAGCAGTAAAAAAGCTGCCCTTCATTTGACAATTCGTTGTATAGATCTGACTACCCTTGAAGGAGCAGACACTCCAGAAAAAGTTGCTTCATTGTGCCAAAAAGCTAAACGTCCTGATCCATCCAATCATGATGTTCCTTCTGTGGCTGCAGTGTGCGTTTACCCGGAAATGGTTCATCACGCCGTAGAAGCCACACGGAACTCAAAAGTGAAGGTAGCAAGTGTTGCTGGTGCTTTTCCAAGTGGCTTGTCAACTATTGAAGCAAGAACAGCAGATATATCAGACGCTGTTAAAAGAGGAGCTGATGAAATAGATATTGTTTTAAATCGTTCAGCCTTCCTCTCTGGTGATGAACAACGAGCTTTTGAAGAGATTGTTGCTTCGAAAGATGCCTGTGGTGAAGCACATCTTAAAGTTATTTTAGAAGTGGGTGAACTCGGTAGTTATGACAAAATCCGTCAAGCCTCAATGCTTGCTATGGCAGCTGGCGCGGATTTCATTAAAACTTCAACGGGAAAGATACCCCAAGCATCAAGTTTACCGAGAGTGTTGTGTATGGCAGAAGCAGTAAGAGATTTTGCCTATCAAACAAATATTTCTGTCGGCATCAAAGCAGCGGGTGGAATTCGCACAGCGAAGCAAGCTTGGCATTATCTGGTTGTGATTGGAGAAACTTTGGGAAGCGAATGGTTGAATCCTGAAATGTTTCGTATTGGCGCCTCGGGTCTATTAAATGATGTATTGCTTCAATTAAACCGACTCGATTCAGGTAGCTATAGTGGCCCTGATTATGTAACGGTGGACTAATGGCAAATTCAAACTCTAAAGACGGATCCGATTTGGAAGATTTTGGGATCGAATACGCATCAGCGATCGAGTCGACCAGCCTTGTGACCATAAAAGACAAATATGGACTTTTTATCGACGGAGAATTTGTTAGTTCTTCTTCAGGAAAATCCTTCGAAACTTTAGACCCTTCAACAGAAAACTCGCTATCGGTTGTTACTGAAGCTTCATCAGAGGATGTTGATAGAGCTGTTCGGGCAGCACGTGCTTCTTATGAAAAGTATTGGAAGAAAATGCCCGGAACAGATAGAGCGAGATATTTATTTCGGATAGCACGACATCTTCAAGAAAGAGCAAGAGAGTTTGCTGTTTTGGAAACCTTAGATGGAGGAAAACCCATAAAAGAAAGTCGAGATGTTGATCTTCCTTTGGCAGCCGCTCATTTTTTCTATCATGCGGGTTGGGCAGATAAATTAGAATACGCATTTCCTCAAAGGAAGTTAGAACCACATGGTGTAGTAGGACAGATAATCCCATGGAACTTCCCTTTATTGATGGCTGCATGGAAATTAGCTCCGGCGCTGGCTTGCGGAAATACTGTTGTTTTAAAACCTGCAGAAACCACACCGTTGACTGCCTTGTTACTGGCTGAAGTAATAAGAGATGTGGATTTACCACCAGGTGTAATAAATATAGTTACTGGAGCCGGAGCAACGGGTTCAGCGATAGTTGAACATCCAGAAGTTAACAAGCTTGCTTTTACAGGTTCAACCGAAGTGGGTAAGTTGATTCAACGTTCAGCGGTAAAGCGTAATTTACCTTTGACATTGGAACTTGGAGGAAAGGCTCCACATGTTATTTTTGAAGATGCAGCATTAGATCAAGCAATCGAAGGTGTCATCAACGGAATTTTCTTCAATCAAGGACACGTTTGTTGCGCTGGATCACGGCTGTTGGTTCAAGAATCTATTGCTGACAATTTCATAGATCGACTTCAGAAACGAATTGAGTTATTAAGGGTCGGAAACCCGTTAGATAAAAATACTGATATCGGTGCGATAAATTCAAAAGCTCAATTAGAAAGAATTGATCAATTAGTTAAAGCAGGTATTGAAGAGGGAGCTGAAGTGTTTAAACCTTCTTGTTCCCTCCCAGAAAATGGTTATTGGTACCCTCCAACAGTTTTGACTGGAGTCCAACAGAGCCATCGCGTTGCTCGCGAAGAGATATTTGGACCTGTATTAGTAGTACAAACATTTCGAACGCCTGAAGAAGCTTTAGAAAAGGCAAACAATACTCCCTATGGTTTGTCCGCGGGAATATGGACCGAGAAGGGATCTTTGATCCATTGGATGGCAGAGCGTTTAAGAGCAGGCGTTATTTGGGCTAATACATTCAATAAGTTTGATCCAGCCAGCCCTTTTGGTGGTTATAAAGAAAGTGGTTTTGGTCGGGAAGGTGGCATGCAAGGTCTAGGAGCTTATTTAAAGAATAGTGGGGGCCGTTCATAGTGGCAGGAAAAATCCCTATAGCAAAGACTTACAAACTTTTTATTGATGGAGCGTTTCCACGCTCAGAATCAGGGCGAACTTTTTCTGTTAATAATTCTGAGGGTGAATTGATAGCAAATGTTTCTCAGGCTTCTAGAAAAGATTTTCGTGAAGCAGTTCGTGCTGCTAGATCAGCACAATCCCCCTGGGCTTCAAGGACTGCTTACAATAGAGGTCAGATTCTTTATCGTGTTGCTGAGATGCTTGAATCTCGAAAACCTGAATTTCTAGAGTTGCTTAAAAGTATTGGAGTTAACAATAGAGTCGCCACACGTGAAATTGAAGATTCCATACAACGTTTGGTGTGGTACGCAGGCTGGTCCGACAAGTACAGCCAATTATTAGGATCTGTCAACCCAGTATCCGGCCCCTATTTCAATTTCACAGTGCCTGAACCAACGGGTGTGGTCGGAATTATCGCTCCAACTGAACCCGCCATGCTTGGATTTATCTCCAGAATTGCACCTGCAATCGTTAGTGGGAATACGGTTGTGGTGGTTTCTGAAGCCCAGAGCTCTCTAACTTCTGTAACGATTGCTGAAGTGTTGGTCACTTCAGATGTGCCAGCAGGGGTCGTAAACATATTAACTGGTGATCAAACCGACCTACTTCCATGGATGGTTGGACATTTGGACGTGAATGCAGTCGATATAAGTGGAATCAGTCCAAAAACTGATTTGACTCATCTTGAGGAGGTTGCTTCAAATGTCAAGCGTGTGGTCTCACGAAGTGTAGACGAGGAAAGTCTAGAACTTATCTCTGACTTTTTGGAAATGAAAACTGTTTGGCACCCAATAGGGAGATAATTTTCATATAGAGATCTTGTCTAAGATCAGTGGTGAATCATTTGGGGCTGAGTCTGATATTTCGATTGCTTCTTCTAAAATTTTTGTAGCTGAATCAAAGCAGTTCTCTGTATCACCGTAAAGTTCTAACACAGGTTCTCCTGAATTTATGTAAGCACCTGGTTTGACTAGGCACTTTATGCCAGCAGTAGGACTTACGGAGTCTTCTTTTTTGGTTCGACCTGCACCCAAGCGCCAAGCTGCTATACCTACTGAACGGCAGTCCAACTTACTTAAGTAGCCAGTAGCCGAAGCGTTAATAGTTTTTTTGTATTCAGCCGCTGGAAGACCTTTCGACAAGTCGCCTCCTTGAGCTGCAACCATTTTTTCAAAAACTTCGCGTGGTTTTCCAGAAGCAAGGACTTCACCAGGGTCTAAATCTACATTGGAGAGGTCCAACATTTCTTGAGCTAAAGCCAAAGTAATTTCAATAAGGTCTTTTGGCCCTTCTCCCTCTAGCACTTCAATTGATTCTGAAACTTCCAGTGCATTACCCACATTATTTCCCAAGACGGTTTCCATTGAAGTAATCAAAGCGACGGTTTTCACTCCTGAATTTTCACCGAGCTCAACCATTGTTTTGGCTAATATGCGCGCTTGTTCAAAATCAACCATGAAAGCTCCTAATCCAGTTTTTACATCTAAGACGAGAGCTTCAGTTCCCTCTGCAATTTTTTTAGACATGATTGAGCTTGCTATAAGGGGGATCGAGTCGACAGTGTGGGTAACATCTCGCAGAGCATACAGACGCCTATCTGCGGGATTAATATTTTCATTTGCTGCAGCTATTATTCCACCTATTTCACTTAGTTGTGTAAGCATCTTTTTTTCACTAAGCGAAGCAGTCCAACCTGGGATTGATTCCATTTTGTCTAGAGTTCCTCCGCTGTGACCTAGCCCGCGGCCAGAAAGTTGAGGAACTGCCAAACCACAACTTGCAATTAAAGGAACGAGAATGAGAGAAACTTTGTCACCTACACCGCCAGTTGAGTGTTTATCAACAGTTTTTTTACCTACGCTGCTTAGATCTAAAGTTACGCCTGAATCAACCATTGCTTTAGTCCAATACATCAATTCTTCAGGCTCCATTCCATTGAAGAAGATTGACATTGCTAAAGCAGCTGCTTGTTCGTCAGGTATGTTTTCACTTTTAGAAAAATTTGTTATAAACCAGTTAATTTGCTCTTTACTTAGGACTCCACCGTCTCTTTTGGTTTGAATTACTTCAAGTGCGTCCATTTAAGAGTTAGTCCTGTCTCGTTCATTTAGGTCATCAACCGTAAAAGGATCGGCCAGTAAATCAACAATCGACTTAGGTCCACCAGGTCCATCAATAACTAGTTCTTTACCTCCTGCTTCTATGAGTATCTGGCGGCAACGGCCGCATGGAGCAAGTGCTTCCCCTTCAGGATTAGAAGCCACAGCTGCGATTAGTTTGCCTGCTTTTTTCCTGTGTAAATCACTTATCATGCCACATTCAGCGCAAAGAGTTAGACCGATAGAAGCATTTTCTACGTTGCATCCCGTTACGATTTCGCCACTAGTTGTCAGTCCAGCTGCACCAACGGGAAAATTTGAGTATGGTGCGTAAGCCATTTTTGCTGCTTCTTGTGCTTTTATACGGAGGTTTTCCCAGTCGATTTCTTTATTTCCCATGAAATCATCCTGCCAGAAGGAGAAACAATACACACACGGAGGGAGGTAAAGCTTTTAATTTTTAGACAGAGTCATACCGAAATGTGACATGGTCGTCGAGGCAATTAGCAAAACCCATACGGCACAAGCACCCAATAAATGAGCAGTTACGACTGCACTGGAGCTAACTTCAGTGAAAACATGAACTCCTCCCAATATTACATTTACCCCATATGCGCCTCCAGCGAGATGGATTATGAGTTTCTCATTTCTTGGTCGTTGTCGTTTTTTAGCGCTATAAATCAAATACGCAATATAAAAAATTCCTATTCCTGCTGCAAGTCTGTGAAGGTAATGAATAAATGTGTAGTGGTCTGAGAGTTCGGGTTTTAACTGATTGTTCACAAGAGGCCAACCCGAGAAATATCTATTATGAACATACGCGCCTAACAAAAGGAGTGCGTATGAACCAAAAGCTCCTAAAGCGAGAAGTCGGCTCCAACCTGCGCTATCGGATACTTCTAAATTTTCGTTCTTATTAGTTGACACCACGATCACGATTACTGTCAATAGAGCTATCACCAACATTGAGATCGCTAGATGTATAGCTACAAGGTCAGATTCTAAATCTGTTTTAACCACACTTCTTCCAATCATTGCCTGTATCACTACCGCTACAACTGCAATTACTGAAAGTCGCTTAGCAAGCTGGTTATTACGAAGATTTTTTCTGATACTTATGGCCGTTAACAAAATCAGAATTCCTACGATCGCTGCTACCCACCTATGTAGCCATTCGATAAGCATGTGGTATTCGCCTCGAGGCAGCAAACCACCTAACAGACCATTTTCACACAAGGGCCACCTGTCAGAGCATCCGTATCCGCTTCCACTACCGCGGGTAAAGCCACCGATACCTATCAAAATAAAGGTTACTAAAAGAGAAATTCGTGCTAGTCGATTAGTGGAGTTCACATTTCGAGGTTACGAGCATCTTGGATCTTGCCAACTGTAATATTTGACACTGTGTGATTTAAGGTTCGATAATTGGCCAAAATAGAGGAAAATTTGTCAGAGTTTCCCAAAATTTCAACATTTTGTCGGTGTCTCCTTGAACTTCTATCCTTGCTTCGTCGATTGCTTGTAAAAGCGAGTACTCAGTTGCAATTAACTCTTCCAGAACATTCCGCGAAGATCTAAGTGATATTTCTGAATTTTCGGAGAAAGTTACGATCTTAGAGTGAAGTGTGCCATTTGATAACTCAAGTTGCGCGGTTTCACCTGTATCTGTAAAAGACCAATTGACGAGCATCGGACTTAGTTCCACGGCTTTGTTGCCGTCTACCTTTACTGCCAGAAAATCAAATATTTGTCCTAATGTCATGCCTTTTGCGACCTCTAGTCTTGGGCGTTGAAGAACGGGCACGTTGATACTGCCATTTCTCAGCTCCTGAGCTCCAGTTAAGTAGATATCACGCCATGGTCCAGATTCTGCTTGGTAAGCAAGTTGTTCGAAAGCATCTGCCTGTAAAAGTCGGGCTTCATCGTTTTCCGGATCAGCGAAGACTGCGTGTCTTAAAACCTCAGCCACCCACTTGTAGTCACCTGCTTCAAAAGCATTCCTTGCTTTTTCTATCAGTTCTTCGATACCACCCATAAAGTCGACGTATCTTTTACCTGCTGCTACGGGTGTTAAGGGGTCAAGACTGGAAGGATGACCGTCGTAGAATCCGATATATCTTTGATAAACGGCTCTGACATTGTGGCTGACTGTTCCATAGTAACCATGACACATGTAGTCATCCCAGAGCCCCGGTGGCAAAGAGACCTGTGCGGCAATTTCATTTGGTGTGTAGCCAAGATTAGCCAAGCGCATAGCTTGGTCATGTAGCCATCTGTATAAATCTCTTTGACGCGTCAAGTAACCTCTTACAGCATCCTGCCCCCAATGTGGCCAACCGTGGCTAGCGAAAACTATTTCCGATGAATCCCCCCAACGGTCAAGAGCTTCATCTATGTATCTGCTCCATTGAAGCGAATCCCTTACCAGTGCACCTCTAAGAGTTAAAACGTTATGCATAGTGCCGGAACAGTTTTCAGCCATACACAGCGCTTTATATTCAGGAAAAAAGAAATGCATTTCAGCAGGCGCCTCAGATTCAGGCGTGAGTTGGAATTCTATTTTCACTCCATCAAGAACAAGTTCTTGCCCTGTTTCAGTTATTTCGATTGTTGGAGGGACCAACGCTGACGAACCAGTAGGAATGCCTTTGCCTAATCCCTGATCAACATGTCCTTTTTCATTCCAAGGTAAAAGCATGCCGAATTGGTAAGTAGCACGTCTTCCCATTACAGGCGCAGCTATTACGTTTTCTGCAACTGCTTCACGTAGAAAACCTTCAGGGGCAACGATTGGGATGTTTTCCTTCTCGATACGGGATCTTTCGATCATCCCAAGAATGCCACCATAATGATCCAAATGAGAGTGGGTATAGATGACAGCACTTATTTCACGAAAACCTAGATGCTCTGTAACGAGTTCATAGGCGGCAGCGGCTGTTTCAGCTGTAGTTAAAGGGTCGATTACTATCCAACCGGTTTTTCCTCGAATGAAAGTAGCGTTTGACGTGTCAAAGCCTCGAACTTGATAGAAATCTTCGCAAATTTGATAAAGACCATGTTGGGCATTCAAACCAGCTTGACGCCATAAAGAAGGATTGACAGTTTCAGGGGACTCTCCTTCAACAAAATCCGACTTAGAAAGATCCCACGAAATGGGTTGCCAAGCATTCGGTTCAAGTTTTTCAATAATTGGGTTGGTTCGAGTAGCTATGAAACCTTTAGCGACATTGGCAGCATCAGTTCCATCATCTAACGGAAGACTTTTTTGAAAAGCTCTATTTTCTTTTTTGGTGAATTCGGTTGCTTGTTTTGCCTGTCGGGACTCATCTTCCATTCGAAGGCCCAGAAAGGATTTGTTCACTGAGAGGTTTATAAACACTTTTTTCTATTTCATCATCTCCGTATCTTGCAAGTTCGAATCTCCCAACGACGAAGTGGTGAACTTCATCAGGTCCATCTGCAAGGCGAAGAGTTCTTTGGCCTGTGTACATGCCGGCTAAAGGTGTCCATTGTGAAATACCAGTAGCGCCGTGAACCTGGATCGCTTCATCAATAATGTTGCAAACTTTTTCGGGAACCATTGCTTTTACGGCACTAACCCAAACACGAGCTTCAGCATTTCCCATAGTGTCCATAGCTTTTGCAGCTCTTAATACCATTAGACGGCAAGCCTCAATCTCGATTCTGGCACGTGCTATTAGTTCGACATTTTTGCCTAATTGGGCGATTTTCTTACCGAATGCTTCCCGCGATAAACCTCTCGTTGCCATTAATTCTAAAGCTTTTTCTGCAGCACCTATAGATCGCATGCAATGGTGTATTCGACCGGGCCCCAGTCTTAGTTGGGATATTTCAAACCCACGCCCTTCTCCAAGCAGCATGTTTTCTTTAGGTACTCTTACGTTGTCAAGGTGAATATGCATGTGCCCATGTGGAGCATCATCTTGACCGAAAACATGCATAGGTCCGATTATGTTTACTCCTGGAGTGTCCATCGGAACTAGAATTTGTGATTGACGTCTGTGTGGAGGTCCATCTGGATTCGTTTGAACCATGCAAATCATTATTTTGCAACGGGGGTCACCAGCACCAGATATATAGTATTTCTCACCATTTATTAACCATTCGTCACCATCTAACACTGCTTGTGTGGCGATATTTTTTGCATCTGAAGAAGCAAGACCAGGTTCGGTCATTCCGAAACAAGATCTAATTTCACCGTTGAGTAGAGGTTTAAGCCACATCTCTTTTTGTTCGGGGGTACCTACGCGTTCAAGAACCTCCATGTTTCCTGTATCGGGTGCGCTGCAATTAAGTGATTCAGAAGCTAAAGGGTTTCTTCCTAGTTCAGCTGCGATATATGCGTAATCTAGATTTGAAAGTCCTTGACCAGTTTCATCGTCGGGTAAGAAAAAATTCCATAAACCATTAGAACGAGCTTTATTTTTTACACTTTCCAAAAGTTCTAGCTGTCCATCTGTGTAGGACCAGCGATCTTCACGGTCCTCTCCAAGTTCATAGAATTGTTTGGTTATTGGTTCAACCTCATCTGCAATGAATTTCTTTACTGCGTCATAAAGGGGTCTTGCTGATTCAGACATTGCAAGATTTAAGGAGTCATCGCTGGGGTCGTCTACATGCATTCCTGGGCCGATAGTCATTTTTCTCTCTCTCTCTTTTCTTAAAGCTAATGTTTTAAGAGTTGATGGAATGTCTAGCAGAAGTTATCCAATTTTGCGATTTTAAAGCTAAGTAATATGAGCCAGTATTAATCATTGATGCGTGTAACACGTATTATGTGTTACACTTAAATATGGCTAATTTAACATTGGCGATCGATGAAGACTTGCTTCGTAGAGCTAGAGTTCGCGCTGCGGAACAAGGCACGTCAGTTAATGCTGTTGTTAGGCAATTGATAGAGGGTTACTCTTCTTCAGATCTTGCAATAAATGCTCGTAAAAGACTCGTTGCACTTTCTATAGCATCTGCCGCTTCTTCATCTAATACACAGAAGTAAAGATTTTGATTAATAGGGTTTTTATTGATGCTTCAGTTTTAGTAAAACTTTTTGATGATAACGCGCCTGTCGAACAAGCTGCAGCTAGAAATTTAATCGGTGATGTAGATAATGCGACTTTGGTGACTTCGGCTTTGGCAATAGCAGATTTTTATGAAGAAGTTACTACTCGTTTCAATCGAAATCTCGAAACGATTACAGCTAAGCAAGCCTTAAATGATTTAACCGCGTTGACGGTTGTCCAACTTGATTCAGATCTAGTTTTGTCTGCCGCAGAAACGCAAACAAGTTTGAATCTTGAAATGCGGGAAGCTATAACAATTGAAGCAGCTCTTACTTCTGGATGTAATTTTGTAGTTACTGAAGTTTTTGATCGAGGACAGGTAATTAAAGGAATACAGATTGAGAGTCTTCAAGAAATGATGAACGTTAAGGAGAATGAAGATGACTGAAATTCAAGGTTTGAAGCAATATGACATTGATGTTCGTGGGATAAATATCCATGTGGCTGAAGCAGGAGAAGGACCTATGGTTCTTTTCGTTCATGGTTTTCCTGAGTCATGGTATTCATGGAGGCATCAGCTAGCTGCTGTTTCTAATGCTGGTTACAGGGCTGTAGCAATAGATGTTCGGGGATATGGATCTTCTTATGCTCCAAAAGCAATTGATGAATATCGACTTGTTCATCTAGCAGGAGACTGTGTGGGGGTTGTCGAAACTTTAGGCGAAGATACCTCCTTAATCGTTGGACATGATTGGGGATCGCCCATAGCTTCAGCCGCCGCATCCTTTAGGCCAGATATTTTTAAAGGTATAGCGTTACTTTCTGTTCCGTATACACCGCGAGGTGACAGCAGACCCTCTGAGTTTTTTAAATCTTTGGGAGGAGAAGAAGAATTTTATATTGAGTACTTTCAAGAACCAGGAAGAGCAGAGAAAGAAATCTCTCAAAATCCAGCCAAGTGGCTAGAGGGTTTTTATTTTACTGCTTCTGGAGATGCTCCTGAAGTTACAGGTGATGAAGGTTCGATGGGTTTCGTTTCGCCAGGAGGTGAACTTAAAGATCGTTTTAAATTTCCTGAAATTTCTCTTCCATGGCTCACTTCAGATGATTTAGATTTTTATACCGAACAATTTGAAAAATCAGGTTTTACAGGTCCTCTCAATCGATATAGGTGTGTTGACCTTGATTGGAAGGACCTCAGGATGCATCATGAGGCGCCTCTGATACAACCATCATTGTTTATTGGCGGGGAGAAAGATGGGCCAACAATCTGGGGAGCGGGAAGCATTTCAAGATTTTCGTTCACTCTTCCAAATCTATTTAATTCTGTTATTTTGCCTGATGTAGGCCACTGGATTCAACAGGAGGACCCCGATTCCACTAATTCACTTTTATTAGATTTTTTTCAAACTTTCAATTTTGGACAATAAAACGAGGAGTCTAGGGTTTTCTTATGAAGGCAGATAACAGGGGTAAGTTAACAAGGTCACTTGCTCTACGTCATGTTTTCGCTT
Organism: Acidimicrobiales bacterium AG-414-N20; assembly: GCA_003214465.1. GTDB lineage: Bacteria > Actinomycetota > Acidimicrobiia > Acidimicrobiales > MedAcidi-G1 > MedAcidi-G1. Next base: position 48,078 of record QCLO01000002.1, on the reverse strand, counting down.
TGTCAACGGGAGCGATGCTTTCATCAGGTTTGTTTCTTTTACCAGGTTTAGCGGCTTCTAAAGCTGGTCCATCAGCAATTTTGGCTTATTTGATTGCCGGTTTGTTGGCTATTCCTGCCATGTTGAGTGTCGCAGAGTTGTCTTCTGCGCTCCCTAAAGCAGGAGGTGCGTATTATTTTTTAGAAAGAGCTTTGGGTCCTTCGATAGGAACTATTGCTGGGATTGGAACTTGGCTTTCCTTAGTGTTAAAAGATGCGTTTGCCTTAGTAGGTATGAGCGCTTATTTGGTTTTAATCCTCGATTTTAATGGTAAGGCCATGGCTCTAGTTTTAATAGCTTTTTTCACTTTTGTGAATGTTGTCGGTTCTAAAGTTAGTGGTTCAATTCAGTTATTTTTGGTCGTTTTTGTATTGACGGTTATGACTTGGTTTCTCACAGAGGGTCTTTTTGAAACTCAAAAGCAAGGTATAAATAAATCTAATCTTGATCCATTTTTTACAGAAGGGTTTTCGGGACTTATTTCAGTCATAGGTCTAGTTTTTGTTTCGTATGGTGGTTTGACAAAAGTTGCAAGTGCAGCTGAAGAAGTAGATGATCCCTCTTTAAAGATCCCACTTGGAATGTCATTATCTTTGCTAGTAGGAACTGTTCTCTACACGCTTGGTGCCTTAGTAGCAGTAGCACTTTTACCTCCAGACATTTTGCATGAAGATCTAGCTCCTATTCATTCTGCTGCTGAAACTGTTCTTCCATCTGCAGGAGTAGCGCTTGTTGTTTTAGCGGCGTTGGCAGCATTTGCCTCAGCCGTAAATGCTGGGATTTTGGCTGCGGCTAGATACCCCATGGCAATGGCACGTGACGGACTTTTTCCTGAAGTAGCTGGAAGGTTAAGCCGTTACGGAACTCCTGCTTTTGGTGTAATTGTTACTGGAGTTGCAATAGCGCTTGTGGTTTTACTTCTTGATGCGGAAGCTATTGCGAAACTTGCAAGCGCTTTTGTTTTGTTAACACTTGGCTTGTTAAACATTGCCGTTCTGGTATTGAGGGCTTCTCATATTCAGTCGTATGCGCCTGCTTTTAAAGCACCCCTTTATCCGTTGACGCAGTTCATTGGAATAATTATTTCTGTATTCCTAATCTTTCAGCTTGGCGTAACTGCCATGCTTTTTGTGGTTTTTGTTTTTGTTGCGGGGTGGACTTGGCATCGTCTTTACGCGAGTGGAAAAAGTAAAAGAGCAGGTGCAATTAGACAAGTTTTTGAAAGATGGGGTGCAGATGCTGATCCAAAATTAGATCGAGAAATGAGTGCCGCGATGGCTGGTCACGGCCTGCGAACAGGAGATGATTATCCCGGTTTGATTGCTAGAGCAGGAGTTTTAAGTGTGCCGCCAGGAACGACTATTACAGAAGCAGCGGATAGAGCTGCAACTGTTCTTTCTGATTTAATAGGCTTAACAGGAGAGCGAGTAACTGAACAGTTTTTAGAAACTGGCTCTCTTTGGATTCAACCATCAAAACAACACCCGACCGCAACCCCAGTTGCGTTATTTGAAGATATTGAAGAAGACCAACTTGTAATAGTCAGAGCAGCAGAAGGTATTCGTATTCCTGCTTCTTGGGGAGGTTCTGGTGAATGGGTTAATGCTTTATTTTTTCTTGCAGGAACAACTGAAAATCCAGGGCGCTCACTAAGAGTTGCTGGCGAGCTAGCCGGTCACTTACACACGGGTGCAAAACTTATAGGACTAGCTCAAACAGAAGCAGAAGTTAAATCTGCTCTGCTTCCTGAGATGACATTCCGTCAATACGCTCTTCTCCCAGAAGGAAAAGACTCAGCTCTTATTGGTTTGACAGTTGGTGCACTTAATTTTCCTGATGGAGTTGAAGTAGTTTCTGTGCATAGAGAAGGAATTCTTATCGAACTGAATGAAGAACTGTGTTTAGAAGCTGATGATCAGCTGACACTATTAGGCCCTTCGGAAATTATGCCGTCCTTAGGTGAACCTTTACCTATTCAAGAGAGTATTGAATAACTATGAAGGAAAGTATTTTCTGTGTTTTCGGTTGATGTAAGGTCCCGTTTAGACAGTGAAGTTGATCAAATTGATCTAGATGCTTGGATTGATGATCAATTGCCATTACTTGTAGATCAAAATTCTTTGATAGCTTCTGAAGGCGCTCAAATTCTTGGTTGCCGACCATTAGGAATTAGAGTTTCAAAAAAATCATTTACTCTTATTCCTTCAGAGGGTGCTATTAAATTGGAGACAGGTGTATCTAGTGCTTCTGTAGTAGTCGATTTAGATGAGATTTCATTTTCAGACTTGGTGCAAGACATACAGACCCCTCAATCACTGGCTACATCTAAAGTAATTGACTTGCCTTTAAGAGAGCATTTTCGATTTCTAAAGTGGTGGCCTGTTATCAGAGCGATCATTGATGGAAGGCCAGTTCATAAGCCAGGTGAAATAGATTTCTTAAATCAAGACGGCAGTCCTCTTGATTTGAATCGGTCTTTCACTCAGGAAGATTCTGACGAAGAAATTTCATGGTTTTTATCACAAACCGGATATTTGCACCTTGCAGAATGGTGGAGTCACGAGTTAATGACAGAAATATCTAAAGATATGGATAACGCTGTAGGAGAGTATGAGAGGGGTGATGGTAGATCTTGGTGGGCGAAAACAAAAGATGGAAAAGATCGTTGTGTCCGACTTCAGTATTTTCAGAATCAATCAGAATCTGTAAAAAGACTTCTTACCGATGGGCAACACGAGAGAATTGCGGCAATCCCTGGAGATGGGCACAGTATTTCGTGGAATGGAAGTAATGATGAAAATGCGATTGAAGCTTTGGTGAAACCAATTGGAGTGGTTGAGGGAATCTCTGATCTTCCTTGGCATAAAGATTGCAGTCTTGGAAGACATTCCTATGATTGTTCTTCGATGACTGTTGGGATTTCAGTTACAGGAGCAGATTCCAGAAGTGGTCAATTGGCAGTAGTAGCAGGTTCGCATAGAGCTAATTTACAGCCGAACTTTATTCATCCTTATCTTGATCTACCTATGATTGATTTACCTACTAAAACCGGTGATGTCACAGTTCATTTATCATGCACACTTCATATGAGTCACCCCCCGGTAGAAAGAGAAAGACGCGTTATGTATTCAAGTTTTGTTCTACCGCATAAGGGTAAAAAAATCGGTGTGGATCGGATTTCAAAAGTTCGAGAAGAGGCTTATTTGAAAGTGAGCCAAGTCCCAGCTCATAATCAGGATTAACTACTTTTACTGGTTCTATTTCAAAACTTCAGCCATTGTGTCAATCACTTGACCAATTTCTGCATCACTAATCGTTAAAGGAGGGCAAATTGCAAGCGCATTAGTTATAGCTCGCAGTATCACGCCATTTGAAAGAATTTCATTTCTTGTTTTTATTGGATCTTGACTAATTTCAACTGCGTAAACAGCGCCGGTTCCGCGCCAAGATTCAATAAGACCATCTGCTTGTAATGATTCCAAACCAGTTCTAATTTGCTCTCCAACATGGCTTGCTCGATCAAGTAAAGATTCACTTTCAATTAATTCTAAATTTGCGATACCTGCCGCACAAGAAGTTGGATGACCGGAATACGTGTAGCCGGTTCTCAGAATAAAATCGGGCTCTTCAAAAATTTCGCAAATTTTTCTAGAAACGATTACTCCTGATAGAGGCAAGTAACCAGAAGTAACACCTTTAGCAAAAGTAATTAAGTCTGGATTGACCCCAAAATATTGAGCTCCAAACCATTTTCCTGTCCGACCAAAACCGCAAATTACTTCATCGAAAATAAGTAAAGCACCGTTGTCATCGCAGAGCTTCCGAAGGCCTTCCAAGTAGCCATCGACGGGTGGGTAAACACCGCCTGCTCCTTGTATAGGTTCAACAATCATTGCAGCAATTTGGTTTCCATGATTTGCAAAAACGGTCGCAGCCGCTTCAAGATCATTGTTTGGAACTTCCATGAAATGAGGTACTAAATCACCCCAACCTTCCCTATTCGGTGCGATTCCCTGAGCGCTAGTTCCACCGAAGTTAGTACCGTGATAACCGTTTGTGCGACGAACGACAATTTGTTTTTCATTTTCGCCAATTAATTGCTGGTAGAGCCTCGAAAGCTTTAGAGCAGTGTCTACTGCTTCGGAACCAGAGCAGCCTAGAAAAACACGACCTTCAGGATGAGGTGATCTTTCTGCCACCATTTTGGCTAGTTTCGCCGCTGGTTCATTAGTAAAGGGATCAAAGATGTTGTAAGCCTCGAGAGTTTTCATCTGTTTTGTTACGGCTTCAATTACTTCTGTTCTTCCATGGCCAATTTGGCAAAGCCAAAGGTTAGCCATTGCGTCTATGTATTGGTTATTTTGATCGTCCCAAAGTAGACAACCTTCCCCACGGACAATATTTACAAAGTCGGATTCGGTTTTTGTAGGTGGAGCAAATCCATGAAGCAGGGAGTGTGCATGTTGTGTCATTCGAAAAACCTCCTCTTTAAATCAAATGGTACGCCAGGTTTAATTGGTTTGCCATCAGGGGGTTTAGTTAATATCCACCCAAGAGTTATAAGCACGATCATTATCGATGAAGTAACAATCCATGCAGTTGTGTCATTTGAGGTTTGGTATATTGCTGCTGCCATAATTGTTGCTAGTGCGCCTGCTGCTACCTGCATTGATGCAGCTAAACCTTGTGCGGCTGCTTGTCTTTCTTCTGGTACAGAAACTGATACAAGCATGGGTCCTGCTGGCAAGCTCAATCCCTCACTTCCAGCCGTGATAACAGTGATCAAAATTAATGCGAATACACCTTCTACTAATCCAAAAGTGGAAACCAAGATTGAAATTATTGCAAGGTTACCAACCGCCCATCTTCTAGCACCGAAACGTTGAGCTAGGATCCCACCTTTCAAAGACAGGAGAGGTATGGGTAACGCAGCGCAAGTAATGGCAATACCAATTTGCCAGTTTGAAGCGCCTCTGCTGTCCATTTCGAGAACCCAAACAGATTCAAAAGCACCGATAAAAACGAAATATGAAACCAATATTAAAACGGCACCATTAAATCTTCGAATCTTAAATAAATCTGTTGGCCTCTTTTTTTGCAGATCTCGTTCTGCATTGTCCGGCTTAGCTCGCCATGCTGTTGGTATGAAAAAAAGTAACGATATTGCCATTCCCCAAAAGGGAGTTCTAAAGCCCCCAATTGCGTTTAGAGCTGCTGCAATAGCGGGCCCCAATACCCACCCTGCAGCATCGTAAGCTCCAAGTTTCCCAAGATTTTTTCCGAGTTCATTTGGGTTAGTCACTATGACGGTTCTTTTTGCTGCAGGCGTAGTCGCACCCATGGCAAAACCAAATAAAGATCTCCCGACAATGAAGTACCAAAGCGAGTCACCTATTGCAAGAAACAAAAGAGCGATGATTCCTGTGATCAAACCAGATTTAAGAAGTATTGGTGATCGACCGCGGTCGGCCTGCGGTGACAGAGTTATCAATGCAATAAAGGAAGCAGCGAATCCACTAAAGATGGTCAAGCCAATCTCAAAGTTAGAAAACCCAAGTTCTTGTTTAAATTCTGCACCTAAAGTTATAACGCTAGATAATCCTGCTGACATCCCAAAAAGTATTAAAAAGTAGGGTAGTAATTTTGGACTATCAGTGTTTGACAGATCAGCTGACATTGCAGAAGTTTATTTACAATGGTGCTCTTTGCGAGAACTTTAAAGTAATGAGAGAAGATTTTTTGTGGCATTATCAATTTGTGGCATTATCAATTTAGAAATGAGGAATGAAATTGGTAAATGAATTTGATCGGTACAGACACGAACACGATAAGGGAGTAAAGGCAAAGATTTCATGGATTCTTAAACTCCCGAAATTTTGGAACTCTCCTTTAAGTAAAGAAGTAATTAGGGTATTAGATCCCCAAAAAGGTGAAAATGTTTTAGATATCGGGGCGGGAATGGGTCCTGCAGCCATAGAAGCTGCCAGTAGAGGTGCCCACGTCGTAGCTATCGATCCGTCTAGATTTATGAGGGCTATTTTGGGTTTTAGAAGGCAGTTTCAAAAAGACCCTGGACTTATAACAGTAGAAGCAGGTGTAGCAGAGAAAATTCCTTTATCAAAAAGGTCAACCAATGTTGTATGTGCAGTTAACGCAGTTCATCACTGGACTGATTTGGAAGGGTCTATAGAAGAAATAGCGAGAGTAATAGCACCCACAGGAAGAGTTTTGTTAGTGGATGAGGATTTTACAGACCCTAAACATCCTCAACATGAGACGCATCATGACCATGAAGAAGAAATGACAAAGGTTGACGTCGAAATAATAAAAGGTCTTTTTGAAAGTTGGGGTCTTGAGGCAAAAGGTGAGAAAGTTTTACTTTTAGGTTTACCTGTAAAGTTGATTAAAGCTAATTTCTAATAGGCTTTCGGCTTGAAAATTAATTTAAAATTTTGAAACTCTTCGTATTAGAAGGACTTAGAAAATGACCCAAATCAACGCTAATGGAATAACCCTCGAAGTAGAGACTATGGGTAGTAGAGAAAATCCTGCAGTGTTGTTGGTGATGGGTCTTGGGGCGCAGATGACCGCCTGGCCTGAAGATTTTTGTAAGCAACTTTCCGAACGAGGATATTTTGTTATCCGTTTCGATAATCGTGATGTTGGATTGTCGACATGGTTCGACGATGCCGGTGAACCAAATATGAGCAGAACTTACTTGTCTGCTTTATTTGGGAGGAAAATAAAGGCACCTTACTCTTTATCTGACATGGCTGATGATGCTGTTGGGGTATTGGACTCATTGGGAATAGATAAGGCTCATTTGATCGGAGCGTCAATGGGCGGAATGATAGTTCAAAGATTTGCATTAAATCACCCCAAGAGGGTTTCTTCTCTTTGTTCAATCATGTCCACTCCACGTTTTATTAGACCTGAGTATCAGTTGACAGTGGAGCTAATGGAGCCTGACTCTGGAACCAGGGAAGGTCGGATAGAAAGTGGCCTTAAATCTGCTCAACTCATTAATGGTGAAAAATTTCCTCTTCCAGAAAATCTTCGTGAATTAGTTGAAGCTTCTATTGACCGAGCATGGAATCCTGCAGGAACAACTAGACAATTAACTGCGATTTTAGCTGATGGAGACCGTCGGTCAGAGTTAGAGACATTATCGATTCAAACAACTGTGATCCACGGAACTGCCGATCGGTTGGTGCCTCCTAGAGGGGGAAAAGAAACAGCAAAGGCCATTAAAGATTCCCGTTTAGTCGAAATAGAAGGAATGGGTCACAGTATGCCTGAAGAGACTTGGGCAGAAATTTTTCAAGTTTTTGATGAGCTAGTAGAGAGATCAGAAAACTGATTTTTGTCAGAGCATTTATTTATTTGCTTGATTTATCAGCCAGCTAAAAATTGGATCTGCACCTGGTAGTAATTCAGGATGCCATTGAACAGCAACAATTCGACTATTTTCAATTTCTATTGCTTCAATAACATCTTCAGTAGCTTCTCCTCCTGAAGACCAGCCCACTACTTTTATACCCTTACCGATCTTGTTGATTGCTTGATGGTGTAATGAGTTGACTTCAATTTCAGAACCGTAGATTCTTGACAATATTGAATCCTCTCCGAAGGAAACTTTATGATGTCGATCATCACAGGGTTTGTTGATGTTCGCATGATCTGGAATATCTTGAAAAAGAGTACCGCCTGCGTGGACGTTAATTACCTGCAACCCTCTACAAATGCCTAAAACTGGAACATCATTTTCAATGGCTCCGGCAAGAATTTCAAATTCATGAATATCTCTTCCGGGTTCAAAATTACTTAAACTAGGGTCTTCTTCTGGAGAGTGAATTTTCGGGTCTACATCGGCTCCGCCGCTTAGAACTATCCCATCTAGCTTTGATACAATTTCTGAATTCGCATCACGCGGTATGAGTATAGGTATGCCACCAGCCAAGCTTACTTGCCGACCGTAATTCGTAAAAAAAAGATCTATATCTAATTCACCTTGAACAGCAAGAACTCCATTTACATCACTTCCCTTTTTTCGACGTCCAGTAATACCGATTAGAGGAATTTCGCTCATTCTTTCACCTTCATGTCTTTAATCATAAAAGTTTGTTTAGTTTGAGCGCGCTAAAAGTTGATCTTCTTGTCAAAAAACTCTTGTATGAGTGAATATGTCCCACCTATTGCATAATCTCGTTATATGGATTCTTCTGCAATCATTATTGTTTTGCTTGTTGCTTTATTAGTGAGTCTTTTTGTCTCGGTAAAAGCACTCAGGGGTCAAAAGGTTTCTTCGGAGTCTGCTAATGATGAACCCAACGACAAAGATGATGTGGCATCGATGGTTGCACAGTTGACTTCAGAACTTAAAGCTCAAATGGGAGAAGTAGCGACTAAAGCACTCAAAGATAATAATGAGCAGTTTTTGACCCTAGCTTCCGAAAGAATGAATGTTGTTAAAGAACAAACAAAAGGTTTGCTTGACCCTTTCACAAAACAGATTGACCAATTAGGAAAAACAGTAAGTGAGCTTCGCTCAGCTCACGACAAAGAAAAAGGTGCAGTTGAAACTTTAACATCGAGAATGGGTGAGCTAAGTGCTTCAAATGTTGCATTAACTGAAGCATTACGTTCACCCACTGCTCGCGGTGCATGGGGAGAGAATCAGCTCCGTAATGTAATCGAACTTGCAGGTATGGCTCCTTATTGCGATTATGAGGAACAGGCAACTGGCGAAAATAGGAGCGGAAGTATTGGAAGACCTGATGTCAGGGTGAGACTTCCTAATGGAGCACATTTAGCGGTGGATGCGAAAGTTCCTTTGGATGCTTATCTTGAAGCGCAAGAGTCATCTGATCAAGCTGAGATTGAAAGCCATTTATCCCGTCATGCATCTGCTTTACGATCACATGTTAATGCACTGGCGAATCGCAAGTATTGGGAACAAAATGATGGACCTGCACCAGAATTTGTAGTTCTGTTTGTTCCAGGAGAATCTTTCTTAGCAGATGCTCTAAGGGTTGACGTGTCACTCTTGCAAGATGCAATGGAAAAAAGAGTTTTGCTTGCTTCACCAGTAAATCTTCTGGCTCTTTTATGGGCAGTCGCGCGAGGCTGGCAAGAAGCCCGAATTACAGAACATGCTAAAGAAATAGCAGATCTTGGTGAAGAACTGTATGAAAGAATAGGAACTGTTCTCGGTCATATGGATAAAACAGGACGAGGTCTAAATTCAGCAGTCAATTCTTACAACACCATGATCGGTTCAGTTGATGGACGTTTGATGGCGACTCTTCGAAAATTTCCTGATTTAGGCATTGGTAATGAGGTAATTGCCTCACCGGAAGAATTGGAAACAAAACCTAGAGATTTGCAGGCTGAAGAAATGAAAGGCTTATCTCAGCCTGAAAACTAGGTTAAATTCAGATTTCACAATAATTAAAATTGTGGGTGCTTAAACCAAAGCGCTAGCCTCATTATGAAACCGATAGTTATTGGTTGATCTTCTGTAATAAGAAAATTAGGAGAAATAGATGTCAAATGTAGTACGTGCTGCAATGGTTCAAACAAGGTGGACAGGCGATAAAGAATCGATGATTGACCTTCACGAGCAATATCTTCGTGAGGCCGCTAGTCAAGGTGCTCAAATAATGTGTTTTCAGGAACTCTTTTATGGCCCATACTTTTGTCAAGTTCAAGAAATTGAATATTACGGCTATGCAGAAGCGATTCCGGATGGCCCAACTGTAAAACGTTTTCAAGAATTGGCATCAGAACTTGGGATGGTATTAGTACTACCTATGTATGAGAAAGAAAAAGAAGGGTTTTTGTATAACACAGCGGCAGTAATTGATGCTGATGGAACTTACTTAGGTAAGTATCGTAAAACTCATATTCCGCAGGTAAATGGATTTTGGGAGAAATTTTACTTTAAGCCAGGCAATACAGGCTTTCCTGTTTTCCAAACAGCTGTCGGTCGAGTCGGAGTTTATATTTGCTATGACAGACATTTCCCAGAAGGATGGCGGGCTTTAGGAATGAATGGAGCTCAGATTGTCTTTAATCCATCTGCGACAAGCAGAGGTCTTTCTTCTTACTTATGGAAACTTGAACAGCCAGCATCAGCAGTTGCAAATATGTACTTCGTGGGAGCAATAAATCGAGTAGGGATTGAACCCTTAGGAGAAAATGATTTTTACGGAACAACTTATTTTGCCGATCCGCGAGGCCAGTTTGTCGGAGATGTTTGCTCAGATCAAGAAGAAGAATTGATCATAAGAGATTTAGATTTGGAAATGATCGATGAAGTCCGAAATCAGTGGGCTTTTTACAGGGATCGTAGACCTAGCACATATGAAGATCTAGTAGCCCCCTAGGTTTTTAAGAACGGAAAAACATGGCAACTAATCCAGAACTTTTAAAACGTCATTCTGAGGTACTTCCCTCATGGTTGGCTTTATATTATGACCCTCCAATTTCTATGGATTACGGTCAAGGTCGACATGTCTATGATGTTGAAGGTAATCGCTACCTTGATTTTTTTGGGGGAATTCTGACTACAAGTCTTGGTTACGACATACCTGAAGTGACTCAAGCTATTAATCAACAGGCATCTAAAGTTCTTCACTCTTCAACCTTGTATCTGTCAGAACCAATGATTGAATTAGCGGAACTAGTTACAGAATTATCAGGTATACCGGACGCTAGAGTTTTTTTTACTACGTCAGGCACAGAAGCCAATGATGCAGCTTTGTTGTTAGCTACTTCATATCGTCGTTCAAACCAGATATTGGCACTTAGAAATAGTTATCATGGACGTTCTTTTTCGACTGTAGCAATTACTTCTCATAGATCGTGGTCGCCTACCAGCTTGAGTGGCTTATCTGTAAATTATGTGCATGGTGGCTATAGATTGCGAAGTCCATTTAATGATTTTGATGATGACAACTACACCAAAGCCTGTGTTGATGACCTTGTCCAAGTTTTTGACATGATGACATCAGGAGATGTAGCAACGATGATCGCTGAACCAATCCAAGGCGTAGGTGGTTTCGCTACTCCACCCGATGGGTTTTTCGGCGCAATGAAAAAAGAGTTGGATAACAGGGGTGTCTTATTTATCTCCGATGAAGTTCAAACAGGCTGGGGAAGAACCGGAGAAAATTTTTGGGGTTATCAGGCACATGGAATAGTGCCTGACATGATGACTTTTGCTAAAGGAGTTGGGAACGGTTTAGCTCTAGGAGGAGTAGTCGGCAGGGCGGAAGTAATGGAAGCGATGCCGGCTAATTCCATTTCAACTTTTGGAGGTAATCCCATAGCATCGGCTGGAGCATTAGCCACAATAAATTACATGCTTGAACATGACACGCAAAAAAATTCGAAAGAAATGGGCGAGAGACTTTCAGAAGGAATAAGCAAAACTGTTTCAGATTCACCTGTGATAGCAGAGATACGAGGAAGAGGTCTGATGCTTGCTATAGAAACTGTAATTCCTGATTCCATTGAACCTAATGCACCAGCTGCAGCTCAGTTAATGGAGGCGACTAGGGCTGCAGGTTTACTTATCGGGAAAGGAGGGCTTTATGGAAATGTTATTCGTATAGCTCCTCCTATGACCGTTACGGCAGACGAGATTGATGAAGGAATTGCAATCTTGAATGAGGCTATAAAGGATTTAAATAATTAAAGTCTGAACTGAAGGGGAGATATGACGATTTTAATAAAAAATGGAACTGTAGTAAGTACAACCGGACGTCATGAAGCAGATGTTCTTATTGACGGAGAGAAAATAGCGGCAATCCTGCAACCAGGCACTTCAGCTGCTGATAGTGCTGAATCGGGAGCAGAAAAAGTTATCGATGCAAAAGGCAAATATGTTGTGCCCGGAGGAATTGATTGCCATACGCATATGGAACTGCCTTTCGGAGGTACTTTTGCATCTGATACTTTCGAAATTGGTACTCGAGCTGCGGCTTGGGGTGGGACTACGACAATCATTGATTTCGCAGTGCAGAAATACGAAGAGAATGTTAGAGAATGCCTTGACTCATGGTTTGCTAAGGCTGAAGGCGAATGTGCAATTGACTATGCATTTCACATGATTTTAGGCGGAGTTGATGACGCGGCTTTAAAGGAAATGGATGCTCTAGTTGACGAAGGTATAACAAGTTTCAAATTATTTATGGCGTATCCAGGTGTTTTTTACAGTGATGATGGTCAAATACTGAAAGTTATGCAGAAAGCTTCAGAAAATGGAGCAATGATCTGTATGCATGCTGAAAACGGTATCGCTATAGATGTAATAGCTGAACAGGCCGCGTCACGCGGGCAAACTGATCCTGTTTATCACGGAATAACCAGACCCCCTCGACTTGAAGGTGAAGCTACTAATCGTGCAATTCAATTAGCTCTTGTTGCTGGAGCACCTGTTTATTTTGTTCATCTCTCAGCCAGCGAGGCATTAGAGCGTGTTGCTGAAGCACGAAATGAAGGACACAACGTTTATGCTGAGACCTGCCCACAATATTTGTATCTAAATTTAGAGGATCATTTGGGAGCACCTGGTTTTGCAGGAGCAGGTTATGTTTGTTCGCCCCCTCTGAGAACCAAAGAACACACACATCACAAGGATCTTTGGAGAGGGCTTAGAACTAATGATCTAGCAGTAGTCTCAACCGATCATTGCCCGTTTTGTATGAAAGAACAGAAAGAACTAGGGCTTGAAGACTTTAGAGCAATTCCAAATGGAATAGGTGGCGTAGAACACCGTATGGATCTTATTTACCAGGGTGTTGTAATGGGAGAGTTGTCTTTGGAGCGTTGGGTTGAAACTTGCTCTACAACTCCTGCTCGCATGTTCGGTCTCTATCCGCAGAAAGGTGTCATCGCCGCTGGATCCGATGCGGACATAGTCCTCTACGACCCGAAAGCTAAGACGCATATTTCGGTGGACACTCATCATATGAGTATGGATTATTCTGCATATGAGGGGTTTGATATAGATGGTCACGTCGACACAGTCATTTCACGAGGAAAAGTACTGATAGAAGATAATGCCTATCATGGGGCAAAAGGAGATGGGCGGTACTTGCGTCGAGGTCTTTCTTCATATCTAATTTAATTACTAAAAGTAATTGAGGAATACATGCGCAAAATCACACATTTAATCGATGCACAAAGTGTTGAATCTACTTCAGGAAATGTAGGACCTGTTTATAACCCTGCTACAGGGGAGCAGACAGGAGAAGTGGATCTTGCTTCAGTTGCAGAAGTCGATCTTGCAGTTGAATCGTCTAAAAATGCTTTTCAAGAATGGGGAAATGTTTCTATTGCTAGACGAGTAAAACTTTTACATAATTTTAGAAATTTAGTTATTGAAAATGAAATGGAGATTGCCTCACGATTGACACAAGAGCATGGGAAAGTGGCTGATGATGCAAGAGGAGAGGTTGCTAGAGGTATAGAGAATATTGAGTTCGCCTGTGGATTTGCAGATTCCTTAAAAGGCACTTACAGCGAACATGCATCAACAGGAGTTGACGTTTATACAGTAAGGCAACCTCTTGGTGTATGTGCTGGTATAACCCCTTTTAATTTTCCAGCGATGGTGCCATTGTGGATGATTCCTAATGCAGTTGCATGTGGAAATACTTTCGTTTTGAAACCTTCTGAAAGAGATCCTTCCGCTCCGAGATTTTTAATTGAATTGATACAAGAAGCCGGATTTCCACCAGGCGTAGTTAATTTGGTCAATGGTGATAAAACTGCAGTTGACAGATTATTGGAACACCCAGATATTGCTGCCGTTAGTTTCGTGGGATCTACTCCAATAGCCAAGTACGTTTATTCAACAGGTACTTCCACGGGAAAGCGGATTCAGGCTCTCGGCGGAGCAAAAAACCATATGTTGGTTTTACCCGACGCTGATTTGGATCTTGCAGCGGATGCTGCAGTCTCAGCCGCTTATGGTTCAGCAGGTGAAAGGTGCATGGCTATTTCAGTTGTAGTTGCAATTGGAGATATAGCAGACCCATTAGTTGATGCCATCAAGTTAAGGATGGAAAAGTTGGTAATTGGTCCAGGGGAAAACACAGATTCAGAAATGGGACCATTGATAACCAGAGAACATCGGGACAAAGTTGCTGGTTATATAGAAGCAGGAGATAGCGAAGGGGCGCGTCTTGTCGTAGATGGACGTGAGCAGAATTTTGAAAGTAATGGATTCTTTATTGGAGTGTCACTTTTAGACCATGTAAAAACTGACATGAGTGTTTACAAGGATGAAATTTTTGGACCCGTTCTTTCCGTTGTAAGAGTCGATAATTACAACCAAGCAGTGGAAATGATTGCAAACAATCCTTATGGAAATGGTGCTGCAATTTTTACTCGAGATGGCGGCACAGCACGTCAATTCCAGCAAGATGCTGATGCAGGGATGGTAGGAATAAATGTTCCTATACCCGTTCCAGTGGGCTATCACTCTTTTGGGGGATGGAACAATTCTCTTTTTGGGGATACAACCATGTACGGACCTGAGGGTTTAAATTTCTTTACGAGGCCAAAAGTGATTACCAGTAGATGGCCTGATCCAACGACCAGTCAGGTAGATCTAGGTTTCCCGCAAAACAACTGAAATCAATAAAGGAGATAATAATGGATTTTGGTGTTGTTCTTCAGACAGATCCACCAGCATCGAGAGTCATTGATCTAACAACTAGAGCTGAACAATTGGGATTCTCTTACGGGTACACGTTTGATAGTCATGTTTTATGGCAAGAACCTTTTGTAATTTTTAGTGCGATGCTTGCTTCTACTAAAACGATGAAAGTCGGACCAATGGTTACAAATCCTGGTACGCGTGACTGGACGGTTTTAGCTTCTTTGTTTGCAACTTTAAATGACATGTATGGAGAACGAACAGTTTGTGGAATCGGTAGAGGTGATTCCGCTATGAGAGTAATTGGCTACCCTCCTTGCAATTTAGCGACACTTGAAGAGTCAATTGGAGTAATTAAAACGCTTGCAGAAGGTGGGGAAGTCGAGTACAACGACACAACACAGTCATTTCCTTGGAGAAGTAGTGGTTCTTTGCCGGTTTGGATGGCAGCTTATGGACCTAAAGCTCTCGCTTTGTGCGGTCGGGTATGTGATGGATTTGTTCTTCAATTAGCCGATCCACAAATTGCTGAATGGACAATTAAGGCTGTTAGACAATCTGCAGAGGAAGCTGGCCGCAACCCTGATGAATTAACCATTTGTGTAGTTGCTCCTGCGTATGTGGGAGATGACCTACCTCATCAGAGAGATCAAGTCAGGTGGTTTGGTGGGATGGTAGGAAACCATGTAGCAGATCTAGTTAAACGGTACGGTTCAGATGGGTCTTTAGTTCCCGAAGCTCTGACTGAATATATAAAAGCTAGAGAAGGCTATGACTACTCTGAGCACGGAAGGGCTGGCAATACTCATACTGATTTTGTCCCAGATGAAATCATTGATCGGTTTTGTATTCTTGGTGACGTTTCATCTCACATTGAGAAACTTTCTGAATTGAGGGCCTTGGGAGTAGATCAATTTGCGATTTATTTGATGCATGATCAGCAAGATGAGACGTTGGAAGTCTATGGTCAGAGTATTATCCCGGTTTTCAATAAGTGAAAATTTGACGTTGTTAAAAAGTTTCGAGAGGTGAGTGTGACTAAAAGAAAGGCTCTTAGAACAGCTTTTACAGTGCTACTCACTCTCGTTCTATTTGTACTTTTGTGGGAGGGGTATAAATGGATGGGTCAACAGACTGAAGATCAATGGCCTGGTACGCAATTTGGTTTGCCAGTTTCAACCGATGATTTAACAATGCCTCACGCAAGCGACATTTTTAATGAGTTAACTGATGAAATCCGTGCTGGTCGTGAAACGTTACCCATGACTGTTTACCTCGCCAAAAAAGCAGCGTTTACTTTCTTAGAAGCAGCGATTGGGTTTTCTCTCGGAGTGATCGTAGGGCTGATGCTTGCGATTTTTATGCTGAGATGGAGGTTTGCAGAAAGAGGGTTTTTGCCTTGGATAAATGTTTCTCAGACTGTTCCGTTAATAGCATTAGCGCCAATAGTTGTTACTTGGGCTCGCCTCCAGGGTTACCCTGACATGGTTGGTATATCGCTTATTGCAACTTATTTGACTTTTTTCCCAGTTGCAGTGAGTGGCTTGAGAGGTCTTCAATCACCCGACAGTAGTGACGTTGAACTAATGCGTTCTTATGCTGCATCATGGTCGTCAACTCTTATTAAACTTCGACTACCGGCCGCTAGACCTTTTCTTTTTCCAGCGTTTAAACTTGCAGCCACATTAAGTGTTGTCGGTTCAATTGTCGGCGAAATCTCTATAGGCACCAAAACCGGCTTGGGAAGAGCCATCTTGGACTTTGCACAAAGATATGCAGTGTGGCCAGAAAGACTTTATAGCTCTGTAATAGCAGCTTCCTTATTAGGTCTATTCGTTTTTGGACTTGTCAACGCTGCGGAATGGTTTTTTATTAAGAGAGGAAGAGAGGTTCTCAAGTGAGAGAAAACAGTGGAACCTTAGAAGAAGCTGTCTCAATTAGAGCAGCTGACAAGGTATTCAATCCAGACAGCGATAATGAAGTTCAAGCTTTATTAGGAATTGACCTGGACATAAAAGAAGGTGATTTCATTTCACTTATCGGTCCTTCAGGTTGTGGCAAGTCGACCCTTTTGAGATTAATTGCAGATTTACTTACTCCAACAGCAGGAGAAGTAGAAGTTTTTGGAAAGACAGCCAACGAAGCAAGATTAGATCAAGATTATGGCATGGTCTTTCAGCACTCTGGCCTTTTTGACTGGCGGGACGTTTCGGCGAATATTGAACTACCACTTGAGCTTAAGGGGTGGTCCAAAGTTGACCGGCGGAAGCGTTCTAGAGAAATGTTAGAACTAGTTAGATTGGAAGAGTTCAAAGATCATTATCCAAGACAATTGTCGGGCGGTATGCAACAACGCGTTTCGATAGCTCGGGCCCTGTCGTTTGAACCGCGCTTGCTGCTAATGGATGAACCTTTTGGTGCCCTAGATGAAATGACTCGAGAACACATGCAGGTGGAGCTACTAAGAATTTGGCGTGAAACAGGAACTACCGTTGTATTCGTTACGCACTCAATACCAGAAGCAGCATTTCTTTCATCAAAAGTAGTTGTTCTCTCCCCAAGACCGGGAAGGATTCATTCCGAGATAACAGTTGATTTGGGTGATCGTACTGATGAAACCCGAGAAGATCCTGAATTTTTTAAAGCTACAACTGAAGTTCGTGAAGCACTTCGAGCGGTAGAGGCCGGTTGATGAAAAATAACAGACTAACTGCTGTTTTACCCCCGGTTCTCGTGGGTATTACCGGTTTGGCCCTATGGGAAGGGGCGGTCACAGTTTTTGAAATAAAAGAATTTTTGTTGCCGAAACCTTCATCGATTTGGGCACGGTTAATCGAAGAATGGGGAGTTTTAAGACATGCCACCTGGGAAACTGGAAAAATTGCAATAAGTGGTTTATTAATCGGAATTTTGTTAGGTGTTTTACTGGCCTTGATAACTAATCGCTTTAAAGTCTTAAATGATGGGTTAACTCCCTTTGCAATCGCAATAAATGCAACTCCCATTGTTGCACTGGCTCCTATTTTTAATGTTTGGTTCGGTCTCACTGGGACTTTTAGCAATCAGGCTGTAGTAATTGCAGTTGTTTTCTTTCCTGTTTTTATAAATACAGCAAAAGGCCTTAACGAGGTTCACCCTAATGAAATTGAGTTAATGCATTCTTACGCTTCGGGGGATTGGACTATTCTACGCGAAGTCAGAATACCTAATGCATTGCCATTTTTCGCCAATTCGCTTCGGTTAGCAGCCCCTTTATCAGTAATTGCCGCAATTGTTGCAGAATATTTTGGTGGACCTCAAGACCGTATTGGCAATGTCATCACATCTAGTGCAGGATTTGCTAAATATGATGTAGCGTGGGCCGCCATAGCAATGGCCTCTGGATTGGGGCTATTGTTGTTTGGTAGTGCTCTCGTTACTGAGAGATTAAGTATGCCTTGGCGTATTTCAGGGGATATCAAAGATAACTAACCCGGGAGGGGGAGGAAATAAAGAATGAATAAACGTTTTACTAAAGGAGTGGTGGCGTTGGTAGCAGCGGTGTCACTTCTTGCTACAGCGTGTGGCTCGGATGAAGCTGCTGTGGGTTCGGGTGATTGTGACTCAGTGGACTCAGTCAGCCTTCAACTCCAGTGGGTCACGCAAGCTCAATTTGCTGGCTATTTCGCTGCGGTTGATAGAGGCCTATATAACGACTATTGCTTGGATGTGACAATCCTTGAAGGTGGAGTAGATATTGTTCCACAACAACAGTTGGCTTCCGGAGCAGTTGATTTTGCTATCTCTTGGGTACCAAAGGCACTTGTTTCACGTGAACAAGGAGCAGACATTGTTAACGTTGCCCAAGTATTCCAAAGATCAGGAACACTTCAAGTTTCTTGGGCTGATGCGGGGATTGGAACTGACCCAGCAAATCTAAGAGGCAAAAAAGTTGGTAACTGGGGCTGGGGCAATGAGTTTGAACTTGTCGCAGGCCTTAGAGACGCTGGTGTTGAAGATGGATCCTATGAAATGGTGGGGCAAAGCTTCGACATGATGGCTTTGTTGAATAGAGAAATAGATGCAGCTCAAGCAATGATCTACAACGAGTATGCTCAAGTTCTCGAAGCCAAGAACCCAGCAACTGGTCGTCTTTACGAAGCATCAGATCTTGCAATAATTGATTGGAATGATGTTGGAACAGCAATGCTTCAAGATGCAATCTGGGCTAGCGGTGAGCGTCTAGCATCAGATCCGGCTTATAGGGATATCACTACTAGGTTTGTAGCTGGATCTCTTGAAGGTTGGGCGCATTGTCGCGACAACGCTGACGACTGTGTAAATGCAGTACTAGATAACGGTTCAGCATTAGGGACATCGCATCAAGCATGGCAGATGAACGAGATTAATAATCTTATTTGGCCATCACCAGATGGTGCAGGAATGATTAATTCTGACGCTTGGGCACAAACAGTCGATGTAGCTACATCTTCTGGTGATCTTCAAGCAGCTCCTGATTCAGGTGCTTACACAAACGATTACGTTGAGGCTGCCTTAGACATTTTGAATGGTAAGGGTATTCAAACCTTTGGAAGCGGTTGGCAACCAAAGAGCGTGACTCTTAACGAGGGCGGCGAATAGTTTAATTACTTAACAAAGTTAAACAGCCCGGCCGTTAAGGCCGGGCTGTTTCGCGTTATTGAAAATGTATTCTAAAAAATACTCTCAAGTGTTACAGAAACCCCATCTTCATCATTAGAGGGAGCAATAAAATCTGCTGCTTTTTTCACTGAGGGTTCAGCATTTGACATCGCATAGCCACGGCCGGCCCATTCAAGCATTTCAATATCATTTTGTTCATCTCCGAAAGCCCAAGTTTTTTCAGAATCAATTTTTAATTGCTTGGTAAGTTTTTCAAGTGCGGTTGCTTTATTGACACCAATTGTTCCAAATTCAAAAAAATCTAAACCTGAGCTAGAAATTTCTACATTATTTCCAACCGCTTCGATGATCATTTGCCCAAAAGTGGAAAGTTCATAGTCATCATGCCAAGTAAGAATTTTCCTAACAGGTCTAGGATCTAGATCCAGTACATCATCTACAGGTTCTCCAATCGGAACCCCAGATGGTAAACGTTCAGCGAAACCATACTGTGCTTTAACTCCACGTTGAAATTCAAAAGCAAAAGCGACACCAGGTATCTTCGCACGAAGACTTTTAACAAGACTCTCAGGTAATTCAAGGGGGAGGTAGATATCTTCAAGTATTTCTTCACTTGGCAACTCAACTGTCATCGCCCCATTAGAGCAGACAACAAAATCAACTCCACCTAATTTTTCTACACAATCAAATGCGACTATTAAAGGCCTTCCAGTAGCAATGACTATCTTTATATTTTCTGATCTTACTTTTGCTATTGTTTCACAAGTTTTTTTAGAGAGAGAACCATCAGATCTAGCAAGCGTTCCATCTACGTCAATTGCTACAAGTTGAGGTCTATCAGATTCCCTATCGTTCACTTGGGAAGTTGATCTCTATAAGTTGCAAGATCAAAATAATCTCGCCAAAGCGTAATTTTGCCATCTACAACTTCCCATACTCCACAAACTGGAATCTCAATCCAGTTACCACCCATTTCAAACCTGTCTAAACGTTCATTAAAAACCAAATTACCAGTACTAGATGAACGGTGTGTAGGCCAATCAACATTCGAACAATTTTCAATCATGGGACCTAACATTTCCTTAACAGCATTTGATCCGAAAACTTTCCCCATGGGGACATTGTCATATTCACAATCTTCATGAAGCAGAGCGATAGCAGAATCGACATCCTTTTTTTCAAGTGACGATATAAATGCTTCTACAGTTTCTAAAGGTGTCATTTTTTTCTCCTATTTTTTAACGATTAGTTTTAAGATGATTTTTTGTCCTGATATTGCACAGTTCGATGCGTTCTACCGCCTGAAACCAATATATTTTGCCCTGTTATCCATGATGATGCATCTGAGGATAAAAAAACTACTGCAGTAGCAATGTCATCGGGAGAACCCAAGCGACCGAGAGGTATTGATGCAGCGATTTGTCTCGCTTTTTCTTCGTTCACATCCACCATTTCTTGATAGGCCTCAGTAATTACTGGCCCCGGTGAAACAGCGTTAACTCGAATGTCTCTATCCGCCAGTTCTAGAGCAAATGTTTCAGTCATATTCAGCATCCCAGCTTTTGCAGCTGCATAAGGGCCAGTAAAGGCAGATCCTCTCATACCGGCACCTGAAGAAATATTTATAATGCATCCTCCTTCAGGCATTCGATTAGCTGCAGCTTTTGTTCCCTGAAATGCAGTAGTCAGATTTAAATCAAGTTGGCTTGAAAAGATCTCATCTGGAGTGTCAAGGAGAGTGCGATTACGTTTTTCATCAGTACCACCTACGTTATTTACCCAAATGTCGAGACTTCCAAAAGCATCAACACAAGCATCAGCTATAGCTTCAGACCCTATTTCTCTGATATCCCCGACTATTTCAATTGCTTCGCTACCTAGATCACGAACCATTTGGGCTGTTTCAGAGACATCGCCTTCTCTTCGGGCATTTATTACTAGATTTGCTCCAACATCAGCTAACGCCAGAGCAATACCGCGACCAATACCTTGTCCGGAGCCTGTAACAACTGCGGCTTTATTATCAAGTTGAAATTTTTTTAGTGTGTTCACGCTAGAGAGGTTACGCTCAAGATCCATGGATTCAACAAAGCAGAGACTAGAAAATAAAGTAAGTGTTGTAATAGGTGGTGCCACAGGTTTTGGTAGAGCCACAATTGAACTTTTTGCGGAGCATGGAGCCAAAGTCATAGTGGTTGGTAGGCGCGCAGAACTGGCCGAACAGGTAGGACAAGAATTTGGTGGAAAAGGTTTTGGGTGCGATGTCGTTGAAGACGAACAAGTAAAAAATCTTGTGAATTCAATTATGGAGGACGAAGGAACAATTGACGTAGTTGTCAATTATGCGGGGTATCAAGAGTCAAAAAGGATTCGAGAATTAACGCCTGATCATGTTCAACCCATGGTCGAAGTTCAGTTGATAGCTGCTACGCAGGTAATTCAGCATTTTGGAAATGCTATGGCATCCAGTGGAGGTGGATCAATAATCTCCACTTCATCTTTGACAGCTCACAACCCTTCTACAGGACATCCTATTTATGCTGCTTGTAAACGCGGACTTGAATATTTCACTGAAATTGCGGCTTTAGAATACGGACCAGATCAAGTAAGAGTCAATTGTATTGCCGCTCATTTAATCGAAACTCCGATGACAGAAGGAATTTTTGAAAACCAGTTAGTAATTGAAGCAGCACGACTTCAAACACCTTTGGGGAGAATGGGGAGTGTTGAAGATATAGCGAACGCAGCTCTTTTTTTAGCCTCAGAAGAATCAGGTTATATTTCTGGTCAAACCATAGTCGTAGATGGAGCCGCTTCAACACAGAAACTTCCTTCAGCTTTTGATATTGAGTATTTAGCTTCAGCGCGACCAGAATTGTTGGAATAGTTTTAATTCCATTTGATCCTAAGTTCTGTAAATCCACGAAGAATAAACGGAGGAGTTGTAGGGGGATCCTCTAAAACTTCAAGCGTTGTATCTGATGTAACAATTTTCTTTAAAGCTAAACGAGCTTCCAATCGCGCTAGAGGTGCGCCTATGCAATAGTGGACACCCCATCCGAAAGCAAGATGTTGTCGAGCAAGTTTTGGATCACGATCAAACCTGATTGAGTCAGGATCATTCCAGATTTCCGGGTCTCGATTGGCAGAAGCAAACATTGCTTGGAGCTTTGTTCCGGCGGGAATTACCGAATCACGAACTGGGCAAGCTTTTGAATTAGTTCTAAACAATCCTTGAACTGGTGAGTCGAAACGAAGAAATTCTTCGACAGCAGGTTCAATCAATTTTGGGTTATTTTTTAGGCTTGCAAGTAGCTCTGGTTGCGAAGAAAGTCTGTACACCATAAGAGCAAGAAGGCTTGCAGTGGTTTCGTGTCCAGCAACAAGAAGTTGATGGCCTAACCGTTGAATTTCTCTTCTCGAAAGGTCTCCTTTTGAAAAGGCAATTGTCATTGTTGAAATAGCATCCTCAGGTAGTTGATCACCTTGGTCCATCAATATGAGTCTCGTTTCTACAAGATCGTCGATATATTCCCATAGCTCCTGATTAGCTTTATCAACAAGCTTCAGGTCACCGCCGCCTAGACCGGCAACAATATCGTCAGCCCATTTATGAAATTTTTCACGATCGTTTGGATCAACACCAAGAATTTCAGCTATTGCCAGTGCGGGAAAAGGAAATGCGAAAATCTCCACAAAATCCCCTTCTCCAGGTTTTTCAAAAGTTTTCCACAAATCGTCACAGATTGTTTCAAGTCTTTTTTCGAGTAGGCGCATTCTTGAAGGAAGGAAAACTTCTCTAAGCACCCGACGTTGACGTGCGTGGTCAGGATCATCTGTTGACCCTAAGACGCCACCTCTTTGATAAAAAACACCAGGACCATCTGAGTTTCCCCACAGTTCTGGAGATTTTAAAATCTCAAGCACATCATCATGTTTGCTTACAACGTAAAAAGGCGGGTCAAAATTTTCTTCATGATGAAGAGGGCATTCTTCGCGTAAGATTCGGTGACCATCAGACGGCTCTAGATCGTTAGCTCTTTCTACATGAGAATATGTCACGATTTACGTTTGCTTCTTTGGTTCACGACTCCAATTGATGTCAAAGTCCTGTGCTACATCCAAAACTGTTAATGCTCTTCCCATTCCAATACAAAAACCTATTGTGACAGTTAGTTCCAGAATTTCTTCTTCAGTGAAATGTTCTTTTAAGCGAATAAAGAATTTGTCATTTATAGCTTTATGGTCAAGAGCAAAACACTCAGCGTATTCGATCGCTAATTTTTCACGAATTGTAAAAGACTGACTCTCCTCATATAAGTGAACTGAATGATAATGATCCTCATCAAATCCTTGCTCCATCGCCGATGCAGCTCTTGTATTCAGTCATATATCGCATGCGTTTAATTGAGCGATCCGCATCCTAGCGGCTTCACGTTCACGGATAGGTAGACCACTTTTTTCATAAACGGCTTTACTTAAAGCATGCACCCCTTCACCCATGTGAGGCGCTATTGACCAGATCCTATTAACTTCGTTTCCTTCACCTTCAGGAATTTCTATACGCGCCATATGTGCATTCTCCCTTCTAGTGATAGTTTTTCATGAACTTATTAAATAGAAATAGTTGAGCTTAAAAATATCAGAATAAAGGAAGTTGAAATGGAAAGCTGGATTACGGATAGTCCATTTAATGAAAGGTTTCGTTATTACACGCGTGGAAATGCAGACGAGGTAGGTCCAGATCCATGGAGTCCACTTGGTTGGACTTTGGCTTGGGAGAAAGGTTGCTGTCCTGGAGTTGCTGGCGGATATGTGGAGTATGGAGTTTTTGATCTGGACGAATTCCCCCACGAGGCACGAAGCACTTTCGGACTTTGGGGAGGATATTTCTATAACTGTCTTTCGATGACTTGGGTTTTCGGGGTTCGAATGCCTGGAGCTACGCCAGAAGCAATAAATTTGGCTTATTTTGGTGAACGTTCCGATGTTCCTGAATATGAAGAACATCCTGAAGATATTAAAGAAGAAGCTGAAGATTTAGTGGCTGCAAGTATGGCCTGGGTAATGAGTACGGATGATTATCCAATGATGGAAGAAAGATCTAAAGTAGCTCGAGATGCTGTGAAAAATCGCCCAAATCACAGTGAGTCATCTAATGAAGAGCTAGTTAGATATGCACGTGAAATGGTTGAGTTGCTTGAATATGTTTGGGTACCATCTTGTGTAGCAGCATTAGCCTGCTCACTTGGGCCGGGGGCTGTTCAGGCTATTTGTGATGGAATTGGACGTTCCGATGATGCTGTGAAGCTTATGTCTGCAGTTGGAGACGTTGAATCTGCTGCAGCTTCGTTTCGCATGTGGGATTTGAGCAGAATCATTCGAAACTCAGAAGAACTTTCAACTATTTTTGATGCTGGGAGTGCTGAAGCGTTAGAAAAAATAAAATCTTTAAACTCCGATGACGCTAAAAGCTTTATTACAGATTGGGAAGAACTAATAGAGGAGTGTGGCCATCGTGGACCTAACGAATGGGACATGAGGTCGCATTCCTGGACGACGAAACCTGAACTTCCACTTGGAATGTTGGAGCGCTTACGTTTCCAAGAAGATGATAAGTCGCCACATATGGCTTCTGTTGAGTCAGCTAAAACGCGAGAAAAACTAACTGCAGAAGTGCTAGATCTTGTGAAAGACGATGAGGAAACACACGCTAGTCTTGCGGCGGCGATCAAATCAGCTGCTCTTTTCTTTGGCTACCGAGAAATGGGTAAAAATGCTGCTATTCGTTCAGTTCATGAAGCAAAGTTAGCGATGATGGAGCTAGGTAGGAGAATGGTAGAGGCGGGCGCAATTGATGATCCTCAGCAACTGTTTATGGTTACCGAGGCAGAACTAGATGATTTTATCGCTGACCCAATGTCAATGAGGGAAATAATTTTGGAAAGAGATAAGGATTTTTCTTTCCTTCATGAAGTTGAGCCTCCTTACATCGTCGACGGAAAAGTTGGGATACCACCAATTTCTGAATGGCCAAAAAGAGGTGCTAATAAGTCTGGTCCGGCAGAAGTAGGAGAAGTATTACAGGGAAGTGCAGGGGCACCAGGTATCGCTACTGGCACAGCAAGAGTCATTTTGGATCCAAGTGATGCTTCATCACTTGAACCTGGCGATGTCATGATTGCTCCGACGACTGATCCATCTTGGACGCCTTTGTTTATGACAGCGTCAGCCGTTGTAGTAAATGTTGGTGCAGTTGCTAGTCATGCGGCGATAGTAAGCAGAGAGCTTGGAATTCCTTGTGCTGTATCGGTGACAGATGCAACTGATCGTATAACCGATGGTTCTACCATTACTGTTGATGGTTCAACAGGGACCGTGACGATTGACGCATAGTTTGAAAATTTAATCAGTAAAATAGCCACCGTCTGGATGCAGGATTTCCCCTGTCATATATGACGATTCATCAGATGCAAGAAAAAGAGCAGTATTTGCTACTTCAATAGGTAGACCTCTCCGACCCATAGGAACACTTTTCAGAGTTTCTTCGACCCTTTCAGGAGGGGCAATCTCAAAAATGGTAGTCATATGAGTTTCAATAAAACCGGGTCCAATAGCGTTAACACGAATGTTTTCAGGAGCGAGTTCACGAGCGGCTTTTTTTGTAAGCATCCAAACTCCGGCTTTTGAGACAACATAAGGAGTTGGTCCTGCATCTGGATGTTTCGCGGCAATTGATGCAAGAGTAATTATCGAACCACCTTTACCTTGTTCGATCATTGCTGCTGCTGCAGCCTGTAAAGCGAAATAGGTTCCTGTTAGATTTACATCTATGACTTTTTGCCATTCTTCAAGACTCCCGTCTATAAATCCCTGAGCTGGATTTTCGATTTCTTGAGCTCGTTTTATTGCCATCTTAACTTCTGCTTCTTTATCACCTGAAAGATAATCTTGATGTGTAATTCCGGCCGCGGTCACAAGAACATCAACTGAACCAAATTCTGTTAAAGCAGCTTCAATCATCGATTGATTTTCTCGGCGGTTAACAGCGTCAAGGGAGACATAAACTGCTTTTCCTCCTGCATCTTTTAATAGTTGCACAGTCTCTAATCCGGCCTCTTCGAGCATGTCTGCAACAACGATTCCCTTTGCTTTTTCTTGAACAAAACGTAAAGCTGTAGCTCGCCCTAGACCATTCGCTCCACCAGTTATTACGGCTACTTTTCCACTCATTCTTGCCATGATTTAACCTTACATCGGCTCAAGTCGACTTCTGTATCTAGATT
This sequence comes from Acidimicrobiales bacterium AG-414-N20, assembly GCA_003214465.1. GTDB lineage: Bacteria > Actinomycetota > Acidimicrobiia > Acidimicrobiales > MedAcidi-G1 > MedAcidi-G1. The sequence continues at coordinate 21,441 of QCLO01000002.1, read as the reverse complement.
GCGTAGCCTATCGTTATGACTATTGAAGAAACTGAACATGGAGAAACATCTTCGTTACCAGATCATAAATGTCCGGTAACAACAAGTTTTATGGAGCATAAGGTTCAGAGCGAACCTTGGGAGTTCATAGCCGAACTGCATGAGAGTTGCCCCGTGCATAGGGTGCCTGAAACAGGCGTTTGGTTGATGGTTAATTATGAGGCTTCAAAGGAAGCGTTACTGACACCTGAAATTTTTTCCAGCACTGTTCGAGCAGCTTCAGGACATCAAGCAGAAAAACTTCGTTTGCATCAAGAGATTTTAAATAAAGAAGGGTGGGGTCATGTACTGACTCTGCAAAGGACTGATCCACCTGTACACACCCACTATCGCAAGCTCATAAATCGCGTTTTTACTCCAAGGAGAGTAGCGGCCATGGCACCGAATATCGATGCTGTAGCGAACTCTCTTATTGATGCTTTTGTTGACTCGGGAGAATGTGAATTTGTAAGTGAATTTGCTATGCCTCTTCCGGGAATAATTATCACAGAACAACTGGGGCTTGACAGAAGTCAGATTTATACATTTAAAAAGTGGGCAGACGCAATGCTTGCCCCCTCAATGAGATTACTGACAGAAGAGGAAGTTAGAGAAGTAGCAGAAATAGAGTTGGAAGCTCAAAGACATTTTGCACAAGAGTTTGAAAAAAGACGTGAAAGCCCTTCAGATGATCTAATTTCTGCATTGGTACATTCACATGAAGAAGGTGAAGAACCACTCTCAATCGCTGAATTACAAAACTTGATGCATCAGTTAATTACTGGAGGTTTTGAAACCACGACTAGTGCACTGGCTCATGGTATTTGGTTATTAATCGAATATCCGGAGACACAAAAAATGCTTCGAAGTAATCCCGAACTCATCGAAAACTTTATAGAAGAAGCTCTACGATTTTGGAGCCCAGTTCAAGGCTTAGCACGTATGACTACTGAAGATACCGAGGTTTGTGGCACTACAATTCCTTCTGGGTCTATGGTTTCGGTTCGATATGGAGCAGCTAATCGGGATCCAGAACAATTTAAGAATCCGGAAGAATTTGATATAACAAGAAAAGATAATGGCGGACATTTAGCTTTTGGATTTGGTGCACATTTTTGTCCTGGAGCTTCTCTTGCTCGTCAAGAATTAAAGAGTGCGTTTACAGCTTTATTGCAACGTAGTGAATGGTTTGAATTCGCTAAACCCTTATCAGATCCAGCTCACGAGCCCAGTTTCTTTTTGCTACCTCTAGAAGAGATGCATATAAAAATCAAATAGAGAAGAAATCTATTGTTTAACTCGTTAAGCAAAGACTGATCGTGTTATCCATTCAGCCACTAGGGCAGGCTTGTTTTGCCCTTCTATTTCTACAGTGATAGTTCTAGTAATATTTACAGCAGTTGGTTCTTTAAGTTCCACCAAAGATATTTTGCTTTGAGCTCTTATTCGAGCACCTGCCAACACGGGGTTAATAAAACGGACTTTTTCGAAACCATAGTTAATTCCCATTAATTGACCTTCCATTTTCGGAATTGCAACCGGAAGGCTTGTTGTCAGATGCACAAGAAGAGACAGAGAAAGAAACCCGTGAGCTATTGTTCCGCCAAAAGGTGTTTCTGCCAAAGCTCTTTCTGGATCAACATGAATGAACTGATGGTCAATTGTTGCATCAGCAAAGTCATTAATTCGGTTCTGATCAACTTCAAACCATTCTCCGTAGCCCTGATCAGAACCTTCAAGTTCTTTTAAGTTGTTAAAAGCATTTTGCAAGTTTGAAGACATTTCACACTCCTATAAAAATTTTTAACATTTTGCAAGTTTCTATCATGCCCGATCTAGACACTTACCTGCTACTAATGCGATTATTAGGTATGGATGCTTATAAAGCTGTTATAGAAAAACGTGATAAAAGAGAATTTGAAAATCGTCCAATTCCTGAAGAAATTTTGTTGAAAGTATTGCAAGCTACAAGAATGGCGGGAAGTGGTAAAAATAGACAAACGGGTCGAATTGTAGTTGTTGCAGATCAAGAAGGTAGAAATTCTGTTGCCGAGAGTGGCGATTTTGGGGATTGGATTAGAGATGCAGCGGTAGCGTTAGTGTTTGCTATCCACTCAGATGGTGGACTTAGGCCAGATTTTGACATAGGAAGAATGGCACAAAATGCAATGATAGTTGCTAATTCCCAAGGTTTATCTAGTTGCCCAATGACTGTTTATCGTCAAAAAGAACTTAAAACCGCCTTAAGCATTCCAGATGAGTATGACGTTCCGATGGTTGTTGGTATGGGTTTTCCTACAAATGATTCTAAAAGTTCCCGATCTCATCCTCGGATACCATTAGAAGACATGATTTATAGAGAGATTTGGGAAAGTCCTTAATTGAATAAAAAGATTTTGTGTAGAAGGCTAGTAATGACAGTTAAATTTGTTTAGTCATAGTTTAAAATTAAAGTACTGATTTTGGGAGGTGTGAGTATGAGCAAAGAACGTTTAGTCGCTTTTGGTCAAAGAGGCCTTAAACACTTCCAAAATGGGACACAAGATCGTGTAGATCAAATCTTTCAGGTGCCGGCTGAAAATTATACAAATTTCGATAGATGGAATTTAGAGATGGAAAATGTTTTTCGCCGCTTGCCTCTTGTTTTGAGTTGCTCATCAGAACTCAGCAAACCAGGTTCTTATCACTCAATTGAGGTTTTAGGAGTCCCGGTTTTAGTAACCCGAGGGGAAGACAGAGTTATAAGAGCATTTCTAAACTCTTGCACACATAGAGGAGCAATGGTAGTTCCAGAGGGAACTGGATCCTCGAGACGTCATGCTTGCCCTTATCATGCATGGACATACAATTCTCAGGGCGAATTAGTTGGAGTTTATGAAGAAGAACACTTTGGTCAACTTGACTACGAGTGCAACGGTTTAGTTGAGTTACCTTGCGATGAACGTGCTGGATTAATTTGGGTAACACTAAATACCAATCCAGTAATAGATATTGACACTTTCTTATGCGGCTATGGAGAAATGTTGGAATATCTCGGTTTAGCTGATTGCCATGTAGTCGGCAGACAAGTAATTGAAGGTCCGAACTGGAAAGTTGCCTATGACGGTTATCTAGATCTATACCATCTTCCAGTTTTACACAGAAATACTTTCGGGCCTGATGGAGGTGGCCATGCTGTGTATGACTCATGGGGACCTCACCAGAGAGCGACAAGACCTGATGTTTACTTTTCAAAACTCGAAGGCCGAGATGAAGATGATTGGCTAATCTCGGAGCTAGTTGGTGGAGTGTGGACAATTTTTCCTCATGTCTCAATCGCTGGTTTTGATGCGAATGGAAAGATATACATGCTGTCACAGTTGTTTCCAGGATCAACACCAGGAAGTTCGAAAACGATTCAAACTTTTTTACATACTCAACCTCCAGATCAAGAACAAGCTGATGTAGTCAAAAAACAAATGGATTTTCTACGTATTGTTGTTGAAGATGAAGATTATTTCACCGGCCTTCGCTTACAAAGAGCGTTGAACACCGGAATGAAAGAGTTTGTACATTTCGGTCTAAATGAAGGCGGCGGTCAAAGATTTCATCAGTTTCTAGAAAAAATGTTAGATACAACTAATGATGAAGTCTCCACTTTCTTCAAGGATTCAACAGATAAGTAGTATTAAATAATAAAACAAATAAAAGGGGAGATGATATGGCAGGGCCTTTAGAAGGAATTCGTGTTGTTGATCTTACACAAGTTGTTTCCGGACCTTTAGCTACCATGTTGCTTGCTGACCAAGGAGCTGAGGTTGTGAAAGTAGAGCCACTTGGAATTGGAGGTGATGTAACGAGGTTGCCCTCATATGCAAAAGCTGGAATTTCAGCTCTTTTTGTTAACAACAACCGCGGTAAGCGTTCTTTGGCGCTTGACCTAACAAAAGAAGAAGGAAAGCAGATAGTTATTGATTTGGTGGAACAAGCCGATGTATTTATCCAGAATTTTCGTCCAGGAGCCATCGAACGTTTAGGTCTTAGCTATGAAGAATTGAAAGCAGTGAATCCAAAGTTGATTTACTGCTCAATAAGTGGCTTTGGTCCAGACGGACCATACTCAGACAGACCCGTTTTAGATCCAGTCATACAAGGTTTGACTGGTATGGTTAGCCGTCAATTAAACCCGCAGATTCCTTTTCCAGATTTAGTTAGAAATCTTGTAGCAGATAAAAGTACAGCTTTTACATCCGCACAAGCAATTACTGCCGCTCTTTTTTCGCGTGAAAGAACAGGAGAAGGTCAGTTTTTAGAAATCCCCATGCTTGATTCGTGTTTGTATTTTTTCTGGGTTGACGGAATGATGGATCTAACGATGTTGGATGAGGATGTAAGCCCAGGAATTACACTCGCAAAGGTTTACAACATAACCAACACTTCAGATGGGCAACTGATTTACTTCGCAGCTAATGACAAACAACGATTCGGACTTTTACGTGCCTTAGGAAGAGATGAGCTTTGTGAAGATGAAAGATTCAGTAGTTTGGCAGCAATTTCTAATCCAGAAAATTTTGCTGCACTGGGAGAAATCGTTGCAAAAGAATTTGAAAAAGTTACCAATGATGAAATAATTCCAAAACTTATAGAGCATCAAGTTCCTTGCGGACCTATTTTGGAAGGCGAGGAGACACTAGAGGACCCTCAAGTTTTACATAATGAGGTATTAAATATTTGGGAACATCCAGAAGCAGGAAAAATTAGACAACCAGTTCCGGCGGCTAGATTTTCAGACACACCAGCAGAAATGCGAGAGTCAGCGGCATTATTAGGGCAACATAATGATGAAATACTAGGTGAGCTAAACCGAGATAAGGAAACAATCGACAGGCTTCGGGCAGAAGAGGTTATTCTCTAAAATCAGTTTGAAGAAAATTCTTTTGCATGCTGCACTTGAACAGGTATAGCGCTCGATACAACCATCCCGTTGATCGGATCGATTGCTTCTCTTGCTGAGGTTAAACGGCTAGTAGGTGTCCCAATATCTCTAACCTTTTCATCGGTTAAAGATGTGCCGCCCCAAGAATGTGCCATTGAAACTATTCCACGCCTAAGAGTTTTATCGGCCTTAGCGACACCAGTAATAGTAGATCTGGGAGAACTAATATCGATTAAGTCATCATCTCTGATTTTTAAATCCTCCATATCGTCGGGACTCATGTACGCGTAATTAGTAGTAGATCGTGCAGCGATTTGTGGTAGTTCAGTTCCCAATGAGTTAAGTACGTCCTTAAGGCGACGGCTAGTCAGGCGAAAAGTATGAATATCAGGATCAAACCCTGGCCACAGTTCGGCTCCAGTTGATTCTGCGAAAACTTCATCAATTTCTACTTCAATACCATCTGGCATAAGGTTAAACTTTGAAACACAATCCGGATCAGCAGGTTGCACCACATATTCTTTTCCAGTGTGAACAACTCCTCGGTTTTCTCGAATTTGTTCTATTGGCATCCTCGAACTTGAATAGACAAGATCAATTACCTCACCATCTGTAGGTTTATGATCAAGTGGTATTTCCCCACCAGATAGTTCAATAGGTGTGTTCATTCGGCATGCAAGCTCCCAGAAGAACTCCCATTCTGCAATAAGCTCAGGATCAGCCTCTACTACAGCATCGGTGTAGTTAGTATACGGGGCAGCAAACCAGCGATCCATCAAGTGAGGAACATCAGCTCTTTCTAGAGCCAACCTTGGTGCGAATACAAAATCAGCTAATTCTGAAGTAGCTGTCATTCGGTGATCCAAAACAACTAACAGATCTAAGTCTTTGAGTGCACTAATCGTTAGTTCATGATCAGGGAAAGCGACAACAGGATTACCTCCACTGACTATTAAGGCACGCACTTGACCTTCTCCTGGTTCAAGGATTTCGTCAGCCAAAGTCGAACAAGGCATTTGACCTCTATAGCCACGTAAATTTCTAAATCTAGAAGGTGGCCCAGTAGTTGGATCTTTTGCAGGTATTACTTGCGCTAATCTTGGCGAGTCAGGATATAAAAAATTTCCACTTTCCACTAGATCACCTTCGCGGTTGTAGCGTCCGCAAATTACGTTAAGACAGATTATTAGATGTTCTGTGAGACTAGAATGTGGAGCCATACTGGGGCCTGTTCCCGTTCCTGCACCTCCTTTTTTCCCATTTGCAAACATCAATGCGGCTTCAATTATTGCGCCCTGATCAACATCACAACGTTTAGCAACATATTCGGGAGTAAATCTTGAAATTGATTTGATCAAACTATTAAGCATTGAAGGCTCAACCCATTTATCGCAAAAATCATGATCGTAAATAGATTCCTCAAAAATTACATTTAAAATTCCCGCTAAAAGCGTTGGATCTTCACCAGGAATAGGTTGTAAATGTATATCAGCGGAAGACGCAAGTTCAGTTTCTCTAGGATCAATTACTATAAGTTTCATTCCCCTTTTCTTTGCTTCTCGCATTTTTGTAAAAGGGTCAGTTCCTTGAAGACCACCAAGTGGGCTGTAACTCGAAACCATCGGGTTATTACCAACAGCAAGAAAAATATCCGAGTCACGAAAATTGTTAATACCCGCACCCCAAGAGCCTGTTCGCATAGGAGCAGTAGTTTTAGCGGGTTGATCTATTGTTACGGATGTATATAGCTGATGTGACCCAATTCCTTTATGCCAAGCTTCAGCAGTTGCTAGTGCACAGGAACTTTGATAACCACCTGTGCCTGTATAACTCGCAACTGCGCTGGGGCCATACTGTTCTATGATTTCTTCAAGTTTTTTAGCGACTTCGTCAAGCCCTTTAACTCTTGTAACTTCTTCAAAATGCCCGTCTTTGGTTTTTCGAAGATGAAAACGTAGTCGTTCTTGAGAATTTATTTGATCAGGAATTTGTCTTCCTTTAATGCATGTGTACCCCTTAAAAAGAGGATCCTCTTTAACACCGCGAACCGAAACGACCTTATTTTCTTCAATTTCCACTTCGACTGGGCAAGCTGCATGACAGATGCGGCAAAAAGTTTGACTTGTTGAAGAGACCATATTCGATTCCTTATCAGACATTAATTATGATAATCCCAGCCGGATAGTTACTGTGACTCCAGTGACGATATTCTTTAAATTCGGGAGGGAGAAAAAATGATCGATAAATGGTTTTGTGATTGGACTCCAAGTGAACGTTGGCCTCACTACACAAGAGCTAATGCGGGTGAAGTTTTAGCTACACCCGCGACTCCATTAGGACAGACCTATTCATGGGAAAATGCAATGCTTCAAGGATGGAGAGATGGTTACGTTAGAACGGGAAACATAGCCGAAGGTGAAATGGCTCAAGTAAGGCCGGAAGCAGTTGGATTTTTTGGTGGTTATTTCTATATAAATCTTTCAAATGTTCGAATGCAGGGTATTAGAAATCCTGCGTTAACGGTTGAACAACTTGACATGGCATTTTTTGGTGATCACCCAGACGTTCCACCATATGAGCCGCATCCTGATGATGAGCGTCCTGATCTAGTAGATGAGATAAATGCTCACACAGGTTGGATAATGACTCTTAATGAATGGCCTGAACTTGATCAGGGAAGAGAAGATACGATAGCTCTCCGTGCAAATAGACCTGATATTTCTTCAACTTCATCAACCGAACTTTTGGCAAGAATAAGAGAAATTCAACCTTTGCACCATTCAGGTTTCACATTGCATTGTTTAACTTCATCTGGATCCGGTTTAGCCCCAGGATTACTTTTTGCAGTTGGTGAAGCAATTGGTGACCCGACAATACCGATGAAGGTATTGGCAGGTTTAGGGAGTGTTGATTCAGCGGAACCCTCATTCGTACTTTGGGATATTTCTAGAAAGGTACGTAACTCTGAGATTCTTACTAGTGAATTTGACGCAGGGGTTGAAGGTCTTTTAGACCGTTTGACTTCTTCGGACGATGCGGATGTAACGGACTTTATAAACGATTGGAATGATTTTATTTTTCGTTTCGGTTGCCGAGGTCCGAATGAATGGGAAGTAAGCGCTAACAGTTGGGAGACTAAACCTGAGCTAGCGTTGGCTCTTCTCGATCGGGTTAGATTGCAGGATGACAGTGAAGCACCAGAAATTAGACAATCAGCAAAAACTGCTGAACGTCAAAAAGTGATTGAAAACATTCGGACAACTCTTTCAGAGATGGGTAATGAAGAACTAATAGGAATGTTTGAGGGTGCTTTAGTAGCTGGGAACATGATGGAGTTTCGCGAGCGAACTAAAACCAATTTAGTAAGGGTTATAAACGAATCACGTGTAATCTTTTATGAACTGGGTAATCGCATGGCAGCTGAAGGTCATCTTAAAGAACCAACTCATATATTCATGCTTCTGGATGAAGAACTTGAATCTTTTGTTTCCAACCCTTCAGATTTCACTGATCAGTTAGATCAACGTGCAAGCGATTATGAACAGCTGTGGACGATTGAACCTCCGTTTTTCGTAAAAGACGGGATCGTACCTCCTATGACTGAATGGGTGGTACGTGGTGACGATCAAATGGAAGCAGCTTCGGTCGGAGAAGTTCTTCAAGGTGTTCCAGGGTGTCCGGGAACCTATCGTGGTAAAGCCAGAGTTGTAATCGATCCTGCTGACCCACGAGGGCTTGAACCTGGAGAAATTTTAATAGCTCCATTGACTGATCCGGCGTGGACTCCTTTGTTCATGACAGCAGGAGCAGTTGTAGTTAACGTTGGTGGCCAGATAAGTCATGCTGTCATAGTAAGTCGTGAACTAGGACTACCATGTGTAGTAGCTGCAACTGATGCTACGAAACGAATACCTGATGGAGCAGAAATTGAAGTTAATGGAGACACCGGAGAAGTAACTCTAGTTTCGTAATCGATATCTAGATGCTTATAATCAATAAAGTTATTCAGGAGACTTGCTCAAAATAGGAGTAATTAGATGATAGAAGAATCCGTGGACCTAGAGGGATTTCAGCTTTTGGACCCTGCTGTGCAACAGTGTCCGCATCTTTATTACGAAAAGATGCGCGAGGAATGTCCTGTTTACTCAACTGAAGTAGCAGGAGTTCCAATACTTTTAGTAACTCGCTACGAAGACGTCCTCGAGATAATTAAAGATACAGATACTTTTTCCTCAAATACTGGTGCAGGGGCAGCAATGCCAGTTAATGCTGAATTAGCAGATCGAATAAGAAAACTTTACAAAGAAGAAGGTGGTTACAACCGAGTGGGAACAATGTTAACCATTGACCCACCAGAGCAAACTCGGTATCGAAAGTTGGTAAACAAGGCGTTTACTGCTCGTGCTGTGAGTTCTCTGGAACCCGTGATAAGAGAAATTTCTGCAGGTTTGATCGACTCATTTATTAGTAAAGGAAAAGTTGAGTTCGTTAAAGAATTCGCAGTTCCGTTACCGGTGAGGACGATTGCTAAGGCATTAAATGTTCCAGAAGACCGTCTGGCAGATTTCAAACGTTGGAGCGATGACAACATTGCAGCAATCGGTACCGCTCTTTCTGATGATCAACGTTTAGTGCATGAAAGAGGAATTATCGAATTTCAGCATTATTTCGCGGAACAGTTTGATAAGCGTCGGGAAAATCCTGAAGATGATATTCTCACTAATTTACTGAATGCGCGTATAGATAAAGATGAGGATCCGGATCTTCCTGATGAACCACTTACTATGGAGGAAATGCTCAGTATTATCTCGCAGATCATAGTGGCGGGAAATGAAACTACTACTAAAACACTGACAGAAATGATGCGTTTACTCGGCGAAAACCCTGAACAGTGGGAGATGCTAAGGGATGATCCCGAGAGAGCTGGAAAAGTAGTAGAAGAAACCGTGAGAATGACTACTCCTACACAAGGATTTTGGCGATTTGCTAAGAATGATGTGGAGGTTGCAGGTACAAAAATTCCAGCAGGTACAAGAATGGTTGTGATGTTTGCATCAGCTAATCGTGATGAGAGTATTTTTCCTGATGGTGATAATTTTGACCCGGACAGAGATGATCTGTTTAGTCATTTAGCTTTTGGTAAAGGCGCCCACTATTGTTTGGGTGCAAGTTTGGCAAGGCTTGAACTTCGTGTAGCTCTAGAGGAATTAGTTAAAAGAATAGATACGTATGAGCTAACAGCTGCAAATAATTTTGATTACTTGCCAAGTTTTATGCTCAGAGGTTTGAAGTCATTAGAAATAGAAATCAACCCTGCGTAAAAGTTATTTTCTAAGCCGTTAGTTTTTTGGGATGTCTTCCCATGGTAGACCCTTGTATGGGTCTGGCTCTTTTGGTAAACCTAATACACGTTCACCAATAATGTTTCTTTGAATTTCATCTGAACCACCTGCGATTCTGTAACCAGGTGCGCCTAGAACATGCTCACCCCATTCATAAGTGCCCCAAGTTTCGGTATCTGCTACGAGGCGTGGACCGAGTATTTCACTAACCACGTCAGACATAAGCCCCATACCTTCTGTCCAAAGAAGTTTCCCAAGCGATCCCTCTGGTCCTGGCGGTTTTCCAGATTTCCTTAAGTCCGCGGCTCTTCTATTTACAAAACGTTGAATTTGGGTTTGGGTATATACCTCCATAAGTCGTTGACGAATTTGAGGATCTTCAAGGAGACCTAAAGATTTGGCAGTGCCGAGAAGTTGACTCCATTTCCCACCTGCTCGACCGCCTCCATCCGAGTCTGAATGATCCCTTTCAAAGCTCAACGTAGTTAACGCAACCCCCCAGCCTTCTCCTTCCGGTCCTAGACGAAGGCGATCTGGAACTCTGACATCGCTGAAAAAAACTTCGTTAAATGAAGTTCCGCCACTCATTTGCCTTATTTGCCTTACTTCAATTCCCGGCAGATCCATTGGAATCATGAATGCGGTCATCCCTTTGTGTTTTGGTTGATCAAAATGTGTTCGAGCGATTAGTTCACCCCATTGACTGAATTGGGCACCCGAACTCCAAACTTTCTGGCCATTTATTACCCATTCATCACCATCTTTCACGGCCTTGCATCCTAAACCTGCAAGGTCACTTCCAGTTCCAGGTTCAGAAAAAAGTTGACAACAGTAAATTTTTGCACTGAAAAGATCTGAGAGAAGCTCGTTTTTTTGATCGTCAGTGCCGTAGTGAAGAACTGTTGGAGCGATTAAGCGTGTCGTGACACTAAAAGTTTCATGACGTGATGGAGTAATATAATCAGATTCCAGACGTGCAAAAGCTCTGGCGTATTCAATAGGTAGATCTAAGCCGCCATATTGAGTTGGCCATGTAATTGCATGGTAGCCCTCCTCCGATTTAGCTATTTGCCATTCTGCCGCTTCTTGCAGCAGGGCGCTTTCTTCTTCGAACGTAAGATTATGAAAAACTGCAACACTGAATTCACCTTCTCCCCATTCAGATTCTTTTTCAGAGGAAGCCGGTTTCTCTCGAGCATTCGCATCGAGCCAGATTTTTGCCACACTTTCAAACTCATCGAGAGTAATATTTTTAGTCATCTTTTCCTATCTATCAGAAGCAACTCAACCTTAATATCTGACATGTTGGGCACAACACACATAAAGTATCGTTAAATCTTCTCAAATAGTCATAATCTTTTTTTAAATCTAGTCTTAACTCATGTTAATTATCGCTGGAACAATCAGAATAGAAAAACCTGCAACAGAAGAAGTATTAGAGGCATGCCGCAACATGATGGAAGCAACGCATGAAGAAGAAGGCTGCATCGACTATGTGTTTAGTGTTGACCCACTAGATCCAAAAGTCTTACGTGTATTCGAAAGATGGGAAACGCAGGAAGCATTAAATGATCATTTTTTGGCTTCTCACATGAATCCTTTTCGAGAAGCAATGGCCGGCTGGGGAGTAGAAGGCATGGATATCTTGAAATTTGATGTTGAGAGCTTTGATCGCATGAGGTGATTTCAGGCTAGATAAGGGTCCAACCTCCATCAACGACAATATTCTGACCAGTTATATAACTGGAAGCACTGCTCGATAGGAACAGGACCGCATTAGCGATTTCTTCCGTTTTACCTTTTCGACCTAAGGGAATATTGTTAGATCGCGCTTTCATCATTGGACCCATAAGACCTGTTTTAGAGGACTCTTTAGGCCAGAAATGGGCTATTTCACCACTATGCATTTTTTCAAGGGTTGGGACCGGTATATTTCCGGGGCTGACAGCGTTTACTCTTATCTGATGTGGAGCCAGATCTAAAGCAAGGGTTCGGGTGAAATGAATCACTCCTGCCTTTGCAGTGTCGTAGCCTGTACCTAGACAAGGAAGTATTCCGTCAACTGAAGCTATGTTGACAATCGTTCCGCCCGAACCTTTTGAAGACATTATCTCTGCTGCTGGTTTGGCGCAGTAAAACATACTTTCTAGATTTATTGACATAGAGGAAGTCCATGATTCGTGTGATTGGTCAAGGATGCTTCCGGCAAAATGATATGAGCCCGCATTGTTGACTAATATTGAGATCCCCTCACCAATCGTATTTGCAAAATTAACAGCTGCTTCAGCAGATACAGGGTCCGTCACATCTGTTTCAATAGCATGTCCGTCAATTTTTGAAGAAACCAAATTTGCACCTTCTAAATTAATATCGGCAATCACCACGCGGGCGCCGGCTGCTGCCAAAGTTTCCGCAATTGATGCTCCGATTCCAGTAGCTCCTCCTGTGACGAGAGCTGTTTTATCGTCCAAATTTAAAAGTTCAGAAATTTTAGTATTCATTGCACCTCAATTAATTTGATAGGAGTGACCCTACTTTGGGAATTTGATAGGTGAAAATTTGTGATCCGTCGATCAAGATAAAAGCTATATAGCCAGCTAATGTGTGAATTAGTGGCATCAAAATTTAGGGGGCCTGATGTTAGTTTCTAAAACAAAGTTGTTATGTATGCTCATCGTTCTTGTAGCTGTTTCTTGCAGTGAAAGCTCGACTACGACTGTTGCCCCTGCTACGACTGTTGCTCCGACTACGACTGTTGCTCCGACTACGACTGTTGCTCCGACTACGACTGTTGCTCCGACTACGACTGTTGCTCCGACTACGACTGTTGCTCCGACTACGACTGTTGCTCCGACTACGACTGTTGCTCCGACTACGACTGTTGCTCCTGATTTAGAGACTGTTGTAGGTCGTCTTTCTCAAGATTGGGACGGTAATTGGTTTATGGGTCAATTGCCAGTTGTAGCGGTAAAGGCTGATTTTGATCTTGATCCTGTTTTAGTAGGTCTAATAAATATGGAAAATTCACCCGCTGGTTCTTTTCCTGAAGCACGTGTAGCGATTGAAGCTGCAGCAGATTGGGTTAACTCAGAGCTTGGTGGGATTAACGGAAGACCGATTGAGCTTGTGACCTGCATAACAGATTTTTCAATAGAGAAATCTCAATCTTGTGCTCAGGAAATGGTTATGGCTGGTGTTGTAGCAATAACTACAGGAATCGACGTGGGTAGTAACGGATCTTTACCAATTCTTGAACAAAACGGAATTCCAATAGTGGGAGGTATACCTGCCAACATGGTTGAAATGAAATCACCAATTGCTTTTTATTTTAGCGGGGCTACACCTGGCGGCTATGGAGGTTTCATTGGGCATGCAATTGAATATCTAGACGCATCGCGTATTGTGCTCGCTCATGGTGAATTTGAATCATTTACAATCGCAACTAGAGATTATGGAGCTGCACTTGCTGAATCTCTTGGTCTCGAAGTTGAGGTGATTCCTTTTCCTTTATTCAGTCTCGATTTTCTACCGGTTCTGACAAAAGCAGCAGAGTTCAACCCAGATGCCATAGTGGTAGCTGCCGCTGACCTCTCTTGTGCACCTGTTATGCAAACAATGGTAGAACTTGGTATTGAAGCTCAACTTTATTTAGTAGGAGCTTGTGCAGCAGAAGAAATTCAAGAAGTAGCAGGAAGCGCTATTGAATCAGTTCTTTTCAATTCTGAAGGACCTCTTGAAGAAAGTCTAGAAAGCAGTATCTACGATGAAGTTGTATGGCAGTATGCGTCTGACCCTGCAGGGGGCGTTGGAACCGTTAGTATGCGAGGTTTTCTAAATCTTTATGCTCTTCTGGTTGAACTAGATCAAAGTGATACAGGTATAAGCAGTGAGTCGCTAATTGAACTTATTCGTAGTTCGAATCAAAGACCGAGTTTCTGGGGTCATCCATACACTTGTGACGGTAATCAGATACCAGGTCTATCTTCCTTATGCGCCCCCCAACAACTCCTTTTTTCTATAGAAGAGGGAGAGCTTGTGCCCGCACATGAAGGATGGATAGATACACCCTCTTTATTTGCTGAAATTGGTTGATAGGAAATCCGATTAGTGAACATTTAACTTATCTCTTTCTTGGTTGCGGGACGGGAGCGGTAATTGGTTCAATAGCGATCGGGTTAGTTTTAACTCATCGGGCCAGTGGCGTATTGAATCTTGCGCATGCCGCAATGGGTATGTATATAGCAGTTGCTTTTTATGAACTGAGATCTACAGGCGAATTAATTCTTCCTGTTATAGGTCTACCCGATCGACTTTCGATAATTTCATCACCAACTGTTGCTACCGCATTGACAGCGTGCATGATTTTGGCTGCATTGATGGGAGTAGTTATTTATTTCTTCATTGTCAGACCGCTAAGAAATTCACCACCATTAAGCGCACTAGTAGCATCATTGGGTCTACTTATATATTTGATGGAAATTGCGAGACTCAGAATTGGGGCACAAGGTGCAACAGGACTGGTAATAGACGGAATTCTCCCAGAGGGTTTGATTCAAATAGGCGATATCAGAATCAACCAAGACAGAATATGGATGGTTGTGATTACTCTGACTATCGCTTTATTCCTTGCGATTACTTATAGGTATACAAAATTTGGTAGAGAAAGTCGAGCGGTTGCCGAAAATGAGCGTGGAGCTTACCTGGTAGGAATTTCGCCTAAAAAAATTGGTGCAATTAACTGGATTATTGCTTCAATGTCTTGTGGGTTTTTAATGATTCTTGCAGGACCGGCAACACGATTAGATGTGAATGCAGCAAGCTTCCTAATTGTTCCGGCTCTAGCAGCCGCACTTTTAGCAAGACTTAGTTCATTTTTGGTTGCAGCTTTTGCGGGTTTGTGTATCGGGATGCTTCAGTCAGAATTAATGAACATCCAAGTTGAGTGGTCATGGTTACCCGATATTGGAATTCAACAAGGGGTTCCTCTTCTAATAATTTTGTTTGTTTTAGCTTTTTGGGGAGAAACCCTTCCTTTAAGAGGGACAGAACTTGTAACTCATTTGCCAAAAGTCTCGGACACAAAAAATATTCCCGTGAAGCCTTTTATATTCCTTATAGCAGCAGTAGTAGTAACTTTTTTAACAGGAAGCGAGTGGCGATTAGCAATCGCAGTCTCGGGTTGTGTAGCAGTTGTTTCTTCTTCATTAGTTGTTATAACTGGCTTTGTTGGACAGGTATCTCTTGCTACATACGCATTTGCAGGTATAGCTGCATTTATGACAGTTCGACTTGGCGTCCTACCTTTCCCCCTAGCCCCTCTTATAGCATCAGTTTTTTCCGTCATAGTCGGAGTTTCAGTTGGTCTTATAGCAGTGCGGATTCGTGGTCTTCAGTTAGCAGTTGCTACTTTGGCCGCATCGGTTGCAATTGAAGAGCTGTTATTCCGTTGGCCATGGTTAACTGGAGGAGATTTTGGAACACGAATGCCGGCTCCTTCAATATTTGGTTTAGATCTAGGTATCAGTGCTGTAGGAACCGATTATCCCAGACGTCCCTTTGTAATACTTGTTCTCGTAATACTGGCTTTATGTTTATTTCTACTGTTCAGCGTTAGAAGTGGAATAACTGGTCGACAATGGTTGGCAGTAAGAGCCAATGAGCGTGCAGCATCTTCTATCGGGATCAATGTAGCTAGAGCAAAATTAACAGCATTTGGATTATCAGCATTTTTAGCAGGAATTGGAGGAACTTTAATTGGTTATCAGCGACAAATAATTTCAGCTCGATCATTTGGTTTATTCGACTCGATGATCGTAATCGCTGTTGTTTATTTGGCAGGTATATCAATGCCATCAGGAGCGCTTTTAGCAGGGGTCTTAGCTTCTGGGGGTGTCTTAACTGTACTTTTAGGGCAATTCAGCGACTCTGGATCAGCTAACCAAATGACATTTAGTGGTTTGTTTCTTTTAATAGCGGCAATAAGGCTTCCGAGTGGAATTCTTGGCTCTGATTTTAAAAAAACTAAATTAAAACTTCGATCTCTGGTTAAGAGTTAGGCCAAAGAGGTTCAGGAATCTCCCACGAAACAGGGTTATCCCAGCGATCTTGAAAAGTTGACAGATTTGCAGGTTTTCTTTGGGCGATTCCCCAATTGCCCATTGGATAACCGATCGGAATCATCGCATGCATATGCCAAAATCCATCATCTGGTGTATCCAAAACTTTTTCAACTTCATCTTTTTTAAGCTTTAAAAGTGTTGTTATACATGTGCCTAAGCCTTCTGCTCTAGCTGAAAGACAAAGATTCCAGAGAACAGGAAAAGTTGTTGACTCTCCTCCAAGTTTTCCAAAAAAGAAAATCAGCATTGGCACATTGTGAAGGTTGTCAGCAAGCCATTGAGCCGAGTCATTAATTCTTGCAGGTGTAGATCTTTCCGAATTTTTCTCATCTTCTTTTATTTGGTCTTGAACGTTTGCATATTGAGTAGCGTTTAATTCATCAAGACATGCACGGTAAAACTTTTGCATTTGTGATTTTATCTCGGGGTCAGTTACACATATCATTCTAAAAGTCTGAGCATTGCCGCCGGAAGGACCGCGAACTGCCGCATCCATTATCTTTTTTAAAACATCTTCCGGTATCGGATCTGGCTTGACTCTCCGCATGGCTCGAGTAGTGTAAATTGCTTCATAAACATCCATGGTTTGACGTTATCGGGTTTGATGTAATACACCTGTCAGTGGGTGATTGGAGTTTTATGAGTTCAGGATTACATGATGGAAGAGTTGCCTTAGTTACAGGTGCCGGTTCAGGAATTGGTAGATCTACAACTGAACGTTTTGTTTACGAAGGGGGTTCGGTAATTGCTATTGATAAAGATGATGAATCTCTTGAGTGGGTTGGAGACAATGAGCGTATTTTTCCTTTAGCTGGCGATGTTACAGAGAGCGAGACAAATACTCTCGCTGTCGAAAAAGCTAAAGAAAAGTTTGGTGGACTCCACGCTGCAGTTTTTAATGCAGGCGTTTCAGCGCGTGGAGATTTAATAGAAAGCGACATAGGACTTTTTGATACAACCATGGAAGTAAATGTAAGAGCCGTAGCACTTGGTATACGTGCAGTTGTTCCAGAGTTGTTGAAGGCAAAGCAAGACGGGTCAATTGCTGTGACCGCTTCAACATCAGGTTTGCGGGGAGATCCAGACCTGTGGGCTTACAACGCCTCAAAGGCTGCAGTGATAAATTTAGTTAGAGCAGCATCAGTTGATTTGGGTCCAAAAGGTATACGAATCAATGCAATTTGCCCGGGACCAACAGAAACCGGAATGACTGAGAGAGCATTAAATAATATTGAATACTATGAAGACCTTAGGCGACGCATGCCTTTGCAACGATGGGGAACTCCTGATGAAATTGCATCGGTGATCAGCTTTTTGATCTCAACTCAAGCCAGCATTGTTACTGGGGCAGTAGTCACAGCAGATGGTGGCATGAGTGCAAATGCAGGACAGTTCTTTCCAAAGGAGAAATCATGACTACACACCCAGAAAATTACGAAGATGTGACCGTTTATGATCTAGATGCAAGCGCAGAGGAAGAGCTACTTATATCTCACAACGAATGTACTTTCATGTGGGCCAATAAAGAAGGTTGGCCCGTGGGCGTAATTATGTCCTATATCTGGCGCAAAGGAAGCTTCTGGTTGACTGCATCTGCTCAGCGGGCCCGTATCCACGCTGTTCGTCGAGACCCTAGAGTCTCAATATGTGTTACGAGTACCGGGTCACCTTTACCTAGAAATAAGACAGTTACTTGGAAAGGATTATGCACTATTCACGACTCAAAAGAGATTAAAACCTGGTTTTATCCAGAATTGTCAAAGGCGCTTCGCGGAGATGGAGAAGCAGCTGAATGGTTCGCCAAATTTCTTGATTCGCCTAGAAGAGTGGTTCTAGAAGTTAAACCCACACAAAGAATTGCTTACGATGGGGAAAAAATGGGTATTGACACACAAGCTTGGATCAAGAGAGCAAAAGAAACCGAAAATTAAAAAACTGATTCTATTCGCACCATTCGCTTAGCTTCTGGTGAAGCCATCGAACTTTTGATTCCTGATAGTTGCCTAAAGATACTCCTGGTTTATGTGTTGCTTCCAGACCCGTCTGGACTTTATCCATGTTAAAAAGATCTTGATTGAAAACTTTGCCCAGCATGCCTAACTCTGTTGCATCGGTGAAGGTTTCGTGTTCTTCGAGCCAATGTATTGGGGCTGGGGGAGGACGTTCACCAGTAAAAGGTGCGATAAAAATACATTCCATTATTGAAGAGCGATGATTGTCACCGTTTGGTCTGAAACGGTAGACAATTCTGTTAAATGCTCCCCATGGATGAAAATTAGGAAACAATGTGTAGTCGATACTATCTACCATCTCGGCATCAGAAAGACGGTCTACCCAATCACCAGCTTCTTCTCTCCAACGTTCTCTACCTCCGGCTGCTGCGATAGCTCGAGCGGTAGATCCGGCAGGAATTTCCATAGGCGTATCCTGATCATGACGGGTATCTGTAGCACATCGGAGTATTTCTTCTTCAGTTACTTCGTAGTCGAGGTTTGGGCTTGGAGTTGCTCCTGGAGTTATGTTTCTTGCGAAGTTGTCCCATATATCAATTTGGGTGTTAGTGTCACCGAGCTGGAACACGATGTTTGGATGGGTGGCGTTTGTATGGTAAGCCTCACAGAAAGCTTCTTGTGAAATTTTCCAATTGCAATTAATAACTTTTGCTATATGAGCTTGCTTATAACGGTTCGCTAGATCCCATCCTTCAAAATGATCTGCCATATCACCAAGAAAATCTTCAAAAGGTTCACAGTTAGAGTCTGGATTTATGAACACAAAGCCAGCCCATGTGGATACTTGAATTTCTGGAAGATGATAATCAGAACCGCGTGCTTCAAGATGAGGGAAATCCCAAGAAGCTGGAATATCTTTCAACTCTCCGCTTATCTCCCAACAGTGGCCATGAAAGGGACAGCGAATCTCCGAACAATTACCGTCATAGTCTTTTAATCTTCTACCACGATGTAAACAGGCATTTGGGTAAGCCTTAATTTCATCAGGAGCGGAGCGCATGACTATGTAAGAAGATCTAGCTATGTCATAGACGTAGTAATCACCCACTTCAGGAATTTCTTCTTCACGGCAGGCATACTGCCAGACACGGCTCCAAAGCTTTTCTACTTCAACGTCATGCCACTCACGCGTTGTATAACGAGTAATAGGTACGTCATCATCACCTAAGAAACGAGGTGATTCGAGACGAAGAACATCTGGAACTTCGTGAGTGTCAGTATCAAGTAATTCTTGATAAGAGATACCCGGAGATCTCGCTTCTCCTGGAGAAAGAATTTCACTCATCGGCTTTCACAAGCCGATGACTTCCAAGTTGTGGACCGGCTATCCAATTACACATTTGTGGGTCGCATTCTTTTAACTCTCCACTGATCCAAGATCCGTTTGCCCTAAATAGGCCAGTTTTTTCGTTATCGGTAACTAGCACATTACCTTCGCCATCTTGCTCATAAAGAGCTCTACTAAAAGGATGGTAGATTCCTAACATTTTTACTCCTCACACCATTCGCTTAGCTTCTGGTGAAGCCATCGAACTTTTGATTCCTGATAGTTGCCTAAAGATACTCCTGGTTTATGTGTTGCTTCCAGACCTATCTGGACTTTATCCATGTTGAAAAGATCTTGATTGAAAACTTTGCCCAGCATGCCTAACTCTGTTGCATCGGTGAAGGTTTCGTGTTCTTCGAGCCAATGTATTGGGGCTGGGGGAGGACGTTCACCAGTAAAAGGTGCGATAAAAATACATTCCATTATTGAAGAGCGATGATTGTCACCGTTTGGTCTGAAACGGTAGACAATTCTGTTAAATGCTCCCCATGGATGAAAATTAGGAAACAATGTGTAGTCGATACTGTCCATCATTTCGGCATCAGAAAGACGGTCTACCCAATCACCAGCTTCTTCTCTCCAACGTTCTCTACCTCCGGCTGCTGCGATAGCTCGAGCGGTAGATCCGGCAGGAATTTCCATAGGCGTATCCTGATCATGACGGGTATCTGTAGCACATCGGAGTATTTCTTCTTCAGTTACTTCGTAGTCGAGGTTTGGGCTTGGAGTTGCTCCTGGAGTTATGTTTCTTGCGAAGTTGTCCCATATATCAATTTGGGTGTTAGTGTCACCGAGCTGGAACACGATGTTTGGATGGGTGGCGTTTGTATGGTAAGCCTCACAGAAAGCTTCTTGTGAAATTTTCCAATTGCAATTAATAACTTTTGCTATATGAGCTTGCTTATAACGGTTCGCTAGATCCCATCCTTCAAAATGATCTGCCATATCACCAAGAAAATCTTCAAAAGGTTCACAGTTAGAGTCTGGATTTATGAACACAAAGCCAGCCCATGTGGATACTTGAATTTCTGGAAGATGATAATCAGAACCGCGTGCTTCAAGATGAGGGAAATCCCAAGAAGCTGGAATATCTTTCAACTCTCCGCTTATCTCCCAACAGTGGCCATGAAAGGGACAGCGAATCTCCGAACAATTACCGTCATAGTCTTTTAATCTTCTACCACGATGTAAACAGGCATTTGGGTAAGCCTTAATTTCATCAGGAGCGGAGCGCATGACTATGTAAGAAGATCTAGCTATGTCATAGACGTAGTAATCACCCACTTCAGGAATTTCTTCTTCACGGCAGGCATACTGCCAGACACGGCTCCAAAGCTTTTCTACTTCAACGTCATGCCACTCACGCGTTGTATAACGAGTAATAGGTACGTCATCATCACCTAAGAAACGAGGTGATTCGAGACGAAGAACATCTGGAACTTCGTGAGTGTCAGTATCAAGTAATTCTTGATAAGAGATACCCGGAGATCTCGCTTCTCCTGGAGAAAGAATTTCACTCATTGTCATTTAACCTTCAGATATTGATTGCAAAACAATTATTAATTGTTTGAATAAGTTTGTCTATTTTGGAACATTTGAATTCTATCCAATTTATTTCTAAGAGATTTTTAAAAGGGTAAAAGCAGTTTGTCATCTAGCTCTTTGATTGCATCAAGGGGGTTTGTTACTTTAATAACTGACCAGCCTG
>QCLO01000001.1 GCA_003214465.1 Acidimicrobiales bacterium AG-414-N20 | reverse complement strand
CCTGTACTGCTCCCCCATCATCACTGTCACTACCCCCACAAGCAGTTGAGATTAATCCAACTACTAAAATGAGACTAAAAGCGTTTCTAAGTATTTTCATTTCCCCTCCAAACAACTACTAAAAACATAACATTTTCTTTTCAATCTGTCATATACGTAATGCAGGAATGAGATTCCTGTAGATTTCATATATGGCAAAAATAGATGTAGAAATCACAAGTCAGCGTGAAGACGGTGATTGGACATGGAGAGCAGTTGGCGCTCGTGAACCAAAAGGAACTGTTGATGCTTCTCTTTTGCCGACAAATTCAATTGTTGGATCAAAATTTTTAGTTGAAACAGAGTATTTTTTAGACGGAATAGTTGTAACAAAAGTCTTTGATAAAAAACAGTCATCTGAAAAGACTGAAACACTTGAAATACTTGGTTCAGGGAAACAAACGGATCTCGTAACTACTCAACTCGCAAAGAGTAAAAAGAGCAAAAGACCGTCTAAGGAATCTTTCTCTAATTCAAGGACAAATAATCGTGAAAAGAAGAGTGGTTCTCGTGAAAAAGAGAAGAGGGCTTCTCGTGAAAAAGATAAACCCTCGGCCAAGACAACTAGAAAACCTAGAAAACAGAACAAAAATGTTTCTGATACTCCGTTTCCCAAAAGTAAACGTTTAAAAGCAAAACGTCATCATAGGAACGAAGCCTTAAAAAACTTGCCTAATGAAACGAAGAGGATCGCAGAAATACTCCTACAAAAAGGGCTTCCTGGATTACGAGAATCGATTGATGTTCAGAATAAAACAGCTAAAAAAGCGGGAGAACCTGAAATCCCTGAAGACATCCTATTGAAGCTCGCTGAGCAAATTTATCCAAATTTACGCACCGCTGAATGGCTCGATCGAGCTGATGGTGCTTTACGAGGAATGGAAACTATAGATTTACGTGATATTAGGTCGGTGATAGTTGCATCTGACAACGTTCAAAAAAACAATGAAGTCAAATCACTAGCCGAAAAACTGAAAGAAGGTTTCAATAAACGAGTTGAGACCGATCAACAAAATTGGCTTAAAGAAGTTATTTCAACTCTCAAAGAAGGCCGAGTCGTTAGAGCCTTGCGTCTATCATCACGTCCACCAAAAGCTGGTTTCCCACTTCCTGAGGACTTGCTTAACTCTCTAACTGAAGCAACAAATGCTGCTCTGGCAGCAGACGTAACACAGTCGCGATGGGGAACAATTGCTGAAGCAGCTGCTTTCTCTCCTATTCATGACAGGGTCGTACCAGAAGGAGTCCCAGAAAATCCCAGTGAAGAGTTAACTAAAATAATTCGTAGGATTTCTTCAAAGGCCCCTTCAATCGTAGAAAAATTCAATTCTTCTTCGGTTTAAACAACAAAAATCGCACACAAGTTCGTCACACAGATTTTTCAATGTAACTTCATGTAATGATAATCGAATATGAAACACGCGGGCATATTGCTCTAATCACTTTAAACAGGCCTGAAGCTAGAAATGCTGTTAATCACGAAGTCGCCACGGGTATTGAAAAAGCCCTAGATGATTTTGAAGATGATGAGAACCTCTGGACAGGAATCCTTTGCGCAAATGGACCTGCTTTCTCGGCAGGAGCTGATTTGAAAGCAATTTCAGCAGGAGAGTTAAATCTAGCTACTAAGAAAGGTGGATTCGGTGGAATAGTTGCACGTGAACGAATCAAACCATTGATAGCCGCAGTCGACGGACCTGCATTAGCTGGAGGAACAGAATTAGCTTTAGCATGCGATCTTATTGTGGCAAGTAAAGCAGCCAGATTTGGACTTCCCGAAGTTAAGCGTTCTCTTATTGCTTCAGCAGGTGGTTTAGTTCGCCTTCCAAGGGTTTTACCAAAGAACATAGCTATGCATATAGCACTCACAGGGGAACCCATAAGCGCCGAAGATGCATACAAGTTCGGAATGGTTAATAGTTTGGTGGAAGCAGGTGAAGCTTTAGAAGGTGCAATTTCTTTAGCCAATAAAATCAATGAAAATGCTCCATTAGCAGTTAGAGCTACCCGACGATCGCTCTTGGAATCACTTACGCTGAATGATAATGACGGAATGAAGTTTGCTATCGAGGAAACCGCTGCTTTGGTTGGAACTGAGGATTACAAAGAAGGACCCTTGGCTTTCATAGAAAAGCGTCCACCAGTCTGGAAGGGCAGGTAGTTTTAAAAGATTAAATGTAACCGTTCTCTTCCAAGAAGGTTTCAAGTCCGTCAGCCATTTCTAAAGAGTTGATATCCTCAAGAGGTATCCACTTAGAAGCAATTGCATCTGTAGCAGGAATTGGTTCGCTGTTTCCTTCAATGACTACTTCGAAATCAAGGATTACTTTGTGTGAGTTGTCAGAGATTACTTCGCCTGAACCAACAAATATTTTACATTTACCTCGTAAACCCGTTTCTTCATAAAGCTCCCTCTCGACTGCACTTTCAAGAGATTCACCAATATCGACATGTCCACCCGGAATGGACCACTTTCCTATTTCGGGTTCAGTCTTACGTTTTACAAGAAGAATCTTCCCATCAATTATTGCAATTGCGCCCACGCACAATTCAGGTCTTATCATTACCTGATTCAATTGGCCTGTAAACTTGTATCAAACGTGCAACCATTCCTTGAGATTCAAAAAAATTCTTAGTCTCTCTATCTCCAGGTAAGGCAAACGAATCAATTCCAATTACCTTATTTTCAATTGCCTGGTTAACTAAAAAATCCATAAGACACTCCCCTACACCAACGGAACGAGCGTCTTCCATTACAAAAAGCTCCTTTATGGAAGCAATTCTCTCTCCATCATTTGTGCTGGCAAATTCTAATACTCCGTAAGCGACAACTGCTTCACCAAATAACCCAGCCACTACGCGGTGATCTGATGAGTCAAGCCACTGAGAGAAATTAGCAAGAGAATCAGATGAAAAGGTTTTAAGGTTGAGAAAAACTTCTCCGCCTCTTTTATCTTTCAATTCAGAAACCGCTTCACTACGCAAAAAACTGAGGATTTCTAAATCTTCATGTGACGCCAAACGCGATGATTCTTTCAGTGTTCAGCCCTGCATAAATTAAACACTAGCTCCGCAATGTGGGCACTCGCCGGTTTCTTTAGCTATCTGTGCTTCGATAATAAGAAAACAACTTGGGCAAATTACTTCGCCTTTACGTCGTACTTCAACGGACTCTTCATCGCCTTGTACTGGTGTATCTTTTTTTACAGTAGCGGGAGCATCTGCTTCGTCTTCATCCTCGTCTTCACCGGATGCTATTCGATCTTTCAGGATCGCATCAAGATCAGCTTCTACCTCCGCCGGATCATCATCGTCATCATCATTTGAGTCTCCAACTGGAGCAGGACCACTTTCGTCCTCATCCCCATCTTCGTCCTCATCGTCCTCATCGTCGTCTAGAGGTGTCTCTTCTAGATCGTCGTCTTCTTCTATGTCCTCAGGGAATTCTTCTTCTTCAAAATCCGCTGGGTTTTCATCTTCTATATTTTCTTCTTCAGACATTGTTCCTCACAAAGCGATCAGGATGAAAAACATCCCGCGGCCGGATAATAGACACAATTTCTCTTAAAGTGGTAGTTTTTCTAGGAATTTTTTGAATTATTACCTAATCTTTCACCACGCTTCAAGTCACTTTTCTTTTCTGCTTCCAATCTTTCTAAGTCATTTCCTGTTGTATGATCTACAAATTTCATCATTTCTGCAATGGCAAAATGCCCAGCTTTTTCAGCTATGAGCGTATGCATTTCCTGACATACTTGTCTATATGCGGGATGACCCTGCGGAGTGGTGCGTAATTCCAGCATGTGCATTGCTTCTCTTGCATTTAGATGCATCAAAAATCTAACTCTATATGCAAGTGAAACGGCATAAGAAGCTTGTTCAGGAAATGCTTCAAGTAAATCATCATGCAAACTCATCGACCGCTCCATCGCCGATTCAAATTCAGTTGCTGTCCCTGCGTCTTGAAGTTCATCGGGAGATACAAATCCGTGATAAGGAGAAAGCTTCTGCCACTCAATTGTCATCATTCTATGGCGCTGCAGGTCGCGGAATGCTCCATAGTCTGCAAGAATATCAAACCTATAAGAAGGTCTTTCTAATGCTCGTCCGGGTCGATGCCTTCGGTTTTCTCTATCACCCTCTAAGGCTTTTAAG
The DNA here is from genome assembly GCA_003214465.1 of Acidimicrobiales bacterium AG-414-N20. Taxonomy (GTDB): domain Bacteria; phylum Actinomycetota; class Acidimicrobiia; order Acidimicrobiales; family MedAcidi-G1; genus MedAcidi-G1. Next base: position 172,125 of record QCLO01000001.1, on the reverse strand, counting down.
ACTGTTATACGTTCTTCGGTAGTCATTTTACGTACGCGATCTTCTATATCTCTGTCCGACCTATCGGTATATGGATAGAGCGCTGAAGCAACAAGTTTTACCTCTGCATCAGGGTCATAGTCAGTCAAATCTACTGTTGGGTGAGGTAAAGGCGACTTACTTTTAGGGAAGTAGTGTTCTGACAAATCGATCAATCTCTCACGGGTATCATTCATATATTCTGAGGTTTGTTGGCCTCTATCTGGAATATCAACTCGTTTTAAGAATGATGGAATTACTTTTCTTAACTCAAATAAAATCATTTCTGAATATTCACGAGCTTCTGGTAGAGGATGTGATCTCATTCTCAATAAAAGTGATTCATATGCCTGTCCGGTTCCGTATATTCCGACATTAGAAAGTGAAGCTGCTGGTAAAACACCCCTAACAGAATCGAGTGCTTTTGCTTTTATAGCTTGAAGGTATGCAAAGTCTGAGTCGCTCTCAGTTTTTGGTACTGCATTCGTGAAATATTCACGCATCGTTTCAACTAAATTTGAATAAGTGTCAAAGAGATAGTCCATGTCAGCTACATACCGTGTAGCCAGTGGTGAGGCCATCACTTCAGGGTCCCTGTAGTAGCGATACCGACCATCTAAACGCGTATTGTAGGCAATGTATCTTGTTGACTGCTCCAGGTAGGACATTAATCTACCCCATTCAAGAACCTTGGTTAGTAAGTTAGACGCTTGTTCGCAAGCTAAGTGGACTCCGCCTAGTTGGGCAACGCTGTCATCGCCGTATTCAAAAAAAACTAAGTCATATAATTCTTCTGCTCTTTTTAATCCAACCGTTGCGTCTATTGTCTCATCTCCTGAAATATCTAGTTCACCGACAAATTCATCAAGAAACAGACGTCGTAAACTTTTCGAAGAGCGAGAGTACCTGGCAAAGAGAGCACCCTTTACAACTTCTGGAAGATTGACTAAGGCAAAGACGGGCTGGTCTAGATTTGTGAAGTAACGACGAAGTATGTCTTCTTCGTCAGAGTCAAACTGTTCAGATGCATAAAAAGTCATTTCGACGATCGTAGGTGGTTTTTTTAATGGAGTCGCGGATTCTTATGAAGCAAAAAAATCTTTCGCATCTTTTAGCAGAGACGGATCGTTCCAGCAATCCAAGACAGTCATCGCCAAACTTTTTGCTGAATCCAATAGTCCTTTATCCCCCTCTTCACTCTTCGCACATTTTTCGAAATCAACTGTGTGAATAGCAGTTCCTTTTGGAGCAACCTTGACCATCGGATGAATTGAAGGCACTACATGGCTGACATTTCCTAAATCGGTTGATCCTACTACTCCATCGTCTTCTGCTGCTTTAATAAACCTGCCTACCGATTCAGAATTCTTCATATAGGCCTCTAGAAGTGGCGTGTTGTCGAGCACTTCAGCATAAGGCTCGTTTACCCATTCAATTTGAATGTCACAACCAGCTGATCTCGCACCGCCATGAAGAGTTTCAACTAAGCGGGCTTTTAGATTTTCAAGCCGTTCCATGGTCGAAGAGCGCGCGTACCATATGGCTTCTGCAGTTTCTGGAACGATATTAGCCTTCTGGCCACCGTTAGTGAAAATACCATGAAGGCGCTCGTCGGTCGCTATGTGTTGTCTCAAAGCGGCTACACCCATATACCCCAATACTGCTCCGTCCAAAGCATTGATGCCTTTCTCAGGGGCTGCAGCTGCGTGGGCCGCTTTCCCGGTATATGTTGCTTTAAGTTGCTGGACCGCAAGACTACTTATGTTGGGTAAGTCGGCATCAGCTGGATGAATCATCAAGACTGCTTCCACAGAGTCAAAAGCCCCTTTATTTAGCATTCTTACTTTACCCCCACCTCCTTCTTCTGCTGGTGTACCAAGAATTCTCAGCCTGCCGTTAAACGGTTCCGTAAATTCCGATGCTGCTAAACCAGCTCCAATTCCGGCAGCAGCAATAATATTGTGCCCACAAGCATGCCCAATTCCTGGCAAAGCATCATATTCACACAAAAGAGCAATAATTGGGCCTGAAGAACCGGCATTTGCTTCAAAAGCGGTATCTAATTCGTATGCCCCTTTTTCTACTTCTAGTCCTTTTTCACTTAAGGTTTTAGTTAAACATTCGTGTGCGAAGTGCTCTTCATATGCAAGTTCGGGTTGAGCGTGAATCGAATGCGAAAGTTCGATAAGTTCTGGGGCTATTGAATCTATGTAACTGCAGATTTCCTTCTTAGCCTCTAGTAAACCCATTTCTTTGCTTTTCATAGAAGTAGTTTAACGCTTATTCAAATGTTCTTTACACAAGAAAAAGCATGTTCTAGATCATCAACGATGTCATCGATGGTCTCTAAGCCGACGGATAGGCGCACTAATCCAGGTTCAACTCCAGTTGATTTTTGTTCTTCTTCGCTTAGTTGTGAATGGGTAGTTGAAGCTGGATGTATTACCAAACTCCTTACATCTCCTATATTTGCAACATGACTGTGTAATTGAAGTGAGTTAACGAATTTTTCGCCTGCTTCTGCACCACCTTTTATGATGAATGCTGGGACAGATCCATAACCGTTTCGGACTCCGTATAATTTCGCTCTTTCGTGCCATGGACTTTCAGGAAGGCCAGCAAACTGGATTTTTTCTACCTGTTCGTGATTTGAAAGAAATTCGACTACTTTTATCGCATTCTCGAAATGTCTTTCCATTCTTAAACTTAGCGTTTCAAGACCTTGTAGAAAGTTGAAAGCATTCTGTGGAGTTACTGAAGATCCAAGGTCTCGTAGTAGCTGTACTCTGGCTTTAATTATAAAAGATCCATGTCCAAGGTCAGGCCAGTATTTAAGGCCATGATAACTAGGGTCTGGTTCTACAAAGTTTTTGAAACGGGTGCTTTCGCTGTAGTCAAATTTTCCACCATCTACAATGATGCCACCGATAGAATTTCCGTGACCACCAATAAATTTAGTCATTGAGTGAACGACTACATCTGCGCCTAGTGAAATCGGGTTTATCAAATAAGGTGTTGCGACCGTATTATCAACAATGAGCGGTATCCCATAATTGTGGCCGACTTCGGCCACTCCGGAAATATCTAAAAAGTCATTCTTTGGATTTCCTATTGATTCCCCATAGAACACTTTTGTTTCTGGCCGTATAGCAGCTTCCCATTCAGATAGGTCATCTGGATCTTTGATGAAGGTTGTATTGATCCCCATTTTTGGAAACGTATAGTGAAGCAGGTTGTAAGTTCCGCCGTACAAGGAGGATGAAGCAACTATATGATCCCCTGCTTCAGCGAGATTTAGGATTGCAAGTGTTTCAGCAGCTTGCCCAGATGATGTTGCTAAGGCTCCTGGGATTCCTATCGCAGTTTCTGTGCCCTTTTCAAGTGCTTGTAACCGCGATTCGAGAACCATCTGAGTTGGATTCATGATCCGCGTATAAATATTTCCTACTTCTGATAGCGCAAATAAGTTAGCCGCATGTTCAGAATCTCTAAAAACGTATGAGGTTGTTTGATATATCGGTGCAGCACGACTACCTGTATCGCTATCAGGCTGTTGACCTGCGTGTATTTGAAGGGTTTCGAACCCTTTGTAAATGGTCATATTTTCTCCTTTTGGGAGAAAACCAATACCCACGAGTCAAAGACTCGGACACTTTGTTGTTCCGCTGGAACCGCATCCTTGCTAAGCAAGTAGGCACCTTGGGTGTCCTCCCAGGTTGCCGGGCGCAAAAGCGCCGCTCTTAATGTTCTTTAGAATCTAACACTAAGTGGCAAATATCACAATAGGTTCCGTAATCAGTTTCTAGCGATTATGTTTAACTGTTCGAATAGATCGGCAAAAATTGAACAACTATTTATACGCATGGCAACTTGAAGCACTTTCCTCATGGTTGAGGTGCGGTCGAAGCGGCATTATTGAAGCCGTGACTGGTTCTGGTAAAACCAATGTTGCGATTGCAGCAATTAAAGATGCCCGCAGAAGAGATTTATTCGTTCTTGTAGTCGTACCTAGTCGCGTGCTAATGGAACAGTGGACAAAACGCCTGGTTGAGTCATTGCCAGATTCGCGCATCGGGCGCCTTGGTGATAATTTCAGTGATCGTGCAGATGACTGTGACATATTAGTCACTACCAGACATTCAGCTAGCGCTAAGAAACCACTTCCTCCGGATGACAAGAGTGGATTTATTGTCGCAGACGAATGTCATGGTTTTGGTGGAGGTGTTCTAAGAAAATCACTTCTACATGAATATGAGGAACGACTTGGTTTAACTGCGACACTTGAACGCTCTGATGATGCAGTCGACAAAACTTTAATTCCGTATTTTGGGGGTGTTTCTTACAGATACGATTTTATGAAAGCCATTGAGGATGGCGTTTGTGCCCAGCCACGAGTTGCATTTGTCGCAGTTCCACTCTCGAAAGAGGAACGAAGCGAATACGAAGATACAGAAGCTACTCTCGTTACTGCAAGGCAAACCTTACGAGAAATCGAAGATATGCCACAAAACCCTTTTAGTGCTTTCCTTTCAGCTGTGGCTTATCTGGCTGAAAAGGATGCAGGTCCTAATGGAAAAGCAGCTGTTGCGTACTTGGATGCATTCAGTCGGCGTCGTGAAATCGTCGCCGGAAGTAAAACCAAGTATGAAGTGTTGAACAGGTTTGCGCCTGTAATGGAATCGTCAAATGGAACAATTCTTTTCACTCAAACAGTTAGCGCTGCAAATAACGCAATTACTCGATTAGATCCATTACTCAAAATTGATTTAATCACTGGTGCTACAAATAGAAACGAAAGGGAAAAGCTACTCAACTCATTGAGGGAAGGAACGTTAGATGTGATTGCGGCACCGCGTGTCTTAGATGAAGGTATCGATGTTCCAGATGCAAATCTTGGCGTAGTAATCAGTGCGAGTCGAACACGCCGACAAATGATTCAACGAATGGGACGTATTCTTCGACGTAAAGAAATCGGCAGCGGTGCGCGCTTTGTAATACTATTCTCACGCGACACCCTCGAAGATCCAACTGCACATGAGAGAGACGGATTTATGGAAGAGATCGAAAATATTAGCGAAACTTCTAAAATTTTTGATGTAGATGAATACGACAAATTGGGAACTTTTCTGGAATACGCAGGACCGAAAACCCTTCCGGATATTCGAAAAGTCGGTCCGATGTCCGATATCGATCAATTACCTGACGGTATTGACCCTGTGGAAGAGTACGCGTGGTTAAGTTATTTGAGTTGGGAAAACGAAACAGAACGTCATAAGGAAGTGTGGGAAAATCCGCCAGTGTCAACTATTACACCTCCATACTTAGAGTTTGATACTCCCCTATTTCCAGAGATTTCTAAAGAAAAGAAAACGCGTGCGAAGTCAGAAAGACTCTCTACTGGAGAGAACCCAGTTCAGCTATTTGAAACAGATGCTGGATACGTCTTGCAATGCACTGGTTGTGGAGCACTTTCCGAATTAACTCCCTTTCGTTGGAAAGCATTAGAATCGGTTGTTGAATGCAGTTGCCTTTGGTGATCGTCATTCAATAAAAATGATATCTGCTGGGAGACTTGTGATACGACACATAAAAAGTACAGAATCAAGTCAAGACATCCTTGAGGAGTTGGATGCCAGAGGAGCAGTAATAATTGATTCGCTTGTTCCTGAATCAGTGACAAGTAAAATCAAGGATGAATTACGACCCTATTTAGATGCATGCCCGGAGGGGGTCAATAACTTCTCAGGTGAATCGACTAAACGAGTGGGAGCGTTAATGGCACGGTCAGTTTCTTGTAGAGATTTAGCTCTAAACCCCTTAATAAATGAATTATGCTCTAAGTTTTTAGAAGATTTCACTGATGGGTATCAGTTAAATTTTACTCAAGCGATAGAAATATCTCCATCGGAAACCAATCAGCCACTTCATAGAGATCGTGGCGTCTGGGGTGGTTATTTGAGTCGAAAGATTGAAACTCAATTTAGTACAGTATGGGCGATAAGTAGTTTCAGCGAAGCGAATGGCGCGACCTGTGTAGTGCCGGGGTCTCACAAGTGGGACAAGGACCGAGAAGCTACTGAAAAAGAGGTCGTGTTTGCTGAAATGTCACCTGGGTCTGTTCTTCTCTATGGCGGTTCTATTCTGCATGGTGGTGGCGCGAACACCACTAAAAATGAGAAGCGATTAGCTGTGTTAATTCACTACAGTCTCTCTTGGTTGAGACAAGAGGAAAATCAGTATCTTTCATGCCCACCAGATGTGGCTGCTGAATTACCTGATGATTTAAGGAGTTTGATGGGTTACTCATTAGTTAATCCAATTCTTGGATTTTTTTCTCCTCATAACAAAAAAGGTGTGGAGTTAGTTTCACCGAAACACTTATTTGACGAATAAACTCTCAAAAGAAAAGAGGAGCAAACATGAAATTTATTCAAATAATGGAATTTACTGGAAGCGCAGACGAAGCAATAAAATCAATCAATAACTACATTGATATTGCGGGTCAAGAAACAAGAGTAAAAAAAGCTACTGTATGTGAAGATAGGGATACGCCTGGACGACTATTGCAAGTAATCGAGTTCGATTCATATGAAGATGCGATGATTAATAACGACCTAGAAGTCACAAAAAAAGCCTCCGAAGAAGATACTGGCAGTTTTGGTGACGTGGAGTTCAAAAATCTCAATGTAGTAGAAGTTTTCGAGCTCTAATTCTAGTTTATTTCTGATGATGAGACATATCACGTCTTCAGTTACCAGTATTTTGATTATTCTGTTTTTGCAGGCTTGCTCTAGTGAATCAATTACCGAACAAACGCTTGAACCTGCTGCCTCTATACCGGTTAGCGAACTTTCTGTAACAACAACGACTATTGATAGAACGAAAGTTGCTACTACAACCCAGTTTGATTACAGCAAAATAGATTACAGCAATGACGAACCTGAGTTTCTTTATGATTCAGAAGATAGTTCTCAATTAAGCAGTAATTGGCGCACAGATCTCTTGGCGGAGCTACGCATTACTCCCCCTAATTTCGACATTCCATATGTAAGAGAAGAGTGGGGTCCAGGTTGGATTGATGAAGACAGGAACTGCATAAACACGCGTCATGAAGTTCTACACTACGAGTCACTAGAAGATGCTATTTTTGATGCAGAGGGTTGCAAGGTCCTATTCGGTAAATGGTATGACTATTATTCTGACACATTCATTATTGATCCTTCCGGACTAGATATAGACCACATGGTCCCCCTTGCAAATGCACATATCTCCGGAGCTGCAAACTGGCCACTTGAAACCAAGATTAGTTTCTATAACGACCTCAATGATCCGCAACATTTGATTGCAGTAAATTCTGGTGACAATCGTTCAAAAGGTGCAAAAGGTCCAGAGGCTTGGAGACCACCTAATGAAGACCATTGGTGCCAATATGCATATTCCTGGATCGAAATTAAAGCCCGTTGGAACTTGTCAGTAAGTGAAATTGAATTTTACTCACTTGAGGAGATGCTTGACTCATGTGAAGGGCTTCCCGAACTCACCTACTGGTTCTCGAATTGGCTCTTAAGAAAAGGTGCTATGTCAGAGCAAGATATGGCGATTACAGAAAAGGAAGAAGAAGCTGAAAATAATTGACAGCAACTCAGTAATTAGAAAGTTACAACACCTCGCGCTATCTCCCCATTAAGCATGTCTCGACAGGCTTCGTTAATTTCTTCAATCTTGTAGTGTTTTGAAATTAATTTGTCAACCGGCAAACTTCCAGAAAGATACATCTTTGCGTATTTTTCAAAATCGACTGCAGTGTCTGCACTTCCATAGATAGTTCCCGTTAATTTTTTCTCTTGTCTAAACACGTCAGTTGCATCAACTTGCAACCGTGAATCCGCTGGTGGCACTCCGACCAATAAAGCTAATCCTCGCTCACGAAGCGAAGGCAGCAACATTTCAGCAATTTCAATACTTCCGACCGCATCGAAGGCATAGTCAGCCCCGAGTCCTTCAGTTAGGTCTTTTACAACTCGTACAGTATCACCGCCCGCTTTTACAAAATGGGTAGCTCCCATATTCCGTGCGATCATTTCTTTTGTTTCCGTTCTGTCAACTGCAATAATTTTCTCTGCTCCAGCTTGAACACACCCCATAATTATTGACAACCCAACACCGCCAGAACCGTAGACAACGACTGAGGAGCCTTTATGAACTGAAGCTTGGTTCAGGACCGCCCCCACACCTGTGGTTACTGCACATCCAATTAAAGCAGCAATTTCAGGCGGTGTACTTTCAGGCATTTTCGTGCAAATAATGTCAGGAACAACTACATGTGTAGCCCAACAAGCTAAACCAGACAGCTGTAGTACGGGTTTATTATTTGCGTCGGTTAACCGAGTGGTTCCATCTAGCATCTTTCCTTGTCCAAGCATCTTCATATAGGTTTTGCAATGATTTGTATTACCTGCTGTGCATTGTGGGCATTGTTTGCAATAAGGAAACCAGTTGAGTAGAACGTTTTGGCCAAATTTAACATTGGTAACTCCTTCTCCTATTTGAATTACGGTGCCCGCTCCTTCGTGTCCAAGAACAACTGGTAGTTCTTGTTTGGCGAGGCCTGTTACAACGTGATAATCACTATGACAGATACCGAATGCGTCGATTTTCACTAGAACTTCATTAGCTTTAGGTTCAGCTAGTTCTAACTCTTCTATTTCTAAGGGCTGATTCAGCTCTCTTAAAACTGCTGCAGTTATTTTCAAAATATTCCTAATTTGATATTTGTTTTTTATAATTCTCTGATGAGTATTTTCGCTTCCATCGTGAAAAGTATCAAACCATTTGTCAAGTGGAAATACGATGGTTCCATAAGAGGAAAATACCATATAAAGTTTCTCCACAAATATATGTATAGAGCGGGACTATTTAATCAATTACAAATCACTACTATTATTTTCTTATGATTCAGGAGAGTTTCTGGCAAAAGGACGATTTAGGCGATTTGGAAAATTGCCATATCAGTTTATACAGGAGTCATTTTTCAAAAAGCCAAGCTGATAGGTGTTTAGAGCAACTAAGGAAAATTGAGTGGACACAGAATGAAATTGTACTTTTTGGGACTAAGCATTTAGAACCAAGAGAAACCGCATGGTTCGGAAATCCAGGTGTTAATTACAAATACTCTGGTATCGAGCACAAAGCGAAGCCTTGGTTTCCGCTTCTAGAAGATATTCGGACTCAGGTTCAAATGGCCAGTGGAGTTATTTTCAACTCTGTTTTGGTTAATCGCTACAGAGACGAAAATGACAGTGTCGCTTGGCATGCAGATGATGAACCTGAGTTGGGGGCCGCGCCTACTATAGGCTCACTAAGTTTCGGTGCGAGTCGTAAATTCCAATTAAGGGAAAAGAATAAAAGAGGTAAAATTTTTAATCTTTTTTTACATCATGGAGATTTACTCATTATGCACCCACCGACTCAACAACATTGGTTGCATTGTGTGCCTAAAAGTAGAAGCAAGACAAGTGAAAGAATTAATTTAACTTTTAGAGAAATAATTCAATGATCTTTATTTTGTGTTAGACAAATATTTTTGTACTCGTTGAGAAAGCTCACTTGTCTCTGTCTTATAACCTTTTACTTCTTCAGGCAGCGCTTGCAGTGCACCTACTAAGTCTTTTGCTAATGCAAAGTCGTTTTTGATTACCTCTAAAGGCCATCTGTGTATTCGTATGGTGAAAGCAATCGCTTTTGAATTAGGAACTTTACGCAAGGTTTGCCGTTCGACTCTTACGATCAACTTCGAGGGATCACTTTGAACTATTTTATGATCACGATCTAAAGGCAGTTCGCCACATGCTGTTAAAGACCATCCCGTACGTGCAACTAGCATCTCATCTGAAATGCGATCCATAAAATTACTAGGCCGTGGAAGCAAATCTGCGTTATAACGCGGCACAGGAGAATGTATATCATCTAAAGAAAGTCCTAATTTTGAAGTTGGGTCCCAGTGGGTTGGAAAACATACACTTCCTGCGGTGAGAAGCCAGCTGTCTGAAATTCGTTCCATTAAGCAAACATCTTCTTGTATTAAACGTCCACACTGATCAATTGGATGTAGGGAGTCATCAATAACAGGGAGACTGATCGACCTTTCGATTAGCCAATATTCAATAGTTTTAAGCAATGTTAAACTTGCCGTTTCGCTACCTGGCAGGTGAATGCCAACTGGACCTTTTTTCTTTTCTAATAGATCTTCTTCTCTCCCATCATCTATTTGCAGCCAGTGATTTTCTTGAATAGCACGTATTCTCATTTTCCATGAGAAGACACCCGTATCAAACGGAGAAACTTCAAGTGCTTCACGGGGATTAAGCCGGCTCATTAATTCTGGGGGCTTTAGAGAAGTAGCATCAATAGCTACTTTTGATAACTAGGGTCCAGCTGCTTTAAAAAGTGAAAGCAACGGTCGGATTCCTCGGTATCACCAATTTCATTTGATAGTTCTGCTAATCCCTCCAAGCAGCGTAAAAACCCGAGATTCTCGGTTTTGTCCCAAAGTACAAATCCAGACCCTTTCCAGCCACTTTGCCTTAATCGATCAAGCCCACGGTGATACCCGACTCTATATGCGGCATAAGATTCAACTTGATCCCTCCCAAAGTCCCCCAGAGTAGCCCAGGCCAGTAAGTTATTTGGCCAATCGGCTATCACTTCAGCTATAGCATCGCGTATTTGGGCTTTAGGCGCTTGCAACGCTTCATTTAAAGATTCGATTGCTAAGGGATTTTCGGCGGGTAGAACGGTTTCTGGTGGACCATTTTTACTCAGACTTACTTCATGACTATCATTCATTTGGAATCTTCCTATTATTTTTCTTCAGGAAAAGTCCCTAAGCATTTTTTGTAATTCTAGTTGATGCTGTTCTTCAGTTGAAATGTAGTTTCTTGCTATCTCCTCAAGGAAAACTGACTTACCTTCGACTAGCTCGAGTAAATTTCGATAAAGAGAAATAGCTTGCAACTCATGTTCAAGACTCTCACGCAAGATCGGCTCTATTCCGTGATCGAACGTCTCTTCGACTGAGCTGATTTTTGTTGAAGGATGACCGCCCAAGCCGGTAAGTATTTCACCCATTTCCTGTGCATGAATTAATGATTCCGTAGCTTGTGCTTTCATAAACTCCACAAGAGGAAGGCGATGCGGACCTGTAATCATCAATGAGTAATGTGTGTATCTAACGACACCTGAAAGCTCGGCCTCGATTATGGCATTTAAAGCGTGAGCTAGATCTGCTTCATTAATATCTGGGTTCATATAAGCAACCTACTAAAACATGACGGGTGCGTCGAGAATTAGAAATAATTTCTTGATTCCATCGAATAGATCCTTAAAGTCTTTCTTGCTTTATTTTCTTCAAATTACGCGCTCGTTCACCTGAATCAAGGATTGTTTTTCGAAGTCGCACAATTGCGGGAGTTACTTCTACACACTCATCTTCTGCTATATATTCCAAAGCTTGTTCAAGGGAAAGTGTGCGTGGAGGCGTTAATCGAATGGTGTCATCTGAAGCTGCTGCTCTAACATTAGTCAGCTTTTTTTCTTTGCAAATATTAACATCCATGTCTTCTGAGCGTGGATTTTCTCCAACTATCATTCCGCCATAAACCTCATCATTAGGAGCAACGAAAAGTGTTGTACGTTCCTGTAGATTCGTTATTGCATGCCCCGTTACTGTACCTTTTCTGTCTGCGACCACGCTTCCAGTTTGCCTTAGTCTCATTTCGCCCATCCATTTTTCCCAACCGCTAAATACATGACTAAGAATTCCTGTCCCACGTGTCTCTGTTAAGAACTCCGTTCTAAAACCGATCAACGCCCTAGAGGCGACAACATAATCTAGTTTCACCCATCCTGTTCCGGAATTTTTCATTTCTTTCATCTGTGCACGCCGTGCTCCTAGAAGCTGTGTTACAGCACCAACATGTTCTTCAGGAACTTCAATCGTGACCTCTTCAACAGGTTCGTGCAAATTGCCATCTATCTCTCTCAGTAGTACCGATGGTTTACCAACAGTTAATTCGAAACCTTCGCGTTTCATCGTTTCAACCAAAACCGCAAGTTGCAGTTCTCCCCGCCCCTGAACTTCCCAAGTGTCTGGTCTTTCGGTTGGAAGAACTCTGATGGCTACATTTCCTACGAGTTCTTCTTCTAAGCGTGCTTTGATTTGTCGAGCAGTTATTTTGTCACCATCATTTCCGGCTACGGGCGAAGTGTTCACACCAATCGACATTGAGAGAGTTGGCTCATCAACAGAGATAACGGGCAATGGATGCGGATTTTCTAAATCGGTAAACGTTTCACCAATTGTCACATCGACTATGCCAGAAACATAAGCGATTTCCCCAGGCCCCGCTTCTTCTACTTCAACCTGGGAAAGAGCCTCGGTTAGTGTAATCGTGGCAATTTTCGCTTGCTCTATAGAACCGTCTGTTCTGCACCAAGCCACTATGGAGTTCTCTCTTAAAACTCCACTTATGACGCGACACACGGCTAAACGACCAAGATAAGGCGATGCATCCAAATTGGTTACGTGAACCTGAAGAGGAGCGTTTTGATCACCTGCAGGAGGCGGAACACTTTGTAGTAGCACTTTGAAAAAAGGGTTCAAATCATTTCCAGAAATTTCCGGATCCAAAGTCGCTGTTCCTGCTCGTGCGTCTGTGTAAATGATAGGAAAATCAATTTGATCCTCGGAGGCCTCGAGATCCAAGAAAAGTTCGTAGATCTCTTCTATTACTTCATTTATTCTCTGATCTGGTCTATCCACCTTATTAATAACAACAACAATTGAGAGATTTGCTTCAAGCGCTTTTCGTAAAACAAATCTTGTCTGTGGCCTAGGGCCTTCTGCTGCGTCGACCAACAATAAAACCCCATCAACCATTGTCAATGCTCTCTCAACTTCTCCACCAAAATCTGCATGACCTGGCGTGTCAACAATATTGATTTTTACATCTCCGTATTTAATAGCTGTATTTTTGGCAAGAATAGTTATTCCTTTTTCTCGCTCAAGGTCCAACGAATCCAGCACGCGTTCAGCAACTGTTTCGTTAGTTCTGAAAGCGCCAGAATTTTTAAGAAGGGCGTCAATAAGAGTTGTTTTACCATGGTCTACGTGAGCTATTACAGCAATGTTCCGCAACTCTGGTCTATTAGGCACTTCTCAAAGATAGAGGCTATTTAATCTATAGTGAGTGATTGTGACACATTGCATCTACGACTGTTCGCTAGATGCCCGATGCCAGTAAGGCTTTTGTGTCAACCCATTCCAGAGTCAATATGTGGGTGGCTTCCAAGTTTACTTGCGGAGCGAACCCCGCTTCGTATGCTTCCTGCCACCTAGATGCGCAAAGACACCAATGGTCACCTGGGTTAAGTCCAGAAAAACCATTCCTCGGGGTAGAAAGGTCATTTCCTGCAGATTTTGAAAACCTAAGAAACTCTTCAGTCATGACGGCGCAGACCGTGTGGACTCCATAATCGTCTGCGCCGGTATTGCAACATCCGTCTCTATAGAAACCCGTTACTGGATCATGACTGCAATCTGTAAGCTCTGTTCCAAGTACGTTAATTGCCATTGTTTTTTCCTGTCGTCTATAAAGGTTGGAAAGTTTAAATGTACAACCGTTTACCGAGAAATAACATTTGCTAGAAAAGTATTAGACAAAGAAAACTAAACAGATTTAATCGAAACGACGCCAGAACAGCGACTTGTTATCAGGCTGCTGTTGGGCAAACTCCTGAGTTGGGTACACCCATTTGTATCAGTCTGTTTACGTAATTACTTGTAGAAGTATTCCAAGACTCATCTTCTACTATCACGGTTGCACTAGCATCCGCTTCTGGAGCTGTAGTTACAGAATTTGTTCCGGAAACCAGACCGGTTGCAACTAAAGCAAGTGTTACTGACATGAGTACTGCGGTGTATCTTTTCATGAAGCTATTTTACTTCACTGCCCTAATACATAACTCTAAACGTGATCTACGTCATAGGTGATAAGTGTCACTCTGAGATGCCGCTTTTAAGCTTCAAGATTTTTCCTCGTGTGTATATGTTGTAAGAAGCAAACAGAAAGGCGATCAGCATTGCAGTTGAAAAATTTTGAAGTTATTGGGATCTACAACGCTGATGGTGGCCTGCGGGGAGAACTTAAATACTTGACACGCAAAGCCGTGAAAAATAAGACCTGTGATCTTTGCGATTTGACCCACGGTTGGAATCCATTTGGAAAAAGAAAATGGAAGAGAGCCTTAGCGAAATCAGGAATCGGTATTACATTCCTCCATCGAAATCAGGCTTCAAACAATCATAAAAAAGCATCCGGACTTTTACCGGCAATAATTTCTAACGTTACTGGTGAATGGGAATGCCTTGTCAGCAATGCTGCTCTGAAACAATACAAAAATAATCCAGAAGAAATAATTAGAATAATCAACAACGTTCAAGTTGATTAGTCGACCAGTTTCATCTGGCAAATGCAACTATTCGCGTTTGAATTTCCAACGTTGCCTAGCTTCAAAAGATAATCAGGGAAGTATTTGAAGAAAATCGGAACTTTCGGCGGTTGCGCCTAATGGGTTTATTTTGAACGATTGATTTGTTGTCTCAGTAAGTTCTTCGAAAACGTCGGCAACGCAGTCTGTTAGTACCAGACAGTCATATCCTCTATCATTAGCTTCCCTGATAGTAGAACTGACGCAACATCCTGCCGTAATTCCCATTATTACGAGTAGATCTATACCGCGACTACGAAGCCTTAAATCCAAATCAGTAGCGTAAAAAGCTCCTTGACCTGGTTTATCCACTACCCAGTCATTAGAGTGTGGATACACATCTTCGACTATGTCCCACCCGACTTCTCCCTGAATTAAAAGACGTCCATAACGACCCTCGCGTCCCATAGGGTGACCTCGTTCAATGGCTCTTAAAATCTTAGTTTCGGGACAATCAGATAAATCAGGACGAAAGCCTTCTCGTGTATGAACTATTTGAATTCCCTTATTTCGGGCAACCTCTAATACTTGAGAAACAGGTTCTAAAACTGATCGCATATGAGCTGTATCTAGCCCAAGATCGGCGAAATAACCATCTGGAGCACAATATTCGACTTGAAAATCGATACTTAAAAGCGCACAACGGGTCGTCTTAAATTCCCCGACGATTGGCCACGGGTACTGTTCAGTTAATATTTTCGCCGACATCACTGGATTTTACATTTAAAAGAAAATAAATCAAGCAAGTAGATAGATCCATTGAATCGTGTCGGAAGAGGCACTGAGCTCTCCCAAGCAAGTTAACTATCTCCATACCCTTCACTTACTCTCAACGATTGACACTGATTACAAATACACAATTCATGGAAGATCCAACCCGCTATGCAAATAAGATTCTGCAATTTCTCTTAAAAACTGAAAAGTGTATATTCCCGCATTGTGCCCGTCGTTCCAAGTAATGTTCACACCCCAAGATCCATGAAATTGTGCATCTTGTATAGAAAGTTTTTGAGAACCTTCAGATTGTGGCCAAGCTGCTTTTCCTCGCTCACGCAATGAGCGACACATAGCGCAAGGGCAAATTAGTCTCAAAGTCATTAAATCAATTTCCGCGGAGTAGTTGTCGGCGAAAGTGACTTTGATACCCACAGTTCGTTCAACTGCGAGTTCAACTACGTCGTACTTTTCATCCATTGTTAATCATTACTTAAAGATGGTGAATATACACTTTCAGAGAGCTTTTAATCGAATTACCCCGTTCGTAGATTCGAACCTAGGTTTTTGGTGTCGGAGGGGGGACTTGAACGCCCACAGTGTTGTTCCAATTCACAACTGAAAAATAGCTCTTCCTCTCCCTTGTTGCCAGTTTAAAATCAATATTCACGAACTACTTAATATGTGCATCTTAAAAACAGAATTTTGATTTGTACTCCACATGCTTCTACTCTGTGTTTGTAAGTCAAGAAAATATTTAAGGAGTTATATGCTAGGCGAAAATTTAGGCACAATTTCAGGGCCGACTTCAATGAAAGCCCTTCCAGCTATTAACGGTAGTCCTGTATTTGAAACAGTGGCGTCGGGGTTAACTGGAACTTTAGCCGGTGCTGAAGTAACATCATTTGCAACATATTCCGCGAGAATGAGGACAGACGGGTCCTTTCAAGGAGAGTGTCCTAATTCTGGAGTCATAATGACATCAGACGGAGTAGCTACTTTTAGTGCTACAGGTGTCGGCTCTCCCACTGAAGATGGTGGCTTTGTCTTTAAAGGCGTGGTCTATTTCGAAACAACCGCCCCTTCACTATCTTCATTGAATGGGATTGCTGTTGTCTATGATTGGACTGTTGATCCGACCGGAAACGCCACATGGGAACTCTGGGAATGGAAATAACATCCCTACACAAAAACAGAGGATAAGAGCATAGTTGCTCTGTTTCTAGGTGATTATTTGGTGTCGGAGGGGGGGGACTTGAACTCCCCCAACCAAGTTAACTATCTCCATACCCCTAACTTACTATCAACGAGTGACAGTATTGGCCTTCTAACTGTGAGGGTGCCACCCGTCGGATACTGCTACGTATAGATGGAAGCGGTTAGTGCGAAACTGTCTAAGGCCGATGCCGATGAAAAGACGTTTGACCTGGACAGACATTTTTAGAAATGTGGGAAACCCACAGACTTTCTAAAAATAATATTTCTTAAGTATTTCGCGTTCCGCTGAGTCGGACAGTCTCTGCCCTTCGTAGTTCGGGTACACATGTTTACGACTGAATAATCGTCGTACAAAGCGTAAAAACATTGATTTATCACCTCCCAAAACCAATAAGGGTGTTTGTTTCCTGCTAGAGATTTCTAATAGAAAACAAGCACAAAAACATCAATTCAAATAGTCCATGATTTGTGGTACTGCAGAATCAATAGTCACTACAGGCATAGAGAAATCTGTTGTCAGATATGGAAGATAATTAAGCGAATTTCTTAAAGTTGCTTCTGCATCGTCTGTATCAATCACATTGACCCCACCACTTCCATCTGCAAATGCCCAGTGCGCTACAACTTCCCCAGGACCCTCTCCGAATGCTGCAAACTTTGCCATGGCTTCGGCGTGTTCCGCTTTTGAAATATGCGGCTTTATTGTGTATTTAGTCATTATTAACATTTGTCTTCTTTCTTAAGTAATTTTCTAGTCGGTTAATTGTTGACGGTAACTGACTACTGTTTCCTGTAGATTTCAACCCCGTTAACACCTGGTAAATTTTCTTCTCTGGTATCTGACTGTCGTATCAACTGACCAGACCGCTATTTAGTGGAGGAACGTATAGATACACACAGATGTTCGTTCTGTTCTGGGTGTGGGGCAGCCGTCTAATACCACCCGTGTGGGGGGTGCCACCCGTCGGATGCTGCTACGTGTAGATACATTCAGGAATTCAGTGAATGCACTTGCACGGAGTCTCTTCGCATTTAGGGCAACCATTTACATACCTATAAACAGCATCTTCTAATTCGATCTCAAGTTGATTTGTTTTGGTGTCGGAGGGGGGACTTGAACCCCCACGCCCTAATCGGGCACAAGGTCCTTAACCTTGCGCGTCTGCCAATTCCGCCACTCCGACAAAATTCAGTACAAAAGACCGAGGCTAATTGTAGTGAAAGTAAAAATAAGTGCCGCAACAACAGTTATTCGATCCAGATTTTGCTCAACCACAGTAGAACCAGCAGTTTGAGCACCAACTCCACCACCAAACATGTCAGAAAGGCCGCCGCCTTTACCACTATGCAGAAGAACGAGGAAAATCAAACCAAGTCCTGAAATTACCTGTAATACAGCTATTAATACAAACATCAGATTTATAGGATACCAATTTTGTTCATATGCAAATCACTAATCCAGTAAGCGATACTTAATTATTCGTGAAAATTCATCAGGATCTAAAGAAGCTCCACCAACCAATAATCCATCAACGTCATTTTGTTTCATTAAATCGGGAGCATTAACACCTTTGACCGATCCCCCATATTGAATCCGCAGGTCTTCACCAGCTCCCTTCCAGATACTTACAATTTTTTCACGAATAGCTTTACAAACTTCTTGCGCATCTTCAGGTGTAGCGTTTTTTCCAGTCCCTATTGCCCAAACTGGTTCGTACGCAACAACTATCGAGGCTACTTCAGAAGGTTTTACTTGACTAAGCCCTTCTTCTAGTTGTTTTTCAACTACCTCAAGTGTCCGCCCCTCTTCTCTTTCTTCACTCATCTCTCCAACACAAAGTATTGGCGTCATTTCTTTCGCGATAATCGCATGCACTTTTTTATTTATATCCGCGTTTGTTTCTCCAAAAATATGCCTTCTCTCAGAGTGACCAACAAGCACTAATGAAA
Source organism: Acidimicrobiales bacterium AG-414-N20 (assembly GCA_003214465.1). Lineage (GTDB taxonomy): Bacteria > Actinomycetota > Acidimicrobiia > Acidimicrobiales > MedAcidi-G1 > MedAcidi-G1. The sequence continues at coordinate 153,678 of QCLO01000001.1, read as the reverse complement.
CATTAAGTTTCGCAAGCATTTCAGGCGACACCTCTCCAGTAAAAGCACCCTTATTCTCCCAATGACTGTGCTGGGCTCCAAGACTTATAGGAATATCATCCGCCTCTATAACTGTTTGCAAAGAGCGCAAGTCAGTAAAAGGCGCATGAACGGAAACATCAACGTTCTCATAATCTGATGAAGACAATGCATAAGCTAAACGTTGAATTGTTTGTATAGCTTCAAAATGATTGTGGTGCATTTTCCAGTTGCCACTGATCAAAGGTTTTCTCACAACGGTACCTTAACTTTATATTGCCCCTTCGCGTAGCACTTCAAGGCCTGGAAGGTCGCCTTTCTCTATGAGCTCTAAAGTAGCCCCACCTCCTGTAGAAATATGATCTATCGAATCTGAAAATCCAAATTTCTTTACCGCAAAAGCAGAATCTCCACCCCCTACGAAAGTAAAAGCACGTGTATCTGCCATTCCGCGGGCCACTGTTTCAGTACCAGCGGAAAAGCGTGGGTCTTCAAAGACACCCATCGGTCCATTCCATAGAACTGTCCCGGCTTCAAAAATTGCATCTGAGAATTCAACAGCGGAGCCTGGTCCTATGTCTAAGCCCATCAAGCCATTTGGTATTGAATTCCCGCACTGCCTTATTTCTGCTGCTATTTCTGGATTACCTATTTCACCAGTCGAGTCCATTGCGGTGAAATCCAAAGGAAGTTTGATAGGGACGTCAGAATCTAGTAGACGTCGGCATGTATCAATCATTTCGGTTTCAACAAGTGAATCACCCACTTGAACACCGGAGGCAACTAAAAAAGTAAAGCACATTCCGCCCCCGATGATCATCTCATCTACTGAGTCCAGCATCTTTTCAATTAGCGATAATTTGTCACTAACCTTGGCTCCACCTAAAACCATCAAAAAAGGTCGTTTGGGTCGTTGTAATATCCTTTCGACGACTTCGACTTCCCTAATAAGTAAAATCCCTGCTGCTGATGGAAGAGTTTTCGGCGGACCCACAATTGATGCGTGTTCACGGTGTGAAGCCCCAAAAGCGTCATTTACGTACCCGTCAAAAGGATTTCCACCAGCACCAGAAACCAGATAGTTAACAAAAGTTTCTTCGTTAGATTCCTCTCCCGGATTAAACCTCAGATTTTCTAGTACCTCCAAATTTGGCAGAATTTCTAAAAGCCTCTCCCTCACAGGGGAAATTAAGTATTTGTCGTTCCTCTCTCCCGCTGGTCGACCTAAGTGACTACATACAACTACCGAAGCCTTTCTTTCCATCAGCCATTCCAAAGTGCCTAAGCTCTCTTGTAATCGAAGGTCATCGTCGATTAAACCATTTGTTATAGGAACGTTTAAATCCGACCTAACAAGAATCCTTTTAGATTTAAGCCCACCTAATTTGGCTTCTAAATCTTCAAGAGTGGGAAGCTTCTTATTTTCCAAATTACTCAACTAATAAATCACGAAGCAGTAATGGCGACAAGGTCAACAAGTCTGTTTGAATATCCCCACTCGTTGTCATACCATCCGCTTATCTTTACCAAGTTATCCATCGTCATTGTTAAACCAGAGTCAAATACACAGCTAGCAGGATTTCCCACAATATCTGAACTTACAAGTGGTCTATCACTGTAATCAAGCACATTAGCTAAAGGGCCTGAACTGGCAGCGTCTTTAAACGCAGAGTTTATTTCCTCAACGCTGGGAGACGCATTTAACAAAGCTGTGAAATCAGTTATTGAACCATCTGGAATCGGAACACGAAGCGAAATGCCGTCTAATTTACCGTTCATCGCTTGTAAGACCAGGCCAGTAGCACGTGCAGCACCTGTTGAAGTAGGAATAATATTTACAGCTGAGGCCCGAGCTCTTCTAAGATCACTGTGTGGTCCATCTACTAAGGACTGGTCGCCTGTATATGCGTGAACTGTAGTCATTAAACCTTTTTCAACGCCAAATGCATCATCAAGAACCTGAACCATTGGCACAAAACAATTTGTCGTGCAACTCGCGTTAGATATAACGGTGTGTGTAGCTTTGTCAAAATCTGAATCGTTAACCCCAACGACAAAAGTAGCATCAGCGCCATTTGCCGGAGCTGACACAATAACTAAAGGTGCTCCTGCTTCTAAATGCATGGCGGCTTTTTCACGATCGGTAAAAATTCCGGTTGATTCAATCACGACATCAACGCCTAAATCCCCCCAAGGGAGGTCTTGAGGGTTCCGCTCTGAAAGAACTTGAAGCAATTCACCATCGATCATGATGCCGTTATCTGCAGCATTGATCTCATTTTCAAGATTGCCGTGCACTGAATCATATTTAAGCAAATGAGCCATCGTTTCAGTATCGCCTAGGTCATTTACTGCGACTATCTCCATCTCTGCACTCTGTTTTGCGATTGCACGATAAAAGTTTCTTCCAATTCTTCCGAAACCATTGATGCCGATCTTGATTGGCATTTATTTCTCCTTCAACTATTAGATGACGTCAATTATTACTACCTCAAGTAAACCCAAAGGTGGTGTCTTTTCTTGATTTACCTACTTATATCACGATGGAAGGTATATATATCCATTTGTTCCGATTTAAGAATTCTGGCTAACTCTTCAGCAATTGCAACCGATCGGTGTTTGCCGCCTGTACAACCAAAAGCTACAGACAAGTAAGACTTTCCTTCATTTTCGTAGGCGGGAATAAGATAACTCAACAAAGAAGAAATGTCTTTCAAGAAAGGTCCAGCACTTTCTTGACTTAATACATAATTCTGTACATCAAGATTTAAACCATTTTTCTCTCTAAGTTCCTCCACCCAATGAGGATTTGGGAGGAATCGACAATCAAGTTGTATATCTACATCACGAGGAACTCCGTACTTGAAACCAAATGACGATACAGATATCTGCATTCCATGATCGCCTTCTGTTCCATAAAGACGAGTTACTGCTTCGCGTAAATCATGAACGCTTAGATCTGATGTATCTAATATCAGATCTGCTTCTGCACGGGTGGATGCAATCATTAGCCTTTCTGCTTCTATAGCTTCTTCAATCGTCGAAAAATTTGATAACGGATGAGGACGCCTACTGTCTTTATAACGACGTACGAGCGTTTCGGTGGAGCAATCTAAAAATACTAAAGTTACTGATTCTTTCTGTTTACGAAGCTGGCTAACTGCAGTTAGTGTTTCTCCTTCAGATGTGTCAGCCTTAGCGATAAAAGCGACTCGATTCCAATTTGAATCAGTTCCACTTGCCAACTCTGAAACTCTGCCCATTATCTCTGCTGGCAACCGATCGATCACAAACCATCCCAAGTCCTCAAGATTGCTAGCAAAATTCGACCTACCAGCCCCTGATAATCCTGCTACAACTAATAGTTCTGCCATAAGTCGATACTACTTCTATCATTTAGTCAGTTCCAGAAGATTTTTCGCAAACAATAATGAGCAGTCGAGGAATAAAAGCGATTTCGTTTTTCCATTTCAATTCTTCTTCATAAATTCCAAATGGTTCTGGTTCAATCAATCGAGTAGTTACAAAACCAGATTCACTTAAAGCATTTAAATACCTACTTAAAGGACGGTGTGTAAAAGGGATACTTACACCATCACCGAAATATTCCTCACTTCTCTCCTCACGTAAATACGAACCAATTCTCCAATATTTCTCAGGTGGGTCCGTCGTCCAGTCTTCAACCCATGAGCTTCCAGGAGATTGAAGTAAAGGATGATTCATTGCTACAACAAACCTCCCACCAGATTTCACTACTCTTGAAACCTCACGAAAAGATTCTTCAAATAGTTCAACATGTTCCACCACTAAACAAGCAATTGCAGCATCGAAAAAAGAATTACGAAACGGTAATTGTTCGGCTAAAGATCGAACCAAGACAGAAGAAGGGTCGGACTTCTTTCCATGTCGTATCTGGTTAGCGGATTGATCAATCCCTACAGAATTAATCGACACTTCCTTCAAAGCACGAATAATTTGCCCTTCACCAGTTCCGATTTCTAAAACTTTCTGAAATCCACTCATTAATTCAACAACTAAAGGGAGAAGCTGTTGAGAATATTCAGCGTTTGCGCCATTTGTGAAAGAATTTTGCCACCATTCTGAATTCAACTCCCAAGAGTTTTTCGATTGATCCATACCTTGATCGTTCCATATTTTGAGTGGAAATGCTGAACTCGCTTTATGCTCCGAATGTGGGCATTTTCTTTGCTTTTCTTTCCAGCATCTTCTGGGGTTTTGGGGGTTTTTTCGCGGGTCAAGCTTCTAGACGTGGCTCACTACTCCCCACACTTACCCTCGACATATTCATTGGACTCTTCCTAGTGGTTCCTTTAGCCTTTTCCATAGCAGATACTTTTACATGGCGTGACTTCCTAATAGGTGGCCTCGCCGGACTTTTCGGCATGTCAGGCGCAGCCTTCCTTTATGCCGGAATGAAAAAAGCTGCCTATGTAACTGTTATACCTGTTTCTGGAGTTGCTGGAGCGCTGTTTCCCGTCTTGTGGGGGCTTGTTGATGGTGACTCACTTTCCATTCTCCAAATAGCAGGAATTCTAGTTGGTCTTATTTCAATAGCTCTCGCTTCTGGAGTCTCACTACAGACGTTTAAAGGCCCAATTGCTGGTTTAAGAGATGGGATTCTAGCTGGACTTGGCTTCGGGGGCTTCTACATCGTGATCGAAAATACTTCTAACGACACAGAACCGTGGGGTGCAGTTGCAAGTCGACTTTTCCCACTTCTTATTCTCATATTTATTTTGTTCTTAATTAAAGATAAACCAAAACCCTCCAAAGAAGCTTTTCCCTTTATTGTTGGATCTGGTTTAAGTAATGCTTGCGCTAGCACGTGTTTTCTACTTGCGGTAAATAGAGGCCTACTAAGTGTCACTTCACTATTAAGCGCTCTTTACCCGGCTATTACTGTAGTCTTAGCACATTTTCTGATTAAGGAAAAAATGACCCGTACTCAAGTTTTCGGTGTTCTTGCAGCTATTTTTTCCATGGCCTCTATAACCATCAGTTAAGGTCTAGATCTAATTTTCTTGCAACTTCACTAGCAACCTTTTCAGGCAACCATTTGATTTCGTTCAATTCTTTTAAAGTGCTTTCCTTGACTCTCTTTAAACTTCCATATTCTTCAAGCAGTCGATTTTTACGCTTTTCCCCTAAACCTGGAATCCCATCCAAAACTGATTCAGTCATACGTTTGCCGCGAAGTTTCCGATGATACTCAACTGCGAATCGGTGAGATTCATCTCTAAGACGTTGCAACATATATAGCGCTTCAGAATTCCTCGGAATAACTACCGGTTCCCTTTGGCCAGTAACGAAAACCTCTTCAAACTGTTTAGCTAGTGACGCAACAAAAATAAGATCAGAAAGACCTACTTCGGACACTGCGGCTTCAGCTACCGAAAGTTGACCTTTGCCGCCATCCACTAAAAGTAATTGAGGCGGGTAAGCGAACTTCTTCGTTCCACCCTCTACAGTTTCTTTACTTTCTTTCAAATAAGCAGCTAAACGACGAGAAATAACTTCTTTCATCGCTGCGTAATCATCGTTTCCATCAAAGCTATTGATTCGGAATCGACGATAGTCGCTCTTCTTTAATAGGCCATCTTCCATCACCACCATAGAACCCACGTAATCTGTACCTTGTAAATGACTCATGTCATAGCATTCGATCCTTAACGGTGCAGCACCCATACCTAATGCTGTTTGAAGTTCATTTAATGCCTTGGAACGTGAATTGTGGTCTGTTGCACGCTTTAGACGATGACGTATAAATTCTTCATTCGCATTACTAATAACTGTTTCAAGTAATGATTTTTTTTCTCCACGCTTTGGGACACGTATTTCTACTGCAGAATTTCTCTCGATGGTTAACCAAGTTTCCAAGAGTTGAATATCAACCGGAGACACTTCAGCCAATATTTGACTCGGAACCCCCCTAGGAGGGTCGGAAGCATAGTGATCGACAAGTAGATGTCTTACTAGCTCCGAGTTTTTTATTCCAGCAATTCGATCAACAATAAATCCTTTACGTCCAACAACTCGTCCGTGACGAACATAGAAAACTTGAACAGACGCTTCAATTTCATCTCCAAAAAATCCGAATATATCTATGTTTTCAGTTTCCTTTAAAACCATTTGTTGCCGTTCAAGCACCCTCTCAATATTCAGTATTTTGTCACGTGCGCGTCCAGCATTTTCGAACTCTTGTTTTTCCGAAAAAATTGACATTTCATTTCGCAAGTCATCAACGATTTTCTTACTGTTTCCATCCAGAAAACCCAAAAGATCTGAAACGAGATTGTTGTACTCTTTCTCTGTGATTTTTTCAACACACGGACCGGAACATTTATCTATATGAAATAACAAACACGGTTTTCCCATTTTCTCATGTTCATTAAATTTCGCATTTGAACATGTTCTTAGTGGAAAGCTTTTGATCAATAAATCTAAAGTTTCACGTATGGCTTTAACATTTCCATAAGGGCCGAAATATCTAACACCTCTTTTACGCTCACCTCGCGTGATGGTCGGTCGCGGCCACTTTTCATTCACAGTCACCGATAAGTAGGGATAACTTTTGTTGTCTTTGAGATCCACGTTAAATCTCGGTTTATGTTCTTTGATCAAAGTGAATTCAAGCATTAATGCCTCTAGTTCGTTTCGGACCTGAATCCATTCAAGATGTGTTGCTTCTTCCATCATTCGTTGCGTCCGTACTGCCATAGTTTTCTTATTTCCAAAATAACTATTCACGCGGCTACGGAGATTTTTAGCTTTTCCCACATAGATGATGTTTCCGTGTCCGTCAAAAAATTGATAAGACCCAGGTTTCGTGGGAATACTTCCTTGCTCCGGCTGTTTTATCACTCTTTTAGAATAAATGCCCTTTGAGATCTTTTCTAACCTTTATCGAGATTGCTACTTAAGAAGTGGTTTAAGAAACTTTCCTGTATGACTGTTTTTAAGTTTTATGATGTTTTCAGGGGTATCACTGGCTACGATTTCTCCGCCAGACTCCCCTCCTTCAGGACCTAAATCGATAATCCAATCAGCTGTTTTAACAACATCTAGATTATGTTCAATAACAATCACAGTGTTTCCATTATCTACTAACCGTGTTAATACGTTTAATAGTTTTTTAACATCTTCGAAATGCAGGCCTGTTGTCGGTTCGTCCAAAAGATAAAGAGTGTGACCTGTAGGTCGTTTTGCTAGTTCACTCGCAAGTTTTACTCTTTGCGCCTCACCGCCTGACAAAGTGGGAGCTGATTGGCCAAGTCTTATATATCCGAGTCCAACATCTACCAAAGTCTGCATATGCCGTGTAATCGAAGGCTGTTTCTCAAAGAAAGTCAATGCTTCTTCACATGGCATGTCTAAAACATCAGCAATGTTTTTCCCTCTGTACATTATTTCAAGAGTGTCTCGGTTGTACCTCTTTCCTGAACACACTTCACAAGGGACATAGACATCCGGTAGAAAATGCATTTCAATCCGTAAGGTTCCGTCACCGGAACACGCTTCGCAGCGCCCCCCTTTAACATTAAAACTAAATCTTCCAGGTTGATATCCCCTCAGACGCGACTCTTCTGTTTTTGCGAATAATTTACGTATATGGTCGAATACGCCCGTATAAGTGGCTGCATTTGACCTCGGTGTTCTACCAATAGGCGCCTGGTCTATGTTTATGACCTTGTCAACCTGATCGACTCCTTTTATAGCTTTGTGTAAACCCGGCGGTGTTTTAGATTTGTATATGTGCTGCATCAATCCCTTTAAAAGGATTTCGTTCACGAGAGTGGATTTTCCGGACCCTGAGACTCCAGTAACTGCCACGAAACAGCCAAGTGGGAAGTCGATATCAATATTTTTTAAGTTGTTTTCACGTGCTCCTAAAATACTTACGAATGAACCATTCGTTTGACGCCTTGTATTCGGAACCGGTAAAAGTTTGCTTCCAGAAAGGTACTGTCCGGTTAAAGATTTTTTACAAGTAACAAGGCCTTTTACATCGCCGGAATATACAACGTCTCCCCCATGTTCTCCTGCGCCTGGCCCGATATCTACAACGTGATCCGCTGCCCGAATAGTTTCTTCATCGTGTTCGACGACAATCACAGTGTTGCCGATATTTCTTAAGTGAGACAAGGTTTCTATCAATCGTTGATTGTCTCTCTGATGGAGACCAATTGATGGCTCGTCTAAAACATAAAGTACACCAACTAATCCACTCCCTATTTGAGAAGCAAGCCTGATTCTTTGTGCTTCGCCTCCTGCAAGTGTCGCTGCTGATCGAGATAATGTTAAATATTCGAGCCCGACATCAAGTAAGAACCGTAGCCGTGAATTTATTTCTTTAACGACCTGCTCAGCAATGATTTTTTCACGGTCATTTAATTTCAGATTAGAAAGAACTGTAAAGGCTTTATCAATTGAAAGCCGACAAATGTCATCTAATGAGTGCTCGTCTACTGTCACAGCAAGCGAAAGTGGGTTGAGCCGTGCCCCCCCGCACTCATGACAGTCAACTTGTCTCATATACCCTTCGATTTGTTCCCTCTGACTGTCACTTTCTGCTTCTTGATGCCTTCTTCTTAAATATGGGATAGCGCCTTCAAAACGAGCATTATGAACTCGTGCTCTGCCAAAGCGATTGTGGTAGCGAACTTTCACTCTTTCTTTTAAGCCTTTATCCATCAAGATTTTTTGATTACTTTTGGACAGTTTTTCCCAAGGGGTTTCCATGCTGATCCCCTCATGTTCAGCCACTGCCTCTATAAGCCTTTTAAAATATCGGCTTCTACCACCTGACCAGGGTGCAATTGCGCCTTCTGTAAGAGTTAATTCTGGGTTCGGAACGACAAGTTGCGGGTCTACTTCATAGACAGTTCCTAAACCATCACAGTATGTACACGCCCCATAAGGGCTATTGAAGGAAAAATTTCGTGGCGCGAGATCTTCGAAAGATTTTCCATCACTGGGACGCGACAAATGCTGACTAAAAACAATCAGTTCGTTCTCTTCATTTTCTTTTTTAGTTGCATCAACTATCTCTATCTCTGAAACACCTTCACTTAAGGACAGTGCTGTCTCCATTGACTCTGTAAGACGTCTTTCGATCCCCTTTTTCATCACTAATCGATCAACTACTACTTTTATTGTGTGTTGTTCATATCTAGCTAAATCAGCAGATTCACCAAATTCATGGATTTCGCCATCTATAAGAACTCGGCTAAAACCTTGGCTAGCCAAATCTTCTAAAAGAGTTTCATAAGTACCTTTTCTGCCCCTAACTACTGGCGCTAGTACCTGAAATCTTGTTCCCTCCTTTAGTTCCATTATCCGATCCACAATTTGCTGCGGGGTTTGTCTAGCTAATTTTTCACCGGTTTCTGGGTCGTGTGGAACCCCTATGCGTGCGAAAAGTAATCGTAAGTAGTCATAAACTTCCGTAACAGTTCCTACAGTTGATCGTGGGTTTCGGGAAGAGCTTTTCTGGTCAATCGAAATAGCAGGCGACAAACCTTCGATAAAGTCAACATCTGGCTTATCCATCTGCCCTAAGAATTGACGCGCATAAGCAGATAAAGATTCTACGTAGCGTCTTTGCCCTTCCGCATAAATAGTGTCAAAAGCTAAAGAAGATTTACCAGATCCGGAAATACCTGTAAAAACTATTAACTTTTCGCGCGGAAGGTCTAAGTCAACCGATTGTAAATTGTGTTCACGCGCTCCTTGAACTACTAACCTTTCTGGCATGCAACGATCCTAGACACCTGTAACGCACTTCACGTTTGATTTTCTTTTAAACTTTTTCGGGCATATCACGAATTTCGCGCCGTAATTCTTTTATTTCGTCTCTTAATCGCGCAGCGTATTCAAATTGAAGCTCTTCAGCTGCTTCACTCATTTCTTCTTCCAAAGTGTGGATAAGTCGTCTTAAGTCTTCACGAGGCATATCAGAAAGTTCGTCAGCAAGTTTTAAAGCCTTTTTATTTTTACTTTTTGGTTTGCTCGAAACTGCACCAGGTCGGACCATTTCTAATATGTCACTTACTGCTTTTCTTATTGTCTGTGGATCTATTCCGTGCTCTTTGTTGTATTTTGTTTGAAGTTCTCTTCGTCGTTTAGTTTCATCAAGAGCCCGTTTCATCGAGGCAGTGACCTTATCGGCGTACATAACTACTTGCCCGTCAACGTTACGAGCTGCTCGTCCGATTGTCTGTATAAGTGAAGTTTCACTCCTTAAAAAACCCTCTTTATCAGCATCTAAAATTGCCACTAGCGACACTTCTGGCAAGTCAAGACCTTCTCTTAGAAGGTTTATACCTACCAACACATCAAACTCGCCCAACCTCAAGTCGCGTAATATTTCAATTCTTTCGATTGTGTCTATGTCTGAATGTAAGTAACGAACTCTTACTCCTTGTTCCAACAGATAGTCTGTTAAGTCTTCTGCCATTTTTTTCGTAAGTGTTGTCACTAGGATTCGTTGCTCCGACTCAACACGCTTGGAGATCATTTCAAGAAGATCGTCGATCTGACCTTCTGTTGGTCTCACAACCACTTCTGGGTCTATTAGTCCCGTTGGGCGTACGATTTGTTCAACAACTCTTGTGCTGTTTTCTCTTTCCCAGTTTCCAGGAGTAGCGGATACTAAAACCACTTGCCCAACCCTGTTAATGAATTCGTCAAACCTAAGTGGCCTATTATCCGCTGCAGATGGGAGTCTGAAACCATGCTCTATGAGAGTTAGTTTCCTACTTCTATCTCCTTCATGCTGCCCATGGAGTTGTGGAATAGCCACGTGGGATTCATCGAGAACAACAAGAAAGTCGTCTGGGAAATAGTCGAGCAAAGTAAACGGTCTTTCACCGGGAGACCTACCATCGATATGTGCACTGTAGTTTTCTATTCCGCTACAGAACCCAAGTTCTGACATCATCTCAAGGTCATAATCGGTTCTCATTCTCAAGCGTTGAGACTCAAGAAGCTTGTTCTCTTTTTCAAATCCCTTCAAAGTTTCTTGGAGTTCTATCTCAATAGCTTTTATTGCACGACTCATTGCTTGTGTATCCGCCATGTAGTGAGTTGCTGGAAACACTACCAATTCATCCAATTCTTTTATTAAATCTCCGGTGACTGGATCAACTTCACTGATCTTTTCTACTTCATCGCCGAATAAAGAAACTTTAAATATAGTTTCTTCGTATGCAGGATGTATTTCAATAGTGTCACCTTTTACACGAAACTTTCCACGGCTTAGCTCCATGTCATTTCGCTCATATTGCATGTCAATTAGACGACCCAATGCTTCACGTTGATTAACTTCAGTTCCGGTTCGTAAAACTAGTAGTTGGCCTTCGTACTGTACGGGTGAACCCAATCCATATATACAAGAAACGGAAGCAACCACAATGGTGTCTCTTCGTGTAAGGAGAGAAGATGTAGCAGAGTGACGTAATCGGTCAATTTCATCATTTACCGATGAATCCTTCTCAATAAATGTGTCAGAACTGGGAACGTAAGCTTCTGGTTGGTAATAGTCATAGTAAGAAACAAAATATTCAACTTTATTCTCGGGAAAGAAAGAGCGAAATTCATTTGCTAATTGAGCTGCTAGTGCCTTATTAGGAGCTATTACTAAGGTCGGTCTTTGAACTTCTTCTATTGTCCACGCAACCGTAGCGCTTTTACCGCTTCCAGTAATCCCTAAAAGCGTTTGGAACCGTTCCCCACCATTAAGACCGTCTGCTAATTCTTCAATTGCCTTCGGTTGATCACCTGCAGGTTTAAAAGGGGCATGCACCTTGAACTTACGTTCCACATAAAGATGATACTGACCTAAACGCTATAAACGTATTGGATTTATTCTTTAGCGGTTAAGGATGGTAACTCTCGACCTGTTTCAGGTCGATCAATGGATTGAATCCATTGCCAACATTTCAGAATTTCTTCATCGAATGCTTCCATTGAATGATTATTCTCAATTACGTAATCTGCTATTTCCGTTCTTAACTCACGCGAAACTTGTCTTTCTATCCGATTACGTGCGTCTTCTTCGTCGAAAGAACGATATTTCACTAACCGCTTTATTGCCGTATCAGTATCGACGTCGACGACTACTATCGCATCAAAATTTCTATACCCAGATTCAACAAGAAGTGGTATTTCTAAAATAACTGTGTTGTCAGTTCCTACATGAAATTGACGCCGATTTGTCATTTCTTCTCTAACTGCAGGATGAACTATCGCATTTAATGCTGTTAATTCTTCAGGGTTAGAAAAGACTATACTTGCCACCAATTGACGATCAAGCTGACCATCTGTTGTCAAGATTTCTGACCCCCATTTAGAAACCATTTCGTCAAAAACTTTTTCACCTGGTTGTTGTAGATCTCGAACTATCTGATCCGCATCTATCAAAACACCGCCATGATCGACGAAACCTGCAGCTGCCGTAGATTTTCCAGAACCAATTCCACCAGTTAGTCCTATTTCAAGCAATTGTTAACCTGCCTGAAATCTTGTGGTTACTAAGATTCTGTGGTTTTTTCTTCGGACTCATCTTGAGCAATAACTTCGTCGCTAGTCGACTCATCGTCTGTTCTTTCTTCATTTCCGGAGTCTTCAGCTTGATCTTCATCGGTAACAGCATTATCAGTTTCTTCTTTTTCAAAATCTTCTGTTTCTGATACAGCTGGTTCCGTTGGGTCATGTTCGTTGTAATATTCTGCCCAAGCTTCTTGCCCTTCTGAAGATTCAATTCCTATGTAGTTGCCATCATCATCGTAGTTGTGTGCGCCAAAGTGTTCCTGGTATTCAGCTGCCACTTCACCGCCCTCGGCTGCTTGCTTGATAGAAAGACTTATTCTTCTTCTTTCTAAATCAAGATCAATAATTTTTACCCACAGTTCTTCTCCAGGGGTAACTACTTGTTCAGGCAGTTCAACATGATGTGCTGACATTTCAGAAATGTGGACTAAACCTTCAATTCCTTCCCCAACCTGAACGAAAGAGCCAAATTGGATAAGTTTTGTAACTCGGCCATAAACCAACTCGCCGACTTGGTGACTGTCAGCAAATTCTTGCCATGGATCTTTCTGAGTTGCCTTTAAAGAAAGGCTGATTCGTTCACGGCTCATGTCGATATCCAAAACTTGGACCTCGATCTCGTCACCTACTGAAACGACAGAGCCTGGATGATCAACATGCTTCCACGACAACTCTGATACGTGTATTAATCCATCCATTCCACCAAGATCAACAAACGCTCCAAAATTGACCACACTTGAGACCACGCCTGATCTAACCTCACCTGATTTCAGATTCGTCAAAAAGTCTTCTCTTTCGTCTTTTTGACTTTCTTCAAGCCAAGCCCTTCTCGAGAGAACAACGTTATTTCTGTTTCTGTCCAGTTCAATGATCTTTGTATCTACAGTCGTTCCGATTAGGGGTTGAAGATCTCTGACACGTCGAAGATCAACTAAGGAGGCTGGAAGAAAACCTCTAAGTCCTATATCAACAATTAAACCACCTTTAACTACTTCAATAACCGTTCCAGAAACCATTCCATCAGCTTCTTTTACAGCTTCTATGTCACCCCATGCTTTTTCATACAAGGCACGCTTTCGAGATAGAAGTAAGCGTCCTTCTGCATCTTCTCGCTGAAGGACCAGTGCTTCTATTTTTTCTCCCATTTCCACAACTTCGTTTGCATGGAGATTATTTCGTATTGAAAGCTCTTTCTGTGGTATAACCCCTTCAGATTTGTAACCGATATCTAATAAAACTTCATCTTTGTCGATCCGTACGACAGTTCCTTCAACCATTTGGCCATTTTCAATATCAACCATTGTGGCTGTGTAGGCATCTTCTAAAGAAAGTTCTCCTAGGTCATTTGCAGTTATTTCACGAGGTTTATATTCACCTTCGTTATCGAAAGATCCCATAGGCTGGGATTCAATTAGTGGGATTGTGGAAATCGGATCGGACACGTTGTTCTCATTTTTAGCGGATACGTAAGGGAATTTCCCTTTCTTTTTCAAGACGGATAAAGCCTATCGGAGACCCATGGCATCGTCACCGATTAAATCAACTTGCTTTCTCTGCGAGCAATAAAAATTCCGGATTTTCTATATTGCAAGGTAATAACTCATACTCGTTCGGAGTAACTGACCAAATATTTTTCACTACTAATCCGGCTTTTTGTGTCATTAATCTTAATTCTCTTGGCGTAAAACAAGTTGTCCATGTGACTGCTTCTTTTTTTTCGCCATCAGGATTAACAACTTCTGTCTCTTCTCTGTTCACTCCGTTCGATGCATTAAATTGATCAGTGTCACTTAGGTACTTAACTTGGAAATATGAAGAAAAAGCGGATAAAGCTAATTTTCCTCCAGGCTTTAGTGCACGAGCCATATTTTCAATGGCTTTAAAGTCGATATCTGGGTTTTCAACTGTTGACGTTGGATCAAAAAGCAAACCAAAACCTCCTTGACACATTGATATAACAGCATCAAATTCGTTTTCGAAATTCATTTCACGGACATCTTGGCGAAGAAAGTTGGCTTTGCTTTTTTCGCCATTTGCAATTTTTATAAATTCCTTTGAAATGTCGACTCCCAATACGTCGATTCCTTTTTCCGCTAACAGATGTGAGTGTCTACCTGGCCCACACCCCACGTCTAACAATCTATCTCCCGGGTTAAGCTCAAGAATTTCGTATAGACGCGCAACTTCATTTTCTGTTCCATAAGTAAATGAATATCGTAAGTATGCAGCGCCTAGATGATCAGCAATTGGCTCGAACCAGTGTGGGTGCTTTTCTTCATTATTCAATTTTAGCCCTTAGCTTCTGCCCAACTTTTTCCAGTTTCTATATCAACTTTTAGTTCGACAGATAGTTCGTATGCGTTTTCCATATTTTTTTGGACCAACGCTTTTACATCTTCCATCTCACCGGTAGCAACTTCAAGAATTACTTCGTCGTGAACTTGCAAGACCAACGCCGATTTATATGATTTTTTGCGGAGCTCTTGATCAATTGCCACTAAGGCGATCTTGAAAACGTCAGCGGCTAATCCTTGAATAGGTGCGTTCATTGCTTGTCTTTCTCCGGATTGCCTTACATTGAAATTATTCGAAAGCAATTCAGGAATTTTACGGCGTCTACCTAAAAGAGTTTCTGTGTAACCCTTTTTTCTTGCGATCTCTATTGATTCCTGCATATAGGATTTAACGCCTGGAAAAGCATCAAAGAAAGCTTTAAGTATTTCGGATGCTTCATCTACTGGGACGTCAAGTCGCTGCGCTAGACCATAGGCTTCCATTCCGTAAATGAGTCCGTAAGAAACCATTTTCGCACGATTTCTAAGGGTGTAGTCGATTTCCTCAGGCTTGATTCCCCATGTCCTAGATGCAACAGCCGTATGAATGTCTTCTCCAGCATTAAATGCTGATTTGAGTTCTGTCACATCAGCTAAATGAGCTATACATCGAAGTTCGATTTGATTGTAATCAGCTACTAGCAGGGAATGTTTTTTAGCAGGTATGAAAGCTTTTCGGAAGGCCTTGCCGGCTTCAGTTCGTACGGGAATGTTGTGCAAATTCGGAGCGTCGGAACTTAAACGTCCAGTTCTAGTAACAGTTTGGTGAAATGTAGCGCGTATCCGATTATCCTCGTCTACGCAGGAAAGTAAGCCTTCTCCATATGTTGATCTAAGTTTTTCAACTTCTCGGTATGAAAGCAACTTTTCGATAATTGGGTGAGAATCTTTTAGTTTCTCTAAAGTCGCCGCATCGGTTGAATAGCCGGTTTTTGTCTTCTTTCCTGGTGTCAAAGCCAATTTTTCAAAAAGGATTTCTCTTAGTTGTTTTGTTGAATTAACGTTGAATTCTCCGCCAGCCAGATCGTGGATTTCTTTTCTTAAGCCATCACACTGGCTAGTGAATTCATCTCTTAGTCTCTTTAATTCGACTACGTCAACCCCTATTCCACGAGTCTCCATTTCTGCAAGGACACGGACCAATGGGATCTCCACATCTCGATTCAGTTCAAACAGACCTTGAGCGTTAAGGGCAGAATTCAATGGCGCCTCTAACTTCGCGACCGCTTTGGCATTAACAATCGCCTCATTCAAATGATCATCTTCCGAGTCGAAATTAAGTTGTCCTTCTTTTTCAATTTCAGATGGGAAAAACATGTTGGTGTGTTTCGTAAGAATCTCAGAAAGAGGTTCTGAAGAATCAGATCCTTCAAGAAGATGCTGGGCAAGAGTGATATCCAGATTGATATTTTCTAGAAGTATTCCATTTTGCGACAAGAGTCTGTAACTTTTCTTGCCGTTGTGAACAGTTACTCCAGGCCCTTTAGCGGAAAGCAGTTTGTTCAATTCGGCAACTACTTTCATACTTTGTAATGCTTTGGTGGTCAACCAATAACAACTTGTATTATCTCCCAATGCTAGACCCGTCAAATTTTCTTCTCGATCGGCCGATTCAGCTAGCGCAACAATCTTGCTCTTGGAAAGTAATTCAATTTTTTTAAGTGCCGTTTCCTCGTCTGAGCATGATTCATACTCAAGATCTATCGAAGAGTCTTTTGAAGCTTCTTTTTCATCTTTTTCATTCACTTCGAATCCAATGGCATCTGATAATCGTTTTTTTAATGTGTTTAGTTCGAGGGTGTCTAAAAAATCATTTATTTCTGACTCATTTATTTCACTGTTTTCAAGTTCTTTAAATTTAATGTCTAATGGAACATCACGAACGAGTTTCATTAGCTCTGCGTTAAGGTGTGCTAAATCTTCATTTTCTTCAAGATTTTGTTTCAATTTTGGAGTTTGTTCTGATGTTGCAGAAAAAATTCCTTCTAGGTTTCCATAAGCATTTATAAGTTTGGCTGCAGTTTTCTCTCCAACTCCAGGAACCCCAGGCAGATTGTCAGATGCGTCGCCGCGTAGTGCAGCGTAATTTACATAGTTTTCAGGAGTTACTCCCGTCCTTTCAAGGATGCCCTTTTCGTCGTAGAGGGCATAATCAGAAACACCCTTTTTGTTGTAAAGAACTTTTATATAGGGATCCTCAACCAATTGGAAAACGTCCCTATCTCCTGTTACCACTACAACGTCTTCACCGGCGTCGCGGCCCATCGTAGCTAAAGTCGCTATTATGTCGTCAGCTTCGAAACCTTTTACGTCAATGACCGTGTATCCAAGCAATGAAACCATTTCCTTCACCAATGGAATTTGTTCATACAAAATATCCGGCTGTTTATCACGGTTTGCTTTGTAACTAACGTGTTTTTTATGTCGAAAAGTCTTTTCAGGCCTATCGAAAGCAACAACTATTTTGTTTGGTTCTTGATTCTTAACCAAATTTACGAGCATTGAGGCAAAGCCGTATACGGCATTTGTCGTCTGCCCTTTACTCGTAACCATGTCGGGAGGTAATGCGAAAAAAGCCCTGTAAGTCAGTGAGTTTCCGTCAATGATCATTAAATCAGACACGTTTTGACACTAGTCCTAATGAAATGAAAATGCTTAATATTAAGGTCGAAGACCTCCTGAAATTATTTTTTCTGCCACCTCAAGCATTGTTTTCCTTTCAGACATTGCCCTTGTCTGAATGAATCTAAACGCTTCATCCTCATTTAATGAAGCACCATCTATTAGTAGACCTTTAGCTTTTTCAATTACTTTTCTTGCCTTGAGGCGATCTTCAAGTGTTTTGGCCTGATCGGTTAGTTCACGCATTTCTTGATACCGTCGACGCGCTATTTCAATAGCAGGAACCAAATCACTCTGTTGGTAAGGCTTCACAAGATACGCCAATGCTCCAGCATCTACTGCTTCGTCGATCAATTCGCGTTGGCTAAACGCAGTGAGTATAACAACAGCCGTATCTTCTGTTGCTGCGATTTCTCTTGCTACTTGGATTCCATCCATACCCGGCATTTTTATATCCAATATTACGACTTCTGGTTTATGTTCGCTGACAAGTTTCACTGCCTCATCGCCTCTTCCTGTATCAGCGACCACTTCGTAGCCTGCATTTTCTAAAGTTTCGCGCAAATCTAAACGAATTATTGCTTCATCTTCCGCTATAACTACTCGAATTTTTTCCATCACTTATTCTCTAATTTCAATTTGTCAAGCAATTGATCTTGCATATCTTCTAATCTGGAAATTTCATTTCGTTTTCCCTGACAATAACTTTCCATATTTTCAGCTTGTCTTGCAGTATCCCTGCGATCATGATCAGAAAGCGGTGTTTCAGAAACTAAAGATCTTATGCGTGCTTCATCTGCATCATTTAAAAGAGCAATCAATTGTTCTTCTGCAACAAGGAGATCTTCTTTTTCTTTGTTGATACGAAGCGAAACTCCCAATAATCGTTTTTCTATAGACTTTCCAAACATGACATTATTCTAAGGGAACAATCTCATTCTATTTATCTAGGAAATACCGCTTATCCAAGGCAATATTGAAATGTGAGAAAAATTTGTTCAATTTTAGCAATCTGTAGCATTTCCTTTCTGCAAATATCATGCTCTGTTAAGACAGGTTGCGACACACCTCGTCAGGAAGCATTAGACCCCGCATCAAGTCTTCACTTGTTGGGAAACACAGAAACAACTTGGCAAACAAATCCGCCCACTTCGGGGCCTCACTACCCTATTCCACCTAAAGGTGGAAATTATGATTACACACTTAGCAATCTAGAACAAGTTGCTTTTCTTGAATCCGGTGGAGTGATAGTTCAATACAATCCGAACCTTAAAAACTTCAATCGAAAACAACTCTCACCATTTGCCAATGAAAGTGTATTAGTTGCGCCGAACCAAACATTGGAATCATTTCTCGTAGCAACTGCATGGACATGGAAACTTTCCTGCGAAGGCTACTATCCTGAGGAACTTGAAAAATTCATATACGAATACGGAGGGAAGGTTTTCGGCACCCATGATTAATAAGAGAAGTACCCTGGGTGGGACTTGAACCCACACGACCTTACGGCCAAAGGATTTTGAATCCTTCGCGTCTGCCAATTCCGCCACCAGGGCAAGAACCTAAAGTCAACAGGAAGCCAACCGCTTCAGGTCTACTCAGTTCTATTTATGTAGCGAACTCATTGTAACGGCTCAACTTTTACTCGCTCATCATGAGTGCATGTTCTTGAACGGTAATCTTAAAATCCGAGACTTTCCAAAAATTGAACCAAAAACTAGTCGACCATCATTATCAAGCTGAACTCCAGATCCAAGAGTGTTAAACCTACTGTCACCAGTTATCCAATACCCGAGACTTTCTCCCGTAGTCCAATCCAGCACCTCTATGGTCCATTTACCCAGACGCGTTCCGCATGTGTATACGACATTGCTTCCGATACTGACCTGAGGCACAGAATTAGGTGAGCTAACTTCTTTATTTACCCATGCTTCGGTAAATTCAGTATTTTCAGGGTTCCATTCATATTTATGAAGCCCATAGGGTGTAAATGAAGGATAGTGACCCAAGAAAAATGACAATAATCTGCTTGCACGTTCCGGTAACCAAGAAGGGCGAAATTTCGGTTCATTATTTACAGCCATCGCCCCGTACCCTGCCACGGTAATTGATTGTTCAGTTTGAATGCTATCTCTATTTGTGTCACCCATATTTGCCGGTCCTAAACCTGCAATCCTTAGCGAAGGCGCATTTGGCAAACATTCCCAATCTTCAGGTATTAAATCTCGCCAAAAAAGCGTGATATTAACAACATCATCTCCGTCTCCTATTACAACAAAACGGTCTTCACTTGGATCATCTCCCATGAGAGACGGAGTTGTACCTGAGCCGTTACCACTTCCATTTCTGTACTCAGAACTCCAAGCCCCATCCTCATCTAGAAAAGAGAAATTTTTACCATTCCATACAACCCTATGTAAGTGATCTAAGGAATTAAGGTAAATACCACCTTCTTCATCGCAACACATACTCGTTCGTACCCACCCATACCCTGTATTACCTCGCTTCGTTTCCATCAATTTGCAATGTTCAGCGGCCTTACCTTCAGCGCCGGGAATTTGTACAGCGACATAATCCGTGAAGTCTCTGGACAAACTAATCAACCAACCATGATCCGTAGACAATACGAGACGCCCATCAGGCGTCATGTTTATACCCACAAAAGAACCTTCTATTTCTTTTGGCTTATTCCAGCGAGCTTTCTCGATTAAATCTGAATGACGGTCACTGGGATCATTCTCGGAATATGCAACTACTCCTTCTTTTCGGCCTAAATACATCACATGATCGATGTCCAACAAGGAATAAACGCCGTCTAGTCCTGTCATAAAACGAGCAGCTAATCCAATAGCGCTATGAATTAGTTGCTCTTCGTCAGAAAAATTATCTAAGTCAGCAACACCACTCTCCCACTCGGATTGAGTACTAAATAATTCGTCAGGTCGTTCGTGTGAAAGGTCAAAGGTGTTCAATACTTCAAGTGTCTCATAGTCAAGTTTTACTATTTGTTCACGCCCATTACTCCAGATTGTTCGTTTTCCATCTGGATACAATCCAGAAATAAGCCCACCAAAGTGGCCTGGCCCAAGCCACTTATACTGACAATCATTTTCATCAAGAATTTTATTTTTGTCTTCAATGTCAGGTAGCGGACCAGAAAGATCTGTGCTGTCTCGTTGATCACAAAACCCGTGTGCAATTGCATATTCACTATGAGCTAGAAAAGGATTACGCCATCTTTCATCAGGGGCCATAAAAGAACAGTAATGAATTACAAACGCTGAGACAAATAACTCCCAGGACTTCTAATCGTGAAGAGAAGATATTTTCAATACCATTGATTCATGTCATTTCCGAAACCCTCACTTTTTCTTTTCACGCGGCTTATTTTCGGATTAATACTTTTTGGATTCGGCCTAGCTCTGGTGGTCGTCGGAAATTTTGGTGTTTCCCCATGGGAAGTTTTTCATCAGGGAATTTCCAGACGAACCCCTTTAAGCATCGGAACAACGATCATCTGTATCGGAATAATTATCCTCTTTTTCCTTTTTCTTTTAAAGGAACCAATGGGGATAGGCACAGTCGCAAATGTTTTAGTAATTGGCTTAGTTGTCGACATTACTCTGTCAATCTTTGGTGAGATTACAGATCTATTTCCAAGAGTCACAGCTACCCTTTTTGGTCCAATTATTGTCGCGCTAGGTTCTGGATTCTACATCGGAACAAATCTAGGCCCCGGACCTCGAGATGGCCTGATGACAGCTTTTAATCGTCGAGGTGTAGCGATTTGGAAAGCTAGAACTGTCATAGAGGGTTCATGCGTGATTGTCGGTTTACTTCTAGGCGGAACTATCGGGTGGGGAACAGTGTGGTTTCTGATTTCTGTCGGACCATCTGTTCAATTCTTTCTTCGTCGTTTACAAATAAATGGCTTAACAACTTAAAGTTTTACATATAGACAACCGTCTAATTTAGAAAAATTTCCGCAGCAAGATCTAAATGTTCAAGATCACAGTCATCAAGTATTTGTAAGTACAAACGATCACACCCATTTTGTTTGAACTCTTCTGCGCGTCTTATTACTTCGTCTGGAGTTCCTGCTAATCCATTCACGCGCAGTTCTCCAACTTCTCTTCCAATAGTAAGAGCGCGTTTCGAAAAAATCGTTTCTTCATCCCCACAACAAAATACCTGCGCACATGAATAAATCAGATCCTTGGGATTCCTGCCTAATTCCACGCACTTATCTTTAACAACACCTACGAGAGAGGCAAAAGTATCCGGTGACACAAAGGGAGTGTTGTACTCAGATGCATATTTCGCGACCAGATTAGGAGTTCTTCTCTGGCCTATTCCTCCCATTATGATTGGCGGGCCAGGTTCCTGTTTAGGTTTAGGTAGCCCCATTGAATTCTCAAACTGAACTCTTTTACCTTGAAAATTGAAAAATTCCCCTTTTTCTAAATTCCAAATAGCATTCAATACTTCGAGTGATTCTTCAAGCAGATCGAAACGAGTAGCAATATCTGGAAAAGGTAGTCCTTGTGCTTTATGTTCCTCTTCATACCAACCTGCCCCTAAACCCAGTTCAATCCTACCTTCACTCATTTGGTCGATCTGAGCAACACTAATAGCTAATGAGCCAAGGTGTCGAAAAGTAACTGGAGATACCAAAGTACCTAAGCGGATATTACTTGTATCGCGAGCTAGCCCAGCCAATGTTGTCCAAGCATCTGTCGGACCTGGCAATCCATCAGACGCACCCATTTTCAGATAGTGATCGGAAGTGAAAAATCCATTAAACCCAAGACTTTCTGCATGTGTAGCCAACGCAAGGATTCGATCATAGGTGGTTCCCTGCTGAGGTTCTATAAAAATCCTGAAGTCCATAACTCATTCTCTTTCCGGATACCCGTCGGCAGGCAGTGCTGACATGGGACCCTGGAGTATTAAACCTCCATCAACATATAAAACCTCTCCTGTTATGAAACGTGCACCAGGGGATACCAGAAAAATTACTCCGTTTGCTATGTCTCTAACATCTCCAATATTAGGCAATGGTTGCTCCACAAACCCATCCCCCACTCCATCTTCATAAGTGGAGTCGAAAGCTTCTGTTCTAAATTGACCTGGTGCTACGCAATTAACTCTCACTTTTGGACCCCACTCGAATGCCAATGTCCTACTTAGTTCCAATACACCCGCCCGCGCACTTGCACTGTGCGCGATTCCAGGAATACCGCGCCCGACAGTTGCAATTATTTGACATATTGACCCCCCAACCCCTTCAAGCATTTTGTTACCAAATGCTTGCGTCATGTTCCAAGTCCCGTTCAAGTTGAGATCTATCACGCTACGCCAACCATTGGGAGTAAAATCTCTAGCTTTTTGAGGAAACTGTCCGCCAGCGTTATTCACAAGAATGTCTATGTTTTCATGCCTTTGCGATAATTGAGCAACTGACTCGATATCACGAATATCAACGACGTCATAAGTGACTTCGCGATCGGTTTCGTCGGAAATCTCTTTCGCTGCTTTGGCCAACACTTCTTCTTGTCGGGAAACAATAATTACGTTTGCTCCTACTTGACTCAGGCCAACCGCAATAGAGCGACCAAGTCCGCTAGCACCACCGGTTACAAGAGCAGTTTTACCCGCAAGTAGTTCTTCGTTATAAATCAAATTACTTTTCATCGTTATCTTAAGCTAGGAGAGAAAAATACTTAAACCATCTAATAAGCATTTCATTTTTACACTCTTGTGAAAACTACAACTAGAGCACTTAAAAATAAGTATTTAACATTTTCAGTAATTATTAGCAGAATTGCAGGCTTAGCAATAAGTAGAGAACTCTTCTTTTCAGGTTTTTTAATGTTTTTACCCGCTTTTCCCACTTATAAGGCAAAATATCCTGTACAAGAGGAGTTGAAATGATCGTCTTTACATATCCAGGTCAGGGCTCACAATTTTCTGGTATGGGATCCAGTTGGTTGGATCACCCTTCATGGGAACTAATAGAGGAAGCATCAGACGCCACAAATGTAGACTTGGCCGACTTACTTATTAATGCGGATGATGAGCTATTACGCGAAACACAAAACGCCCAACTTTCTACATTCGTATTAAGCATGCTTATCCTCGACGCTGTTGAACGGCTCGGTCTCGACTCGACAGGACATGCAGGGCACAGTCTCGGCGAATATAGTGCTCTCACCGCGTCAGGCGCTCTTGATTTCTTTGATGCAGCACGACTTGTAAACATCAGAGGAAATGCGATGAAAAATGCTATTGAAGAAAATCCTGGAACCATGGCCGCTGTCCTTGGCCTCAAGGACAGTGACGTTGAAGATGTATGTGCTGAAGTTGATGATGAAGTTTGGGTGGCTAACTATAACTCTCCCGGTCAACTCGTTATAGCTGGTTCCAATTCAGCGATAGAAAAAGCAAGTGAACTATCAAAAAAAATGGGAGCAAAAAAAGTTACCCAACTATCGGTATCCGGAGCATTTCATACTCCCTTAATGAATTCAGCACGACTTAAACTATCTGAAGCGATAGAAAAAACTGATATAAGACCTCCCTCTGGAATCGTTGTAGCCAATGTCGACGGAGTGGCTCATGAAAACCCAGAAACGTGGAGAGCACTTCTATCAGCTCAGCTGTGTAGTCCTGTGAGATGGACGCAAACATTAACAACACTTTTAACGATGAACTTCTCTACATTTATCGAGATAGGACCAGGAAAAGTACTTACCGGTCTAACAAAACGAGCCGACCCGAATACAAAACGTTTAAGTATCAACGAACCAAGCGACTTGGATCAGTTACTTGATTTAATCGCCCCTACTTCACCTACTCAGAATGAATCTGGAGTTGGCCACGAAGGTGAGCACCTCTTCTCAACGGACAGACTCGTGGTTAGCCCTTCTGCTGGACTTTTTAAGCCTGTTTCGAATTTAGAAATTGGTCAGAAGGTTTCTAACGGTGAACTACTTGGAAACGTCGGAAATACTGAGATTCACTCTCCCTTCTCAGGTGAGCTCATGGGCTGGATCGCTTTACCTGATGAACGATTAACAGCCAGTCAACCTATTGCTTGGCTACGTGTAACATGATCAATAGGCATTCATAAACTAGTCTTTCTTCAACTAAAACAAAGGGAACATATGGAACGTGTAGTCCTTATAACCGGTGGGAATAGAGGTATTGGTCTTGCAACTGCAAAAGTATTTGCCTCAAAAGGCAACAAAGTTGCAATCACCTATCGCGAGACTCCACCTACTGGAATGGAAGAGCTAGGAATTCACTCTTTTTTATGCGATGTCACCAAGCAAGAGGACATAGACAGAATCTATAAAGAAGTTGAAGAAACTCTAGGCACAGTGGAAATTCTGATTGCAAATGCTGGCATAACTCGTGACGCACTTACAGCTAGAACAAGCGATGTTGACTTTTCTGAAGTTTTGGACACAAATTTAACCGGTTCATTCAGGACAGCAAAGAATGCGTTGAGAGGGATGATGAGAAACAAATGGGGACGAATAATTTTTATTTCTTCCCTGTCGGGTCGAACGGGCCAAATCGGTCAAAGTAGTTATGCTGCATCCAAATCAGCTTTAGTAGGACTCAGTCGTTCCCTAGCTAAGGAATATGCATCACGTAATATCACGGTGAACGTTGTTGCGCCTGGAGCTATCAAAACAGACATGCTAGAAAAATTATCTGATGATCAAATAACCCAATACATCGAATCGATCCCACTTGGCAGGTTAGGAGAGCCGGAAGAAATTGCTGAAATTATCGCATTTTTATCCTCTGAACATGCTTCATATATCACAGGCAGCGTCATCCCAGTTGATGGCGGCCTTTACATGGGATAAACCTTGCTTAATAAGCTTGGTAGAAGTTAAGTAACCCTCTATTGTTGTGTTGGCAGTTGAAAATAAGGAGTTCAGATGAGTGACGACAATTTCGCTAGATTTCAGAAATGTGCTGTTGAAGTGTTATCAGTTGAAGAAGCACAGGTGACACCTGAGGCAAATTTTGCCGATGACCTTGATGCCGACAGTCTTGACTTAGTCGAATTAGTTATGGCGCTTGAAGAAGAGTTTAGTGTGACTGTAGAAGAAGAAGAATTAGAGGGCATCGAAACGATCCAATCGGCTTTTGAGTTAATTACAAGCAAACTGTAATGACTAACCGAAAGGTCGTAGTTACGGGATTAGGCGTCGTCTCATCTTGTGGCATAGGAATCGAATCCTTCTGGGAGGGTCTTTGCAGTAACCCGCCTTCAGGCGATAGGCGTGTTGAAAATTTCGATCCAACTATCTATTTCGAGAATGCAAAAGAGGCTCGCCGATCTGATCGTTGCACTCAATTTGCTATAGCAGCTGCACATATGGCTATGGAGCAGACTGGTGAACTTACCGCTAAGTCAGATCGTTCAGGCGTTTTCATAGGGACTGGTATAGGTGGTATAGAAACTCTCGAAGAACAAATCGGTATTCTGCTAGAGAAAGGGTCACGACGCGTTTCTCCCTTTCTTGTTCCTATGATGATGCCTAATGCTGCCACAGCAGCAGTTTCTATGAAATACGGGTTTCAAGGCCCCGCTGAAAATACTTGCACAGCATGCGCTGCAGGAACACACGCGATAATTAATGCATCTCGTCTAATTACTTCCGATAGATGTGATGTTGTAATTGCTGGTGGAACAGAGGCGGCCTTTACCGCCAGTTCGATTGCAGGTTTTACGAATATGACCGCATTTTCTTCAGAAGGGATATCTAGACCTTTTGACCGAGATCGCGATGGATTCGTTATGGGTGAAGGTGCAGGCATACTTATTCTCGAGGAAAAGCAAGTGGCTGAAGCAAGAGGAGCAAAAATCTACGCTGAAATACTAGGCGGCGCTAGCAATGCTGATGCACACCACATTACAGCTCCAGCCCCAGGAGGTTCGGGCGCTAAAAAGTGTATAGAGCTAGCTCTATATGATTCTGGTTTGGAACCCAAGTCGATTGCGTACATAAATGCCCACGGCACCTCAACACCGTTGAATGATATGGGTGAGGCTCAAGCAATAAATTCAGTTTTCGGTGATAATGGACCATTAGTTTCCTCCACTAAAGGAATTACTGGCCATACGCTCGGCGCGGCAGGCGCTATTGAAGCTGTGGCAGTGATTGCTGCTATGCAGAAATCACTCATACCGCCAACTGCTGGATTTACTAATCCTGATCCGGAAATGCCAGAAATAAATCTTGTACATGGTCAGCCTATTCCTTGGACCCCATCCCCTGCTATTTCAAATTCTTTCGGGTTTGGTGGACATAACGGCTGTCTGGTTATTGGGCCCGCTTAAGTCAATCAAGCTGAGTGAAAACAAACATCAAATCACAATTACAAGCCAGTTCCCCATTCACGTAAGCTTTACCGTTGCCTTTACCGCCACGCGCTGAGATCCTCGAAAGTTCCACTGAAAGGTCTAATCGCTCACCGGGAGACACGCGACGTCTGAACCTGACATTATCGACACCTCCAAACAAAGGTAATAGACCTTCAAAATTTGAATCAGAAAGCAACGTGTACGCTCCCAATTGAGCTATCGATTCACACATTAAAACACCTGGCAACGTTGGAAAGTCCGGGAAGTGACCAGAAAAAAAATCTTCTGATTCCGTTAATTGCCAATATCCTTGGGCAAATTTAGGGACTTCCAATTTTGTTACTTCAGTCAAGAACAAAAAAGGGTCTCTATGTGGAATTATCTCTTCAGGTTTTGGCAAATTCATAACAACCTCCAAATTCAAAAGGTCTGCCGGTAAAACCAGCAGACCCTTGAAATAATTTAAAAATGTAAAATTTACATCTACATTCCCATTGGAGGCCCACCACTCTTAGCGGCTGCCTTTAGCTTAGACCCTGCAGAAACCTTAACTGCCTTTGTAGCCGGAATACTAATAGCTTCTCCGGTTTGAGGATTTCTACCTTGTCTAGCCTTACGAATTGTCTGCTCAAATGAAATCCAGCCAGGTACTGTGACCTTCTCATTGCCAGCAGCAACTGCATCTGCCACTACATCAAACATAGCATCCAGGCAAGCCCCAGCATCTTTGTTCGAAACTCCGGCTTTTTCAGCCATTGCTGCGATCAAATCACTCTTGTTCATCCACCGTCTCCCTTGTTATTTGTGTACCCAAATTGGGTACACCGCCACGCGACACGTTTTCGGAGGTAAAGTCAAGCATTTAAGCCTGTTTTAAAGGGGTTTTTTTAAAAAAAAGCCTTAATTTATGCTTTTTTTAGTGTTTTTTCGATCAAATTAGAAAAGTCTTGATTTTTAGCAGTTCTTATCCAATGCATTTCTAAAGGTTGAAACTAATTCTCCCACCTTTTCTGGGGAAGAACCATCGAGCATTTCTTGGACAACAGCTGATCCTACAATGACACCATCACTAACTTCTGAAGCTTTGACGGCTTGTTCAGGATTACCAATCCCTACTCCAACTAAAACGGGTTTCGAAGTTACTTTTTTTAAGCGAGATGCAATCTTAATTGCACTGTCAGCGAGTTCAGAACGAACTCCGGTCACTCCAAGCAGTCCTACCGCATACACGAATCCATAACTTCGTTCGCATATTTCGGCAAGTCTCGCATCAGGTGTTGTAGGGGCGGCTAACAAAATTGTTTCAATCTTTGACTTAAGTGCCGAATCCGACCAAGCGTCTAACTCTTCCAGAGGTAAATCCGGAAGTATACAACCGGATATTCCAGCGGAAGAAAGACCGGAAGCGAATCTTTCATGCCCCATCCTGTAAGCAAGATTGTAATAAGTCATTGCGGCTAACGGAGCTGCAGGATTTTCTCCTCTTAAGTCACTAAGAATGCTTACAGGTGTACTGCCAGATTTCATTGAAGACTCATTAGCCATTTGGATGATGGGACCATCCATAACAGGATCGGAAAAAGGAATCCCGATTTCTACCACGTCTGCACCAGCGTCAATAACAGAATGCATTGTTTGAATCCAATCATCTCCTAACCCACCTGTTATATAAACGACCAGTGCTTTATTACCGTTATCCATTTTTTTTCGAAGAACCGATTCAATCTGGGCATTCTCAGACATTCAAAATTTCCATCATTTGCCCAACATCCTTATCTCCCCGGCCGGAAAGATTCAACAAAACACTTTTACCAGCCAAGTATTCACGTTCACGTGAAATCCATGCAAGTGCATGTGCTGGTTCCAATGCCGGAATTAGGCCTTCTGTTCGACTCAATAACTGAAAAGCTTCTATTACTTCAGCATCTGTAACAGATTCATAACGTGCTCTTCCAGTTGATGAAAGGTAACTATGTTCAGGGCCAACGCCCGGATAATCCAATCCGGCACTTATTGATTCTGCTTCTAAAACTTGACCAAATTCATCTTGCATTAAAAACGACTCCATCCCATGCACTACGCCTGGAACACCTCTTCCGATTGCAGCTCCACCGGCTGGTTCAACTCCGATCAGTTCTGCATCGCTATCAACAAAGCCTGAGAAAATACCTATAGCGTTGGATCCTCCGCCAATACACGCGCAAACAACATCAGGGACAGTTCCAAGAATTTCTTCTGACTGCTTCCTTGCTTCTGTTCCGATAACTTCATGAAATGTTCTGACCATCCACGGATAAGGATGTGGACCCATCACTGACCCTAAGCAGTAGTAGGACTCTTCAACAGTCGCAACCCAATCGCGCATTGCATCGTTCACTGCATCTTTTAAAGTTTTACTTCCGGATTCGACGCTCTTTACTTCTGCCCCTAATAATTTCATTCGAAATACGTTCAACTCTTGCCTTTGTACATCTACCTCGCCCATGTACACACAGCATTCCATGTTTAGAAGAGCAGCGGCCGTTGCTGTCGCTACTCCGTGTTGACCAGCGCCTGTCTCCGCCACTAAACGTTTTTTTCCCATCCTTTTAGCAAGTAAAGCTTGCCCTAAAACATTATTTATTTTGTGAGAGCCCGTATGATTGAGATCTTCCCGTTTTAACAACAATCTACAATTAAGCTCAGCTGAAAGATTAAAGCACTCTGTAATAGGTGAAGGTCGACCAGCATAGTCAGCAAGAAGGGAATCTAATTCTTTCCGAAATGAATCATCACTCCATGCATCAATAAAAGATTTCTCAAGCTCGTTGCACGCTGGGACTAAGGTTTCTGGGATATATCGTCCTCCAAAAGGTCCAAACCTTCCTTTTTCATTGGGATTTTTTAAGCTCATAAAGTCCAGTCTAGAAATATTAATCTATTTTGCTTTAGTTGATTTTGCGGTTTCAATAAAATTTTTTAGCAGTTCAGGGTCTTTCCGTCTAGGTTCAGATTCAACTCCACTGGCAACATCAACACCATATGGAGAAAACTTTTCAATCCCAGCAAGCAGATTTTCTACATTCAATCCACCGGCCAAAAATAATTTTTCGTTGTTCAGAAAATCCGTTGATGTATCCCAATCAAATTTCTTTCCTTCGCCAGGAGTCTCCGAATCAAGAAGTAAAAAATCTACGCCAAAATCTTCAAAATTTATTAGATCTGGCGAACCAGCGACAAGAGCTTTGATAGTGAAAGGAACGTTCTTTCCGAGGAACTGACAGTCTTGATAAGTTTCGTTTCCGTGCATTTGTGCAGCATTAATGCCTGTTGCTTCAACTATTCTCAATACTTCCTGGGGAGGGAAATCGCTAAAGATTCCAACACTCATAATTTCATTTGGCAGTTCTTTTACAACATTTTTTACAAACTCGATTTCTATTCTTCTTTTTGAGGTGGGAATAAAATTAAACCCAAGAGCATCACAGCCCAGATCAACAGCTAAAAATGCATCTTCTTTGTTGGTTATGCCACAAATTTTTACAAAAATTTTCACTCCCCCGTATCATTCGTCATTTTTCCATCAAATTTATTAGTGAGTTCAGAGAGCGTTTTCATGCGGTCATTCGACTTGACCAATAGCTCCCCCACTAATAATGCTGAATATCCAACTCTCATAAGATTACGCGCACTATTACCTCCATCGATACCGGACTCCGCTACAGCTGTAACATCTTCCGGAATTTTTGAGATTAAATCAGCAGCTTTTAATGGATCAACATCAAATGTTTTCAAATCTCTTTGGTTCACTCCGATCAATTTCGCTCCAACTGATAGAGCCTCGTCTAGTTCTTTTTCGTCATGCACTTCAACTAATGGATCCAAATCTAGTTCTATTGATAGTTCCAAAAAATCTTTAAGTTCGGCCCGATCAAGAGCAGAAACTATCAACAAAACAGCATCTGCTCCCATTATTCGGGCATCACAAATATCACGCTGATCAACTGTAAAATCTTTTCTCAAAACGGGTATTTTTATCACTTTTGATGCTTCTATTAAATCTTCATCCGAACCGCCGAAATTTTCTTTGTCTGTTAAGACAGAAATTGCAGCCGCTCCACCACTTTCATATTCTGCAGCTAATACTCCTGGGTCAAGATCCGCGAATAAATTACCTTTTGATGGAGACCTTCTCTTAATCTCTGCAATTACAGCTATCCCTTCTCTGGAATGCATTGTTAACGCATTCTTGAATCCCCTAGTCGAAACGCTTTCACTCGCCTTTTCGTACAACATTTCAAAGCTTCGATTATCATTTTTAGCTTTTAGACGATGGGAGTCTAAAATTTTCTGCAAGTAAGTCATTGGATCAAATCACCTTTATACAAAGCGAGCTTACTTTTGACTATGACGCTGGCTTGACATTCTTCGAGCTGCGGGTATTGCCCCCAGTAGTGCGCGGGCTTTGTTTCGGCATTCTCGGTCTTCAGCGTGAGGATCGCTGTCCGCAACTATTCCAGCTCCGGCCTGAACCGAAGCGACTCCATCTTTTACGATCATTGTTCTTATTGTTATCGCTGTATCGATATTTCCCGAAAAATCAAAATAACCGACAACTCCTGCGTAGGGACCGCGTTTTGTAGGTTCGAGAGAATCAATTATTTGCATCGCTCTAACTTTAGGAGCACCCGATACGGTTCCAGCGGGCAGAGTCGCTCTTAAAACATCAATTGGACTTATGTCATTCCGGAGATCGCCAGACACCTGACTTGTCAGATGCATAACATGACTATATTTTTCTAGTGTCATAGTCTCGTCAACTCTCTCACTTCCAAATTCAACTACTCGACCCACATCATTTCTAGCTAAGTCAAGAAGCATTACATGCTCTGCTAATTCCTTCGGATCTTCTTTTAACTCAGAGGCAAGAAGACGGTCTTCCTGTTCAGTTTTCCCCCTTTTTCTAGTACCTGCTATGGGTCGTGAAATAACCTTTCCTTCAATTAAACGCACCATTGGTTCGGGAGAAGCTCCGACAATTGTGAAGTCCTCATAACGAAAGAAATACATGTAGGGACTAGGATTTATCTGACGTAAAACTCTATATACATCAAAAGGGTCCGCATCGAGCTGCACGTCAAACCTTTGCGACAAAACTACTTGAAAAATATCTCCATCGATTATGTGTTCCTTTGCGGCTTCTACAGCTAAACAAAATTGGTCTGTTTGAAAAGTTGAAATAGCTTCCGGTAGATCTTCATCGAAAGGAGGAGGGAACATCAAAGGTTCCTCTGAACCTACAGCTCCTTTATCCGCCAAATCCTCTAAGCGACTGATCGCATTTTGGTACTTTTCTTCCAGAGAAATTTCACTTCCTTCATCGGTAATTAAAATATTAGAAATTAAAAAAGCTCTCTGCTTCCAATGGTCGATCGCAATCAGATCGCCTATTACCGAAAGTTTCGCATCTGGCAAGTGCTTGTCATCAGTAGGCACATGAGGCAGATTTTCTACTTCCCTGACTATGTCGTAACCCAAATATCCAACTAGTCCACCATGCAATGGAGGGAAATCATCAATAGGTGGAGTTTCAAATACGTCCAATAAATCGCTTAAAATTTCTAACAAACTCATTTTCGAATCCAGCACAACTGGCAACGAACCTTCTAAATGAATCTCGTCACTTTCTTTAGTAATTGTTGCTAAGGGCTTACCTCCTATAAAAGACCATCGGCCCCAATGCTCCCCTCGCTCAACACTTTCGAGCAAAAAGCCATCATTATCTCCAATGCAACGATTAAAAAGTGCTACGGGAGTTGTAAGGTCAGCAAGAATCTCGGTCCAAACGGGAATTACGTTATATTTTCCAGCCATTCGCTGAAACTCAGTGAAAGTTGGTGAAATCGCTAAATTAGTTTGCACTAGAACCAAAGGGGGTGAAAAAGCAGGTGAACTCGCCTGTATGGCAAGCACCCTTACCTTCCTGAATTACTGAAAAAAGTAACGTGTCGCAATCACAGTCGTAAAAGGCGTTCTGAACAAATTGCCTGTCACCGGACGTTTCACCTTTACACCAATACTCCTGACGACTCCTACTCCAAAACCATGTTCTACCGGTAGAAAGAGTCTCTCTGAGGGATTCCTCATTCATCCAAGCCATCATTAAAACTTTTCCCGAACTTTCCTCTTGAACGATTGCAGGAACTAAACCCTCAGAATTAAAACTGATACGCGAGATTTCTTCCTCGTCTATATTGAATGATTTACCTTTTTGAGATTCCATGACACAAGTCTATGATTCCAAGAGCGTAAAAATGAAATAAATATTACAGATAAAGCCCTGTGCTGCCTTCTTCTAGACGTTTGGATGCAACCGCGTGAATGTCACGCTCTCGCAAAATAATATAGTCGAGACCCCTCACCTCAACTTCATACCTGTCTTCTGGATTGAAAAGGACCCTGTCAGCAACTTCCATCGAACGTACATTGGGCCCCACAGCAACTATCTCAGCCCAGGCTAAACGCTTCCCCATCTGGGCAGTTGCGGGTATTAGTATCCCTCCTGTTGATCTTCTCTCGCCATCCTCGTCGTCTATCTGGACCAAAATTCGATCATTTAGCATTTTTATTGGAAGACCTTCATCTTCACTAGGGCCGGGCATCTTAACTACTTTTGAATCATTCACAGAAGTTACGGTATCGCCAACCTGATTAAGCGCCTCTCGCAGTTAAACCGGCTTTTAACAATTCTTTTTTTACCTCAGAAATTGTTAATTCGCCAAAATGAAAGATTGATGCAGCTAAGAGTGCGTCAGCTTTACCTAATAATGCTCCATCTACCATGTCTTTCGAATTTCCTGCGCCGCCACTGGCTATTAGTGGCACTGACACTTCTTGGCTTACTGCTTTAAGCATTTCAATATCAAAACCATTTTTTGTTCCGTCTCTATCCATCGAGGTTAAAAGAATTTCGCCCGCGCCTTCTCCGACAGCCTGACGCACCCACTCAAGCAGACATAAACCAGTCGCCTCTCGCCCTCCATGCGTAAAAACTTCAAATCCACAAGGGGTTTCATCACTTCGTCTTGAGTCAATAGCTACGACTACGCATTGACTACCAAATTCTTTAGCTATATCACTTATCAAATCTGGTCTAATAACTGCTGCCGTATTAAGTGATATTTTATCCGCTCCAAGTCGTAGAATTTGTCTTGCATCTTCGACAGAGCGGATACCCCCGCCAACAGTAAAAGGTATAAATATTTCTTCAGCCGTTCTTCTAACAACTTCATGTAGCGTTTCGCGAGAATCTGAAGAAGCAGTAATATCCAAAAAAACTATTTCGTCAGCGCCTTGATCGTTGTAAGCGGAAGCTAACTCAACCGGATCTCCCGCATCCCGCAAATCAACGAAATTAATACCCTTAACAACTCTACCTTTGTCAACGTCCAAACAAGGGATTATACGTATCGTTCTCATTGTGATTCAAAAGCTTCAATAGCTTGCAGTAGAGAGAATTTACGTTCGTAAAAAGCACGTCCTACTATCACACCACTGAGATTTCTTCCATTAATATTTATTCCACTCAAGGCTCTGAGGTCATCAGTAGAGCCAACCCCGCCCGAAGCGATAACATCCTTTTCAGTTGATGAAATGATGTTCTTATAAGCATCAATGTCTGGGCCTTCTAAAGTACCATCCCTCTCGATGTGTGTAACGATGTACGCATCAATACCTGATTTTTCGAAACTTTCAAAAAGATCTCCATAAGATAAATCCGTTTCGGTCTTCCACCCATGAACGGCAACCTTGTCACCTCTCAAATCAACAGCAACAGCCACCCTGCCAATTGAAGCTACCTCTTCGACTAAAGATGGGTTATCTGTAGCTGCTGTGCCGATAACAATGCGAGTAACGCCAGATTCAAAAAGTGAGCGGGCAAACTCTATGTCACGAATACCTCCCCCTACTTGCACAGGTATCTCCAATCTAGAAGCAATTTTTTCCACTATCGAAGCGTTATTAGCTATTCCTGTTCTAGCTGCATCCAGATCAACAACATGAAGCCACGAAGCACCTTCTTCTTGAAAAGATATGGCTTGCGAAACAGGATCTTCGCTGTATTTAATTTCATTCGAGTATTCACCTTGTAAAAGGCGAACACATTTACCATCAATGAGATCGATAGCAGGAAACAGTTTTTTCTTCATTTCTAATCACTCTTTAATATAGATAAAAAATTTTTTAGAACTGCTATACCGGTTTTTCCAGATTTTTCAGGATGAAATTGTGTAGCCCATAAGTTATTTGAAGCAATAGCGGCATTGAGATCAGTGCCATAATCACAGGAAGCTACACTTTCTTCGGTAAATGGTGCTGAATAGCCGTGAACAAAATATACCCACGGATCTTCTTCAATTCCCTTAAACATCGGATGTGTAAAGTCACAATTCAACTTATTCCATTGCATTTGAGGAATTTTTACGTCTCCCTTAATGGATCTAATTTGCTCATTGATAACTCCTAGACCACTTGTTCCGACAGATTCATCGCTTCCGTTATATAAAAGTTGCATACCTATACAAATCCCTAAAAACGGCTTACCACCTGAGGCGGCTTCTTGAGCCATTGACGCTGCTAAAGAAAATAAGTCACTTTCTATCAATGCTTCAGCGCATCTCCCAAATGCTCCTACACCTGGAAGTACCACACCATCGGATTCTTTCAGAATAAACTTGTCATTAGTAAGAGTTGCTTCCGCACCAGCAAATTCAAGAGCTTTCTGCGCTGACCTTAAATTTCCGATTCCGTAATCAAATATCGCGACCGACGGCCGAAGGGTCACAAGGATCCTTTCGTTGAGGGAAGATCGGCACCTTCAATTTTCACTGCATCCCGTAAGGCTCGCGCAACGCCTTTAAATGTAGCTTCAACAATGTGATGGGTGTTTTTCCCTCTTACCAGTGAAATATGAAGTGTTACTTTTGATGCCGCTGTAAAAGCTCTCCAGAACTCCTCCATTAATTGTGGGTCAAAAGGTGGATCCCCTAATATCTTTTCCCCAGGAAAATCAATTTCATAATTACAAAAAGCTCTCCCTGATATATCAAGTGCTACATCTATTAACGCTTCATCCAAAGGAACACTCACTGATGAAAATCTCCTAATGCCAAGTTTTTCGCCAAGCGCATTATTAAATGCTTCTCCAATGGAGATACCCACATCTTCTACCGTGTGGTGTGCATCAACCTCTAAGTCACCAATTGATTTAACAAAAAGGCCCATACCTGAGTGTTTGGCCAATTGTTCAAGCATGTGCGTAAAGAAGGGTATTCCAGTATCAATTGAAGAATTCCCTCCATCTAGACTAACTGTGACCTCAATTTCCGTTTCTTTAGTTTTTCGTTCTATCGAAGCTTTGCGATCTGTCATTTGAGTATCTTCCTCACTGCATCCAAAAAAATATCGTTTTCGTTTTCGCTACCAATCGTAACTCGCAAGCAGCCTTCTAAACCTTCCCAACTAGAACAATCACGAATCAAAATTCCTTCTTCAATTAATTCTTGCCACAATTTATATGCATCAATCGACTCGGGCTTGAATAATAAAAAATTAGCTTCAGAAGGCCAAACTTTTATCGGAAGAGAAATCAATGCATCAAAAACTTTTTTTCTCTCCTCTTTGGTCACATCAACCGTTCGTTTCATCGCCTCCTTATGTTTTAATGCCAAAATACCTACTCTTTGTTTTACTGAATCCAGATGATAAGGAAGAGACACAGTTTTAACCATATTTACGCACCATTCCGGGGCAAGTAAGTACCCAAGACGAATACCCGCCAAGGACCAAACTTTAGAGAATGTGCGAACAAAAGCTAAATTAGATTCTTCCCTTACTGTCGGCTCAAAAGAAGTCTCTGAAAATTCTTTATAAGCCTCGTCAAGAACCAATAATCCTCCGGTTGAATTTAGCTCAGAAAGAATTGAGTTAATTAATTCTGGACTTTCGCTATTACCAGTCGGATTATTCGGTGAGCAAAGAAAAACTATTTCAGGTTTTTCCTTCTCAATTAATTCAAGCGCGACATTTGTGTCGACCTTAAATTCCGCATCACGAAACCCATCAACAACTCGGGTTCCTGTGATTTTTGCTATTTGTGAATGCATGGCATAAGTCGGTTCAAAAATCAAAGCTGATCTTTCAGGCCCACCAAAAGCTAAACAAATTGACTGTATTACCTCGTTGGATCCGTTGGCAACGAAAACCTCATTCTCCTTTAGAAGTTCCCGTTCAGCGATAGCGAGACACAACTCACTCGCTGAACGGTTCGGATAACGATTTAATTCTAAGTTTTTGATCTCAAACTCGAGCTCCTCAGTAAAAGTTTCAGGAAGCGGAAATGGAGACTCGTTTGTATTTAATCTCACTGATACGTCCAGTTGAGGAGAGTGATATCCATCTAAAATGTCAAGACCTCTGCGTGGTGATGGAATCTTATTCAATTTCAACTCCTCTCAAACGGATCGACTCTGCATGACTTTCAAGTCCTTCAGATCTAGCAAAATTAAATATGTGCGGACCAAGACGATTCAAAGCTTTTTCAGTACTTGTAACGATGTGGATATCTCGCATGAAATCATTCACGGTTAATGCACCCGCAAATCTCGCAGTTCCAGCAGTCGGCAATACGTGACTTGGACCCGCTAAATAATCTCCAAGAGAAGCGGGTGACCAATTACCACAAAAAATTGCACCAGCATTTGAAACTTTCTTAGCCACCTCTACAGGGTCATTTGTCATGATTTGTAAGTGTTCCGGAGCAACTGCATCGACTACTGCAACTGCAGAATCGAGGTCATCCACTAGTGCGCAATAGCCCCCTGTCTCGAAAGTTGACTTAATGTTTTCCCCACGCGAAGAGTTCTCCACTAAATTCTCCAATTCATTTACAACTTCAATAGCAAAATTTTCATCTGTAGTTACCAACCAAGACTTACCGCCAGGGCCATGTTCTGCCTGAACAGCAAGATCCACGGCGACAAATTTTGCAGGAGCACTCGAATCAGCAATCACCATTATCTCTGAAGGTCCAGCAAATGACGCGGGGACTCCAACCTGTCCAGCAACCTCTTGTTTAGCTAAAGAAACATAAACATTTCCTGGACCGACAATAACATCAACAGGTCGCACAGATTCCGTTCCATAAGCAAGTGCAGCAATCGCTTGTGCTCCACCTATTGGATGCACAGCATCTACTTTTGCCACAAAAGCAGCAGATAAAGTTTCAATTGAAATTCCTTCTTCGCTAAATGGTGGAACAGTTACGACGACCCTTTCGACGCCCGCAACTTTCGCGATTAACGCTGTCATCAACACAGTGGACGGATAAGACGCCAACCCACCCGGCACATAACACCCAGCACTGGCAACTGGCTTTTGAAAGGTTTCAATACATAAGCCGTTATCTTCCAACACTGTGTGTTCAGGTAATTGAGTCTTCTGGTAGCTAACAATGGCATCTGCAGAGGCATTAAGCGCCTTCTTGAATTCTTTAGAAATCGAATTGTATGCGTCTTCTAGGTCTTTTTCATTGACTGTCAATTCATCAAGAGTTACCCCATCAAATTTTTGAGTGAGATCACGCAATGCCGTGTCACCTGAATCTCGCACTTGACTTATTATCTCCCGTACCGAATCAATCGGAAGTTCATCAATCTCACTTGAAACAGGTAACAAATCCCTCCAGTTTGGACCTTTTCCTCTTAAATCAATTTGCTTAAGCATTACATAACGCTACCTCCTAGGCCGGTGTCACAGGTAACGATTTATTTTGTTGTAAATTTTTCTTGATCAATCCAAACTTATATATGCAAATCATTTCAAAAGCAGAGCTCTCTTCGTTAAAAACTCAACTTGAGTCTTTAGTCAACGCATTAATAGAAATAAACGATAAATCTTCTAATGAAGATGAAATAGATGCAAGCAATAGAAATCTACTGGAGACTGAACGTCATCTTCGCGGCGCTCTGAGAGAATTAGAACATCTTTCCAAAACCCTATAAAAAGCTCAGCGCCCCTAAGGGCGCTGAGCAAGCGAGGCGGGTGGCGGGAACCCGATTCTCGCCAAACCGGGTTGCGGTACCCGGATAATTAGAAATTACACTTATCTAAAAATTTTTACCAAATTGAACTTTTCAAATTTCTGAACTTGGACAAAAATCACTTAATGAACAATCTTCACAAACAGGTTTTCTACTAGAGCAAACTCGCCTTCCGTGTAAAATCAATCTCAAACTAAACAACCCTCTTTCTGCTGCGGGGACCATAGGGTTTAGCTCCATTTCCACTTTTACGGGATCCTTTTCTTCTGTGATTCCAATTCGTCGCGATAAACGTCCAACATGTGTATCTACTGGCAAACCTGGCAGATCCAATGCAACACTTCTAACAACATTTGCTGTTTTTCTGCCTACTCCTGGCAATGCGGTTAGTTCTTTCATTGAGGAGGGAACTACTCCTTCGTGATCATCAACCAAAGCTTGAGCCATTCCTAAAAGACTTTTAGTCTTATTGATATAGAAGCCAGTTGACCTAACAATCTCTTGAACAGTGATTTCATTAGCTTCAGACAAACTAAATGCATCCGGATATTCTTGGAAAAGTTTTGGGGTAACCGTATTAACCCTTTTATCTGTGCATTGGGCAGACAAGATTGTCGCCGCAAGTAGTTCGAATGGATTTTTGTGATCTAATTCACACTTAGCATCAGGATATTCAAAACCCAATCTCTTGTGGGTTTCTTGCGCCCTACCTTTAGGTGTTCTCGGTCTCCCCATACTCAAACCGTATCGTCTTTCATTCTCTCCAGTAGCATTCTGATTAATGGAACAACTACTTGTTTCCGACGGGACTGATAATGCCACTTTGACAAAAAAGAACCTCGGAGAGACAGAAAAACATATCAATACTTGGCTTCTCGAACTAAAAATTCTAGAAACCAACGAAGAAAGATCTCGCCGAATGTTGGAGGCTGCGGCTCAAACTATTTCAATTTCCGGAGGCGGCAACATCGAATACTGGGTGGAGAATGCAAACGAGAGCGACGATGCTGTCCCGATTTCCGCAGGTTACTCACCTTTTCGCGATTTAAGAATACTGTCTCGCACTATTCCAGCTCTCCCCTCCGAAATAGAGACACGTGGATTCACCGAAAATGATACTCAAGAGATAATTAGAATAAATAACGCTGCTTTTCATTGGCATCCAGAACA
This sequence comes from Acidimicrobiales bacterium AG-414-N20, assembly GCA_003214465.1. GTDB lineage: Bacteria > Actinomycetota > Acidimicrobiia > Acidimicrobiales > MedAcidi-G1 > MedAcidi-G1. The sequence continues at coordinate 113,497 of QCLO01000001.1, read as the reverse complement.
AAGTGGCATGACTTCAGAGAGTTTGAAAAGAACACGGTCTGAAGCGTGGTATACAGATGAAGATTTCCGAGTTCTTGAAGAAAATAATCAAATTAAAGGTTTCTGCTGGATGAAACTCCACGAACCGTCTTCTAAGTCACCGTCAGTTAGAGGCGAAATATTCGTAATTGCAGTTGATCCTTATTTTCAAAACCAAGGACTTGGCCGACAATTAGCATTATCAGGTTTGGAATGGGTGTCAAAGAAAAAAATACGCGAAGTATTCCTATACGTTGAATCTGACAACCATCCTGCTCTAAAAACTTACGACTCTCTTGGTTTCTCTCATCTTTCCACCAACCGTTGCTACCAACGGCTGATTCGGCAAGATGGCTGATAAAAAGAACTGACCATATAACTCTAAAACAGAATTTCTAGAATAAGGAATAACAGTGCAAACTCGACGTTGGATTAATCGATACCAAACCCAAACGCTTGTTCTTGGAAACACACTGCTCTATATCGAGGGTGTATTCAATATAGCTAGAGGAAGAGTTTTTGCTTTAATAGGCATCGCGATGCTATTAGCAGGGTACGGAATAGCAAATGATAAAAAAATAGCTTGGCGACTCGGAGTTGCCGCATCGATTCTTTCTGTAGCTATGAGGCTCACCTACCATAGTGCTGGAATTGAGACAATTTTTTCACTTGTCTTTCCCATTGCTCTTCTAACACTCCTCCTTCATCCGCTGAGCCGCGACTACCAAAAAATCTGGTTCAATTAAATGAGATACTCTCAAAAAAAAGATCCTCTTCCACCTTTTTCTGAAAAAGCAATAACCGTAAAAGAAATGTTCGACCGAATTGCACCTCGATACGACATGTTGAATCGGCTTATGACCTTTGGATTAGATATGAGGTGGCGCAAAAAAACTGTTAGATCGATCAAAACTTCTTCATATGGCACAGTTCTAGATATTGCATGCGGCACAGGTGACCTATGTGAATCATTACGCAAATCTAAGGCAAATCCTATTGGACTTGATTTCTCTAGAGGGATGTTGAACTCTTTTAATTCGAAAGCCCCACTCATTAACGGGGACGCTTTGAAAATACCTCTACGCGACTCCTCTGTAGATGGAGTTACTTGTGGATTTGCTCTCAGAAATTTTCATGACATTCATCCTTTTCTAGAAGAGACAGCACGAATACTAAAACCGGGGGCGCGTCTAGCACTTCTTGAAGTAGATGAACCAAAAAACGCTTTCATAAAGGCAGGTCATTCTTTCTACTTCAATAAGGTTGTTCCTTTTATCGGTGGCCTTTTTTCTGATAAAGCTGCTTACAGTTACCTTCCGCACTCTGTCATATACCTACCGAAAGAAAATGAACTCATAGAGATGATTCAAAGTTCAGGATTTAAAAATGTCAAGAAATTTCGACTTACTGGCGGAATAGCGCAACTTCTGATCGCAGAAAAAGTAGAAAATTAAGAAGAAAGCAAAAGACCGACTGTTAGCAAAGTTCCAAAAGATAGTTGCAAAATACCAACAAGCTTCAAGGCACTACTCCAATCTTTAACGTCGTTTGCTTTATGTACAGCCCTGTTACTCCTATGTACGAGCGGAAAAATCATTAAAACTAAAAGCACCCAAACATGCCAAAAGCAAATAAATAAGCTTAAGAAAAAACTGGAAAAAACCATAACTCCAAACAACTTTCGATTTGCAGTTTCTCCCATCAAAACAGCAAGTGTAATTTTTTCTACTCTTTTGTCGTTTTCATAATCACGTAAATTATTCACAGTCAAGAGTGCGCAGGATAATAGCCCACTAACACAACTCAAAAGCAAAACTTGTATAGAAAGCCTCTCAGTTTGAACAAAAAAACTTCCATTTGTAGCTATTAAACCAAAAAAGAGAAAAACCGATAACTCACCTAGTGCTCGATATCCGTAGGGATTCGATCCGCCGGTATAAAACCATGCCCCCAAAATGCAAATAACTCCAATAGGTAGCAACCAAAGCGTGGTGATCAACGAGAGATAGAAACCCGATGCAATAGCTATCAGAAGCATGATTATCGCCGCTCTTAGGACGTGGGAAGCAGGAGCCAAATCTCCACCCACTAATCGAGTAGGGCCTGAACGTGCTGGACCATCAATACCTCTCACCCCATCGGAGTAATCATTCGCGTAGTTGACGCCCACTTGCAAAGCAAGAGCTAGGACTAAACATAAAACTGCTGGAAGAAAAGAAAACTCAACTCCGGATGCCGCTGCACTTCCTAATAAAACTGGTAAAACAGCCGCAGGTAAAGTCTTAGGGCGTGCACCTATGATCCATTTACTGGACATTAATAGTTATTACTTTCTGCTTTCTCAGGAAGCTTTTTCTAAAATGTGGATACCGCATGAGGAACCAAGGCCAATCACATGAGCGAGACCCACTTTGGCTCCTTCAATTTGCCTGTCCCCTGCTTCACCACGCAGATGGGTAGCGACTTCGAATACATTTGCCACTCCAGTTGCTCCTATCGGATGACCCTTAGAGATCAACCCACCAGAAACATTAACCGGCATACTCCCATCTCTAAAAGGCTTACCAGAATCTATAAAGTCACCTGCACCTCCAGGTTCACACAGCCCAAGATTGTCGTAATGAATCAATTCAGCAGTAGCGAAACAATCATGCAACTCGACTAGATCTAAGTCATCCGGACCTAATCCTGCCATTTCATAAGCTTGTGACGCAGCATTCTTTGTAAGAGTATTAACATCCGGCTGAACCTGTCCACTTTCGACAAAGGGGTCCGATGTCAAAACAGATGCAGAAATTTTCACTGCCCTTTTTTGAGTTTCAAGCGACAAAGAACGAAGCTTTTTCTCAGAAACTAATATCACTGCAGCAGCACCATCACCTGTGGGGCAACACATTAAAAGCGTATTCGGGTAACTCTGAACTGGCGCCCCCATGACTTCTTCCATTGAAAACTCTTTTTGATATTGGGCCAACGGATTGAGAGTCGAGTGTTTGTGATTTTTGTAAGCAACACGAGCGAATTGTTCGAAACCAACTCCGTTATTCTCATATGCATACTGCATTCCTGCTTGCGCAAAAACACCTGGCATAGTTTCAGTTCCAAGAAATCCATCTACCCCCATAACCGCCCCGTAGCGACCAGAAGGTTCGAATACATTACGCTCAGTCTTTGTTCCACCTGACAACAACCCCATCTTCCCCATCTGCTCTACGCCTATAGCGATTCCCATATCCGCCTCACCAGCTTTTATAGAAAGATAGACAGTACGAATTGCTGTAGCTCCAGTAGCGCAAGCATTTGAAACGTTATAAGCAGGAATACCTGTTTGACCAATCTGTTTTTGAATTCGTTGCCCCATACTCGTACTAGCTTGAAAAAGTGTTCCAGCAGCCAAAACATCCATGTCATGAATTGAAACATCAGCGTCTGCCATTGCTTCCAAACTAGCTTTAGACGCTAAATCGACTGCATCCTGATCTTCATAACGAGCAAACTTCGTCATGCTTGCACCAATTATCCAAATTGAATCACCACTCATTTTATTTTCTCTTTTCAGTCGTATCTCTTAAACGGGTTCATAACCGAACGCTATGCATTCTTTTCCATCATCATCAGTGCCACATGAATAGGTTGCGAGGACCAAATTCATGCCCAGTTCAGCATCCATCGGGTCTTTAAGGCCAACTACATTCGAACGAACTGAGGTTCCGTCATCGGTTTTCACTATTGCCGATACAAATGGAACAGGAACAGAAGGAGCGGCCCTGTGCACAATACTAAAAGATGTCAAAACAGCTTGATTTGAAATACGAGTTCTAACAAAGTCCGTACCCCCACAAGACGCACACGCATTGCGTCTATCAAAAAACCTCGCAGCGCAGTTAGTGCATTCGTTCACCTCCAAATAAGGAGACTCCTCAAGCACTAGGTAATCAACAATTGGAACTTGTTCACTCATCTAGAAAGCACCTAGCCATTCTTTACATTTTTCCTATCACGATCATATCGAAGATAATTAAAATTTTTCACAACGGAGATCGCCAACTACCGATATGCACCACTTTACTCAAGGGTCTTCTTTTACGTTTTTGTGAGCGTCCAGGCGACCCTTCTTCTGTATTGGGATAACCCATCACCAACACTCCTAACGCTTGATATGTTTCTGGAATTGAAAAATATTCCTTTATTCTTTCTTCTCTCTCAAATAAACCTATAAAACAACTTTCTAACTGATTTTCTATTGCCAACAATTGAAGTGCCATTGTTGCGAATGCCGCATCGGTCAACCAATAAGGGACTGTCCACTCCTTTGCATTTTCACCAAGATTGGTATAACCCTTATCATCCTCCTTGTATCTATCTATATACATAGAAGGAACTCCAAAAGGGATCACCAAAGCAGGTGCGTTGAACAAACCGGGGAAAGCAAAACTACTTCTATCTCTCCCAAGAAAAGACACTCTCCAAAAATCATTTACCGACGACTTTTCCTCCAACAAAAGAAACTCAACTCCTTGAGAATTACCAGCTGTTGGAGTTCTACGCGCTTTATCAATTAAATCTAAAATAAGACCCTCAGGAGGTTTTCGATCAAGAAAAGAGCGACAAGATCTCCTTTTACTCAAGGTAGATGCGACTGAATTTTCTGAAATTTTTTTAGAGCTGTTAAACCAACTTTTCGAGGTCTTCAGCCATCGCCCAACCGTAAGCAATTAAAACATCTCCACGCTTCAAATTAAGTGGTTTGAAAAAGGCAGCAACATCGGTGTCTATCTTTTCAGGCCTAAGACTGGTGTGGTCCAGCACACAAGCTGTTTCATCAGACCCTTTAGCAATAAATTTATGTTCGTCATACGAAAGAGAGGACATTCCGTAACGTTTCACAAGCCTTTTTCCCCAAGCACGATCTTCACCTGTCTCTTTAACATTAGGAGCCGGAGCTACTCCAGTTAATGATTTAAAGGCTTCGAAGCCGGAGGGATCATTTAATCTTGCACCCATAACAACATCTTCGTCAGGAAAAGCCAAAACTCCTCGACGAAGATGCTCTGTAACTATTGCTTTCAACACTGTGTCTCGTTTACTCGTTCTACTAATTGAGGAAAGACCTATTATCACACTTGGTGTTCCACCGATTCTCTCAAGAGTAAAAAAAGAAAAACCCTTTAAACGGCCATTTTCACGTGCCGTCGTGCAAAGCACCCATTCTTCGGTTTGTTTCGAAATTAATCCTATTCCAAAAGAATTCGGACCCTCAGCACAAAGCTCCGTCATCTCTTCAAGTTCAGCATCACCCAGCATGCTGCAATCTTTTGTTTCGACCTCTATAGTCATCGAAACCCAGCCCCCGTTTCCAATAATTAGTCTCTAAAAACAAGTAAACCTGCTGGAAATTTCTCATATCAGCAGGACATCCATCCTGCCGGATGCTGAGCAGTATCCCAACCCCAATGAGTTACTTCTTCCAAGTCTTAGAGATCAAATGAAAGAAACTGAGTCGACTCCCAGTAAAATGCGGAGTTCCGCAATCAATCCATTACTCGGATCGACAGAAAAATCATCAGTAAGCCTAAGCAATTGACGATCACCGAGACGAAAAAAAACGTTTACATCACCAGGGTAATTACTTAAGAGTTGTTTAATTTCAGAAATTGTATGCTCATTTACTTTCTCTAGAGGTAGAGCCACTTGGATCGATTGACCCAAATCAGCACTTGAAGTTTCGAAGGTTTCCAACTCTGAGCAAATTAACTTGGGTGAATCTTCTCTTGAATCGAGTCGACCTTTAACAAGAAGGACAGAATCGTCTAGCAACTTATGTCCATGTTCTGTCATTGACTTTGGAAAAACCATAACCTCTATTGAAGAGCTTAGATCTTCCAGGTCAAATGTTGCCATCAAGTCACCTCGGCGAGTCCAACGCTTTGAAAGATTTGTTACCACTCCTCCAGCAGTAACAAAACCGCCATCTTCTAATTCACGAAGTTCAATAATCTTCGAATCTGTTTTCCGCGCCAAAGCATTCTCATAGCCTTTAAGCGGATGGTCAGATACATACAAACCCAACATTTCTTTTTCAAAAGTAAGTTTCTGGGCTTTTTCAAACTCAATGTCGGGTATTTCGGGTCGTTCATCAAAAACTGGTCCACCTTCCGAATCTCCAAATAATGAAAGTACACCCATATCGTGTTCCCTCCGACGTGAAACAGTGAGACTTATAAGCTCTTCATGTACTTCCAACAAGCCCTGTCGAGGGTGTCCAAAACTATCAAAAGCTCCTGCTTTAATCAGCGACTCAACTGTCCTTTTATTCAAAACTGAAGTATCACAGCGTTCTAGAAAATCATAAAAATCTTCAAACTTTCCATTTGTATCACGCTCCTCCACAATTAAACCAACCAACCCTTCTCCAACATTTCGAACAGCAGAAAGACCAAAAACGATTTTCCCCTTCTCACCGTTCTGACTCAGGTTGGGAATCGGAGCAAATGCACTATGCGCCAAATTCACATCAGGAACAGTTACTTCTATACCAAGCAACCGACATTCATTTAAGTAAGTAGCCGCCCTGTCTAAATTTGATTTAACACTTGTCAGTAAGGCTGCCAGATACTCGACAGGATAATTAGCTTTCAAAAAAGCGGTTTGATACGCAACAAACCCGTAACCGTACGAATGACTTTTATTAAATGCATAGTCTGCAAATTGCTCTATGATCTCAAATAGGTCTTCTGCCAAAGAAGCGTCGTAACCAGTCTTACTGCATCCGTCTAAGAATCCTTCCTTTTCTTTTTTCATTAGTGCACGATCTTTTTTTCCGCATGCTTTTCTTAAATTGTCAGCTTGAGCAAGTGAATATCCAGCAAATTTCTGAGCCACTCGCATAACCGACTCTTGATAAATCATTAACCCATAAGTGTCACTTAAAAGAGACTCAGCATCCTCATGAAAATAAGTGACACTCTTACGACCGTTTTTTCTGTCAGCAAAATCATTATGCATATTTGCTGCCATAGGTCCTGGACGATAAAGGGCGACAAGCGCAGCTACGTCATCAAATGAAGTCGGATGAAGTGAGCGCATCAAACTCCTAATGGGGCCGGATTCCAATTGGAATACCCCTATCGACTCACCTCTAGAAAGCATTTGAAATGTTTTCTTGTCATCCAATTCGACTTTGTCAATATCTAAATCCAAATCTCGAGTAGATTTGATCAAAATAAGAGTGTCTGTAATCACATCCAAATTCCGTAAACCAAGAAAATCCATTTTCAAAAGTCCCAAATCTTCAACACCATGCATGTCATATTGCGTAACTATCGGTGCGTCTTCAGGTTCCTGCCCTGACTCTGGTTTTCTTTGAATCGGCAAGTAATCCGTAAGAGGATCTTTTGTAATTACAACCGCAGCTGCATGAATCCCATCTTGACGCCGAAGCCCTTCAAGACCGCGCGCCACGTCGACAATCTGCTTAACGTCAGCATCTGCCGAATACATACTCCTTAAGTCGGCGGCCATCTTATACCCATCGCTATATCCATCTATTTCCTCCATGCAAGCTGATATTGGAGTATCGCGACCCAAAACTAAGGGAGGCATAGCTTTAGCAATTCGATCGCCGATCGCATAAGGGTGACCCAAAACTCTGGCTGCATCGCGAACTGCTGCTCTTGCTTTAATTTGAGAAAAAGTAACTATTTGCGCTACATGATCCCGTCCATATTTATCTGCGGCATAACGTATCAATTCATCTCTATATCGAGAATCGAAATCCATATCTATGTCAGGCATACTTATCCGGTCCGGATTAAGAAATCTCTCAAAAAGTAGATCATATTTGATCGGGTCTAAATCAGTGATACCTAAAGAGAATGCAACCGCGCACCCTGCTGCACTACCCCTACCGGGACCCACTCGTATTCCCCTTTCGCGTGCATAACGTATTAAATCCCAAGTAATCAAAAAATAAGCCGAAAATCCCATGTCGCTTATTGTTCGAAGTTCATAAACAATTCGATCAGAAATTTCATCCGTTAGCGGATCTCCCCAACGTTCTTTAGCACCATTCAAGGTCAAATGTGAAAGATAAGAATCATCAGAATCGAATCCATCCGGTAAAGGAAAATCTGGTAATTGTGGATTTCCAAACTCAATTTCTACATTGCATCGTTCAGCAATAACGAGTGTGTTGTCACACGCGTCTGGCAGCTCACTAAAGAGTCTTCGCATCTCATTTGCTGATTTGAGGTAGTGCTGATCTCCATGAAATTTGAACCGATTAGGATCACTCATTACGCAACCAGTCTGAACACACAACAATGCATCGTGCGCATGAGAGTCCTCTTGCTTCACATAATGAGAATCATTAGTAGCGACGAGTGGAGCTCCTATCTCTTTTGCTATTTTAACCAAACTAGGGTTTGTTCTAATCTGTTCAGGTAAACCTTGATCTTGTAGTTCAACGAATAAATTACCTCGCCCAAAAATCTCTTGGAGTCGACCAGCTTTATCCAAAGCCCCCTGAAAATCATTGCGTAACAGCGACTGCAAGACATGGCCCCCTAAACATCCAGTAGTAGCAATAACTCCTTCACTGTGGTCTCCAAGAACCTCCCAATCGACACGGGGTTTGTAGTAATAACCTTCTAAAAAACCTCTACTAGCAAGCTGAATCATGTTTTTATAGCCAATATTGTTTTCAGCAAGAAGTGTCAGGTGGTACATAATTTTTTGTCCTGTCTCAGTCTCGCCACCAGAATCATCCACGCGACCTCTTCGCGAAAACCTTTCAAAACGACTTTCATGAGCCATGTAAGCTTCAGTACCGATTATTGGCTTAACATCGTTATCTCGGCATGCGCGATAAAAATCTAAAACACCGTACATATTTCCATGATCGGTTATTCCTAGAGCTTTCTGACCATCATCCGATGCGGCTTTAACCAACTCGCCAACGCGAGCAGCTCCATCTAGAAGTGAGTACTCTGTATGGACGTGAAGGTGAGTGAAAGAAGCAGACATAGTTTCTACAAATAATTTCCTGGTCTATCTTCACTCGAATCAGATTTCTCTCCCCCTGCAGGGTTCAGCATGCTAGGTTGAGAATCCTCTATCTGTGCGGCGGTCATAAATTGATGGGCGAACATCGCCGCCTGTATACCTTGAATTAAGCCTTCTAACCAGCCGACTAGCTGAGCTTGAGCGATACGAAGTTCATCGCTACTAGGTGAAGCTTCTGAGGCAAAAGGAGAAGCAAGTCTGTCAAGCTCCTCTCTTAAATCATCTGACAATGCAGACCCTAGCTCTGTAATAGATGACTGATATATCTCCTTCAACCTTTCTCTGCTTCGTTCATCGAGAGGTGAAGATTTAACCTCTTCCAGAAGTTGACGCATCATTGTTCCAACGCGGACAACCTTCGCAGGCTGCTCAACAGATTCATTCTGTTTTTCTTCTGTTTCTTCAATTAAAACTTCAGGTTCTAAAGGTTCTGTCATTTTTCTCCTTACTCCATGATGACTTTAGGCGAATAAATCTCAATCAGGTGACAGTCGACAAAAGAGGAACATGCATTTCTTCTTTAGTCAATGAGCCGTGCCTTGTAATAAGTTGAAAGGGCATCTTTTCATCAGGGTCAGTGAATCCTACTTTTTCACGCGCAACTAAAGCAACGTCTCCTAAACGACTCTTAACTGTTTCGCTTACTATGGGTCCGAATAATCCAGAATCCAAGACTTCTTTTTTGGACATGACCCATGCCCAATCCGCGTATGTTTCTTTTGCCATCTGAGTCAAATCTTCCTCCCTGCCGGATACTGCATGCAACCAGCGAAACCTTGCTTCCCCGCTCTGTTTTAAAAGAAGTTTGTTTAAAGGCCCTGTGAGTTCTAGCATCCGATCCTCCACCTCTACCTGGCCATGATCCGAAGTTACTATCAAAGCTACGTTTGCTGGTAAACGTTCCAACAATGAAGCAACCATCAAGTTGCAGTCATTAAGTTCATCAAAGTATCTCTCGGTGAAACCAAATTCATGAGCCATCCGATCCACTCCGTCCCAATAGGCATAAACAAAAGGTTCGAAATTAGTTACAGATTCCACGATTAATTCAACTAGTTCAGTTCGATTTCTATAACCAGAAAATCTGGAATCTCTCAAATGAGCTTTAGAAAAACCTGACCCCTCATGTTCACTGGAAGTAACTACTTTTGGTTGTTGATTGTCAAAAACAGGCATCAATTGGAATTCGTAAGGATCAGGCTTATCCAAAATGCTTCCAGTTGACCATCTCAAGGAATTTAAAATTCCCCCTTCTACCGGTATTCGATACCCCACTATTCCATGCTCACCAGGCGGCACTCCAGTAGTAATAGAAGTTAAAGCCGTCGCCGTTGTACTAGGTGCAACAGTGGTTATCAGGTTTGCAGAGAACTCAGAAAAGGCTGGGAAAAGTTCCTTGTTAGCTTCGAACTGTTCCCATCCCAATCCATCAATAACTAAAAGCACAATACTCTTTGCCAGGAAGATATCTTCTGAAAAGCATGAAAGTTCATCCGATGCGCCCAAGAGAGCCGGAACTAATCTGCTTACGCAAGAATCAGAATAATCGGGAAATACAGGTTCCATAAGTATTAAATTAACTTAACTGGAGTAAAACTGCTAACACATTAAAGCTTCTCATTTGCATGAAGATCAGCTAATACACTTTTTAAATCTTCCGGCAAAGGAGACTCGAACTCACAAGCTTTCCCCGTTCGAGGATGTTCAAAAGATAATTTACTTGCGTGTAAAAACGGTCTTCTCAGAGTTAGATTTTTCCTATTAGTACCATAGACATCGTCACCTACGACTGGATTGCCAATAGAAGAAAGGTGAACTCGAATCTGATGAGTTCGCCCGGTTTCAAGTTGTAATTCCAACAACGACACATTTGAAGAAAACCAACTTTCTTTTACCTGATATGTAGTTATTGCATTTTTTCCTTTGGACACAATTCCCATTTTTTTTCTATTTTTACTTGATCTTCCTATAGGCGCATCAATAATTCCCTCTGGGCCTTCTGGAACCCCCCAGACTAAAGCCTGATAAATCCTTTTTACTTTCCGATCTGACAATTCATCGACAAAGAACTGATATCCCTCATTTGTATTAGCAGCAAGTAAAAGTCCTGAAGTGCCTTTATCAAGGCGGTGAATCACCCCAGGTCTATTTTTTTCTCCCACATCTCTAATTTGAGGACTTAGAGCTAAAAGCCCATTAACTAAAGTTCCTGATAAGTTCCCAGCTCCAGGATGAACCACCAAACCAGCTGGCTTATCAATCACAAAAAAATCAGAATCCGAATGAATTATTTTAAAATCTACAGAGGAATCTGCCTCAATCTCAGTCGCCTCTTCATCATCGCGTACATAAAACTCAACGCTGTTTCCAATTGAAACTTTAAATGAGGAACGCGTAACCGCTTGATCATTTATTAGAACCTGACCCTTTTTAATAATGTTTGAGGCCTCGCTCCTACTTATATTCCCTATAAAGGCAATTAGACGATCAAGTCTTTCACCTTCCAACGAATCCGGAACAACTTCATTAAACTCGATCAAAATACATTCCATTTACTAGGAGCAATAAGCATCCAACTACTACCGCAGAATCTGCAACATTGAAAACCGGCCACCATTGAAAATCAATGAAGTCAACGACTGCACCTTTCAGGAATCCATCCGAACTTCGAAAAATCCGATCACAAAGATTGCCTAACGCTCCTCCAATTATCAAGCCATAGAAGACGGAGATTCGAGGATTCTTAGAATTAAGTCCAACTCTTAAAAGAACAACTATGACTACGAAAACAACAATTGAGACCAGTTGCCCCAAATCACTGCCTTTACCAAAAGAGATACCTGAATTGCGTACCAAGCGCATTTGAAGAGTCCAGAATAACTCAATGACTTTTCCATTCGTCAAATGTTCTAAAACCAACCATTTGCTAAGTTGATCCAGTAAGAGGGTTGCTAAAAGAACAGCAGTTAAAGATTTTTTAATTCCCATTACTTCAACTACCTTTCAGCGTCGACCTAAACCTCCAGCTTTGTACTCAACTCTTTCTGAAGCCCAAGGAATAGCTTCGAGTCGCGCCTTTGGAATATCTTCACCTGAAGTCATACAAACTCCATAGGTTCCGTTTTTAATTCTTTCAAGAGCAGCGTCAATTTCATCTACAGCATCACGTGCTTGAGCACTCAACGCAAGATCCAGATCCCGCTCAACCGCTAGCGTGTCTCCTCGTCCTGACTCCTCATCAAACTGAACATCACCAGGGTCTCTATACTCCAGCAACTGATCAGCTTCTGCTTCAAGAGTTTCAGCGCTACCTAAGTAGCTTGCGCGTTCTTTAATAAGTACTTCCTTTTGCTTTAATAAGAAAGCCTTATCAAATTTACGTTTCCGTTCCGGTTTCTTAGCTGCAGGTTTCTTAGCTGCAGGTTTCTTAGCTGCTGGTTTCTTAGCCAAATCAACTCCTATTCCGAGCCGGAATGTTACCTTGGTTTCCTCTCAAAAATGTGGATAATACTAAAAACAAACTTAAACAGTATTCAAATCGGGCGGCAGATTAATAAAATCGAAGCTTAAAGGCACTCAACCACTTGGAAATTGATCACTTCTGGTTAAATCTATAACCTTCGAATCTGAATCTTGATCTTCAGGAAACAGAGAAAACTCTTTAATTGCTTCCTGCATATCACTTAATGCTCTCAGTATTCTTTCACGATGTGCAGAAAATTGATGTTCGAACAAATTAACATTGCTTTGAATATCATTCTGGCGATTTTCAATATCTAACAATTCATTTTTTAGCTTTTCTCGCTCCTCAGAAGCAAGTGCGTGTAATTCTTTTTCAGTCGCGGATCGAAGCTCTTCTGCATTGGCATGAGAATTTTCTATTATCCTAGTCGCCTTTTCTTCTGCTTCTTTGATCGACGCCTCAATCTCTTTCTCTCTGAGGGCCAACCGTTTAATTTCTGATTCTAGATACTCCTCTGCGATACGCTCCTTTTCAACAGAGTTCTTCAAATCCTCCCGTAAGATCTTTATCTCTTCAGAAACTCGATCAAAAATTTCATCTACCTCGATCTGGTCGTAACCACGCATCTTTGTTTTCAAATCAACGGTTTCCAAATACTCCAAAATATCATCAGCTGCCATCTTTAAATATTAACTCACTTAAGTAACAAGAAAAAGATCGCTAACAATATTGTTAGGCACAAATAAAATTCTGAAGTAAAGCTATTCCAAAAAAAGCAACTATTGGCGACAGATCCATCAATGCGGAACCAAAGCGAATTGGTGGTAATACTTTACGTAAGGGACGGAGAAGAGGATCAGTCGCAAAAGACAAAAATCCGGAAATTATCGCCGCACTTCCATCAGGAGAAATTGGAAACCAACTAAATACAACTCTCACTAAAATTAGCAATGAATAAATTTGCAATAACAGACAAAGAACACTAGCCATCTAACTATTCCTGGGAAATATGCTTGAGTTCTGCTTTAATTTTTTCTCTCGTTTCTGGATCTACTGTTACGTCTTTAGGTACTAATAGGTACTCTTGATTTCCCATTCTTTCCATTTCTCCTTTTTCGGAGTAACACAAACCACTAGCAAAATCGATGATTCTTCTGGCCACCGCGTGTTCAACGCCTTCCAATCGAATCAGGACAGCATTTCCAGACGTATATTGATCAGCAAAAGCAGTTACTTCATTAAAGCTTTTGGGCTCCTCGGTCTTTGGTTTAGCTGAGCGTGCTGCTCGAAGCGGTCTAACAGTACCAGTCGACTCTGTTCTAGAAGGTTCCTCTTCAGTGAAAGTCTCAATCAATCTAGCTTTTATAGGAGTCTTGGCAGATTTTGAGGTAGTAGTTTCACCCTGGTTCTGTTCATTTGGCCACTTGCGCGGTTGGACACCATCAGACATGCCTTCATACATTTCATCTGGCCCTAAACCCAACCAGAGCATGGTCTTTTGCCAAAACGACATTAATGCCTCCGTTTATTAATTTATGCTAAAAGAATAATAACTCTAGACTTCAACAAGAAAGTACCACCTTGAAGTCAAAATATACAGTTTTCTATTTTTTTGGTCTTTCACCAAAAATACTCCGGCCAACTCGCAAAATAGTTGCACCATAATCAATTGCAATTTCAAAATCGTTAGACATGCCCATAGAAATTTCCTTCAAACCCATACTTTCAGACAATTTCGCTAACCCGGCAAAAGTATTTTTCGTAGCTTCCATATCCTGATCAACGCCAATGGTCATCAGACCTTGAACAATTACCCCATCGAGAAGCGCACATTCGATTAAACTCGGTACTTCCTCGGGGGGACATCCTCCCTGTTTAGATCTTCCATTCATGTCAACTTGGATAAGAATTTTAGAATCTTTTCTGTATTTGCAAATTTCTTTAATTACTTCTTTTCGATCGACCGAATGCCAAAGGTCGACAGTCGTAGATAATTTTCTTACCTTATTACGTTGAATTCCTCCAATCATGTGCCAAGAGAGCCTGTTGTCATTCAGAAGTTTTGCTTTCCCCAGCATCTCCTGCGCATAACTCTCCCCAACTGCAGTCAAACCCACTTCTAACATTGCTTGAACTTCCATTACTCCAAAACCTTTGGTGACTGGAAGCAAAATAGCTCTTCCTGAACTCTTTCTTTCAATTAACTCAAGTAATTTTCGAGCTCTGTCTTTAATCTCATCAATGTAAGAAGTAGTCATCTCTTAGTAATCCTTTTAATCATTTTCCTGCTTCCAAGCAATCATGACCTGCCTCTTACCTGTACCATCAGCACGAAAAGACCAATAACGAGAATCACACTTCGTGCATGAGTCTTCTTCATATTTAATTTCTACATTAGAACTTTTGAGTATTTCCTTTACACATGCCTTCATGTCAAACGCAATAGAACCCTTGTTAGTTCTGCCAACTATTTTTTCGCCATACTTTTCTACAAGAATACGCAATTCATTTTGACCAAATTCGTAACAGCAAGTATCTATGCAAGGTCCCAAAATCGCAGTGATAGGTTCACTACTTTTTGATCTTATAAATTGGAGTGTTTTCTCTAAGAGCCCTCCTTCTATCCCACGCCAACCTAAATGCACTAGACTCAGAATCCCACTTTGCTCTATTAGTAATAACGGAAGACAGTCGGCAACTGTTATCGCTATAACTTTTTGAGAAGAAATAGTCGCTAATGCATCACCTGTAATACCAAGAGACCGTTCATCATCCTCGAGCCAAACAATTTCAGTTCCATGCTCTTGAGTAAGCCAATTCCATTCGCCTTTATAAAGCTTTCTTTGATTCTCGGCTAAGTAGTTTTCGGGCTGTTGAGCCACTGAAAAGTCACCATCATCACTATCAGAAATTAGAGAAATAACTAATTTTCCGTCAGGTAAAGTCTGCCGAAAAATTTCTCGTGCCACTCGGAATTTTTACTTTAAAAAGTCAGGGACTTCCAAGCCGTCCTCGTCATCAAAATCTTCCCCGAAAACCTCAGCCAATAGTCCATCTTCTTTTTCTTCTGTGTTTCTGAACAAAGATCTAGAAGGTTTTCTCACACGATCACTATCCCATCGATCGAAACCAGCCGCAATTACTGTCACGCGAACGTTTGCAGCCATCTCATCGTCAATAACTGTACCGAAAATTATATTTGCATCAGGATGTGATACTCCATGTATCTCATCTGCTGCTTGACTTACCTCGATAATTCCTAGTTCAGAAGAGCCCGTGATGTTTAGCAAAATTCTCTGTGCACCCTCTATGGAAGCTTCTAGAAGTGGGCTCGAAAGCGCTTTCCGGGCTGCATGTAAAGCTGCGCTGTCTCCGGACGATTCCCCCACTCCCATAATCGCTGATCCAGCTTCATGCATGACTTGTTTCACATCTGCAAAATCGGTATTTATCAAACCCGGTGTGGTAATCAGGCTAGTTATGCCCTGAACACCGTGCAGTAATATTTCATCAGCCATTGCAAAAGCATCTATTAAGGAAGTGTTTTCATCAGAAACTGATAATAAACGTTCATTAGGGATCACAATTTGCGCATCAACTACTTCCCTAAGTGCCTGAATACCAGTGTCCGCTTCCATCGAACGCTTTCTACCTTCGAAAGCAAATGGTCTACTAACCACTCCGATTACTAACGCCCCCAGAGACTTTGCAATTTCGGCCACTACTGGTGCGGCTCCAGTTCCAGTACCGCCTCCCTCACCAGCAGTAATGAATACCATGTCAGCACCTTCAAGACATTCTTCTATATCACTCCGACAATCTTCTGCTGCCTGCCTGCCAACTGAAGAATCACTTCCGGCTCCCAGACCACGAGTTAATTCACGTCCAATGTCGAGTTTCACATCCGCATCACTCATTAGTAATGCCTGAGCGTCGGT
Organism: Acidimicrobiales bacterium AG-414-N20; assembly: GCA_003214465.1. GTDB lineage: Bacteria > Actinomycetota > Acidimicrobiia > Acidimicrobiales > MedAcidi-G1 > MedAcidi-G1. The sequence goes on along the minus strand of QCLO01000001.1, from coordinate 97,015 downwards.
ATTGATTGCTATAAACTCAACGCCTTTCAAACCGACATCAATCATACGATTCACGGCGTTAACGCCGCCGCCGCCTATTCCAACCACTTTTATTACTGCTAGATAATTCTGCGGGGTTGTCACAATACTTTCTCCATCTACTTATATTTGATAGTCGTTTAATTATTCCGAACGAAAAGCCCAACCTTAAAGTTTAACTTTAAGGTTCCTCCTGACTCCTCCTAGTGGTTATGAGACTACGTGGAGTGAACAATAAAGTCAACCCCTTAAAGAAAATCCTTTAACATCGAGAGTTATCACGTTTCACCACTGGATTGTCTTGGATACTCACATCAATACTTTGTATACATGTCAATTCCACTTGTCCTAGCACTGCCTTCAAATCACTTATTGAATTAGTAAAGTCTTGATGCGCTCCTAGGTCAGCAAAAACAGAATCGTCTAATTCCACTCGCACACCATTGGCCGTTGGGGAGATAATTTTTACCCACTTCTGCAAGTCTGGAGTTATGCTTTTCGCTGCCTCAAGAAGCATTTGAACCCCTTCGACTTTAGCTCCAGGTACTGGAAGTTTTTCCGCAAGAAGTGTCACCAAATTACTAGACGAATCCATACGAGAACTTTTTAGAACAATTCCATTTATATCGACAGTTGCAAAGTTCCCTTCAATAGTAACAACGTGGGCAAATGCCGCTCGTAAGCTCACCCAAATCAATACGTTATCAGGCCAGTCCTTACGCACTTCAACTTCATCCACCCATGAATTCTTTAAGATTTCTGACTCTGCTTCCCTTGAATCAACAGAGATCATCGATTGTGAAAGCGAAATTCCACTTAGAGTTACGACTTCATCTGAACTGATTTCATTCCCGCCTGTGATCACTACTTCGATTTCATCAACATCCAAGAGCTCTGATTGTGTAGCAGCGTAGATCCCAAGTAGAAAAACAAAAATAATGGAAATAAATACATATTTCCGAAAACTCTTTACCGCTACCTTCACGAAGAATCGCTATCAAAGCCGACTAAAACCGTTTCCGGTATAAGTGTGATTGAATGAAAAGCTTCAACTTTTTCAACAACTAAAGACATCAGCTTTCTAACGTCTTCTGCGCTACCATCATCATCAACTTGTATGAAATTTGCATGCTTTTCTGAAATATGGGCAGAACCGATTCTTGTTCCTTTTAAGCCAGCTGCTTCTATCAATCGTCCAGCTGAATCACCTTCAGGATTAGTAAAGACAGATCCAGAATTTTGCCCACCTGGCTGATTGTCGCGTCGCCATCTAACTATTTCATTTAAAAAGCGTTTACTTTCATCCTTGTCACCTTGAATCAGTTCAAACTTTGCATCAAGCACAAAGTCAGTATTTTTTATACATGAATAACGGTAAGAAAAGTCCAACGCTTTAGCGGGAACATTAGAAGATACGCCAGTTAACAGATTGATAGTTGTTACCTCAAGCAATGAAGAAGCTATATCACTGCCATGACCCCCAGCATTCATCCGCACTGCCCCGCCAACAGTTCCAGGCACACCAACTGCCCATTCGAAACCACTTAAACCAAACTTAACTGTTTCCCTAGCGAGCACCGGCAACTTTACAGCAGCACCTGCTTTGACTACCTCCCCTTCAATTTCAATTGTTTCGAAAGATTCTCCCAACTTTAAAACAGCTCCCTCAAACCCATCATCAGAGATAAGAACGTTCGATCCATTTCCAATTAGCAAAACAGGTAAGTGGAATTTTTTAAGTGCTTTTACAAGTGTAGAAAAAACTGTGGTGTCTTCGATTTTTATCAATAAAGCAGCGGGTCCCCCCACCCGGTATGTACTAAACCTAGAAAGCGGAACTCCCGTAGAAATATTTTCGTCTGCAATCTTCGCCCTGATCTCATCGAGAAAGCCATTTAGATTTTCTTTAAACACGTAATCGCCTCATGCGGTGTTTAACATCCTCGGGCAATGAAGTGATATCACCGGCGCCCATTGTTAAACATAAATCCCCCTCAGACAACTCACTACAAAGAAAATCAAGTAGTTCTTCACGATCCGGAAGGTAATGAATAAGTAGATTAGGAAACTTTTCTCGTATTGCGTCAAAAACTATAAGTCCTGAAACCCCAGAGCGTGATCTTTCTCCACCAGCAAAGACATCTGTTATCACAACACAATCAGCTTTTCGAAAAGAATCCGAAAAGGTCGGACCTATAGATTCCGTTCGGCTGTAACGGTGCGGTTGAAACACGGCGAAAATACGATTCCAATTGCCCGTCAAGGCAGCTTCTATAGTGCTTTCCACTTCCGAAGGTAAATGGGCATAGTCATCCACAAAAACAACACCGTTCTCATTTCCTCTTTGCTCAAACCGTCTAGCTACTCCACCAAAACTAAATAAAGCATTTTTTATAGTTTCAGGTTCAACCCCTGAGATAATTCCTGCTACGGCCGCTATTGAAGCATTTTTTATATTATGGACTCCTGGTATTGGAATTGACAGGCTGAAAGATTTTTCTCCTATTAAAAGAAATTCAGAGCCTCTCCAAGTCGTGTTTTTAATCTCTATTTTCCAGTCGGCAAGTGAATTCAAACCCACCGTAGTCGCCTCAATTTCATTTGATAGACGTAAAGAGTTTTCATCATCAATTCCAAGCAGAACTATTCCATCCGTTTCATTCCCGAATTTAACAAAAGCATCATAAAGAGCTTCAAAGCCACCGAAATACTCAAGGTGATCTTCTTCAAGATTTGTGATTATTGATAAGTTTCGTTTCAACCCCAGAAAAGATGCATCACTTTCATCTGCTTCAATTACGAGAAGATCTCCTTCATCCCAAACCGCCCCCGTCCCGATTTCATTGACTTCCCCTCCAATAATGAAAGATGGTTTCAATCCAGCTTCACGAAGTAGAAGGGAAAGCATCGAAGAGGTTGTCGTTTTTCCGTGTGTTCCTGACACTGCAATCGAATTTTTAAGCTTAGAAATACCTCGTAAAACTTTTTCCCTACTCAAGAGAGGAATTCCATTTTTAACAGCTTCTAAACATTCAACATTTGAATCTGAAATAGCCGTAGATCGGGCAACAAAATCGACTTCACCTAAATTTTCTGAATCATGTCCTATAAAGATTTTGATACCGAAGGCTCTCAAGCGATCCAAACGATGAGAATCTTTAATATCGGAGCCACTCACTATATGACCCATACTTGAAAGAACTTCAGCGATTGCCCCCATTCCAGCTCCACCTATACCAATAAGATGAACAGAATTACTTATAGATAGATCTAATTCTTCATTTACCATCGAGCCCACCGTTGATGATTTCAAAAATTAAATCTGCAATCTTCTCTCCACCAGTTAAATGTCTAGAATTCTTTGCTTTTTTCGCCATATCTTTCAAAATCAAATCTTCCGTTAATAAAAGACTGATCCTATTGGATAAAGAAACGTAATTAAGTTCACTATCCCTTACAACTATTGCCGAACCCTCTCTCTCGAAAAAACGAGCGTTCTCTTCCTGATGGCCTCCGGGAGAATTAGGAAGAGGAACAAGTATAGAAGGAATCCCCAAAGCAGTAATCTCCGAGACACTTGTAGCGCCTGCCCTACTGATAACCAAGTCAGCAGCTCCGATTAATGGCGTTAGATCCTTTAAATATTCAATCATCTCGTATTCGACATTTCTAACTGGTTTTCGATCAAGTTGAGAAAAATCCTGCCAGTCACGCGAACCTACAATGTGGTAGATGGAAATAGCTTCACCTTTCCAATTCTGAGACAACTCAAATATCGTTTCATTCAGATGGCGCGCCCCTAAAGAGCCACCAAAAGCAGTAATTACTTTACGATCGCCGACTCCCAACTCCCGCCTAGTTTCATTACGAGAATCTGTTTCAATAAATCTTAAAATCTCAGACCTTAATGGATTTCCTGTCACTACTGGGTTCGGAAGCTCAACGGCATCAAAAGAAATAGCTGATACTTTCGCAAAACGTGCAATTATCTTATTTGTAGCTCCCGGAACTGCATTCTGTTCAGCTACCAAAAGAGGCACGTTAAAAAGTCTTCCAGCTAAACCGCAGGCAAGACTTGCATAACCTCCCATTACGACAATAATTTCTGGTTTCGCTTTGATGATCATCAAGGAAGCCCGAAGAAAGGCTGCGAATAAAGAAAGAATCGAGGTTACGTTCCGAAAAGTAATTTTTCTTTGAATCCCTCGGCCTGGAAGTACAGTCATCTCAAATCCAGCGTCATGAACTATTTCTCGACCTACTCCCCTCTTGCTTCCAACAAAATGGACTTCATTTTCTTCTCGTAAAACCCCTTTTCTGTAAAGTGCCTTTGCTATCCCTACAGCTGGAATTACATGACCTGCCGTACCTCCACCTGCTATTAAAACCCGGCAAGAATCTGAAATCATTCGCTTTTCTCCACGATCATCGCTTTTGCCTAGCTACGTTCAGTAAAATTCCAAAGGCTGCCATAGTCACCACCAAAGAGCTACCACCTGAAGAGACGAAAGGAAGTGGCACTCCCGTGATTGGCAGCATTCCTAAAACTGCTCCTAAATTCACAAACGCTTGAATGCTTATCCAAGCTGTTATAGCAGCTGCTAAAAGTTGACCATAGCTATCAGGGGCTTTAAAAGCGGTAACTAAACCCGCCAAACCAATTGATAAAAATGCAAGGATTACTACACAGGCTCCAACAAAACCTAATTCTTCCGCAACAATTGCGAAAATAAAATCGGTGTGCGAAAAAGGCAGAAAGCCCCATTTAGCTCGACTTTCACCAAGTCCCAATCCACTCACTCCACCTTGTGAAATAGCTACAGCTGATTGAAGAGCCTGCCAACCAATACCTGTAGGATCCTGCCAAGGATCTAAAACTCCTAAAAGCCTCTTACGCCTATAGCCAGATGTGTAACTCGCGGCGAAAAGTAGAGCAATTCCAGAAAAGCCCATTAAAAAAAGATTTCTAATTCTAAAACCCGAAAAAAACAAAACCGATAACGAAATTGCAGCGATGATAGCTGTTGTACCTAAATCTGGCTCAAGCATCAAAAGAGCCGATGCAGTCCCGAGAACTAATAAGAATTTCTTGATCGAAGTGATTGTTACACTAGTTTTTTTCTTCGATCCTGAAAATAAATCTGCTAAATAAATAACCATCGAGAGTTTAAGAAACTCAGAAGGTTGGAAGGTAAAAGAACCTACACCTATCCACCTAGCAGAACCATTAGCCGTAATGCCAATACCCGGAAACAAAACAAGACCGCAAAGAAGCAAAGAGAATAATAGAAATGGAGTTGAGAATTTTTTAAAGATTCGGTAGTCAATTCGCATTGTTGTTGCCATAGAAGCGACACCAAGAAACAGCCATAAAACCTGTCTCTTTAGATGGTGCCAAGTATCTCCAAAAATACGAAGATCGTTAACTGACGATGCTGAAAGCACCATCACTACCCCTAGAAGCGTGAGTATGATCATCGCAGAAATTAAAACAACGAAACGTAAGGAACGAACGCCCGGAGGGCTTGCAGCGATATTTAGTAGCTTCTTACCTACTCGAGTCGGCGTTTTAACAGTGCTCACAATCCACCTAAAATATTTCTAATTCGGAAACTGCTCTAATGAAATCCGAACCTCTTTCAGAATAAGATCCATACCAGTCGAAAGAGGAACACGCAGGTGAGAGTAGAACAGTCCCCATGGGCGGTGCTTTTTTATAAGCCAACTCAACAGCTTCGTTCATTGTGTTCGCTATTTTAATACTGCACACGTCTTTGAAGACCTCAGTCATTTCTTCTGCAGCTTCACCGATAGCTATAACAGCGACAGGTTTGGCTTCTTTTAAAATAGTTAAATCGAGTCCTTTATTTTTCCCACCCACTATTAAAACAACATCTTGAAGTCCTCTCAATGCCGAAACTGTGGAGTGAGGAGTAGTCGATTTACTGTCATTTATAAAAGAAATTCCATTTTTTTGCGCCACCAATTCAACTCGGTGCTTTAACCCTGTGAAACCATTGAGAATTTCAATACAAGACCCCATATCAGCTCCGAATTTCTTAGCTAGGAGGAGTGCAGCCTGAGCATTTTCTAAATCATGAGGCATATTGCGTGGTAAATCTCTTATATCAACTACCACATCATCTTCGATTAATAAATTGAAACCTTCCACATAGCTACAAGAACCCATGACTCCAAATCCAGTAGCTCCTTCAGGTGAATGCTGTTTCACAATCGGGTCAGAAAAATTTGCAAGCGCGTCAGACTTTTTCGTTACTCCCTCCCAGACGCGTTTCTTTGCATTTAAATACGAATCTAGATTCAAATGATGATCAAGATGGTCAGGTGCAAAATTCAACCAAACTGCCGGTGACGCTTTAAAACTAAGCGTATGAGCTAGTCGAAAAGATGAGGCCTCAATCACAAAGCAGTCTGCTGTAGTATCCTCTATAGCAGCTACTACAGGAGTCTCTAAGTTGCCAGCCGCAAAAGCATTTAAACCTGAATGCTTAAGCATCTCTGTGACAAGTGTTACGACCGTGGTTTTGCCATTAGTTCCAGTAACTGCGCATCGGGGTCTTTTATCCCATTTTGAAGCCAGGTCCCCTTCATCGATGATCAACGATCCAACTCGAAAAGCAGAGTCGAAAACAGGATGTCTATCTGGGATACCGGGACTAACGACAATTTGTGAAAATCTTTGAAGCAAATTATCCCACTTGTCACTCTCAGGAATCGGTAAAAGCTCAAGAGATAAATCATCAGCCCATTCATGAATAGATTCTGAAAGATAGTCATCTACTACACAGACGTTGTATCCTCGCGAAATCAGTGCCTCACTCGCAGCGCAGCCAGATACTCCCAATCCGAGTACTAAAATCTCTTCGCTCATCAATGAACACCGGCAATCAACCCGACTATTCCAGAGCGAAGTGAGTCGCCATAGAAAAGACCTATACCAAGAGCTGTACATAGACCGGACATCATCCAAAAACGCACAATTACAGTGGTTTCAGGCCAGCCGGATAATTCAAAATGATGATGAAGAGGAGCCATTTTGAAGACTCTTCGCTTAGAAAAAAGTCTAAATCCGGCCACTTGAATGATCACAGAAAGTGTCTCGACAACAAATAAACCAGCCACAATAGGTAAAAGTAGTTGAGTATTCGTTGCAAGAGATAGGGTCGCTAATCCTGTTCCGATCGCTAAAGATCCCGTGTCACCCATAAAAATCTGTGCCGGTGCTGAGTTCCACCACAAGAAACCCAAGCAAGCGCCGGCCATAGCTGCCGAAACTACCGCCAAGTCCAAGGCGTGTGGAACATCATACAATTCGGGGTACCGAAACTGCCAAAATGAAATGACCCCGAATGCCCCGAAACAGAAAATGCCGGCTCCCGCTGCCAATCCGTCCAACCCATCGGTCAAGTTGACAGCATTTGCTGATCCTGAAATAAGAAGAACCGCCCAAATACTCCACAAAACTTCTCCGATCTCCCATCCCGGATAATCAAAACGTGTGAAGGAAATTTGAGTATGAACAGGTGAATAGTTGGTCATTAAAATAGCGAAAATTACCGCTACCAGTAAAAGACCAAACATTTTTGTTTTTTTATTTAAGCCCAGATTCCTCTCGCGAACTACTTTGATCCAATCATCAATAAGTCCCACCGCTCCTGCACCAAGAATGCTCAGCATTACAAAAATTCCTGTTCGAGTATAAATTCCGTGATATAAATCGCTAATGACGTAACCAGCTGTAGCTCCCGCGACGATTCCCACACCACCCATCGTTGGTGTTCCTGCTTTTGTGACGTGACCAGCAGGACCATCTTCACGAATTGGTTGTCCAATTTTTAGTCGTGTTAACCAAAAAACCAAAGTTCGACTCAAAAACAAAGAAACTACCATTGAAATAGCAGCAGCGATAAGAATTCGTATCATCGCTTATCCGAAAAAGTTGATTTCGCAATCACATCTAGTAATACCTCTTTATCGGAAAAAGGAATTCTCTCTCCCCTAATCTCTTGATACTCTTCATGTCCCCGTCCAGCTATTACAAGCAGATCACCTGGTTTAGCTGCAGTAACAGCCTCTTCTATCGCTTGTTTTCTATCAACTTCAACGCTGTGAGGTTTTATAGACATGCCAGTAATAATTTCAGAAATTATTTTGCTTGGATCTTCACCACGAGGGTTGTCACTCGTCAAAATATTCACATCAGCTCCCACACTCGCGACTTCTCCCATCAGAGGACGTTTTTCCGAATCTCTGTCACCACCACATCCAAAGACAAGAATAATTCGTCCAGTGACTATTTTTTGGCACCCCTTAAGAAGTTCTTCCAGAGCAGTCGGAGTGTGCGCATAGTCAATAATTGCAGATATGTCTGAAGTAATTGATAGAGACTCAAACCTTCCTTGAATGCCTTTCATTGAATTTAATCCCGAAATAATGTCACGAGTCTCTAATCCAAGTTGAACAGCAATTTCGGCAGCAACAAGTGCATTAGCGAATGCGAAAGGACCACCCAAAGAAATACTTACTCTTTCACCCCGCCAGTCAAAAGAAGAGCTTTTCTCATCAAATAAGACATTCCTTTTTTGGAGCGAAAGTGCTTCTACCTCCATACCATCTGCAATGGCCTTTTCGTAATAAGAGCGGCCATACTCTTGATCTATTACGATTATTGCTCTTTCTGAGAAGTTTCGATTGAAAAGTAGGCCTTTTGCCTGATAATAACTATCCATTTCTCCGTGAAAATCGAGATGATCGTGGCTCAGATTCGTAAAAGCAACCGTTGAAAAATAAGTTTCCTCTACTCGCTGCTGAACAAGCGCATGAGAAGATACTTCCATCGCAACAACTTCAACTCCATTATTGCAATATTTACGTAATTCTCTTTGAAGTTCAGGAGCTTCTGGAGTTGTTAGAACACCTGTTAAGGTCCCGATGGTCGCTGTTGATACTCCATAATCATGCAATATCTCCGACAACATGCTTACCACACTCGTTTTACCGTTAGTTCCAGTAACGCCTACAACATTTAATTCTTTTGATGGGTTGCCCACTATTCGAGAAGCAACATAAGGCAATACACTCCTAACATCATCAACCAAAAAAGTTGGAACATGAAAAGCAGTTGATTCTTCAGCCAAGACAGCCGCAGCTCCTGAATCAATTGCCTCTTGGATGTAACTATGGCCATCCGTAAGCTCACCTTTTATGCAGCAAAAAATATCACCCTCATTGATTTCGCGTGAGTCATGAATAACACGCCTAATCTCTGGATCGCTTTTTTTACTGTCAAGCAAACCTTCAATGCCATCGACTAGTTCAGATAAAAACATTACTCAACTATTGATCCTGCAATTTCTTCACTAACTAGCTCAGCAAGACTTGGAGCCAATAAGCTTGCCTGCGCTGGCGTAACAGCAACCACACGCTCAGAGGAAGAAGGGTCAATTTTCTCATTTTCGGATGGGATTCTTAATTGACGTGCTGCAAATTTAGCAAAATCAGCAAAAATCGGAGCTGCTGCTTTCCCTCCGGAGTCAGCGGAAGAGGAAGGTTCGTCAACTAGTACCAAAGCTACAATTTCAGGATCATCAACTGGAAAGAATCCGGCAAAACTAACCACATATCGGCGATCCTCTTTCTCTTCTCCGTAGCCACCTAACTGAGGTTTCCATGCAGTACCGGTCTTACCAGCAACCCTGTATCCAGGAAGTTGTGCATTTCTCCCGGTACCAGAGCTAACTACTGCTTCGATAATCTCCACTAACGACTCAGCTGTTTGAAGGTTAATAACTCTTTCTGGTTTAGTATTTTCTAAATTTAAGAGCATGTCACCATTATCCCCCATACCACGCACAAGGGTGGGCGCGGGCTTCACACCACGATTAGCAAGAGTCGCATATGCCGTCAACATCTGAACAGGGGTAACCGAAACCCCCTGGCCAATTGCTATAGTCGGCAGAGAAGTTCCGGACCACTTTTCAACTGGTAAGAGAATACCATTTGCTTCACCGGGGAAATTTAATTCACTTTTTCTACCGATACCAAATTTTTGAAGCTTATTATGTAATAGTGACGGCCCAACTTCTTGTGCCCAGAGAATAGTTCCAACGTTTGAGGATCTATAAAGAATTTCTGAAACAGACCAATCAGTCTCATCATGGTCAAACCAGTCTGAAAAATCTGAGTCATGAACGTGTATCTCGTCCGCAACTTTTCGAACGGAATCTATCGAAGCCAAACCAGCGTCTAAAACAGCAGAGAAAGTCAATGGTTTTATTATCGAACCTGGTTCAAAAGTCCATGTTGCACTTCGATGTTCACTAACTTGCCGAGTTACGCCATCTGCATTTCTCTCTACTGCCACTGAAGCTAATATTTCACCGCTTGCTGGTCTCATTGCAACTAAAAGACCACCTTGAGCTTCCGCTTTATCGACGCCAGAAATTAAAATTTTCTCAGCTTCGAATTGAAGAGAGCGATCCAAGGTGGAGATAATCGTCTCACCATTCTCAGCTGCTTCCAAGGAATACTCTCCGCCTGGAATTGTTGCACCTCTAGGACCTCGTTCAACTATTTTGAGTCCGTTTACTCCCGAAAGGTATTGGTCATACGATTTTTCTAATCCACTTATACCATTTCCATCTATATCCGTTCTACCGATAATAGCTAATACAGAGTCTCCGTCCGGCCGAACTCGACTTTGCTCTTTTTGGGTATAAATACCGGGAAGTTTTAATGCTAAAACAGCATCTGCAAAACGATCCTCTACTTGTCGTGACAGATATACAAACTGTTTTCCACTACTAAGTTTCTCTTCTAATTCTTCTAAATCACCACCAATTATCTGAATCAGAGCCTTGGCAGTTTGAACTGGATCCTCGACAAGTCTTGAATCCGCAACTAACGAGCGTCTTGGTACAGAAAGTGCTAAATCCACACCATATCGGTCAAGGATTGATCCACGTTGAGCGAATACTTTCTCTGTTTTCATTCTCTGACTCACCCCATGAGCGACATAACGCTCAGAATCTAAGATCTGAAAATAAGCCAATCTCCAAACAAGAGCACCTGAGATTAAAACCATTACAACTCCAACGAAAACAGCCCGCCTAAAAAAACTTTTCAGAGGTAGAGATAGAGATTTTTTCTTTACTTTTTTTCTACTTTTAAACATTTACTTCATCGCCTAAAAGGGTTATCCGGCGGAGTTGGAAGTCCGGAAACTGGTTGTATCTGTTTTCTAATAGGTGGCTGTAACATATTTAAACGTCCTTCTGCTGCGGCACGAATTCTTTCTGGATTTTTTAATTCTGCAACTTGAATTCTCAACTCCTGAGAGTCGCCCATTTCCTCCGTGATTCGACTTTGCAATGAATCAACTTCTTGTTGAACAGTAATTAAGAAAGCGTGCGAACCCGCCACAGAAAAAAGAAGAATGAAAGAGATAATTACTCCAAGAAAAATAGAGAACGTAAAACTATTCTTTTTTGTTCGCTCAATAGTTCTAACTGTTTTTTTACGAGATATTGGAAAATCCGCTGCAATAGTCATAAAGCCTCCAAAACTCGCATACGGGCACTCTTAGCGCGTCTATTTTCTTCTATCTCACCTTTTGAAGGGGTTAAGCCAGAATGTGGCAATTCTCCTTTTCGTATGGCACCACAGACACACGGAAGCTTTCTAGGGCAACTGCAACCACCGGTAACCGCATTCCTGAATAATTCCTTAACTATTCGATCTTCACCTGAATGATAAGAAATGACCACTCCACATCCTTTTGATTGCAAACAGTCAATCGAAGCATTTAATCCGTTAATCAACTCTTCCAATTCGTGGTTAACTTCTATTCGAATCGCTTGAAAAGTTCTTTTGGCAGGGTGTCCCCCTCTTCTTCTTGCTGCAGCTGGAATCGCTTTTTTAATCAATTCGGCAAACTCTAAAGTATTTCCTATCGGTCTATTTTTAACAATCGATGCAGCTATACGACCGGCAAACCGTTCGTCTGAATTCTTTTCAATGATTCTTTGCAACTCAGACTGTTCTAAATTATTAAGCAAATAAGAAGCCGTCTTTTTCTGGCGAATATCCATTCGCATGTCAATAGGACCTTCATAGCGATAGCTAAACCCCCTTTCCGCATTATCTAATTGAGGTGAAGAAACACCAAGGTCGAAAAGAAAACCAGAAATCGAAGAGATGCTTTCATCATTCAAAATTCTCTCCAAGGAAGAAAAAGAGTCATGAACAAATCTCACTCTTTCTGAAAACCTTTGGAGCCTGCAACGCGCTGCTTCTAGTGCTGACTGATCGCGGTCTATAGCAACAATTTCAAGATCATGCCGTCTTGCTAATATTTCTTCCGAATGAGAAGCTCCGCCAACTGTCGCATCAATAAAGATCCCGGGTGGAATACGGTCGACGACATTAAGCACTTCTTCCATCATTACTGCTTTGTGTTTGAAATTAGAAGTTGTTTTATTTTCCACTTAATTACCTTTTAAATACTTTCCGACTATCGACCGTTCCCCGAATAACTAAACCTAAGAACTTTCTAAAGATCTTGATGGGAGGAGGTGGAGGAGGGGCCTTCCATCCGTTATCCGGAGAACGATCCATAATCGGAACATTCAAAGTAATCAGTTGCCTATATTCCCCCTCCTTGCCAGAAGGTGTCGGCTAAAGACCTATCAAGATCCTCTGCCATTCCTTCCCAATCATCCGGGTTCCAGATCTCTATATGAGTAATCGCGCCACATAGAAGTGCTTCATTCTCCAAAGAAGCAAAATCACGTAAACGTTGAGGGATGCTCAATCTCCCCTGACTATCTATGCGTTGCTCATCAGAACTAGCAGCAAGTCTTCTAAGCACTTTGGGTTCTACACTTCCGTCTTGAACTTGAACCTGAAGCCGAGAAACCATTTCTGCAAAAGCCTCCGGAGTGTAAATTGCTATGCAGTTTGCGGCAGGTGAAATAAAAGCCTCTGCAGAGAAACGGGACCTGAATTTCGCGGGAAGAACCACACGTCCCTTTTCATCTAATGAATGTTCATGTGTTCCTACAAAAAGCATTCTTCGTTCCCTTTTTCTACCTCATTTAAGAATTTGTAAGAAAAGAAGAGCAATTATTCCATTTCGCCCCATTTTCCTCCACATTTCTAGTATAACACCCCACTTTTGTCAATAGGCGCGCCCTTAGTGAAAGATTTAAGTAAATTTCCTTGATTTTTAGGGGCTAACAGTCTTAATCGACGCTTTTAATTAATGCTTGCAATAATTCATCTGGATCTCCTTCAATCGGAGCTGCAAGTTCAAACAAGTCTTCAATGCTCTTTTCTCTTGGTTCGAGATGAAGAAGGTCCACAATTGCTTTTACAGGCCAAGAAAATAAAGCTGCGCACTGAAACCACGCCCCTTCTCGAGTTCGCCTCTGACTGATACCAATGATTTTTTTGCCGAAAAGTGTAACTTCGCCAGTTGTTAAACCAGCAAAACATACAAATGGAGAGAGTTCATTTTTTCGGATTTCACCATCATAAACGACGCCAGACAGGCCGACCTCTCGCAAGGCGCTCACCCAGAGTTCACCCAGCCATACCGAGGAATATCTAATATCATCGCACCATAAAAGGTCTTCTCGCGGAATAACGAAATCGACCCATAAGACCTGGCCGGGTTCAAGAAAAACAGCTCCCCCTCCTGATTTCCTATAAACGTAATCACATTTAATCTCTACTTCGAGATAGTTATTTCTCTGTGCAGTTCCAAAGACCATAGTTGGCTTATCAATTTCATGAATAATTATTTGCCTTGCGTCAAAACTAGGAAGTGTCAGATGCCTATCTGCAACACTTCCTTCTGACTTTTTAACAATCCAACTTTCCATAAAATCAGATCTTTGATTTTTCTATATCTGATACCCATGCAAGCCAGGCAATTACAACCTTAACGTCCGGTAATTTCTCCACATGCCCTTGATAAGTAACGAATCTGAACTCCATAAAATCCCTACTAGGAGATGGCAGAAAAGGCAAAGTCAACAGCCATCTCCTTTTTGCGAGTAAAAAAACCTGTCTAATGCTTGTAGTCCACAATGAAGGTTTCGACACTAAAACAAGCAAAAGTTTGAAGAACCATTTCCAAGTCAGCATAAATTATGCGCCTTTCGCATTAATCCAAACCGCAGCAGCTCCGATTAAAGGAGCTTCCTCTTTAAGACCCACAAAATTTATTTGTAGATTTTGAGTAAAGTCAAGACCACAAAAATTTACTGCTGTTGAACGAACCTCGTTAAGAAAAGAAGATCCGAATCCTAAAGCAACCGAACCTCCAATAAGCACTGTAGGAACATTAAGCAAATTGACTGCTATCGAGATAGCTTTCCCAACAAAATAACCAGAACGAATCTTTATTTCTTCCGATGCTCCAATTGCTGACATGCCCGTTTCTTTCTCTATTGCAGATCCGGAAGCAACTGCCTCAAGACAACCTCTACTGCCGCATGCGCATAACGGTCCATCAGGTTGAACATTTATGTGTCCGATATGACCAGCGTTTCCCATTTCGCCGTCTAGGAGCTTTCCGTCTATCACGAGACCGCCTCCGATTCCGGTAGAGACAACCATCGCTAAGTAGTTTCTTTGATCAGAAGCTGCCCCTATCCAACCTTCTGCTAAAGCAATTGCTTTAGCATCATTGTCGAGAACCACCGGCACACCGAGAGCTTCTGACAATTTCGAACGAAGAGGAAAGTTTCTCCACTGAGGAATATTTAGTGGCGAGATCTCTTCACCTTTGTTACTCATTGGTCCCGCGCTTCCTACGCCGCAACCCTCGACTTCAACTTCTTCGAGAACTTCTTTAGATAAAGAAAGCAGCCTATTAAACAACTCTTCCCCATTATTAGCTTCTGTAGGTATTGAAGATTGTTTTTTAATCAAGCCGTCTGGTGTGACTCGAGCTACAGCAAGCTTAGTTGCACCCACATCCACTGCGAGAATCTCCTGCACTAGCAGTCTCCTTGATAAATCAGCCTAGATTGTCGCGACGAAAACGATCCTTCATTAAATCTCGGAACTTCTGAGATGAATCTCCTAATTTGATGCCCTTTTGGTTCCAAAGTGAGGATTGTGAAGCCTGTTGGATACCGGTTCTTCCTAAATTCCTAGCATTCCTTTCAATTGCAAGTGCTGCAAAAAGCATTAAGAGAAACGCAAGAAACGCAACCACGAAAGAAATTGACAAAGTAATTATCATGCAGGCCACCCCAAGAAAAAAAATTAGAACTGACCATTTTAAATTCTTGAGGGACTTTGTGTAAACAGTTGTTTCAGAAACTTCACGCGCTAATTCCGGATCGCTCTCGTAAAGATTTTCTTCGATTTCAAGAAGGATTCTCTCTTCATCTTCTGAAAGTGGCATTTGTCTGACTCTCCTGCGTACTTTAACTACGTTAATAAAATTCTAACTGTTAATCAGCCATAACACCTATCGGAATCTAATCCATTCTACTCAACCGTTGAATCATGATCTGGCCCCCACTGCTGTTCACCTTTTCTTTTAACGCGTATTCCACTGGAACCAAGTATGCTCGCTGGTCCAATTGATGCTGCACCGAATCGATCTCTAATCAATTCGACAACCCCCTCAGTGTTCTCTCTATCGGAATAAGAATCTTCAGAAAATCTAAGTTGCTCAACAAAATTTTTATCTAGATTTGTTACAGAAACTCCAAGCAGTCTTATCCCATGGTTAAGATCTACGTCATCAAGCAACCTCTTTGCTTCTTCCAGCAGCACTGAAGAAGACCACGTCGGTTCAGACGAAGTATGAGAGCGAGAAAAAGTAGAAAAGTCGGAATATCTGACTTTTAATGAAATCGTTCGACACTTTTTTTTAGATTTTCTTAAACGCCATACAACAGAATCAACCAATCTGACCAACTCACGTTCTACGTCTTCACGCTTTATTAAATCTTTAGAAAATGTTTCCTCATGCCCTATGGATTTAGCTTCTTGATCTACTAGCACATTCCGATCATCAATGCCTCTCGCCAGCCGCCAGAGTTGTTGACCTGTTGCTTTTCCCAGGCTCGAAACCAAACTACCCTCAGAAACTCGCCCCAACTCTCCAATAGTTTCTATCCCTAGCGCATTTAACTTTTTGTGAGTTTTAGGCCCAACACCCCACATTGCATTAACAGCAAGCGGTTCTAAAAACGTTCCTATCTCACTTTCATTAAGAAGGAAAACACCGTCACCATATATAGGACCTTTTGGACCTACCTTAGGTTTTGCATTTTCACTTGAAAGTTTCGCTAAAAATTTATTCACAGAAGCTCCGACACTGCACCTGAGACCTTCCTCTTCGTATATTGAGTTTCGAATTTTATGGGCAATAGACTTAGGCTCTCCATGAACTCTTCGAACTCCTCCAACATCTAAAAAAGCTTCGTCTAGAGATAACGGTTCCACGAGTGGTGTAAACCTCCTGAGAATATTCATAATTCTTTCGCTTATCTCAACATAAAATTCGTAATCTCCAGAAATGAATACAAGATCTTTACAAAGCCTTCTAGCCCTTCTGGAGGACATTGCAGAGTAGATCCCATAAGACCTTGCCTCATAGGAAGCTGCAGCTACGACACCGCGACTCCCACTTCCTCCGACGACAACCGGCTTACCTTCTAATTCGGGATGACGAAGCAATTCAACAGAAGCAAAGAAGGCATCCATATCCACATGAAGTATTGGAGTTGTCATTGATTACGTTTCACTATCAAGTCGCCGGAATCATCAGATGTAACTAAATAACCAAAACTTTTCTCTGAAGCTATTTCATCCTTTAAATAAGTGAGAAACGGATCTCTGACCCAAACTGGAGAATCTTTTAATCGAATTTCACAATCCTCTTCAGAAAAAAATTTGGCATCTTCAACAATTCCATCTGGATCATTTACAACTATCGATCCCTTCCATTCAATGGCTTCAAAAACCTTGACTTCTAGATGCATGCCGTGTTCTTGGAAATTCACATGAACCCTATATATAAACTCCGACCAAGTTGATACCCGTAAACCAGTTTCCTCGTACACTTCGCGTTCTAAAGCTTCAAGTTCACTCTCACCTTGATCAACCACACCTCCAGGTGGACTCCAATCTATTCCACCCTTTCCTCTGAGCTTCGCGCTGTCTTTGCGACGATTAGCTACCAATAAAACATCAGAATTTTTTCGAATAATCCCCCCCGCAACTGACCAGTTTCGAAAAGATTCATTTTTCATATCAATACCGTTCACCCAATTAGATGGCTCATTCTGGCCTGTAGCCTAAAGTTAGCACCTACTTTCGAATACACAATCAGGAGTATTAATTTCCATGTTCTCTTCTTCGATCCCTTCTCTGAAAGCAAGAATTCTAGCTGTTGTTGCAATCACTGTTTCTGGACTGTGCGGAGGTCTCGTTGGGTACGCAGTTACAGATTTACAGTGTGAAACCAAATGCGATACGATTTCCGGTTCCATAGGGCTAGGTTCAGCCTTGTTATCTGCAGGTGGTGTATCAATTGTTACCAACCTAGCTCTTAAGGCTATGTCCGAGTGGAAGACGACTGAACGTCAACAATCTGCACGTGAGAGGCATCCAGTTGAGTAACAATTCATTAGAAGAAGATTTGAGATCAGTTGCATCTAAAGCAGCTAAAAAGATTGGCAAAAAAGTTGCGAAAAAAATTGGAGAGCGACACACTTTTAATTACAAAAGCTCCACAACTGACTTAGTGACTGAAATTGACAAATGGTCAGAAAAGAGAATCACGGAATACATCAGCAATCTCAGACCAGATGATGAAATAATCTGTGAAGAAGGAACACATGTCAAAGGAAAAAATAGTGTTCGCTGGTTTATCGATCCCATAGATGGAACAACAAATTTCATTTATGGACACCCCGGATTTTCAATATCGGTAGGAGTGGAAATCAATAACACGACAGAAGTTGGGGCCATATACGCTCCTCTGCTAAATGAGCTCTTCAGCGCTTCTTCTGCTCATGGCACAACGCGCAACGGCAAAACAGTTGAAGTTAGCAAAACGAAGCTACTTTCAAACGCTTTAGTTGCTACAGGCTTCTCTTACAAATCTGACTTCCGAGCCACTCAGGCAAAAAATCTTATTGGAATTTTGCCTAAAATTAGGGATATACGTCGGATAGGTGGAGCAGCATTTGATCTGGCCTCAGTTGCATGTGGTCGAGTCGATGCTTTTTTTGAACATGGTCTCTCCCCATGGGATATTTCAGCAGGACATGCTCTTGTTAAGAATGCTGGGGGTGTGATTAAGACCATTAATCTTTCAAAATCTAACTCTTCAAAAGATTATGAAGTAAGCCTTTTGAAAAGCTCCTCAGAGCTCTCTAGCGACACTATTACGGTAGCTGCATCTGAACACTTGATTGACCAAGTAGTAGAATTAATAATAAACAGTCAAATAGATTGTTAATAATTGTCAAAGAACATTGGCGAAAAAAGCCTTAAAATCAAATCAGTTAACCAAATAAAGACTTATAGAAATTTCAATCTTTACAAAATGCCACAATTAACCCAGAAATGAGGCAACATTAAAGTATGAGTGTAAGAATTCTCACTGTAGAAGATGACGAAAGAATTCGTACTGCCGTCAGTCTCGCTCTTCAGGAAGAAGGCTGGGAGGTCGAAGAAACCTCCAATGGCGAAGATGCGTTGGCTTCTTTTTCAAGACAGCCTAGCGATGTCGTCTTAATAGACATCATGCTTCCAGGAATCGATGGGTTCGAGGTTTGCCGAAAAATACGGCGTTTAGGGGACGTTCCAATCGTTATGGTTACAGCACGCTCAGATAGTCACGATGTGGTAGCCGGATTAGAAGCTGGAGCGGATGACTATCTAAGGAAGCCTTTTGATCCAAAGGAATTATCTGCACGCGTTAGAGCGCTTCTCAGAAGATCTAAAACTATCGGAACGCCTTCAAATTTTTCATTTGATCAGCTTGAGATAATCGCCGATGAAGGAATGGTTAGAATAAGCGGTCAAGAAGTCCATCTAACACGCACAGAATTCAAACTTTTGATAGAACTGGCTACCAACCCTGGAAAAGTTCTAAGTCGTGAGGACTTGCTTGAGCGAGTTTGGGGGTATGACTATTTCGGTGATAGTCGACTTGTAGATGTTCATGTCAGACGTCTCAGAACAAAAGTTGAGGTCGATCCCGCTAATCCAAAATACGTGGTCACTGTAAGAGGAATGGGTTACAAACTTCAGACCCAATTTTGATTACGGTTAAACGAAGTAAGCAACCATGTCAAACACAAACCACAACAAAAGCGAAAACACTTCTTACAGATTGAAACTCGGTCTACGAACTAGAATTTCTCTCTTCTTCGCAGTCGGAGGCTTGCTCGTATCGATCGGACTTTCTGGCGTTACTCTTGTGCTTACCAGACAACAACTTATCGACAGTCGTGAAAATGCAGCATCAGCGTTTGCTTCGACCAATGCCACTCGTTTATCTAATCAGCTAACACCAGAATCTTCGGTGGAAGACCTACCGTCGATTGTCGACTCAATGACAAAAATCGAAGGAAGTCAACGTTTAATAAGAATTGGAAACGACTGGCTTCCTTCTCAAGAGTTAGACAGGGAAGATATCCCTCAGAATATTTTAAACCGTGTCACCGAACTCAGAGCAGGGCAGCTAAGAGCAGAAATAAATGGTAAAACTCGTCTCGTTTTAGGAATCCCACTTCAGGTTTTCGACGCTGCATATTTTGCCGTAGTGGATCTAACTGATCTGGAAGAAACTCTTGATGATCTTAGAATAATTCTTTTTGGTGCTGGTGCAGGTGTTACATCACTAGCCGCACTTCTCGGCTGGTGGATAAGCCGAAGAACATTGCGTCCCCTGAGAAACGTAAGAGAAGCGGCAGAAGCAATCGCTGGAGGTCGTCTAGATACGAGGTTAATTCGACAAAGTGACCCTGATCTGGACCGACTGTCTGAATCTTTCAATGAAATGGCTAGAGCCCTTGAGGAACGAATCCACAGAGATGCGCGTTTTGCATCTGAAGTAAGCCATGAACTGCGAAGTCCTTTAACCACACTTAAAGCAAGTGTCGGAGTTCTTGAATCTAGAAAAAATGAGCTTTCAGTTAGATCTCAAACTGCACTCGATCTTCTATCGCGTGATTTAGAAAGATTTAATCGTCTCGTGTCTGAACTTCTCGAAATATCTGGTTACGACGCTGGTGCTGCATCTCTAGAGCTAGAAGAAGTTAACGTTTCTCAGTTCATACAAGCGGCCACCAGAAACGATACCTCCATTAGTTACACGCTTCCCTCTAATGCAGGCGCGCTGGTTATAAGCGTTGATAAAAGACGCCTCGCAAGGGCTCTTTCGAATCTTTTAGACAATGCGCAACGTTACGGGGGTGGAGCTACCGTTATAGAAGTTTCTACAAATGAAAATATGATCCAAATAGCTGTAGAGGATGCTGGGCCGGGTATCTCAAAAGAGGAAAGGGACATTATCTTTGACCGTTTTTCAAGAGGTTCAAGTAGTGGGCAGCGAGGCGATGACGGAGGAACGGGGTTAGGACTTAGTCTCGTGCAGGAAGACGTCAGACTTCACGGTGGGAAAGTTTGGGTGGAAGATCCAAAAATAACGAAATCACTCACAGGTTCTCGCTTCGTAATCGAATTACCTAATACAAGAGAGGAATCGTTATGAAAAAAAACTTGACTACTCTCACTCTATTAATCGTCATCTCTTCAATGATTGGTTGCACTATTCCTCTCGATGAAAACCCTAGGGATCTTTCTTCAAATTTACCAGATGCGCTACTGCCCCCTGCTTCGACAACTACTGAACCACCTGCGCCTAAAGAAACAGTCAAAATATTCTTAGCTAAAGCAAATCTAGATGGCGAAATGAAACTTGAAGCTGTTAATCGAGAAATTTCCGGAGACGGTTCAATAAACGTTATCTTGGACCAAGTTCTAGCTGGACCTACTTTGACTGAGCAAGAAACACAACTCGTTTCTCCATTTGCTGAAGGCAGTAGCGTCATCGGTGCCATCCTTGAAAATGCTTTACTAGAAATACATTTAGATAGCCTTGACGGTTTCCCTCAAGACGACTCAAAGAGCAACCGCCTTGCATTCGCAATGCTGGTCTGCACAGCATCTGAATTAATTGCAGGTGCAGATATTTCCTTTGTGCAAATAATGGTTAGACAAAATGAATCACTTGAAGCCATAAATGCGCCTGTCACCGATGGAGACCCTCCTGAAGAAGGTGCCCCTGTATTATGTAGTAATTATGCAAGCTTCATGACTGAAGAAGATTTCTCCTAAGCAAGGAAGGAACAAAATTGCAAGTAGTTCTAGCTCTAGACGCAGGCACTACGAGCGTCAGGACATTAGCAGTCGACCCATATGGTGTAATTCTCACTACCTGCCAGCAAGAATTCACTCAGTTCTACCCTGAACCTGGCCTCATTGAGCACGACCCAGAAGAGATCTGGCTTGCTGCAGCAAATACCCTAAAAGAAGTTTCAGAACGAATGGAAGAAATGGGACACGACATTGTTTGCATCGGCATAACCAACCAACGTGAGACTTCAATAATTTGGGACCAAGACTCTGGAAAACCTTTACATAATGCAATTGTTTGGCAAGATCGCAGAACAACCAAACGCTGTAAAGAGTTGTTCGAGCAGGGCTACCTAAGCGAAATTAGATCTAAAACAGGCCTAGTCTTAGACCCATATTTTTCTGCTTCAAAATTCGAATGGATGATTAAAACAACCTCAGTAAATCCAGAAAAGAGATTCTGTTTAGGAACAGTGGACTCTTGGTTGATATGGAAACTTACGGATGGAGAGGTTCACGCAACTGAGCCATCAAACGCCTCTCGCAGTATGTTGTTTGACCTTATAAAAGGGAAATGGTCCCAAACATTATGCGATTTATTTTCTGTTCCTATTAATTCACTGCCAGAAATTCGTCCCACATCAGGGCATTTTGGCTCAACATCAACTGATGGGCCTCTTGGTAAAAAAGTGCCTATTAGAAGTGCTATTGGCGATCAACAATCTTCCCTTTTTGGTCAAGCATGTTTTAAACCTGGTGACACTAAAAACACATACGGAACCGGTTCTTTCATACTCACCAATCTGGGTAAAGACCCACCTCCGATTAACGATGGACTTTTGACAACAGTCGCGTGGAAATTGGACTCCAGCTCCCCCCTAACATACGCGGTCGAAGGTTCAATTTTTTCAACAGGAGCGACAGTTCAATGGTTGCGCGATGAACTCGGAATAATAAATAAGGCCTCAGAGCTCGAACAACTAGCTATGGATTCTCAAAACAGCGGAGGTGTAGTTATCGTCCCTGCTTTTTCTGGTTTAGGTAGCCCCTGGTGGGATCCTGATGCCCGAGGAATAATTGTTGGCCTCACGCGTGGAGTTGGAAAAGCTGAACTAGCAAGAGCAACAATTGAAGCTATGGCTTTTCAAACTCGCGACGTTCTTGAAACGATAAAAAATAATGAAATATCAACTCCAACAGAATTGAAAGTAGATGGAGGAGCTTCGGTAATGAATCTACTAATGCAATTCCAAGCCGATCAACTTAAAATTCCCGTAATTCGTTCGTCCAATAAAGAATCAACTGCCATGGGCGCTGCATTCCTTGCTGGTTTAGCAAGCGGTGTTTGGGGATCACTGAAAGAAATTGAAAATTTATGGAAAGGGGATGAACCGTTTCTACCAAACGTTAATAATAACCTTTCTGAAAAACTCTATGAAAATTGGCTTGATGCCGTAAGAAGAAGTAAAAATCAGACGTAAAAAAATTTAAAATTAAAACCCCTGTTTCTTATTCGCTAGCTTCAAGCCTTTCCTTCAGGTCATCGACTGCTGCATGAACGATTTTGCTTTCCGCTCGTCGCTTCACGAAACCCGGCAAGCGAACTAATAGATCTACATCTAGATCATAAATAACTTCGGTCGCTTCACCATTTTCTCCAGAAGGATGAAATTCATAGTTTCCATTCATTCTTTGGATTAAATCGCTTTCCACTAAACGCCATGAGATTCTAAGTGGATTGGAGCCATAGGAGTATCTCAATGTGTAATTGGTACTCCTCCCCATTGCAGCCGCTCGAAATGACACGTCGCCGGGGCGATTACTGTCATCCCTAACTAGAACTTTCACTTCTTTAATATCGTTCGTCCATTCGGAGAGTTTTTCCACATCTGACACCATGTCAAAACATCTCTGTGGGGAAGCTTTAATTACTTTTCTTTGATTCGCATAATCGCTCATATTGCCCTCCGTTTAAAACTCTACTTAAGAGTTGCTGAGTCCAGTGCCTTAATAAGACTTTTTGATAGCTGTTCGTATGAAAAATAATCTTCAGCTCGTCTACGAGCATTCAAACCCATCCATTCTATTTTTTTTGAATTCTGTAAAAGATTCTCAATCGTTTGCACCAACTGTCTCGGATCTTTAGGGTCATCGATGATGAAACCTGTTTCATTATTTGCCACCGCATCTGCCGATCCTCCACTTTTGCCCGCTATTTGAGGAATTCCCGAAGCTGCTGCTTCTAGGAAAACTATTCCAAAACCTTCTTGCTCTAGACCTCCCCAACGAGAACGACATGGCATACAAAAAATATCCGCTGCTCTATATAAATCAGGTAAAGCCTCTTCCGAAATTTCCCCATGAAATTTAACATTAGAAGCTAAATCTTTCGACAAACCTTCTAACCGTCGAGCATCTCGACCTGTTCCCCCAATTAGTAAAAGTAACTCTGGATATGTTTCTTTAAGAATTTTAACTGCCTCTATCAACACGTCTATACCTTTTCTAGGAACTAGACGAGTTAGTGCAAGAATCACTGTCGAGTCGTTAGGAATTTCGAAACCTTTTCGTGCCTCCTCTTTCTCAAAAGCATTTGCGGGACTAAATCTTTCAATATCAACACCAGGCGGAATAACAACTATTGGTAGACTTTGCTCCGCCGTTCGCTCCGCTTCCTCCGCTGGATAGTTCCCAGCGCAGATCACCAGAGAAGCTTTTTTTAGGGTATTTGCTAAAAGTGATCTAGCAAGAGGCAATTTTCCAGGTATTGCTAACTCCGCCCCATGTAGAACAAGCGCGTATGGAATGTGAGCCCATGGAGCTGATACACCTAGTGGAAATGCCGGATCCCAAACTAGTAATTCGGGATCAAAATCTTTTCTTAGTTTTTCTAGTTTTTTATTGATTCTAAAACTAGGAAGCAAAACTTTTTGCCTTGACCTAACGGTTCGAAAAGATTGTTCAAAATCAAATTCTTGATCTCTAAAAAAAGGTGTCGTGTACACAAAAAAGTCTTCATTTGGTAGGCGCCGCCACAACTCCCAAAGGTATGACTGGATTCCTCCAACTTTTGGCGGGAAGTCATTAGTAATTAATATGTGCTTTCTCATAAGGAGCCCTCTGCCTCAGCTAGCATAATTTCTTTTACGACCAGAGGGTCAGAATCACTTTTTGCTATATCTACAAGCTCATCATGACCCAAACGAATACTCGCCCAAGCTGCATGGCTTCTCAAAATAGGATCAGAATTCAACAAGTACTTCTTTAGTAGAGACTTAAATAGTTCATTTTCTGTTTCTTCTGAATTACCGATCGAAACAAGTGCGTTACGTTTCAAATAGCGAGGATTTCTTTCCGCTATGTACCAAGACGAGAAACGATCTAAAAGCTCTTTGTCTTCAGCTTCTAAAATTTCTAATGCTAGATAATCCGCTTTAATATCATATTCCTCATCACTTTTACGATGTTCTCTTCCTTCTGGACATACCTCTTGACAGTCGTCACATCCGTAAATACGGTGTCCGATACTTTCTCTATATTCATGCGGAATTATTCCTGGAGCTTGCACAAGCCAAGCTATACACTTTCTTGCATCAACAACTCCCGGCTCGATGATTGCCCCTGTAGGGCAACCATCTATACAGCGCTTACAAACGCCACAGTCTTGTTGAACTTTTTCACTTATTGGAAGTTCGAGATTTGTAACAATAGATCCCAAAACGAACCAACTTCCTTGTCCAGGGATTAAAACGTTTCCATTTTTACCATGCCAGCCGATACCCGCTCGGATAGCCGCTGCACGGTCAACTAAAGAATTCTCGTCAGCAATAACCTGTGCTTTCCAGCCGTCTTTTTTCAGTACTTCAGAAATCACAGTGAGCGCTTCACGCAGAAGACTGTAGTAATCATTTCGAGCATAGGCTGCTATTCTTAGCGCTTCATTTGATACTTTTTCAAGACGTGGAGCTGGAGTCCTGAGAGCCCCTACAATTAGCGACTTTGCATCTTTCATTATCATTTTTGGAGTTGTGGAACGTTCAGGATTTCGAAAAGTAAACTGCATTCCCCCATGAAGATCTTTAGCTTTTCTCCGCTCTATTTCTGCCCGTGTTTCCACAAAGGGTTCTGCATTAGTAACACCCAATGCAGACAAACCCAATTCTGGAGCAAGATTTGAAATTATTTCAAAATACTCATTACCCAAGTTATTATTCAACTCAAGAGTCATGATGAATTTTATGAGCTTGAAGCGTCAAAAAACTCTAATCGCCTCCGAATAGCGTAATGGAGGCACTAACCCTGCATCTGCGATCTTCTTGATGGATCGGTATTCTTCGAGATTAATTATTACTGCGGTTGAATCATTATCTCCACATAAAAAAGTAACTACACAATCTTCGCATTGTAATGATTCTTGTTTTGTGCATTTTTCACAATCGATTAATAACTTATTTTCTGTTGCTTTAAAATTCATATTTATAGAATGTCAAGCACCTGTGACAATGAAATCAATTTTCGCCTATTTAACTAGCTCCTCTTTAAATCATGTACGTTTAAAAAGTGAAAATTAGGCTTATTTTAAGCTTCCTTACTTTGGTTTTTTTGATTTCTATTACTTCTTGCGCCTCCTCTCCCGAGACACTTGAATACACCACTGAGCACGTTGAAAAATGCCCTGGAGAAGTAGTACCTACGCGATTAAGTGTTAACTGCTACTACCACAAGCAAGGTGAGTCAAGCACAGCTTTTGCAGTAATCAAATCATCAAAAGCTGAGCATGACCCAATTCTTTTTCTTCACGGTGGGCCAGGCGGAAGATCGATTGCTGATCGATATATGTGGCTTACACCCCAATCTAAAATACTAAATTCTAATGATCTGATTCTGATCGATCAAAAAGGTTCAGGAGAATCTAAACCTTCATTAGATTGCTGGGAGGTTGAAGAGGATTTGACAGAAGAAGCAATTTCAGCTTGTAAAACACGGCTCTCCCTAAAAGGTATTGATTTTTCCTCCTATCAAATCAGGGGAATAGCTGAAGACATAGTGGATTTAAGAAACGTTTTAGGCATTAAAAAATGGAATTTATATGGAGTTTCTTTTGGTTCAAGAATAGCACTCGAGCTACTTGCAATAGATCAAGCAGCAGTCAACAGTGTTGTTCTAGATTCACCCCTACCGGGACACATTGCGGCTTATGACTCTTTGCCTTATGAGTCAGAACGTGCAATAAATTTTGCTATTGACAAATGTCAAAAAATAAGAGAGTGCCGTCTCGCCATCTCTGATCAAGAGAACTCTGCTTGTTCAAATACACAAAAACTCATGTCTGAATGCCTCGGTGATTTACTTTTGGAACTCAAAACAAATCCGATTATATTTTCGACAGTTGGGAAAAGCATTTCTGTCGACGATTCAACATTTGCACTTGAATTAGTAAGATCTCTTGCCCATCCAGATGGAAAGGAAATCGTTCCAAAAGCCGTGCTGCTGGCGCTAAATGGAAGAATGGCAGAAGCTATGAATTCCCTCTTGACCGTAGACATTTCTGGATATTCAAAAGGAGACAAATTAAGTGAAGGCGCACAATTCTCTTCAGAATGCCTTGACGAACTACCAAAAAATGATCCCCTTATAGAAAAGTATTCGACCCCTCTCGCTTCTGCTCTTAGTGAAAGAGAAGTGGTTCTTCAGAAAATTTGTGCAATTTGGAATCCAGGTGAAACGCTCTTAAAGAAACCTTTTCCACAATCATTTAAAACTGAAGCTCTAATACTTGGCGGGCTACTTGATCCCATCACGCCTGCCGCTTGGTCTTCAAAAACACAGGAAATTTTACCAAATTCAATTTTGATTCAAAGAGAGAATTGGACGCATGCTCCTTCATTAAACGACGAATGTGCAAAGGAACTCGTCTATAAGTATTTCACAGGTAAGCGCTGGAGTCATGGAAGGGAACCCTGCTGAACAGAGTTACTCTACGGGACGTACACACCCAGCCACGCGAACACACATAATGAAACCATGCAACAGGCTGAGACAAGAGGAACAGCGAAACGTAGTCTTCGCTGATTTGAAAGTAGCAAAACGCCGAAAATTATTGGAAACCCGTTTAAAGCGTACCTTTCAAGACTATTAATGTTCTCTGCTCCAAGCGCTACCGCTACACAACTAGCAGAAAAAAGCCCATATCTCAGAGGCCAATTTTTAAAGAGTTTCACCAACAGAAATAGCAACAGTAAAGCAGAAACTACATGCAAAGTTTCTGTAGCGGATGCCCCGTTTAATACTCTCCACACTCCTCTGATAACGCGAGAAAAAGGATCTACAAAACTACCCCTCAATGACTCTTGTGCTCTTATAGGGGCAAAGGCCTGATCAAACTTGAGTGAAGCCCAAAGAATATACATACCGCTCCCGATAAATCCGCTGAGCAAAGCGATAGTCGGCTGAAATGCAATCTTTCTTGGGCTTACTTTCCAATTTTTACAAACTACGCAGAATATGGGAATAGTCAGAAGCAGTCCGGTAGGCCTAAGTAAAGAAGCCACAAATGAGCAAAAAATAACTGACTTCCAGTCTTCTTTTCGAAGAGCCACGAAGCAACAGATACTAAAAGTCAAGAAAAGACTCTCAGCGTACGCCCACGTAAGGACAAAAGCGGATGGGAAAACAGACAGTATCCAGACCGAGCGCTTTGCCAATTGCTCGTCGTGGGTTTCAAGAAAAACTAATTTTTTAATTGCCAACAAAGCAGTCAAGGAGGCCAAATTTGCAATAAGAATCAAAGCAACAGATGCAGGTCCTGGAATAAACGAATTGAAAAAACGACCTAAAATTACGTACCCAGGAAAGAATCGAATCCCTTCTCTAATTACATCGTCATAACCGTTTGTAACAATCGATGCATACCAATCGCCATCCCATGCCATCAGACCCCTTTCGAACCTTTCTCCATTCACTGGGTCGAAAGTCCCAGACAGCAGTCTGCTTAATAACCAAGCTAGAAAAACGAGACATTTCGAAATAAGAAATGCTGGTAATAGTGAAAGTATTTCGCGAATAGAATTTTTACTGATCATCCGATTAACTGATTTATTTCTCTTATATTCCATCACTTTTCACTGTCATACCGGACAAGATTTGCTGGATTGTAATAATCATCACCATCGGCATTCACTAGGGTTTCCCCACCACCAAGTCGCTTGTTCAATTCCGATCTGAATGAACCACATTGCTTTCCAAAAGACTCGAATCCATCTATCCATACAAGCCAAATATTCTGCTGACTGGTGCTCTTAGCTAAAAAATTTTCCGCTACGAGTAAAGGTGACGATTCAAAATTTCGCTCCCTGTAGTCATACCAGTCAATTCTCTCTCCTTTTCCCAATGAAGGGTAAGTAAACAATTCATAACCATCACCTAAAGCTCTGCTTCCTGCTGGAGCTAATTGATCAGGACAAAAAACAATCGAATCTCCTTTCTTTCCTTCACTGGTAATAACTGAAGCTATTTCCCCAAGTTGAGTTCTGTCTCTTGAAAGCTCTCTAGCAACTGACACAGAGCAGAGCAACAATAATAATGCGAGAAGTGAAAGCGTCGCTTTTGAGGGGAGTCTCGACAACCCCAGAGCGGATGAGAAGATAACAAAAGGGAAAAAGAAAACTGCATATCGACCTTGGAAAGCTGTGTTAGTTAAAAGACTTACTGTCGACCCAAGAAGCATCGTGCAAGCAGAAATAAGAAAGATCTGTCTCAGCCAAGAGAGTTCATTTAATCCAATTTCCAAAATAGATCCCTTTTCACCCATTCGCGTGAAAATTCCAAGTGCGACTAATAAAGAAAGCGCTACTGCTACCAACAGGGCCTCTGAGCCTTTTCCTCCACCAAAAGCTTCCAAAGTTAAAGCCAGAACAACCGTTGGTCTTGGAGCGTTAGACCAAGGGGTTCCTGTGTGTTCTAACTGCTCGAAAAAAACCGGCAACCAGAAAGCAAAAGGAACGCAGGCTCCCATACTCCAGATTATTAACGATTTATAATTCTTTTTTTCTTCACCTAAACTTCTTTTTACTTTAAGCAAAAGGGCCAATATGAGCACTGAAACGAAGAAGAGCGACCAATAATGCGTCAACAATAAACAAGCAACAGCCAATGCATAGAAAAGCCTGTTCTTAATATTTGAATTTTTCGTAGCTCTGTAAAAATTCACATAAACACACAGCAGTAAAAATATGACTAACGAGTACATGCGAACTTCTGTTGCGTATCTAATCGAAAAAGGGCTTGATGCTATTAAAGAAGCGGCTATTAGTGACCCTTTGTTGCCCAAATGCATACGAGCTGCAAACCAAGTCATCACAATCGCCAAACAACCCAAAAAACCCGAAAAAGCTCTCAAAGTAAAATCTGAATTTCCGAATAAATCAGCCCAGACCCCTAAAAGAAAGTAGTAAAGAGGGGGATGACCATCACGACGCAAAGCATCCACGAGGGAGGAAAAACTCTCTCCGGCTATAGAGGCTGATTGAGCTTCATCAAGCCATAGAGGTGTCATGGGTAAAAAATTGAAAATCGCGCCAAACAAAATTCCTACACTGGCAACTACCCAAAACATGCTTTTTTGAAAATCAATTTTTTTGATCACAAATAGATAGTACCCGTACATGACTTAGAGAAATATCTCAGGCCAATAGAAGTAATTTTTTCACTTATTTTCCTCCCTGCCCCTTTTGGCTTCTATGATCCGTATTAGTGACTATTAAAGACAATCAAACTATTAAGCCAATTATTATAGGAGCTGGACCAGCAGGCCTTACTGCTGCATATCATCTTGGGAAACAAGGCGTAAAAAGTAACGTTCTCGAAGCTGATTCTGTTGTTGGGGGCATTAGCCGCACTGAAATAAGAGACGGATGGCGTTTTGATATAGGCGGCCACCGCTTCTTCACGAAAGTTCCTATGGTTTCAGATCTATGGCATGAGATCCTCGATGAAGGTGACTTTCTGTTAAGGCCCCGAATGAGTCGAATATTTTATAAAGGTCGCTTTTATGACTACCCACTTAAAGCTAGTAATGCATTGAGAAATCTTGGCCTTTGGGAGTCTTTCCTGTGTGTACTTTCATATCTTTGGGTAAGAGTTAAGAAGCCTTCAGATGTAACTACTTTTGAAGGTTGGACGGCAAGCAGATTCGGTTGGCGACTATACAGAATATTTTTCAAGACTTACACAGAAAAAGTTTGGGGTGTTGACGCAAGTGAAATACAAGCTGACTGGGCGGCACAACGTATAAAAAACCTCTCTCTTTTTAAAGCTGTATTAAATTCACTAATGCCAAGAAGAAACCAGAAAGACATTACAAGTCTGATTGAAGAGTTTGAATATCCGAAACTGGGTCCCGGCATGATGTGGGAGAAATGTCACGAACTAATAAGAGAGCAAGGTAGTCGTGTTTTTTTTCAAAACCCTGTTACTTCAATCAACCATTCAAATGGTAAAGCGAATGAGGTAATAACTGAGACTTCAAATGGATTGGAAGCTTTTCCAACTTCCCACATAATTTCATCAATGCCGATTTCTAAACTGCTTCTAGCGATGGACCCGCCAGCCCCTAAACTCGTCCAAGAAGCTGCTTTTTCACTGACTTTTCGTGAACACATAACTGTTGCACTGGTAGTTCCGGAAAATGAAGGCTTTCCCGATAACTGGATTTATATCCACTCATCAGATGTAAAAGTTGGTCGAGTTCAAAACTTTGGACGATGGTCCCCTTATTTGGTTAAAGACGGAAAAACTTGCCTAGGTCTAGAATACTTCGTCACCGAAGGAGATGAGATCTGGAACACCCCAGACACTGATTTAATAAGCTTAGGTAAGTCAGAAATGAATATTCTTGGATTGTTAAATCCTGAATGCGTTGAAGAATCTTATGTAGTGAGAATGCCTAAGGCCTATCCGATGTACGACAAAAACTATTTTGAAAACGTCGAAACAATAAAAGCATGGTTGAATGAAAACGCTGAGAATGTTTTTCCAGTCGGCAGAAACGGTATGCACCGTTACAACAATCAAGACCATTCAATGCTTACAGCTATTTTAAGTGTCGAAAACATCCTCGGAGCTGATCACGATATTTGGTCTGTGAACGTGGAGCAGGATTATCACGAAGAAGTTACTAAGACTTGAAGGCTGTCATCAGAAATGACTACACCAATTTCTTTAATACGTAATCTTTTGCCCAACCTTTTAACTCTTCAAAAAAAACCATTTCATTTCCAACTACTCCTGATATCTCTTTTTGCCTTTCTTGTAAGAGTCCTATACGTAATTTTTGTTGAGAAAGGAGATCCTTTAAATGGCGATGCCTTTTACTATCACCACGCTTCCCACTTACTTGTTGATGGTCTCGGATTCACTGAACCTTATAGATACATGTTCGGAGGTGCTCAAGAGTTGCTTTTCCTTGAAGAGTCTACACACATGGCCGAAACCACTAATCGACACCTTCCCGTAGGACACATTGAACCAACTGCTGGACACCCACCTCTCTGGGTTTTCTTTTTAGCATTTCCGGTGTTAATAGGATTAGATAGTGTTTTCACTCAACAAATTTTTTCTTCTTTAATAGGTGCCGTAGGCGTTTTCGCTATTGGATGGGCTGCACGTGAAGTAGGTAGTAAGAAAAGTGGACTGATCGCTGCGGGAATAGCTTCGATATACGCATTCTTGTGGTTAAATGACGGACTTCTAATGTCAGAAACTCTCGTGATACCAATAGTGGCGATTATCGTTGGTCTTTCTGCCCGCCTCTATAATAAAAACTCACTTTCACTACTCGTTTTATTCTCTGTAGTAGGCGGTTTAGCAGTTCTCACGAGAGCTGAATTACTGTTCGCTATTCCTTTTTTAGCATTACCGATTCTTCGCAATTCATCAGAAACGTTAAAAAAGCGATTAGTTAGATACCTGTTCGTAGGAATTATTGTTATTTCAGTAATGACGCCTTGGGTTGTTAGAAATCTGGTCCAATTTGAGGAACCCGTATTCTTATCTAATGGCTCAGGAATTTTACTAGCGCAGACCAATTGCGACGCAACTTACTTTGGTGACAAGCAGGGTTACTGGGAATATTTGTGCGCTTTACCGCAACCCGTGGGTAAAGATGGTGAACCTACTGACGAATCCGTTCGTGATAAGGAATATCGATCAAGAGGTATTGATTACGCAAGCAAACACAAAGAACGTCTTTTTACTCACGCCATACCGAAACGTATAGCTCGCTTATGGGGTTTCTATTCTCCGATAGAGCAGTTACGCGCAGACAAACTTGTTGAAGGAAGAAATTTTAGCCTTTCTGTTATAGGACTCTTTCAATATTACGCTCTTCTACCCCTGTCAATTCTTGGTCTGATAAAACTAAGACACAAAAAAGGGACTTTGTTACCCCTAATGACACTTCCTATTGTTACAACACTTGTCGCTGCTATAACCATGGGAACGACTAGATACCGTGTTTCAGCTGAAATCTCGATAATAATTTTTGCTGCTCTTGGGATACAGTTTCTCTTCGAAAGGGTTAGGAGAGCTCAAATAAATACTATTCAATCAGCAGTTTCTTTTTCAGAAGTTGAAAAATGACTAAAAATATTTCAGTCACTCTGGATGTTGAGGATCTTCGACCTTCAGACCAGTTCGAAGACCGATCAAAGTTAATGACAGAAAAAGTTCTAGATCTTTTTTCTGAAATGAATATCCGTGCAACAATTTTCGTTGTAGGCGATGTGGCGAAAAACCATCCAGAAATAATAAATAAAGCTGTAAAAGATGGGCATGAGATTGGCTTACATTCCCATAAACATATCCCCTTACAACTATTAACCCCGGACGAATTTGAACAGGAATTGACTGGAGCTAAGACACTACTTCAAGAAATTTCCGGGCAAGAGATAAATGGCTTTCGGGCTCCGACAATGTCACTCACACACAAAACTCGCTGGGCAGTTCCTATTCTGAAAAGAGTCGGTTTCACTTATTCTTCAAGCGTTCTACCTGCAAAAAATCCTCTTTACGGATGGGACGGTTTACCAAGACACCCTTTTAGGTGGCTTAACTCAGTTATCGAATTCCCTTGTCCTGTAACAAATATCCTCGGCTTCACTATCCCCTATCTAGGAGGGGCTTACTTCCGACTCTTTCCCTCGATCATTAGAAAGATGGGCGTACGTCGATCTTCCTATGGAGAGGTTCTTTGGACCTACTGTCATCCTTGGGAATTTGATCCTGACGAAAAGTACTACCAATTAGAAAACGTTGGACGCTCCACAAGTCGAATTGCTTGGATTGGAAGAAAAGGTATGGAAAATAAAATGCGTGACTTTCTTAAAGACGCTTCCTCGCAGACCCTTGGTGATATAGCTTCAACAATGGACTCGTCGCAACTGGAAATAGTAAACGCAGAGTCTCCAGACAATGATAAGAATTAAACCCGACTTTAAAACTTCTCTAGAAGTTAGAGAGAAATGTTCCTCAATCAAAAAACTAGGTTTTAATCAAGCCTTATTGCTTATTTGTCTTTTTGGACTTCTTATACGCCTCTTGTACTTTTTTCTTGTAGCTGCCAATAACCAAATAAGTGGTGATGCTGCCTCTTATCATTTAACTGCAAATATTTTTGCAGACGGTCTTGGCTTTACTGAACCATTCCGTTACCTCTTTGGAGCGATTGATTTAGTCCCTATCAAAGGAGAGCTCGTTGAAATAATCACTCCAATAGGACACACAGAACCTACTGCAGGACATCCACCAATGTGGACCCTACTATTATCAATCGGTTCTTTTCTAAATTTCACCACCGTTTACCAACAGCAGATTTTTTCAATTTTCTTAGGCGTACCTTCGATATTCCTCGCTGGTTTAATTGGAAAAAAGATAGGTTCGGAACGACTTGGCTTAATTACTGCTTCTCTTACCGCTACTTATGCATTTATTTGGATTAACGACGGATTACTGATGGCTGAAACGTGTGCAATCACTGCGGCCTTTGCATGCATTCTGTCCGGATTGAATTTTGCTGAAGATTTGAGCATGAAAAACGCTTTTATATTTGCCTGCGTTGGCGGTTTAGCAGCTTTATGCCGCGCTGAACTACTTATCTATCTTCCCTTAGTGGCCGCAGTCATTCTATTTAAGAAAGAATTTTCATGGCGTATAAAAATACTTCGCTACCTATCTATCGGATTAGTGGCTCTCCTAGTGATTTCGCCATGGGTAATTCGAAATCTTTACTCTTTTGAAGAAAACGTTTTTCTTTCTGATGGTGCGGGCACAGTCTTAGTTCAAGCTAATTGTGATTCCACCTACTATGGGCAAAATATTGGGTACTGGGAACTCAAATGCGGTCAGCCCCCACCATATGGAACGAATGGTGAACTGCTTGACGAATCACAACGAGATATTGTTGTTCGAGATCGTTCCTTTGATTACATTACTGAAAACAAAAAGCGACTAATAACAGTTGTAGCTCCTGCACGTATCGGCAGAATGTGGGGCGCTTACAAACCCATTGAGCAACTCCGTCTCGACGTCCTTGCCGATCGTCGCTCTTTTGGAATTTCCTTAATTGGTTTCGGTCAATATTTGCTTTTACTACCGCTTTCTCTAATTGCTATTTTAAAATTATGGAAAAAACGAAAAGAACTTCTATTTATAACTTCTGCTTGGATTCCAATTGTTACATTTACCGCAGCGTTAACTTTTGGAAACACCCGCTATCGCACAGCCGCCGAAACATCGTTAGTTATCCTTGCAGCATTTTCTCTTGATTTATTAGTTAAAAGATTTACTGGAAAGTCAAAAACTACTTAATCGGCTTATATGAGCATCCTTGCGGGGGATCATCGTAACGTTTATCCCTGGTCCACTCCCCCAACCACCATTCCTCTTCTTCGAGGAAAAGTGAAAAATATTTCACAATTTTTTCAAAAACAGAACTACCTATGAGAGCAGCTCCGAATGGACATAGGTGCCCATCATCCTTACCATCGCGCACTTTACGCACTTGATAAGTTTCACCATCAAGGGCAGTTACGAAACCTACAAAGTTGCCTTTTTCGTCACCAAGCAACTTATCTGTGTCTATAAATTCAACTTCTTTTTGCCGATCTGAAATTTCTCTATAAATTTGATTTACCAAGTGTCGAGTTTCCTCTAAACCTTCCGCCTCAGGAGTAGGAGGCATACCGATCCAAATGATCAAAGAAGAAATTTTCAAGATTTCCTCTATTGAATTTTCGACAATTTGTTCGTATTCTTCCTGTCTTTCTTCTGCGAATGCTAAATCCCACCCTCCGACCATTACTGTCATAACTTCCGGTTCTGTATTGAGAGAGTCCGCTAAATAGGTCTGGAATCCTTTTTGAGTTAAACCAACTCCTCCAAATGACCTATTTTCCACAGTTGCCACTCCAGTTGATTCTAAAACTGCTTTAATAGCCGGATCCGCATCATAGGAAACGCTGTCTCCAATGCTAGTAACCCTTAAAGGTTCATTTTTGCTTGGAGTTCTAATTAGCATCTCGAGTAGATCTATGGCTTCTCTTTCTAATTTTTCTTCATCATCTGTCTGATCAGTTAAAAAAGTTGTTTCTACTGCTATTTCATTTTCAATTACTAAAGATGACATCGGTGTCAATTCTTCTAATGAAGAAGTTGTCTGAAAAACAGTGCTCGGCGTTAAAGTCGGCAATATTACTGTCGTAGTAGTTATCTCTTGAACACTCACACTTGTAGTCGATGTCTTTTTTTCTTCTAGCGAGAGATTCCTAAAAGCCGATTCTGTAGAACTGCAAGCAACAAGGAAACAAATAGACGCAATTAAACACCCTTTGTAGTATTTTCTAAACACTTGGTGAGGCTAACCGCCCGTATAGGATCAGCATGCTGTGAAGAAAAACAAAATTTTACCTATTTGTGCAACTCTTCTAGTCATTCTTGGACTATGGATTTCCTTAATTCCTTTTTCTCGGCCGCTACCTGGTGGGGGGATTTTCTCGTTTGAGAGTACTCCTGAGGTCTCTTGCAGAAGTCCAATTTTTGGGACTTTTACTGAAGATTCTCCTTCGTACGAAGTTTATGTGAACCCTAAACCAAAAATAGGAGATCCCACAATAAGCAAATCGATTAATTGCTCCAGTAGAGCTACTTTCCGTTTCGTGTTTGGCATTTCCATTTTTCTTATAGGTATCTCTTTATTGATCTATTTGCAAAGAAATAAAAAATGGAAAACTTAGATCTCCGATCAACTGCCAACTTATTAAATAAGACCTTCAAGCCTAAAACTTTGGTATCAGTTGAATACCTTGAGTGGCAATACCATGAGAATCCTTTCGGTCCTGCTTGCGTTGGGTATCTTCTTGAAAAAAATGAACAGCTAAGTAACTATGCTTTAATTCCAAAAATTTTCAAAAATCATCTTGGAGAGAAAGTTACTTTGGGTATAGGTGTTGATTTAGCTGTATCTCCTGATAGTCGCGGCAAAGGGTTATTCCGTAAAACAGTAGAAAATAGTTACAAAGCTGGAATTGACGGTAATTTAGACGGGATTCTCGGAGTCGCAAATTCTCAATCTTCACCACGAATGATTGAAGCAATGGGCTGGAAAAAGCTACCCGCTATTGACTTTCGACTTTTAAAACTCTCAAAATCAAGAACTCACATGAAAACACTTCGATTTGAATTCAATCAAGTCGAACAATTAACAAAAGAAGGTGTTCTTGATTTTAAAGCTTCGACACCCTCCTCTGGTTTTTCCCCTATTTGGAATAAAGAACTTTTGAAATGGAGACTTTCAAGACCAGGGGCTGATTACTATCTGCATGTATCCGAATCGGCTCTTCTCATAAGTACAAAAATTTCCATAAGCGGACTTAAAATAGCCATTCTCCTCAAAACACTCCCCTTAAATACAGTTCATACTCCTATCGAAATAGCTCCCCTTGCCTCAAGTATCGCTCGATACCACAAAACGCCCTTTGTTACTTATTGGGGTAAAAACGAGAGCTTCCAGATGGCGGGAATTAAGGTCCCAAGAAAGTTTCAACCCAGCCCCCTGGACTTAGTGGTTTATTTTTTTGACTCAGACCATAATTTTGAACTGAACGAATTTGAATTACTGGACTTCGATGCTTTTTAAATACCGAATGAAAAGGATCAAGCGAGGATACTGTTCTTTTTATGGAAACTGCAGCTATTATTCCAGCTTTCAATGAAGCGGAGTCACTTCCAAATGTCATAAGCGAAATTAGAGGCCTGTTTCCGGACCATCTAATAATTGTAGTTGATGATGGTTCCACAGATGGAACCTCCGATATCGCTAAAGAATTTGGCTGTGTCTGCCTTTCTATGCCTTTTAACCTCGGAATTGGAGGTGCTCTTCGCTTAGGTTTTCGTTACTGCATGGATAGAGGAATTGATTGTGCATATCAATTTGATGCGGACGGCCAACATGACCCAACACAAATATCTTCACTACTTTCAGAGCTTGAACACTCTGATATGGCGGTTGGGAGTAGATTCGCTACTGACTGTTCTTACGAGGTTGGTCAAAGCAGAAAAGCCGCCATGAACTTTCTCAGATTCTTAGTGAGAATTTATACAGGTCAGAGATTTACTGATACCTCTTCTGGCTTTCGCGCTTTTAGAAAACCAGTTATCAAACTTTTTGCCAAGGAATATCCAGTCGAATATATGGACTCAGTGGAGGCATTGCTCATAGCTTCAAAAAATGGTTTTAAAATTTCAGAAATCCCAGTAAAAATGCGAGAAAGATCTGCCGGGCAGCCGTCTAATCGTAACTTTCGCCTAATTTATTACTTTTTACGACTTTTGATTGTCTTACTTGCTAGTACTCACAAAAAGAAAAAGGATTGACTAAATGAGTTCATCTACGCATATTTTGATAGCTGTTCTTGCTTTAGGAGCTTTGTTTTTAATCGTTAGGCTGGTTCGGCTTAAAGCTCTAAAAGCGAAATATTCGATACTGTGGCTAACAGTTGGAACAGCATTGGCGGTCATTTCTGCCGTCCCTCAAATACTGGACTGGACTGCTGAAAAACTTGATATTTGGTACCAGCCAACTCTTTTTCTACTTTTAGCAATAGGGTTCCTTTTGCTATTAGCTATGCATTTTTCTTATGAACTATCAAGAATTGAAAATCGTATAAGAATTCTTGTCGAAGAAATCTCTTTACTGAAAGAAAAACTAGAAAAAGACGATTAAGACTCCGGTGGCAGACTATTAACCCATCCATCTTTTTCTAAGATTTCTTCAAATTGTCTAGATAAAGCATCGGCTCCTACTTCAAAAAAATGGACACCATGTTCTTTACGAAGAGGGACAATGGAGCCATCAAGCATTTCCATATTCCACCGGAATTCACCCTCTTCGTCGCCCAAAACTTTCATACTGTCAACCATTTCAGCTTCCGGATACCAATCACTTACTACCGAATCCCAAATACTGTTCAAATTATCTGTCAGATAGGATGGATCCGACATTCTTGGCGTGCTCCACCAATACAGATACGCCCCATCTGCTAACCAATGGGAAATCGCGTCATGCGCTCTCTCAGTCAAAACCTCACTCCACCGAGAAGAGCCTGGTTCAAGATCTTCTCCTTCAATTGCATACCCTTGAAATTCATTGGCTCCAATCATTGCGATCACAACATCTGGGCGTACTTCTCCAACCATTAAGTTGTAATCAGGTATTACATCATCTTCCCAATCCCAGTAAGGAACTGTAAAACCAAATCCAAGTGCACCTCTACCCTCAATATTTAAATCTGCTCTAGGTTCTAAAATTCGTTCTAGTCCATATTGGAAATCAAGCATAAGAGAGTCGCCTACAGCAAGAATCCTAAGTGGATCTTCGAATGTAGCTGTCCTTCGAGCTTTTATAGAAGATTCCAAGTTGAGCGAAGTTGTGGTGGTGGTTGCTACGGCTGCGGTTACTGGCGGGAGAAAAGTTGTAGAGCTAAGTGGCGTAAAAATAGATTCTTCATCACTTGACGGTAAAGATTTTACTTCAGCTTTTGTTACATCTACTTCTTTCTCTTTGGGTGCTTCCTCCTTTTTTGGAAGGGTCTTTTGTCTGATAGTCAAAACTGGTTTAGCTAAAGGTTCCAGCATCTCTCCTGAAGAGGAACCGTCAATTATGCGCTCAGAAAATTCTTTTATTTCATCAATTTGCATCTTTCTACTCAAATCACCTATTGATTCAGACCAGTCTCTAGCAAGTTCGCGGCGAAAATCATTTTTTTGTGTTGAAGCCCAGATATCAAGAACATCAGGGGCCAAAAAAGAGGCAGAAATAAGAAAAAAACACATTATAAATAAAGATTTAAGAGCTTTATTGGAAGATTTTTTCCGCATAAAACCGCCGATCTTTAGTATAAACGGGCAATATTACTGCATTTCGGTCGAAAAAAAAGGAAAATCAAAAAATATTAAAAAAACTTCAAACAGGATCCACCACCACATCATTTGATTCTTCTAATTTAGCCTATGACAGTTCGATTGGTCCGGTGAGGCCAATCGAGTTACAACTATAAAAGGGGTACCTCTCCATGATGTCAACAATTCTCACTCTGATCATTCTAGGAATGCTCTTCCAGGGTGTAGTTGCTGTCCTTGACAGCATTCTCGACACTGCAGGTGTTAATGGGATGCTTAAAGGACTTCCAATAATCGGTCCAAATCTTAACTTGATTTGGGCATGGCTCTTTGTCGCTATCACTGATCTAGGTGGTATGGACTATGGAGCTTCAACAGAAATTCTCTCAATGGGAGAATTTGGTTCTCAAATAGGTACTGCACTAGCAATTTGTGCATTTATTCCTGTTGGGAATGCAGCTATTTCAGCACTTGGCAAAGGCGTAGCCCGCTAAGTAAGAAAAATAACTTTAAAAACCCCGCCACTTAGTGGCGGGGTTTTTTGCTTTTAACGTAATCTTCTCCCTCAACTCAATAAATCTACTTTTACAAATATCCCTGTTGCGATTGCTGTTCTATTTTCCCCTTCCCACAGATCAGCAGAAACATAAATTTTTCGTCCTTCAATTTTTTCAATCTTTCCTGTCCATAACAATTCTTTACCAATGGGAGTAGGTTTTTCGTATCTAACTTCTAAAGTTCCTGTCATAGCACCGCAATTGTTCACGACTAAAACACTTCCCATAATGTCGTCAAAAAGTAACGCTATTACACCACCTTGTACAAGGTCAGGCGGTCCCACGTAAACTCCATCAAGTTTGCCGAATGCCCTTATTTCTTTGTATTCGGCCTCATTTATTACCTCTACCTCTAATGGTGGTGCTATTGGGTTAAAAGGACCTACAGCTGGACTATAAGGAAAGAATTCTGATGGGTTCTGGTCTCCTCTTTCAATCGGATTTTTATCATTCTTTAAAGAGCCCTGGGCAATCACACCCGAGTATGAATACTCTTCAACCTCAGAAGCAATCTCAGAAATTTTTTGGCTTAATTTGTATATAACTTCGTTAGAGGTGTCAATTAGACGAACCCCTTTCATCAGACGTCTGGTAGCTTCATTCAGATTCTTCAATTCGTTAGACACGAGTCCTGCTTTCCAATTACCTAAAGTATTCTGAGATACTCAATAAATACTGATCTGAAGACTACGGTTTATCAATGAAAGCAGAAACACCCTATGACAAAAAATCAACCTAAAGTTGCTGTAGTAACAGGTGCCGCTTCCGGGATAGGAAGAGCTACTGTTGCCACTTTACTGAATCAGGGGTTTCAGGTTGCTGCTATAGATGTTGACACCTCTGGCCTTAAAAGTTTGTCAAGTTCTCTTCAAGTCGACGACTATTGCGATACTTACGTAACCGATGTTGCTTCAAGAGAACAGTGCCATTCAACTGTCTCTCAAATATTTGAAAAAAACGGTCGAATAGACGTTTTTGCAAATATTGCTGGAATTGCTCGAAGCGAACATATGACTGAAGTTTCCGAAGAATCTTGGGAGGAAAT
Source organism: Acidimicrobiales bacterium AG-414-N20 (assembly GCA_003214465.1). Classification (GTDB taxonomy): domain Bacteria; phylum Actinomycetota; class Acidimicrobiia; order Acidimicrobiales; family MedAcidi-G1; genus MedAcidi-G1. Next base: position 55,525 of record QCLO01000001.1, on the reverse strand, counting down.
GCTTGGCGTCAACCTTTCTGGAGTTTTTTGGTGTTCTCAAGCGGCAATACCTTTTCTAATCGAAAGCAACGGTTCATTAATCAATGTTGCGTCTTGCTCTGGACTGATGGGGCAGGCATATACGGTCGCTTACTCGGCTACTAAAGGTGGCGTTATCGCTATGACTAAATCATTAGCAATGGAATATATAAAAACTGGCATCAGGATTAATGCTGTAGCCCCAGGCAGTGTCCAGACTCAACTGATTGACAATTATTCGATACCAGAAGACGTCAACATGGATTTAATTAAACCGTATATGGGTTTTCGCGGGATGGCTGAACCTGAAGAAATTTCAAATGTGATTTCATTTTTGGTTTCAGATGATGCGCGAAGAATACACGGGGCCGTTATTACAGTTGACGGTGGACTGACTGCAGGTTGAAATGACTTCTGAACAAATCCAACATTTCGAAACCCCTTTTGTTCTAGGTGTTGATCTAGATGGTGTATGCGCCGACTATACGACTGCATTTAGAGAAATTGCTGCTAAGGAACTTGGGGTGGAAGAGTCAGCTCTTCCTCTAAAACGTTCTTGGGATTTTAGTGAATGGGGACTAAACACTGAGGAATATCGGAAGTTGCATCATCTGGCAGTTGATGAGTACAACATGATGAGACAAATGCCTGCCATGGACAGAGCCGCAGAAGTTCTGTGGCGACTTTCTGATGCCGGTGTTTGGATCCGTATTATCACTCATCGTCTATACGTAAACTGGACTCACGCTAAAGCAGTTGTTGATACAGTCGAATGGCTAGATGAAGCAAAAATACCCTATAGGGACATTTGCTTTTTAGGTGATAAACCACAAGTTGGAGCCCATTTATATATCGATGATGCCCCTCATAATATCGAAGCACTTGAAGCTACCGGAAACAAGGTAATAATCTTCGACGCACCTTATAACCAAAGCCTCAGTGGTCTGAGGGCGCACGACTGGGAATCCTGCGAACACTTAATTTTGGATGAGGCTACAAAAATGGGCTTTGAGATACAATCTCAACTTCCCGGTTTCGAGGAAGGTAGTGACCGTTTCTAATTAGAAACGTTTAAATTCAGGTGCTCTTTTCTGCGCAAATGCTTTAGGCCCTTCCTTTGCATCTTGTGAAGCAAAAACTTCCTTGCCAATTGGGTCTTCGAATTCAAAGGCTTCTTTTTCTGTCATGCCACTTGTCTCTCTAAGAGTTCGTAAAACAGCTTCCACAGCGAGCGGACCATTTTCACAAATAGTCTTAGCTATCTCCATCGATTTATCCAATGCTTTGCCATCGTCCACCAAATGGCCCACTAAACCAAGATTCTTAGCTTCTTCAGCAGATATATGCTTTCCTGTTAAAAGTATGTCTGCTGCTTCTGTAAAAGGTATCTGCCGTGCAAGTCGAACCGCCGATCCACCCATTGGATATAAGGACCACTTCACTTCAGAGACTCCGAAAACAGCTGATTTTCCAGCCACTCTTATATCAGTTCCTTGAAGAATCTCGGTGCCTCCAGCAATAGCATTTCCTTCTACAGCAGCTATCAAGGGCACTCTGGGATGTTTAGTTTTTAATAAACCTCTATAAATAAAATCGGAACCTTCCTCCTCCATACGTTTGCTTACGTCATAATCGTCCGTATCTTCGCTATCGCCCGAAAGTGATCGTAAATCCATCCCGGAGGAAAAATTTCCGGCAGCTCCTGTCAAAATACAAACTCGGATATCTAAGTCTTCATCAATCATCTCCCAAGCATCGGCGAGTCGAGCAAACATGGGAAGAGTCATTGCATTCTGTCGATTTGGTCTATTCATTGTCAGAAGCAAAATCGATCCGTCTTTTTCTACAGTTAAATCGCTCATTTTTCCTCCGTAAAAAATCTGTTGAAATACATTTTATGATTTATCAAGTCAAAGCAGGAATTACTTTGTTTGCTACTAACTCCAAGCTTTCCCATCCAATAGCTGGATCCACTCCTCCGACTAGTGGGTGTAAAACTACTGCACCCTTATTTCTTAAGAGATCCACACATTCTTGAGGTGTGACGATTAAATGCTGATCCCCTTTTTTTAGTTCTCCAATACTACTTCCTTCCACATGCCAAGAAGACCTCTGATCTTTATATTGCCAAGCTGCATAAGTCATAGCGTCATACAAAAGATTCTCTCCTATCTCGTTCCAAAGTCTTTCTGGATCTTCGCTTACCATCACCATCCCCGGACCAGAAGGCATCATGCACATAGGGTTTTCGTAACCTACTTCCTTTGCTTTCATGAAGTAGGCAGATTCTAAAGATTCATCTCTAACGGCTGGTACAAACGGCAACCCTAATCTCGCAGCACGCCTAGCTGATATTTCGACCGAACCACCTACAGAAATTAAGGAACTTGGCTCTGAAACAGGTTTAGGACTAATAAGAACTTCTCGCCCTTTATATTCAAAAGGTTCACCTTTTAAGGCAGTAAGAATTGTTCTGATGGCTTCCTCGGTGTCTCTACCGCGAGTTTTTCTGTTCTTATCAAACATTTCAAACTCTGATTCTCTATATCCAATCCCAATCACCACGTTGAATCTCCCCGGAGCAATCAAGTCAATAGTCGCGATTTCTTCTGCAATTCTGAGCTGATCGTGTAGAGGTAAAAGCAAAGCGGAGACAGAGCAAAAAAGATTATTAGTTGCTCCCAAAACACTCCCTGCTAGCAATAAGGGTGAGTTCATATAACCGTCTTCTGTGCCGTGATGTTCTGAAAGGACAACAGCTGCGAAGCCCTTGTCATCAGCCCATTCAACCATTTTTAAAAATTCTCGGTATTGGTCGCCGTGCGTCAAACTTTCCACAAAAGGTGGAATACGTAAATCAAAGCGTAATACAAACATTCTTACTCCATTATTCGTAAATTCTAGCGAGGGCGCTTCTTGCCGTTTTAAGGTCTTCAGGATTCGTGACCCCGATCCACGACTCGCTGCTTTCAATTACATCTATTTCGATCTGATTATTTAAACGCTGTTCCTCCATAGCCAGAGGTAAGAGAAACTCTGATTCTTCCTCGAGAGAATTTGACTCTATAAAAATTCTCCACTGCTCTTTAAGTAACTTTAAACTTTTCGAAGGTAAAGCCCATAGATTCATCGAAACGTAAGTTTCACTAGAAATGCATTCCTGCTCTCTACTTCTAATGAGATTCTCTTCGTTTCTTATTTCATGTGTTTCCTTAATGCCCAAAAGTTTTTTATTCTCAACTGAAAGAATCCCCCTTGAAACAGTTCCACTTTCAGGAAGTGTATTTTTTAGCTGGAAGGCCAGAATTGCTGCATTTTCACCATTAAAACCAGCAAGGACCTGTTTTAATGCTGTAGGCCCATAATAGTCATCTGCATTCATGACAATGATTGGACCATCTGTTTTATCTAAAGCTGCTACTACTGCGTGTCCTGTTCCCCATGGTTTTTCGCGTTTAGGTTGAAAAGTATCCTGATTAACAATTTCAATATCTAAATCAATTTCCTTGTATTGGAGCAGATGCTTTTTTACTTGTTCATTTAGGTCACTTCGAGTGACTATCAATACTTTTTTTATTTCTACTTCAATCGCTTCTTCAATCGCATAATCAAGAAAAATCTCATTTTTTGGCCCGACTGGAACTAATTGTTTAGGTGCTCCAAACCTACTTCCAAGTCCAGCCGCCATGATCACAAGAGAAACTTCGTTCATTAGTAATACCAAGGTCTTATTTATCCAAAAATGCGTCGCGAGCTTTATCGCCTAGTCCCATAAGGTTCATCTCAAATGTGTAACCCTGTTCTAAGCGGTAACGCTTTGAAAGATTTGTTTCTTCAATACCGTCTAATGAGGCTTTTGCTGCTTGTATTAATGTTCCATTCTTTCCCGCGATCCTCCTAGCAGCTTCTAGTGAAGTGTCTTCAAGTTCCTCACTTTCTACTACTTTAAGAACTGACCCATAAGAAAATAACTCTTGCGCAGTTGCAGTCTCACATGTATAGAGCATCCATCTTGCTTTCTGAGGAGGAACCAAACGCATAAGATGGCTAGCAGCTCCTAGAGCTCCATTGTCTACTTCTGGTAGACCAAAAGTGGCATCGCTGGAGGCTATAACAACATCAGCGCTACCGGCTATCCCAATTCCACTTCCCAAACAGTGACCATCTACTACTGCTATAACAGGTATTTTTGAGTTATGTATAGCGTCAAACAATTCATAACAAGAATGATTAGCTTTCAAAATTCCTTCATTTCCTGGAAGGTCTTGTATCTCTTTAATATCAACTCCCGCACAGAAGCCATTCCCAGAGGACCGAAGCAAAACAACTTTTACATCATCTTTTTGTTGACTACTATACGAACAGATCTTTTCAGCAATGAAGTATGCATCAGTTACATTAAGTGCATTAACGGGCGGATTGTCCATAGTCAAAATCGCTACCCCATCATCTATGGTTTCGTGCACTGACATAGTTCAACACCTCATTTCATTATTAAATATGTTACTGACACTATCTTCTAAGCAAGACTGAAGAACCGTGTCCAAAAAGACCTTGATTTGCTGTAATACCAATTCTGGCACCTTCGACTTGTCGCTTTCCCGCTCGATTAGAAAGTTGCCAGTTAAGTTCACACACTTGAGCAATTGCTTGAGCTGGAACAGCCTCTCCAAATGCTCCGAGTCCCCCACTTGGATTCACAGGAATTCTTCCTCCGATCGAAGTACTCCCATCTCGTAAAAGGTTCTCCGCTTCGCCGGCTTTACAGAAACCAAGCTGTTCGTACCAGTCGAGTTCCATGGAAGATGCCAGGTCATACACTTCAGCAACATCTATATCTTCTGGACCGACCCCTGCTTCCTCGTAAACATGTTTTCCTATTGACTCCTTGAACCCCGTTTCGCTTGGAAGGGTGGTCGCTGAGGAATCAGTTGCTAAATAAGGTAGGTCTATTAAAGGATCGGGGTAAGTAGGAGTATTTAAAGCAATAGCTGAGACTCGAACCGGGTCGGACACGCCTAACGACTTGGCGTAATCGAGAGAAGAAACTACGAGTGCTGCACCGCCATCACTTGTTGTACATATCTCTAAAAGTCTCAAAGGATCAGATACGACGGGAGAGCTATAAACATCTTCCAATGCGTACTCTTTGTTGAATCGTGCGTTTTCGTTGAAAACAGCGTGTTTACTGTTTTTCACTTTGACCAACGCGAAATCTTCCTGAGTCGCTCCATACAATTCCATGCGTCGTCTCGCATGCAGACCGAAATAGACAGGGTTAGTTGCTCCCACCATGTGAAAGCGAAGCCAATCGGTGTCATCAGTTCTAATTCCGTCATTTGGAGCTAGAAAACCATCTGGCGTGGTGTCAGCTCCAACAACTAGAGCCACATTACATGCACCTGAAAGAATTTGACCGCGAGCTACAGAAAGAGCAGTGGCGCCCGAGGCGCAGGCTGCATAGGAACTGGCCACTTGAGTGCCGTTAAAACCCAGGGCACGAGCCATAGTTGACCCTGCGACATAACCGGGATATCCACATCGGACTGTTATCGCTCCAGAAATGAAACCGACTTCATTCCACTCGATTTGAGCATCATCTAAAGCCTTCTTTGCGGCAACGGTTCCATATTCAACAAAATTACGGCCCCATTTACCCCATGGGTGCATTCCGACTCCCAAAATTGCTATATCTTCCATTTCTAATTCTTATCCTGTTTCTACTCTTCAGACAATGGCTTCCACATCCAAGTTAAATACCGGCGCTCAGAATCTTCATACAAAGTCCCAACCGCTACTTCAACAGTCATGCCTACACTTAAATCTTCAACTGCATAACCATTCACTACTTGGCCAAGTATCACCATTTTTTCTTTTACTAATTCTACTGCAGCAATGACAATAGGCTCATAGGGTTCCGCTGCTATAAACGGTGGTGGTGGTGGATATGCACTATTTGTGTAGGACCAAATTTTTCCAAATCTACTTAAAAGAACTTCTTCCACTTCATCTTCAGGGAAATTGGGATCAGAACCTCCAAGATCTTTAGGGAAACAATAACTTCCAGACCTTTTAAAACGACCGCCTATTAAATGTGCTTCTTCCTCAATAGTGAAAAAACCTTCTACTGCCGGAACCTCAATTTTCATATCTTTAACCACAGTTGTTTGCTTTCTGTCTTTTAGAAAAGAGCGGATGTTAAACGTTGCCGCCATTCACTTGTTCTGGGATCATCAGGGCCTAATAATTCAAGCAGATCGATAAATCGATCTCTAGCCCCTTCATCTATTTTTACTTTCTCAATTAATTCAGTTAGTTCTAAATCAATGTCGCCTACATTTTCGAGACGTGCTATTGCTAACACTCTTCTTGTTTCAGGAGTCTCAGGTATTTTTTCAAGAAGTTTCACCGCCTCTTCTTTGTCTCCGTCTTCATTTCTTCTCACCAGGAGTTGAGCAAGACTCGTAATGGCAGTCGGATTATCTACCTCTATTTCTAGAGCCTTTCTAAGTGATGACTCGTCTCCATCGCTGATCAGTTTCTCTAGTTCTGTCATCTCTTCTGATGGTAAAAGCTGCTGGACGAAATCTCTTACGGCGTCTTCGCCTTGCGCCCCAACGAAACTACTAACGACATCTTTATTATGTATTGCGAAAACAGCTGGAATTGACTGAACTTTAAATGCTCCTGCCACACCGGGGTTTTCATCTATGTTCACCTTGGCGAGAACAACCTTTTCATTTGTTTCTTCAATAACTCTTTCAAGTATTGGACCTAGGCTTTTACACGGACCACACCATGGTGCCCAAAGATCAACTATTACTGGGGTATTTTCTGAGCGTTCTAATACTTCTTTTTCAAAATTGCTATCAGTTACTTCAAGAGTCATCTTCATCCACCAAACAAGAAAACAAATTTCCTTACCTTTAGGGTAGAGAGATCCTCTTTACGCCACTACCGTCTGAGCATGAATACAACTTCAGGTATAAGAAAAAATGAAGTGCGTAAGTGGTTAGATGCGCATGTAAATGGAGTTGAAGGTGAGCTTGAATATCAGCAAATTATTGGAGGTCACTCCAATTTAACCTACACAGTATTAGAAAAATCAGGCCGTAAATGGGTTCTCAGACGTCCTCCACTGGGGCATGTTCTGGCGACTGCTCATGATATGAGTCGCGAATACCGCGTAATTAAAGCACTCGCTGAAAGTGGAGTTCCAGTTCCCAAAGTGGTTGGGCTTTGCGAAGATACAGATATAAACGACGCTCCTTTTTATGTAATGGATTTCGTAGAGGGAATAGTTGTTCGTGACGCTGAAATTGCTCGCTCTCAGCCTCTTGCTGTTCGTAAGAAAATGGGTGAATCTCTATTAGAAATACTTGTTTCTTTACATGCAGTAAATGTTGATGAAGTAGGACTTGGAGACTTAGCCAGAAAAGACGGTTATATAGAACGCCAGCTAAAACGCTGGAAAGCGCAATTTGAACAATCTACAAATAGAGAAATACCAGGAGTTTTCGAAATCCATGACAAGCTTTTACGAAATGTACCTATGCAGCAGGGTGTTGGGATAGTTCACGGCGACTACAGGTTAGACAACACAATAATGACCGAGACAGGTGAAGTGGCAGCGGTTTTAGACTGGGAACTTTGCACTCTAGGGGATGTTCTTTCAGACCTTGCAGCAATTATTTCCTATTCAAATGACCTAACAGGTATGGAGACACAGGCCATGTCAGTAGAAGGTTTCCCTACCCCTGATGAAGTAAGAAATCTTTACGGAAATTTAAGTGAAAGAGATCTTTCAAAATTAGATTTCTATATAGCATTTGCTTACTGGAGGCTCGCTTGCATACTCGAAGGAGTTTATACACGCTATGCGGCTGGGGTAATGGGAAGTGAAGCTGACACTGCAGCTATTCAAATTTTTGGAGAACGTGTTCTCCTTCTAATTGATTTAGCTGATTCAACATTCCAAGATTTTTTGAAAGAATAAAATAGATGGAAAATAATCAAGAGTATCTTTTCGAATTTATAGAACTTAAAGAACTTAAAGAGCCTGTTTTGATCTTAGCTCTAGACGGTTGGATAGATTCATCCGGAATTGCTCGAAGTGTAAAAGAGTCACTCTTATCAAAAACTCAGAGTCAAACGATGGTGAACTTCAATACCGATAAACTTCTGGACCACCGAGCTCGTCGCCCCATTCTCAATTTAAATGATGGTGTAGTAGAGAGCTTGGAATGGCCCTCAATAGAACTTTCACATATCGAAGGATTAGAAGGACCCGATGCTTGCATATTGCACGGACCCGAACCAGATCATGAATGGAAAATATTTTCTCAAGCCATTAAGAGTATTTGCCATGACCTTAACGTCTCTCTAGTAGTAGGTCTAGGAGCGTATCCTGCTGCTGTTCCACACACCAGGCCAACAAGACTTTCCTGTACAGCAAGTTCCGCTGAAATGGCAAAAAAATTGGATTTTGTCACAGCTTCAGTCAAAGTTCCCGCCGGACTTCAAGCCGTTATTGAAAATGGGGTTGCTGAAGATGGAATCCCATCTATAGGCCTTTGGGCTCAAGTGCCGCACTACCTATCAACCGGACCGTATCCGCCTGCTGCGGTCGAGTTATTAGAAGGTCTACGAAGCATCTCCGGTATCTATAGTCAAGATTTTCAACTCGATCAGAAAGCTTTAAACACCAGAAGCCACTTAGATCAACTAATTGGCAGTAACGAAGAACACCTAGCAATGATCGAAAAATTGGAACTTTCTTATGATCAACTAAACAGTTCTGAAGCCAGCTTGCCCTCAGGTGACGACCTTGCTGAAGAGTTACAGAACTTTCTTCGTTCACAAGAGGAAAGCTGATTTAAAAGCTTTTCAGACCACAATGTTAATTAGAGCAGGGGGCCTGACAATCACACGTTTAGGTTCTTGCTCATCTAATAATTCTTTCACCCGCTCCGAAGCTAAAGCCAAGTCCTGAATTTCTTCATCGGTTAAATTAGATGGCACTTCAATACGATCTTTAAGTTTTCCATTTATCTGAACTACGAGCGTTACTGTTCCAGATTCAATTTTGGACTTATCTGCTTCTGGCCAGGACTCTTGATGGATGTGTGTTGAGTTTCTAAGCTCCCAAAGCTCTGCAGAAAAATGAGGTGTTGCAGGTGCCATCACAAGAAGAAGTGAATCAACGGCAGTTCCAAGGACCTCCTTGTGAGCCCCATCATCACTTTGAATCCAACGGTACAAAGTATTTGTGAACTCCATAAAAGCCGCAACCGCTGTGTTATAGGACCAACGATCATAATCATTAGTGATTCTTTCTATTAAACGATTTGTCTGACGCACAATTTCCTCGTCCTGTTCGTTCATAGCACCTTCTCTGAAATTCTCTGATAAAGAATTTTCTGGATGCGATATTCGCCAAACACGGTTTAAAAATTTTGCACAACCGTCAATACCAAAGTCTTCCCAATCAACATCTTCTTGTGGAGGCTTGACTTGCAAGTGTGCTAAACGCAAAGCATCTGCTCCTTGCTCATCAAGAATTCCTTCTGGAGCCACCAAATTTCCCTTAGATTTTGACATTTTTGACCCACCGAGACGAATCATTCCCTGCGTAAAAAGTCTTTTAAATGGTTCTCGTAACTCTTTGGGAGCTACTCCTAAATCTGACAGAGCTTTGGTAAAAAATCGTGCATACATGAGGTGAAGAATTGCGTGTTCTACTCCCCCTATGTACTGGTCGACGGGCAACCAGTGATCGAGGGCTTTTTCGCTAAAGGGGGTTTCATCGTTCCATGGATCCGTGAATCTTAAAAAGTACCAAGATGAGTCAACGAAAGTGTCCATGGTGTCGGTTTCACGTCTAGCATTTTCGCCGCATTTGGGACATTCAACCTCAAGGAAATTTTTGTGTGTTGTTAGAGGCGACCTACCGGTTGGCATGAACTTCACATCATCAGGTAAATCTACAGGTAAGTCTTTTTCCGGAACTGGTTGTTCTCCGCAAACATCACAGAAGATAATAGGAATCGGACAGCCCCAATATCTTTGTCGTGAAACTAACCAGTCTCTAAGCCTGTAGTTGATTTGGTGTGAACCTATATTTTGACCCTCAAGCCATTGAATGGCAGTTTGTTTCGCTTCTTTTATTTTCATTCCATTAAGAAAGTCACTATTAATCGATTCGCCATCTCCCGTGTATGCCTCTCCGTCAAAGTCTTCCGGCGGTTCAACGGTTCTAATAATTTCGCATCCATGGGCGATAGCAAAATCCCAATCACGTTGATCTTCACCTGGGACTGCCATGATCGCACCAGTTCCGTAGGTCATTAAAACGTAATCGGCTAAAAACAAAGGAACCGATGAGTTCGTAAATGGATTAATTACAAAAGATCCTGTCGGCACTCCTCTTTTATCTATATTCCCTTCAGAAGAGAGACGATCCATTTCAGATCGATTTGCTACTTCTTCTCGAAATGCATCAACTGATGATCGGTTCTCTTCTGTTACCAATTCATCAACTCTTGGGTGCTCTGGAGACATCACAGCGAAGGTCATGCCGAATCCTGTGTCTGGGCGTGTTGTATAAACATCTAGAGGGGGAACGTCTTTTCGGCTCTTACCATCAGTGTCAGCGATTGACAGACCAAACTGAGCTCCTTCGGAACGACCAATCCAGTTTTGTTGCATGAGTTTTACCTTCTCTGGCCATTCGACAGTGTCTAGATCATCAAGTAGTTGTTGTGCATATTTAGTGATCCGATAAAACCACTGTTCCATTTCTCTATTTTCAACAAGGTCTCCAGACCTTTCACAAGTACCGTCTGTGAGCACCTGTTCATTTGCTAGAACAGTCTGACAGCCGGGACACCAATTGACAGGAGCCCTGTCTCTATAGGCAAGACCTGCATTATAAAGCTGAAGAAAAATCCACTGAGTCCACTTCATGTAGTCACTGTCGTGACTACTAAAAGATCGTCTCAAATCATAAGCTGCACCAATTCTTCGAAGAGAAGCAGATAACTTTTCAATATTTTCCTCTGTATGGATTCGAGGGTGAGTTCCTGTTTTTATTGCAGCATTCTCTGCTGGAAGCCCAAAGGAGTCAAAACCAATAGGTGATAAAACCCCATCTCCTCTCATTGTCCGATACCTGACTAACAAATCACCCATGGTGTAATTTCGAACGTGCCCCATGTGAGCTGGTCCACTCGGATAGGGATACATGGACAACACATAGTATGAAGGGCGCGGATCGTCATTATCAACTTCGTAAGTACCTTCGTCGATCCATCTCTGCTGCCAACGCGACTCTATTTCTTGAGGATTATAGGTTTCAGTCACGCCTTTGAGGCTACCGAACCTTTTAAAGACCTTTGTAAAAAGAGTTGTATTACTTGGAGTAAGTACCTACTAGCTTCTGGTACGATTTCTTTCTTCAGGGGCTATAGCTCAGTTGGCTAGAGCGCCTCCATGGCATGGAGGAGGTCGGGGGTTCAATTCCCCCTAGCTCCACGATCTTCTATAAGTTCGTATCTGACAGGCAACAAAACACTCACGTATTTACCTAAGCCGATTGCTTTCTATACCTAACAGGTTCTGTCACCCCATCCCACTTTTCCTGTGCTTCTATCCATGGGGCGAAAACTCCGCGAATTTCATCATTGTCTCCATGCAGCTCCAGAAAACAACCTATTAAATCACGGGTGTCGATATATGCCACATCAGCATGCGACCATAACTCAGAAGCAACAGGATATCCAGCTTTTGCAAATCGTTCTGCTTCTGTTTTGACTTCTGCGTCTGGAACCAGCATTGCTATATGGTGAAAACCCTCTTCGCCTTTTTTGTACATATCTCTATAGATAGATGACGCTTCCTCATCTTGCTGTATAAATTGAACCTGGGTTTCACCGTGATATCCAAATGCGTAATGCAAAGGTGTTAAAAAACTTTCACCTCGATATGTCTGAGTTTCAGTAACATGATTTTCTGTTATAAAAAATGGTCCTGCTCCTACTGCTTTGTGCCAGTTAAGGCAAGTTTTTTCAAGATCATTAACGAACCAAGCGTGTTGAAATATTGGATATCTGATTAACGGTTCCAATTCATCTCTCCTAGGGCATGTGACGTCCGCCATTTAACATGACGGTCATGCCAGTAATGTAATCTGATCCTGGTCCTGCAAGAAAAACAAAAAGAGGGCCCCCATCTTCTATCGGGTTACCGAGTCTGCCTAAAGGCATTTTATCTTTAAGCCCCTGAACAAATTCAGGATTTGCTGCTTCCCATGATTCCCATGCATCTGTCCGTAGAGAAGGATTTATCGTGTTGACGCAAATGGCATACTTTCCCCATTCATTAGCAGCAGTCCTCGTGAGTGCTCTTATCGCCTCTTTTGTGGCGTTATAGCAAGTGTTCCCAGGGAATCCTTGCATGCCTGATCCGGAGGCAAGGTTGATTATTTTTCCGCCTCCGTCTTTCATGTGAGGGAAAACTGCTTGCATTCCCCAAAGAGTTGCGGAAGCTCCCGTTCTAAAAGTGTAATCCCACTCATCATCATCGGTGTCTTCAATTGGTGTAGGAATAGTTGATGTGCGTGGACTAGCTTCAGTTCCGAAACCCTGAGCGTTGTTAACAAGAATGTCAACTGTTCCGAATTCTTCCACTGCTTTTTCTACCATGGAAAATATTTGATCTTTCTTACCTACGTCACAAGGGACACCAACTGCGATACCACCTTCTGCTCTGATTTCTTCTGCCACTTCTTCAACACGTGAAGGTGTACGAGAAGCAACTATTACTTTTGCGCCCTCACGCGCGTAAACAGTCGCAATCCCCTTACCAATACCCCGACTAGACCCTGTAACAATCGCAACTTTGTCTTCGAGTTGACCCATACCTGCTCCATTCATCAAATAATCTTGGGCAAGCATCCCACGATTTCCTTCAAAGTAACCACATGGCGTACGGTCTTGCCTAACAATATGAAAGAGAGAAAATGAATAATAAATTTAGATTTGGACTCCAATACTTCACGCCGGAGTCTCCTTCACAATGGCGTGAGACAGCACGCCAAGCAGAAGATTTCGGATACTCGACTTTCGTTCTTGCCGACCATTACATCGGCCCTGGAAGCGCTCTGGAAGCTGCAAATCATCCAATTCAAACAGTTGCCGCAATTCCTGCGATGATGGCGGCAGCGGATGCCACCTCATCAATAATGATTGGATGCAAAGTAATTTGTGTGGACTATCACCACCCCACCGTCTTGGCTAAGGAACTAGCGACAATCGACTTTCTTTCTGACGGTAGATTAGAAATTGGTTTCGGTGCTGGTTGGGTTGCAAGTGAATATGAGGCAATGGGAATGCAAATGGACAAACCGAGTATTCGCATTAAACGTATGGGGGAAACAGTTGAGCTGTGTCGAGATTTTTTTAGCGGATCAGATCTTAATCATGAAGGTGATTATGTTTACGCAAAAGACTTTGCTGCTGTTCCTGCCTCCCCTCAAGAAAATGGACCAAAAATTATGATTGGAGGAGGTGCACAGAAAATACTGACGACCGCAGGACGTCTAGCTGACATCGTTTCTCTGAACTTCAATAATTCTGATGGGAAAATTGGAGCAGTGGGAATAGGCAGTAGCACTGCAGAAAAGACGAAAGAGAAAATCGGTTGGATCAGAGATGGAGCCGGTTCTCGTTTTGATGAGTTAGAACTTGAACTTCCTGCTTATTTCACGACTATTACAAACGAAGCTGATTCTGTTCGCGAAGGTATGGCCGCCAATTTTGGACTTTCTGTAGAAGAGTTGAACGAATATCCTCATGCCTTAATCGGTTCTACTGAAGAAATATGTGAAATCTTGGAACAACGTCGTGAGGAATACGGTTTTAGCTACATTTCAGTCAACGAAAGACACTTGGAAGAATTTGCACCTGTCGTAGCTAAGCTCTCTGGAAAATAAAGACCTATTCGCTCTCACCTAAACCCCAGCGAATACCTCTTTTCAGCAATTCGTAATACTGGGGGATCTCCCAGGAACATCTTTCTATTTTAGGATAGTAGTCGGTTACAGGTCGCATATCGTAATGCCCTCGACAATGTCCAAGGGTATTGTAAAGAACACATCCCTCACCTAGGGGACGCAGATACATGACAAGACGTCGTTTGTCATCACTGCTCCAATCACTTTCAACAAATCCTCGCGCATCACCATTCCAGTCTGTGTGTAATAGGGTTTGGAGGTTTTCGATATCGTGATATTCACAAAGGTAAAGTTCATCGTCGGTTTCAAAAGACTCCAAACCGGCTACTAGCCAATTTGATGGATCACTAATCTCAACAGGGTAAGGGGCTATCGGGGGATGAGCTACGAATTGACTTCCCAACGTTTCCGCCCAGGTTGGGAAACAACGAGGTGAGTCAACCCCATTATCCCCTCCCATATCTAGTGCCGAATTAGTTCCATGTAGAGCCATCCAACGCCCTCCATTTTCCACCCATTTTCTTATCGCTATCTGCGCCTTTTCTGTTGGCCGCACGTCACAGGTGTAACTGACCATAAAGCTGCATTTTTCGATTGCCCTGACATTCTCATAATCTGAAACTGCCGTCACTCGAATTTGTTCATGTTCGGCTAAAAGTTTGAGCAGCTCTAATCGAGCGAAGTCAATATCGTGGTATTTACCTGCTGCTACCAGATACACGTCAACTATGTCGGTCATGTTTTCCTTAACTGTTTTATCAGTAGTCAACTCTCTTGGAGAAACCTCCATCCACAGTGATGTTGACTCCGTTTATGTGGCTTGCTTTATCACTAGCTAAGAAAGTAATAATATTTGCTACATCAGCAACCACTCCCATCGCTCCTCCAGGGTGAGCTGCTTCAGTTGCTTCAAAAAATTCTGGCATTCTCTCTTTTATCGAATCCCAATCACCACCATCTACAAAAATAGGTCCAGGTGACACCACATTTGACCTAATTCCAAGCTTTCCTAACACTTGAGCTTGCCCTAGTGTCCAATTGGTTACAGCAGCTTTGAACGCCGAATAGCTTCCCGCACCAGGACCGAAATGTTCCGCTGCAGCTGTTGTTCCGATACTCACTAAAGAGCCACCACCCTCCGAAAGTTGATCTTTTGCTGCTTCTACTGCGTGAAGAAGCGCCATTAGGTCAACATTGAAATTATTTTCCCATGCATCTAGAGATTTAGCTCCTTTAGCGGATGTGTTGTGAACATAAAGGTCGATGCCGCCTAACTCTTCGATTGAAGAAGTTACCCATGCAACAAGTGAATCGCTGTTTCCGGCATCAACTGCAGACCCTATAACCCGGCCTTTTGCAGAAAGATCTTCAATTGCTTTATCTACCTCCTCAGAATTGCGAGCACATATTGCCACGTCAACGCCTTCATCAAGAAGAGATTCAACGATCGCTCGGCCAATACCCTTTGTCGATCCAGTCACAAGTGCTTTTTTTCCAGCAAGTCCCAATTCCATTTTCTGCTTCTCCTAAAATTAAAGATTAATGATTAACTCTTAACAGTTCACCACAACTAACTGCCCAACGAGTACTTAGGAAACTACCAACGATACGGTTTAAGTGTGGAAGATTTTTCTGAAAAAGACGTAAATGAGATAATTTATTTAACGGTCAAATATTGCTGGGCGTTAGATGAGAGAGACTGGGTCTCCTTGTCCGAGGTTTTCTCTTCTGATGCCTACGCAAAATATGGCATCACTGAACATAAAGGCATCGAATCGATTATAGAAAAATGTCAAAAGTCATTGGTTCCGCTTGACTTCAGCCACCACATGGTAACCAATCATGTGGTAGAGGTCGAGAAAGATGAAGCCAAATGCAAATGCTACTTCCAAGCGCAACACGTCAGAAGTTCTGCCTCAGGAGGAGCTAATTTTATAATTGCTGGCAAATACGAAGATGAGTTCCTCCGAATCAACGGTGAGTGGAAAATATCTAGTCGTGTCTTAACTAAAATTTGGACTGAAGGTAATGAAAAAGTGGTCAATCCCTAATTTGGGGGCTGTAGTCCAAGTGGCATATGCAGTTGAAAATCTCAAGGAAGCTACCGTTTCTTGGGAAGAACTCTTTGGTACGGGACCTTTTTTCATTAAGGAACACATACCTTTAGAAAACGTTCGTGTAAATGGTGTGACTTCCACTTTTGACCATTCATCGGCTTACGCCCAGTGGGGACCGATAATGGTTGAATTAATCTGTGAACACAATAAAAAACTTGTGGATGATTCCAATAAAAAAGAAAAAAAACCTCCTTACATCCATCATTGTGCAGTGTTCGTTGATGACTTTAAGAAAGCTTCAAAAACTTTGAAAGATTTTGGTTTAGAGGAAATTCTGTACGCAGAAACATCTTCTGGTTTCCCATTTGCTATGCATGACGCAAGAAAGGTTTCCGGTCATTTACTAGAGATTTATGAACCGAACCAAGAACTAACAAATTTTTATCGTATGGTTGAGGAGTCTTCTCGAAATGAAGACAAGGAATAACAGTTAAAAGCCTTTAAAGGAGTTTTCATTGGATCCGATAAAAGATCTTCTTCATCTTTACTCTGATGCGGTATGTAGACAGGATGCCGATCAGTGGACCAACACATGGTGCGAGTCGGGTCTTTGGGATCTCGGGCACGGTGAGCCTGTGTCCGGCAAGGAAAACCTCAGGTCTTTCTGGATTAATTCAATGTCAAGATTTGAAAAAGTGATCCACACGTACAGTAATAGCATTTCCCAGTTGGAAAGCCATTCAGGAACAGGTCGCGCTTATGTCACTGAATGGCTCAAACCAGTCGAAGGAGATCCTGTTGTTCTTCACGCTTTTTATGATGATGAATATGTTCTTGAAAAAAAGAATTGGCTCTTCAGTAAAAGAACACTTAATCGTCTCTATATGGGTAAACCAGATTTGTCTAGTTAATTCAAGTATTAACGACCTGATTGATAGCCTTGATCGCTGACTCAATGTCAGTATCATCGATATCCAGGTGTGTTACTGCCCTTATCTGATTTCCTATCTCACTCATCAGTACATCTTTTTTAGATAATTCTTCTATGACTTCATTATTTCTCTTACCACATGGTGTCATGTCGAAAAAAATAATATTTGTTTCTGGCTCTACCACTTCTGCCCCTAGTTCTTTTAGTGCTTCTGCTAGGTTTTTTGCTCTTTCATGATCATCTTTCAATCTTTCTATATTTTCATCTAAAGCGTATATAGCTGCAGCTGCCATAAGACCTGACTGGCGCATCGCTCCCCCAAGACGATGTTTCCAAAGCCACGCTTTATCTATGTCTTCAGCACTTCCTGCAATACAGGCTCCCATTGGCGCCCCTAAACCTTTTGAAAAGTCAATCCAAATGGTGTCTGCTTGAGTGGCCCAAGTTTCTGCATCAACACCAGATGCCACAACAGCATTCAGTAGGCGTGCACCATCGACATGAATTCTCAATTTTTTACTCTTAGCAAAAGAGCATACGTCTTCCCAAAGTTCTATAGGCCAAACAGTTCCACCAGCAAAGTTATGAGTTTGCTCCAAACAGATCAAAGAAGTGGGGGGTCTGTAGCGACTTGTCTGATCTAATCTTTGTTCGATTTGTGGAACTGTAAACTGACCTCTCTCTCCGTCTATGGGGTCGGTTAAGACACTTGAGACAATCGCAGGACCACCTGTTTCTGATCTAAGGATGTGCCCATTACTTTCGAGCATAACAACATCACCCGGTGATGTATTTATAGCAACTCCGATCAGATTGCACATTGTTCCACTGGGCAGGAACACAGCCTCCTCTTTCCCTAATAGTTCAGCCACTTTATTTTCAAGTAAAAGAGTTGTAGGGTCAGATCGCGAATGCTCATCACCAACTTCTGCTTGAGCAATTGCTTTTCGCATGCTTTCTGTAGGAACTGTTTGGGTATCGCTGTATAAATTAATCATCTTTTTCCCAATCTAATGTTGGTTGGTCCAACCAAAGACGTTCTAAATTATAAAAAGAACGCCGTTCTCTTTCGAAAATATGGACAACAAAAATTCCATAATCCATGAGTATCCACTGTTCGCTTTCTTTTCCTTCAACACGAATCGGTTTTAAATTCTCCTCTTCGGCTATTTTCATCTCAATTTCTTCACGAACACTTTGCATATGACGCTGATTATTGCAACTTGTTATCACGAAAAAATCTGTAATCCCTATAACATCGCCAACATCAATTACTAAAGTTTCTAAACCCAATTTCTCCGCGGCTGTTCTTGCCGCAAAGGTAGCTAAGAGATCTGATCTGGATTGCGACATTTTTTTCACAAGAGATGAATACTAACGAATCATTGAGAGAAATCACGACCTATTAATACAGTTAAATCAGCTACCGGACTAACAAGTTCATCTTTTATTACATGGGCGCCGATTGCAGCAGCGAGTCTTTCTGCCTCGGCCTGTATTTCAGAGTCCTTATAGACCACTCGTGTTTGTATCACGTTGAAAGAGCGAAAATTACCTATAACAGTAACGTTCGTATCGTTTTCTCTTAATAGCCTTTGCATCTCATTACTTAGTGAGGGATCATCTGTCCCATTAAGCAACCGCACAGTTACTCTTCTATCGTTTTCTGTAGCAGCTGGAAATGGAAACATGTCATTTATAAGGCCTGACATCAAATCAGGGTTTGCTTCTGGGCCATCTCCGAGGTCATACCAAAGATTGTCCACCACGGTAAAAGGAGCATTTGCTAAAGAGGAAACTAGTTCCACAACCGGTATGCGCATAAGTGGGAGAAAGGTATCAACATCGCCAGTTTCGACTAAGGCACTTATCCAACTTCTCCAAAAGTTACCTTGATTCTTCTGCCGGAAAAGAAAACTATCTTCTTCTTGGGATATAAATTCAAACACTTCAGATTTCATTAATGTTTGAATTTCTCCCGTGTCTTGATTTTTTAATACAACTGCGCCAATGGGCTCTATTAAAGTCGCCCAACGCTCTGGTGTGAGAGTAGTTGTACCTGAAAAATCTGTTTCCAACAAGACGGAAACTGATTTTCGCACTGATTCCAAACCTAAATTAGAATATTTCAAAGCTAAAGTGCAATTTTCTTCACATCTGTCTATTTTTACCTCTGGAGGCAACAGAAGGACCGTACCTCCACCACTTTGACGATCTGCGATTGCGATAACAGCGATTTGCACCAACTCACCCATTTCATCTTCTGTAACTACCAGTTCTGCCCATGTTTGTTCCACAAAAGCTTCAAATCCCTCTTCAAGCGGATCTGTAATAGCTTCTCTGGTAGCTCCCTCTTCGCTTTTCAGAACTGAACCAAAGCCATCTACAAGAAGAAAAGACGACCAAATTAAAATAACTACTAACAGTAAAGGAAATCCAAACTTCCACAAGAATACCGGCTCTTTCAATTCTCTTTTACTTATTTCAAAAAAGCCAAATACTTTTTCTTTTAGTTTCTCGACGGAAGACTTATCAGTTAAAAAATTTGCAGAATTCTTATCACTCATCTATTCAATCCCGATATAACCCCACGGAAAGAATGTACTCTTCAACTGAACTAGAGATCATGCCTTCTACAGGTTCACCTTTCAAGATTCTTAATCGAATCTCTTCAGCCGATACATCCACAGCTGGAATATCAATAACTGGAAAGTTCCAATTCGAATCTATCTCGCCTTGATCTGTTCCTGGGCGAGTTAGAACTACCACATTGATTTTTTCACAGATTTCTTTTGGTTCATGCCACGAGTCAAAATCTTTTGCAACATCAGCGCCTATCAATAAAAAAAAGTCACTATCTGGAAATCTGTCATCTAATTCAGACACTGTGTCGATAGTGTATGTTTTCCCTCCTCGTGCGATTTCCATATCATCAGCTATTAGAGAATCTTGTCCTGTCAAAGCTCTTTTAAGCATTTCATATCTGTCATGTGATGACGAAGTAACAAAATTAGGAAACTCTGAAGAAGTTTCATTTTTATCAGTTTTTTGCCATGGATCATTTGCTACCACCATCAAAACGAAATCAAGTTCAAGTTTTCTCATTGCCGCTAAAGCAGCTGAAGTGTGTCCTATGTGTGGAGGGTCAAATGTTCCGCCAAATACGCCAATTCGACGCCGAAACTCTTTAAACACAACTAAATAGTAATGCTTAGCAAAAAAATTTCGCTGTTTTGGAGGATTTAAAGTAGAAAATATCGAATTTTATTGCCCGATAAACCCTAATATTAAGGGAAAACGAGTAGGTATGACGAAAGTCATAAACGCCGACTCTTCCACAAAGTCACAAAATATGCCAAAATAGTATGAAGGCATTAACAGACCCAGCAAAATTGCAGTGTTTAACAGTCTTCCCCAGCAAATTTTCTTAAAAGGAAAAATTCCTGAAAGAAAACGAGCCGCGGCCAAAGCGATATAAAAAGAGAAAAAATGAGTGATTCAGTAGGACAATATTTAAATGAAATTGGAATGGTTCCCCTTCTTAATGCGCAAGAGGAAAGGCAGCTTTCCCAAACAATAGAAGCAGGAACTGAAGCTCGTGCCCGTAAAGAAGCGGGAGAGACTGGAAGAGATATTGTCAGAGCAATACGAGCCGCAGAACAAGCAAAAGATCGATTTATTAGATCGAATCTTCGACTTGTAGTTAGTGTCGCTAGACGTTACCCGTTACCGCCAGGTATGGAGCTTCTCGACCTGATACAAGAAGGTAATCTAGGACTTGAACACGCCGTAGATAAATTCGACTGGAGAAAAGGTTTTAAATTTTCTACTTATGCAACTTTCTGGATTAGACAAGCCATTGGAAGGGCGCTCGACCAAAAAGCAAGTCTTGTTAGACTTCCCGGAGATCGTTCTGCAAGCTTGCGTGCTGCGCTGCGAGCAGTCTCTGGTAATGGAGATGAGCTAGATGAAGAACATGCAAGGCTTCACCGTTTAACCACTCCCACTTCTCTCGATAGAACCATTGGAGATGATGACAGTAACGAATTAGTGGACTTACTTCCAGACATTAATCCCGGCCCTGAACAGGAAGTGATGGACCGTTCAGAAAGCGAGATGGCTACCCGACTTCTAGACGTATTAGACAAACGGGCTAGATATGCAGTTGAACAGCGTTTTGGACTCGTTGATGGAAGAAAACGAAGCTATAGAGAAGTCGGAGAAGAACTTGGCGTTACAGCAGAAGCAGCTCGTCGTTTAGTAAAAAGAGCTGTAAATACTGTTCGTGATCGCGCAGGTGAAAGTATAGGCGTAGCCTAAAAACGTATTTGATTAATTCGTTTTCTTATCCTCCGCTTATTTCGTAAACTTTAGACATGAGTAAAAGTTTAAAGAGAAGCAATGATCTGGATTGGAAACCAGATTCGTGGAAAAGCTTTAAAGCAAGCCAGCAACCAATTTGGCCTGATAATGATTCCTTTCAAAGGGTTCTAGAAGAACTTTCATCTCTACCACCTTTAGTGTTTGCAGGTGAAGCACGCAACCTGACAGAACAATTGGCAGCAGTATCTCGAAGAGAAGCATTTCTTCTCCAAGCTGGCGACTGTGCAGAATCTTTTGATACTTCAGCTGACTCAATCAGAGACAGGCTCCGCGTTATATTGCAGATGGCAGTAATTCTTACTTATTACACGGGAGTACCTGTCGTGAAAGTTGGACGTATTGCTGGACAATTTGCAAAACCTCGATCTAGTGACACCGAAACCGTAGATGGTCTAGAGCTTCCATCATTTCGCGGCCATATGGTTAATGACATAAATTTTAACGAAGACTCACGGGCGGCCAACCCTAAACGCCTTCTAACTGCCTACAACCGAGCCGCAGCTACACTCAACCTTTTGAGAGCTTTTACTAAAGGTGGGTTTGCTGCTCTTTCTAGAGTTCATCAATGGAACCGCGAATTTGTTGCCGCTAGTCCTGCTGGTCAACGTTATGAAGCACTTGCCGACGAAATAGATCGTGCCGTCTCCTTCATGCAGGCATGTGGAATGGATGGAGACAAATTGTCTGAATTGAGTGAAGTTGACTTTCATACAAGCCACGAGGCTCTTATTCTTGGATACGAAGAAGCTTTGACGAGACAGGATTCATTAACTGGAGAATGGTACGATTGCTCGGCACACATGCTATGGATAGGTGAACGAACCAGAGATTTAGATGGAGCTCACATAGAATTCTTAAGAGGAGTTAATAATCCGATTGGATGCAAACTAGGACCTGATGCAAACCCTAAGGACGTGATTACCCTTTGTGAAACTTTAAATCCTGAAAAATTACCAGGAAGACTAACTTTAATTTCAAGAATGGGTGCCGAAATAGTCTCAGAAAAACTACCTTCTATTCTTGAAGCTGTTAAAAAAGCAGGGCATCCTGTCGTTTGGGTTTGTGATCCAATGCATGGAAATACCTTTTCTACGGAAAACGGTCACAAAACTAGACACTTCGATGACGTTCTTAAAGAAATCACTGGGTTCTTTGACGCGCATGAAAAAGTCGGAACTTATCCAGGGGGTGTCCACTTAGAGCTAACTGGAGATGACGTAACCGAATGTTTAGGTGGGGGTGCCCAACTGGACGCCGAAGATCTTTCGAAAAGATATGAAACGATGTGTGATCCTAGGTTGAATGGATCTCAGAGTATAGACATAGCTTTTAGGATCGCTGAACTCTTACAGAATAGTAAGCTTTAACTTTCTTTAAACAAGCTTTTCTATAAATGCTTCCAGCTGACGAAGATTTCTAACTTCATACGCTCCGTCACAATAAGTTGCATACTCTCCTAGTATTGAGTCCCCTGTATCCCAATACGCTCTTGGTTCCGGATTCAACCAATACAGTTTCCTTGCTTTATGTTGAGCCTCTTTAAGAATCCAAGATTGTGATGCATGATAGTTATTACGTGCGTCGCCCAAAATAAGAACAGTCGTTTTGGGTCCAATATCTTTTCCATATTTTTCCCAAAAAACGCCGAATGCATGACCATAATCGGAATGACCATCAACCCAAACTACGTCTGCCTCTGTATTTACTTTATGAACAGCTTCTCCTATATCTTCGACACCTTCTAAAAAACGTGTTACTTCATCCAACCCATCGATAAAGACAAAGGAGCGCACTTTTGAGAATTGACTTGAAATCGCGTAAAGCAAATGGAGAGTGAATCTAGCGAACGCTGCAACAGACCCTGAAATATCCGCTATCACCATAATTTCTGGTTTAGAAGGTCGCGGATATTTGAATTTAGGTTCTGCTGGAACTCCCCCATAGCTCAATGAATGTCTAATGGTTTTACGGAAATCTAAAGGACCTCGCCTCCCATACTTTCTTCTTCTTGCCAAACGTGCAGCAAGTTTTCTTGTTAGAGGATAAAGAGAGCGTCTTAAATTAGCCATTTCTTCTCTAGAAGCGTGCATGAAATCTACATCTTCCGGCAATGGTTTTCTCAAAGTTCGAGCCATGGCTTCGACGCCACGATCCGCTACTAAACTTCGCCTTATCTCAGATTCAATCTGTTTTTTAAGATCTTCTATTCTATTTTTATACTCATCCATCTCGAGGCGTTCTTCTAGTTGTGTGAGTTCGTTTAAAGCTTGCTCCCTGCTTTCCGCCATCAATCGATCCAACATAGAATCGAGATCCAGATTTCTTAAAGTTCGGTAGAGATAATAGGTGCCCCCTACCGGCCTGCCTGGTTCCATTCCGGCATATCTAATCACCGATTGACGTGCTAGAAGTCTAAGCATGGCCTGATCACCATTCAACAGGGCCCGAAAAAGCATTTCCTGTAGTTCTTCTGGAGAAAGACCTGACATAGCACCCCCACCTGCTGGCGCATCGCCTTGCTGATATTCGGTTTCAGCTAATTCGTCAGCCATTGAATTTGTTAAATCATCCTCCGTTATCTCATATTCAGAACCCCGAATAGAAAAATAGACTTCAAACACAAGCTCAAAAGATTTCCAGTGAGAGTAATTCTTTACGAGAGTCGCCCCTAGTGCATATTTGAATGCATCACGATCTTCAATCGGTATGTGACTAACTGCCTCCATCGCATCAAGACTTTCGGTAAGGCTTACCGGCAGTCCTGCTAGGCGGAGTTCGACTATAAATCCATTTAAAAGGTCAAGAAGTGGCGATTCTTCTACTTCCACATCAATTGGTGTATTCAACTCACTTGTAGATGACATACGCAACTGCAGCCGCAGTTTAGGCTGCACCCTCTTCTTCTACTTCTTCGATCGAATCAGGATTATCAGCAAACTCTTTAACCGCTTTTTCTATATCTGACCTGTACTTCAATAAAACGTTCACAGTGTCTGTAGCGACATCCGCATCAATTTTTTGAACACCTAACAAAAGAAGTGTTTTTGCCCAGTCAAGTGTTTCTGAAACAGAAGGATGTTTCTTCAAATCCAACTGTCTTATAGAACGTACTATCCTGGCTATTTGATCAGCTAAATTTTCGTCCATTCCTGGAATCTTTGCGTTGATTATCTCCCGTTCTCTCTTGAGGTCCGGATAATCGATGTAAAGGTATAGACATCTTCTTTTTAGCGCTTCTGAAAGTTCACGTGTACCGTTTGATGTTAAAAATACCAAAGGCACCTGCGTGCCTTCAACAGTCCCCAATTCTGGAATAGACACCTGATACTCAGAAAGTATTTCTAACAATAAGGCCTCTGTTTCGATTTCTACACGATCAACTTCGTCAATCAGAAGCACCACTGGGTCTTCAGCACGAATTGCTTCTAGAAGCGGACGACTCAAGAGAAAATCTTCAGAGAAGAGATCGTCTTCGATTTCGCTCCAATCTCGAGTTTCGTTCTCAGCTTGAATCCGCAAAAGTTGTTTTTTGTAATTCCATTCATACAAAGCTTTCGACTCGTCAAGCCCCTCATAGCACTGCAAGCGAATCAAGCGCGCATCGCTCATTTCTGCAACACTTTTAGCCAATTGAGTTTTTCCAGTTCCGGCTGGCCCTTCTATGAGAACAGGCTTTGCGAGACGGTCAGCTAAATATACGATTCCTGAAATACCATCATCTGCTAAATAACTAACGTCGCTCAAACCTGAACGAACACCATTTACATCTTCAAATCTGTAATCCACTTGAATGATCGTATCTTTCAAGAAAGCCGCATCCTCAAGGAAAATATAACTAGCGGCAAATAGTTATTTTCAGAAAATACTTTACCTAATCACACTCCAATAAACCCGCGACTAACCTTCTATTAGAAAAGAGGTAATTAGAATTGGACTCCTCTAAAGAATCTTTAGCTATTAACGGAAATAGCGGAGCAAAAAAAATTGGTGCTGGGATATTACTGTCACGTTTAGCGGGCCTGCTAAGAGAGTCCTTGCTTCGTTCTGCTCTTGGTCTAGGACCGGCAGCTGATGCATTTACTGCAGCTTTACGTATACCCAATCTTCTTCAAAACCTCTTAGGGGAAGGGTCATTGTCAAGCTCATTCATACCTGTATACAGCAAACTACTTTCCGAAGGTAAAGAAAAAGAAGCTGCTAATACTGCCGGTGCTGTAGCCAGCCTTCTAATTGTATTTACAGGTGTGCTAACTCTTCTTGGCATATTTTTCGCAAAACCAATAGCTAAAATTTTAACTCCTGGTTTCACTTCAGAAAAACTAGATCTGACAGCTGAGTTAGTAAAAATAACTACAGCTGGGATTGGCCTTCTAGTGTTGGCTGCTTGGTGTTTAGGAGTGTTAAATAGTCACCGAAAATTTTTTCTGTCCTATGTTGCTCCAGTTGTCTGGAACGCTGCACAAATCATGATTTTGTTTATAGCTATAAACGAAAATTGGAATCCTACTAAAACTGCTAAGGCGGCGGCGTGGGGATTGCTTATTGGTGGAATTGCACAACTCCTATTTCAGTTTTCTGGTGTTGTTAAATTAAGAACAAAAATCCGGTTTTCATTTTCATGGAAAAATGTGCATGTAAGAGATATTCTCAAGCGCTTTACTCCGGCCATTCTGGGTAGAGGCGTAATACAAATATCAGGTTATTTAGACCTAGTACTAGCTTCATTGCTAGTAACTGGAGCAGTTGCAGCGCTAATGTCTGCACAAGTTCTATACATCCTTCCAATAAGTCTTTTTGCTATGAGTATCGCTGCAGCTGAACTTCCTGAAATGTCGAGAAATCTCGAGAGAGAAAATCTTCACAACCGCTTGGACAGAGGAATAAAACAAACTTCCTTCTTAATGCTTTTAACTTCAGTGATTTACGTCTCACTCGGAGATCAAATTATCGGAATTATTTTCCAGTGGGGATCTTTTGACAGAGATGACACTATTGTCGTGGCTGCAACTTTGGCCGCATATTCTCTTGGTATACCTGCAGTTGGCGCTTCTCGAATATATCAAAGCGTCTTATACGCTAACGGCGACACTAAAACTCCTGCTTTCTCTGCAACTCTAAGAGTGCTGGTCTCGCTAATCATCGGATTACTACTGATGTTCACCTTCGACAGGTTTTTTATCTCAGATGCAGCTCTAGAAAAAGAGCCAGGAGGGATTATCAGCAACTGGGGTCCGTTAGGTGAAAGCATAAGATCTTTACCAGAAAATCCTCATTTGGGAGCTGCAGGGTTAGCTCTTGCTTCAGCAGTTGCCGCTTGGCTGGAAATGTTCTACTTAGCTAAAAAAACCTCTAGGAAATTTGCTTTGGACTCATCTCCGTACTCTCCGATGATCAAACTTCTTCCCGCTACTATTTCAGCATTAATTGTGGCAGTAACTGGACGTTGGCTCTTATCAGATAACAACGAACTAATAAATTGCTTAGTATGCATACCAGCGGCAACAATCTCATACATTGCTATCTCAAGTAGAAATGGAATAGAAGAGTCTTTATCTATAACCGAAACTGTAAAAAGAAAATTTCAGTCTTTTAAGTGAAATTAAGGAAGTATCACTAAATCATCCGTATGTATAACTTCGTGAGATACGCCTTCTGGCAGTTGTGATGTTTTTAAACCCGCATTAGCCGTAACATTTTCCGAATCCTGCCTAACAATACCTTTTGCAAAAATTTTGGAATCTTCATCGATAACTTCAACCGCATCACCGACTTCGAAATCTCCGATACCTTTAACCACACCAGTTGGAAGTAAAGATGCTCTTCCTTCCAAAGCCTTACGAGCACCGTTATCTACCATTATTTGTCCAGAAGAACCTACAGCAAAAGCGATCCAAAGTTTCCGTGCATTCAACCTTATATCTCGAGGATGCACAACGGTTCCAATTCCTTGAACTTCATTACAGGCATCTTTTAGAATTTCAGACCGCGAAGCATCAGCTATTACAGTTCTAACACCTGACCAGCTAGCTATTTTTGCTGCAGCTAGCTTTGAAGCCATTCCTCCGCTTCCTCGGTCTGAAGTAGTTCCTCCTGCATATCTCTCCATTTCCTGATCAATCTCTATTATTTCTTCTATTAAAGAAGCTTCCGAATCCATTCTCGGGTCAGCCGTAAACAAGCCTGAAGTATCAGTAAGTAAAACTAGTAAATCAGCTTCGACTAGATGGGCGACTAGAGCAGCGATTCGGTCGTTATCACCAAAACGAATTTCGTCATCGGCAATAGCATCATTTTCATTGACTACAGGAATAACACCTAATTCAATAAGTTTTATCAAGGTATTACGTGCATGTAAATACTGTGATCGTACGAAAAAATCTAAAGGAGCTAATAAGACTTGCCCTGCTAATAATTGATGACTAGCTAACTCTTCGCGATAGATACCTATTAAAGAACCTTGGCCTATAGCGGAAATCGCTTGCAGAGTTGAGGGGTCATGTGGTCTATTTCCCCCCGTTAAGCCTAAAAAAGGAAGCCCGGCAGCTATAGCTCCAGAAGTTACTATTACGACATCATTTCCGGAACTTTTAAGTTCTGCCACCTCACTGCAAATCTTTGCAACTGACTCCCGTGAAATCTCGCCGTCTTCATTTGTTATAGAAGAGGTCCCCACCTTAACAACTACTGTTTTATTCATCCTCGTCATACTCAAATTCTAGTTTTCCGATCTTTACAATTTCGCCTTTTTTTACCTTTGAGCGTATCAATGCTCTATCTACGCCCATATTTTTAAAGCGATCCTGCAAATAAGCCAATGCATCTGGATTACTTAAATCATTTAAATTAGCGATTCTTATTAGTTCTCTGTCTCTAATTTCCCAATTAGAGTCATCGACTTTTTCAACCTGTATCCCTTCGGGTTCAGGTTGATGCAAAATACGTGTGGGGCTTACAGGTCTGTTGGAACGAACTTCTTCAATCAGACCAGCTATTTGATATAAAACTTCTTTCACCCCATCACCAGTAATAGAGGAGATTTTTTGACCTTCGAACTCAAGACTCTCCATTGCCATATCAGAACGAGAACCGACAACGAGTCGTGGTCTTGACAGTAATTCTGGGCGATATGAACTCAATTCATTTTCTAATACAGCTTGTTGCTTAGCTGGAGAAAGCTCTGAAGTCTGTGATAGATCCAAAAGGACCAGTAAAATACTTGCTCTTTCTATGTGTCTTAAAAATTGATGTCCGAGACCCTTACCTTCACTTGCACCTTCTATCAAACCAGGTATATCCGCAACGGTAAATTCTGCCACTCCAGGAGTTTGGACAACTCCTAAATTAGGTTCAAGAGTTGTAAATGGGTAGTCAGCAATCCTCGGTTTAGCAGCTGAAATTTTTGAAATAAACGTACTTTTACCTGAGTTCGGAAAACCTACTAACGCAACATCTGCGAGAAGTCGTAGCTCCATTCGTAACCATTTCTCTTCGCCTTCTTCACCTTGTTCAGCAAAAGTCGGAGCCCTTCTTTTATTGCTAAGAAATCGTGCGTTACCCCTACCACCTCTACCACCTCGCACTGCCAACCAACGATCTCCGTCATGCGAAAGATCAGCTAAAACCTGATCTCCTTCTAGTTCATAGATAGTGGTCCCCTCAGGGACTTTGATTACAAGTTCTTCAGCTGACCTTCCATGACGCTTGGCCCCTGAACCATGTGTGCCACTCTTTGCACGTCGATGTGGATGATCTCGAAAAGCTAAAAGGGATGCCACATTATGATCAGATTCAATCCAGATATTTCCGCCATCTCCACCGTCTCCTCCATCTGGGCCACCACGAGAGACATGTGCTTCACGTCGAAATGAAACAACACCTGCGCCGCCATCACCAGCACAAACATTAATACCGCACTCATCAACAAAATTCGACATTTGTATCTCCTGGAAGAGAATAATGAAAACTTACTGAATGTTCAAAAATCCTAGGAAATAGAAACTTAAATCTGAAATTTAGTACCTAAAACTAGTCGCCAAGAACATCAATTAGCTTACGCCCTCTACGAAAGCCGAACTTGACAACTCCATCTGCTTTTGCAAAAAGGGTGTCATCAGCTCCTTTTCCGACGTTGTGTCCAGGATGAAACTTCGTTCCTCTTTGGCGAATTAAAATACTTCCTGCTTGTACTTTTCCACCATCAAAAACCTTTACACCTAATCTTTGTGCATTCGAATCCCGGCCATTTCGAGTTGACCCACCACCTTTGGTTTTCGACATTCAACTAGCCTTTCTTTATTCCTGTAATTTCTATTTCAGCGAGCTTTTGCCTGTGGCCCCAGCGGCGACGTTGATTGCTTTTATTTTTGTATGTAAAAGCTCTAATTTTAGGTCCTTTAGCATCTGCTACTATGCGAGCGGTAACTTTTGAGCCACTCAAAGATTCTGGTGTGGCCAAGACACTGTCACCATCAACAAGCATCACTGGTTTCAATTCAACATTGGAATCCACTTCACCAAGTCGTTCTACTAACAAGCGTTGTCCTTGTTCTACTCGGTACTGTTTCCCACCGGTACTTATTACTGCATACATCATATTAAGGTTAGCCGAATAGAGACATGTAAACACCGCCTATGAGTAATTGCTAGCGGTGTTTACCCCCATCAGAAGCTGAAACAAGTTTTTCATCTAATACGAATCCACGACCTGAACAATCCTCACACTCATCTGCAAAAGACTCAATCAATCCCTCACCAATTCTTTTTCTTGTCATTTCGACTAAACCTAATTCAGAAATGTCAAACACCTGAGTTCGCGTCTTATCGCGCAATAAAGCTTCTCTAAGAGAATTAGCTACTATTTCACGATTCTTTTGCATCTCCATATCGATGAAATCTATAACAATTATCCCACCTATATCTCTTAATCTCAATTGGTGTGCTATCTCTTCTGCCGCTTCAAGGTTATTAGCCAACACAGTCTCTTCAAGACTTGAAGAGCCAACATTCTTTCCAGTATTAACATCAACCACTGTCAAAGCTTCTGTGCTCTCAATGATCAGAGAACCTCCTGAGGGGAGCCAGACTTTTCTATCAAGGCTCTTCATGAGTTGTTCGTGTATATGATACCTCTCGAACAACGAAAGCTTTTCTTCGCTTTTATCGTAAAAGGAAACTCTGTCCGCTATCGCGGGTGCAACGCTTTCGGCATAATTTTTCACTTTTTCGAACAATTCCCGATCATCAATTAAAACGCCACGAAAGTCTTTGTTGAATTCTTCACGAATATAACGGAAAACCAATTCAGGTTCACGATAAAGAAGTGAAGGCACCTTTGCTTTTTTAGCGAATGAATTAATACCCTCCCACTGCTCAATCAGGCGTAACAAGTCTAAAGAAATCTCTTCTTCGGTAACCCCCTCTGCTGCTGTTCTAACAATGATTCCGTGTTCAGTCGGTTTGATCCGGTCAAGTATGGAACGTAAACGACGTCTTTCAGAATCTGGAAGGCGTTTTGAGATACCAAAAGTTTTACTTTCTGGTATCAAAACTACAAATCTTCCAGCGAGAGAGACCTCTTGACTTAGACGCGCCCCTTTATGAGCAATTGGGTTTTTTGTAACTTGCGCAATTATTTTCTGGTTAAGTTTTAGTGCTTCTTCTATTTTGACAGAAGAGGACCCCTCAACATCCTGATCATCAAACTGCAAATCTCCGCGATACAGAACAGCATTTTTAGGTGTTCCAATATCCACAAAAGCTGCTTCCATGCCCGGCAAAACATTCTGAACCTTCCCTAGATAAACATTTCCATGAATCTCACTCCAATCGTTTGCTGGATGAGACACATAATGTTCTATTAAGGACCTTCCTTCCAGTACCGCGATTTGTGTTACTCCTTCTGATGCACTTACACACATCAGATACCGTCCTATTGGTTTTCCACGCCGCTCTCTTCCTCGACGGTGACGTAACGAACCCTCATCTAGATCTAATGGAGAGTGTCCGCCAATTCCCTCAACATGCTCTGATTTAGAAGCGTCGTGAGCCTTTACATTTTTCCGTTTTCGCTCTCGCTTTTGACTTTTTGATTTCTGCTGACTGTCGGAAGATTTTTTCCTACTGTCCTGATTAGGTGCAGGCTTACTATCTCCTATTTGCGGCTTATTATCTTCTTTTTTTCTCGAAGAAAGCCTGTCTTCTTTTTTCTTCTTTTCGTTGGACATTTATTTTTTCCCTTCTAATCACGCCAAAACCTCAGCAGGCGCGGCAGGGTGAAGTTCAATTGATAATGGTTCAATTCTTTGATTTCCCTGCAAAGTTAATTGTTCTTTTCGTAGAACACGTATTGTTCTAAGTTCTGAGTTAATTCTTTTCAATAGATCTGTTGGCCGCAGCACACGTGGCTTAGTTCCTAATTCTGTAAGTATTGTAACTCCATCTATATGATCTTCAGTAATATCCATAGAGTGAACTTGTGATCTGACATCCTCTACTAATATTTTTCCTTTTCTTTCACGCTCAATGCTCAAAGAATCACTAGAAAAAAGTTTTTTTCTAATCACTTCAAATTCTTCAAAGCTTGTCCCAGAAACTCTCACTTCCCAGACACAAGCATCGACTGCTTCCTGCAAAGAATCTCCTGAAGTCGGAAAAATCCCTATTGCTAAAACATCCATTCCAGAAGGTAAAGCTTTGTTTATATTTTCCTGAATAATTTTCTCATCAAAAGCATCTAGAAAGAAATCTTCACCCAAATACACGTCTACGTACTCCGCTTCAGATTCAAACCCGGTCGGTAAAGCTAAACCGAATGAAATTCGTGGATGCGGTGAGAAGCCCTGTGAATACAAAACAGGAATATTTGCCTTTCGTAGACTTCTTTCCCAAATTCTTGCAACATCGCGATGACCAATAAAACGTATCTTTCCTAATTTTGTGTATCGAACTCTTAAACACCTCATTCGTTCACTCCTGATACTTGCAGACCGTTCACTTTCTCAGGTTGAGAAATTGCAACTTTTATTTCATTTTCCTGAATTAGAGAAACTCCCGTACCTTGACTACCACCAGCAGGTGGAACTGCTGATGCTACAACATGCTCTATCCCATAGCCCGTACATGCACCACAGTCATAACATGGAGTCCATCGGCAATCTTCGAGCCCTAGATTATCTAACGCGTCTCGCCAATCTTGCCAAAGGAAATCCTTATGTAAACCAGCTGATAAATGATCCCAAGGTAAAACCTCATCCAGCTCTCTGTGTCGGTAAGAGAAATCTTCTATTAATAGACCTTCTTCATCCATTGAAGTCTTCCAAAGATCTACGTTGAAATGCTCGCTCCACTCCTGAAAAACACCGCCCATTTTCCAAACTTTTTCCAGAACAGGTGCTAATCGCCTGTCTCCGCGAGACAAAATTCCCTCGACTACGGTTGCTCTACTGTCATGCCACTTTAGTTTTAACCCCTTGACTTTTTTGGCGGCATCCCGAAGAAGATAAATCTTTCGTAAAAGTTCTTCTTCAGTGTTTTGACCAAACCATTGAAAGGGAGTGTCAGGTTTAGGGACGAATCCACCCACCGAAACAGTCACGGATGGATTTTTATGATATTTCCTTCCGATCTCAAGAGTTTTTTCAGCTAACCGAACTATGCCAAGAGTGTCATCGTCGGTTTCCGTGGGCAGTCCAATCAAAAAATAAAGTTTCACTCTTCGCCAACCCTGTGAATAAGCGGATTCAACTGCTCCAAAAAGATCGTCATCACTTATTAACTTATTTATAACCTGCCTCAACCTCCATGTGCCGGCTTCAGGAGCGAACGTTAATCCTGTTCTACGCGCTTGTTGCATTTGCGAAGCAGTACCAACCGTGAATGCGTCAACGCGAAGACTGGGTAAAGACAAGGACACAGGGCTACATCCATCCTGAGTCATGACTTCTGAAACAACATTTTCTATCCCGCTAAAATCTGCGCTACTTAGAGAGGTAAGAGAAACTTCGTCATACCCAGTTCTTTCTAGCCCCTTTTTTACCATTGAAACGACCTGCTCTTGTGGTCTTTCTCGTACCGGTCGAGTAATCATTCCAGCTTGGCAGAATCTGCATCCTCTTGTGCAACCACGAAATATCTCAACATTAAGTCGATCGTGTACAACCTCTGTAAGCGGTACTAATTGATTTTTAGGATAAGGCCAAGCGCCCAGATCAGAAATTGTTCTTTTCTCCACTATGTTTGGTATGTTTTTCTCTGCTTTGGGTGATATGGAAACAAGCCTTCCATTTGAAAAAGTAGCTTCATACAAAGAGGGGACATAAACGCCAGGTAATTCAGCAAATTTTTGCAGCAACTCCTTTCTGTTCATTTCCGCCTGTGGTTCAGATTTCCATTGAGAAAAAATTTCACTTATCTCTCCTACAACTTCTTCCCCATCTCCGAGTACAGCAAGATCGATAAAGTCAGCAAAAGGTTCTGGATTGTAGGTGCAATGACCTCCCGCTATGACAATTGGGTGCCCTTCATTTCGATCCTTTGAATAAAGAGGGACATTGGACAGATCCAAACATTCCAAAAGATTCGTATAAACTAATTCTGCGGAAAGATTAAAAGCCAAAATGTCAAAATCTTCAGCGGGCCGATGAGTATCAACCGAAAAAAGTGGGATGTTACGCTTCCTCATTTCACGAGACATGTCAACCCAAGGGGCATACGAACGTTCTGCGACTGAATCATCGCGTTCGTTTAATATTTCATAAAGAATCTGTAGACCTTGATTTGGTAAGCCGATCTCGTAAGTATCCGGATAGATAAGAAGCCATGAAGCTTTTTCGGGAGAATGCTCAGGACAAATCATCCCGTCTTCCCCACCTATATACCTTGCAGGCTTCTCTATCTCATTTAGAAACTGTTCGAGCTCAACCCATAGCGAACTCATGGCTTAATCGTAGCGCTTTGTTCCCAAGATTAATTAATTCCGTCTTAATTTGATCTCTCATGACGTCTCATATGAACGCTTTCCACCAGGCCCAAACCTAAGAAGGTTGCAACAACTGAAGATCCTCCGTAACTGATTAAAGGCAAAGGGATTCCTGTAATTGGCATTATTCCAGTTGACATTCCGACACTCTGAAAGGTTTGAAAAAGAATCATCGAAAAAATTCCGACAGAAATAAGCAAACCGAAAGCATCTTCAGCTAATCGCCCAATTCGCCAAATTCTGAATAATAAAAGCCCTAGTAGAGTTAATATGAAAACGCTTCCAAGAAATCCCGTTTCTTCTGCAATCACCGTAAATATGAAATCTGTTTGTTGTTCAGGTACCAAATCAGACTTATTTTGTGTCCCTTCAAACAATCCACTCCCTGTGATTCCACCATTTCCTATCGCTATTTGTGCCTGCTCAAGGTTGTAACTTGCAGCTGTGGACTCGTCGTCATTCACGAAAACCAGCAATCGTGACACTTGATATTCTTCAAGAGTTTCAGATTCAAATACAGCTATTATCCCTGTCAAGAGAATCAGAAAAAGTATAAGTAAATACCGTCCTTGCACTCCTGCAGCAACAACCATGCCAGCTGTTATTGCACCATAAACCAATATCGTTCCAAGATCAGGCTGGGCGAGTATGGCCACAACTGGTAATACAACAGCAATAAGTGCAACTATCAATCTTTTTTTGCTTATCGTCTCATCCCCGCTAAGTAAGAATGCAAGCACCAACACCATTCCAATTTTGCAGTATTCAGAGGGTTGGAAATGATAAATTCCAAATTCGTACCAGCCCTTGGTTCCCTTTTTTTCAACACCCAAAAACAACACTGAAAAAAGCAATCCTAGAATCAGCAAATATATTAAAGGAACAAGTTGTCTGAGCCTTTTATGGCCGATCGCTACAACAATCACCATGCCAATAATTCCTAATAAAAGAAAAATTGCCTGTCTTTGAACATACAAAATTTCATTTTTAGCTACTATCTCAAAAGGTTTTTTAGTTGCCGAATAAATCATCAACAACCCAACTCCGCTTAAAAATAAAGCAAGTAATGGGATAGAAAAATCAATATGGCGTAAAAGTTTGCTTCTTCCAAAATTCGGAGTTCTAATATCAACCATCTTGACTACTCAATACTCGAGAATATATTTAACTGTTCAATGGGTGATAAAAGAGATTCAATTACCTGATTGCAATCGATTTCGATTCCACGAACTTTAACGGTTCCATCTGGACTTAAAGCAGGACCAAAAATCTCTGCTTCAGATTCGCTAAAACTTTCTAAATTTTTCAACGAATCACTTTCACGCCATAAATACCAATCAATACATAGAGGCAATGAAGCCGAAACTGCATAACGGTTTTCGGTCGTCAATGCTTCTGGGACTTTATCTTCTACTACTTTTTGCAAG
The DNA here is from genome assembly GCA_003214465.1 of Acidimicrobiales bacterium AG-414-N20. Lineage (GTDB taxonomy): Bacteria > Actinomycetota > Acidimicrobiia > Acidimicrobiales > MedAcidi-G1 > MedAcidi-G1. The sequence continues at coordinate 19,722 of QCLO01000001.1, read as the reverse complement.
ACTCTTGCAGCCATAGGTGCTGCGACAGCACTACCGAAACCAGCTTCTTCTAGCATTGCCACGATTACGTAATCGGGGTCTTGTGCTGGAGTAATAGCCGCAAATAAAGACGAGTCAGCTTTTCCTCTAACTTCAGCTGTTCCAGTCTTTCCTGCTGTTGGAAAGTTTTCTAAAGGGAAAAATGCACCATCCGTTGCAACGGAGTTAAACGCCCAATAAGCAGTTCCCTCTAAATCCTCTGTCACACCAATCAGTCCTCTTATTACCCTATTTCTGAAATCTGGATCGATTTCAATCTCTTTTTTAATTCTTTTACCGAACTCTTTAAGGATTTCTCCATTTCTGTCAAATACAGATGAAACGATATTTGGAGCTACATTTACTCCCCCATTAGCCAGTGTTGCATAGGCATTGGCCAATTGAAGAGGTGTTACAAGAACATCTCCCTGACCTACAGAAATGTTTACATTATCGCCCGGGTACCAATTACCGTTAGGGAAAATTTCTGGATTATCTTCATGACGTTTTTTACGTTTCTCAGGAGTCGGAATATATCCATCTTGTTCAAAAGGCAATTGAACCCCAGTCTGCATTCCCAACCCATACAAAGATGCTGCATTTTGAATAGCGTTATCGGGATGTTTTGGATTGATATAAATAGATTCTCCAATTGTGTAATAATAGACGTCGCTTGAGACTGTGAGACTCCTAATCAGATCAACATTTTCATATGGTTTACTTCCAGCATTTCTAAAAACACATCCGCCTGCTGTTTCTAGATCTTCTGCATCAGCGCGGCAACTTTGTAAGAAATATTCACCAGGATCATCTAAAGGTTGGTCAGCTTCTTTCACTCTTCCAGTACCAAAAACATCATCATGCCATGCAGCATGCGCCGTAAAGACCTTAAAAGTTGAACCCGGTGCATATTCACCTTGGATAGCCCTATTAAACATAGGTAGATCATTTGCTGGGTCATTTAATTCATTCCAGCGAACCACAGAATAACCTCCGATTGACTCATTCGGATCGTAGGTAGGAAATGATGCCATTGCTTTAACTTCTCCGGTTTTGGGTGAAAGGATCACACCTGAACCTCCTGGAGCTAGAAACGGCGGAGGTTCTTTACCATCTTCTAAAGTCTCAGGAATTTTCTCACGAGATAGATAAATGCTCCTTTCAAGTTCATTTTCAAGAAGGTTTTGCAAGTCAATGTCTATTGTCAAGTGGACATCGTTTCCAGCTATAGGAGGTCGAAAAAGGTCTACACGTTCTCGTATCACTCTTCCTCTCCTGTCAACCTCAACTATCTTTTTGCCGTTCTGACCCCTGAGATCATCCTCAAACATTAGCTCTATACCAGATTTACCTATCTGGTCTCTTAATGAATACTCTTTTCCATCTATGGGTTTCCTTATCAAAAGTTCAGAATTGGTAACCGGTCCCACCCATCCAAGAACATGACTAGCAAGAGATCCATATAAGTACGAACGAACGGAACGGTCAGCAACTTTTACACCCGGGTAACGATTAGGTCTTTCCCCAAAATAAACAAGTAGATCTTCAGGTACATCTACGGCGATTGGAATATCGTCGTAAGGACCATAAGAGGCATTATCGAGCATTGCTTCGATATCTGAGACTTTTATGAGTTTTCCGGAACGATTTATTTCAATAGCTACTTCAGTTAACATCTCATTAATTTCCTGAGGATCCATTTCTGACTCATCAATTTCTTTAGGGTTGAGTGTGACCGAAGCAACGACCCTGTTGCCCACTAGCAACTTTCCAGAAGAGTCATAAATCTGTCCTCTTGGAGCTTCAATATTTATCACGCGAGTAATATTTGTCGTAGCTACATCTCTAGCCTCATCTGACTTCAAAGCTTGCAGATACCAAAGTCTTGCAGTTAATACGAGAAACATAGATAAGGCTACTACCGCCAAAACGCGCATTCGATAACGAATTATCTCCCCCGTCAACGCTTACTCCCCGCAAAATGAGTTTTAACTTCTCGTGGGATCCCATTAGACACTGTCCACTTGACAATGCTGCTAAGTGGTTTAGAAAAAAGAGTTGTCATTACTCCTGCAACAATCGCTGTTTCCGGCAAAGAGGTGGTATTAAAAGTAGCTTCGCCAAAAATATGTCCCACACCTGCAGTCAAAAGCACGCCTGTAGAAACAGCTAGAGCTATTCCAAAAGCCCTAATCACACGCTTTTCATTAATAAATCTCTCTTCAAGGTTACTTACTGCCACGGCAATAGCCGGATAAATAAGGGCATGTATTCCTAGGGGGGATGCAACAATACAATCATTTACCAACCCAGTCCAAAAAGAAACATACGCTCCGCGAATAGGCCCACCGTGGTAACCAGACAAGATAGAAATTAACAAAAGAAGTTCTACACCCATGCCGTCAATACGTATTTCTGTAAAAATTGAAGACTGTAAAATCGCCGCAGCGATAAGAAGAGTCAGAACCCTTAACCAAGTGTTCACTTGCTTAATTCTCCCTTGAATCCAAAATTACATTTAGAAAACTCAAATTTTCTAAGGATGCAGATAAATCAATTTCTATCGATCTAGCGTAATCTGCCTCTAGGTCGGGATCGATCACTCTACCAACCGGAATATCTTGAGGAAAAATACTTCTTCCACCTGAGGTGACTACGACCTCACCAATTGAGACTTCAGCATCAATATTTATTCCTGCATCAAGAATTAGAAGGCCAGGTGATCCATTTCCGCGCGCTAATCCCTCATCTTGAGAATTAACTAGTCTCACACCAACTCTAAAATCGGGATGCGTAGCAAGTCTTACTAAAGAAGTCGATCTATCGACTTCATGCAGATAGCCCACCAATCCAGCTTTTGTAATTACCCCTGCTCCTTCTTTCAGCCCATCATCTGTGCCCTTATTTATCTCAATAACATGACTGTTGTAATTTCCCCCTGGCACTCCAACAATTCGCGCAACGACGGTTTCCAACTCCAAATAATCTATATCTACCTCACCTAAGAGTCTTCCAAGGAGTTCACGGTCAGCTTCATTTCTTAATTCTTCTCCCCTCATTCGTGCTATTTCAACTTGCAGTCGCTCATTTTCTTCATTTACTTTTTCATAATTAAAAATACCGTTCCAAACTGTCTGAAACGGATCGGTTGCCCTGTCGGCTACTTTGCGAAATGGACTAATTACATCTCGAAAACCTTGTTGAAAATCGTCGACAGGAAGAAAATTTCTAAATTGGGCAGTTAGCAAAGTCAAAGCTGCTGCCATTAAAACAAGTAAAACCACCCTTGGTCTATCGCTTGACCTTTTGGCCACGAGTCTTACTCCTGGTTACTACCGAAGAAAATAGTTCCAAAACGATCAATCTCTTCTAATGCTTTTCCAGCACCTAGAACTACAGAGTTCAATGGATCTGGTGCCATCAGAACTTTCATTCCAATTTCTTCGGTCAGTCTCTCAACAAGCCCTACAAGTAAAGCACCGCCACCTGTTAGCATGATCCCTCTTTCCATGACATCTGCTGCCAATTCTGGTGGAGTGGAATCCAAAGTGACTTTAATTGCGTCAATTATTGCCATTAAAGGAAAAGCCATTGCCTCTCGTATTTCAGTTGTCGTAAAATTCACTGTTCTGGGCAGCCCAGTCGCCAGATCACTTGCATTTACTTCAGCTAGTAGTTCTTTTTCGAGGGGGTAGGCAGAACCAAGTTTCATTTTAATATTTTCCGCAGTTCTAATACCTACGGCTACGCCATGTTCTTGTTTTAAATGCTGAATGATTGCTTCATCAAGCTCATTTCCGGCAATTCGTATTGATTGATTAGAAACAATACCTCCAAGTGAAATCATTGCAACTTCTGTGGTACCTCCACCTATATCTACAACCATGCTCCCTGTAGGTTCCGCAATAGGCAAACCAGCCCCAATAGCTGCTGCCATGGGTTCTTCAATTATGTAAGCAGGTGACCTTGCCCCAGCATGCTCGGCTGCTTCTTGCACCGCTCTTCTTTCGACTCCGGTAACTCCAGATGGTACACAAATAACCATTCTTGGTTTTGCCCATCTTCGACTATGGACTTGCTGGATGAAGTATCGAAGCATTTTTTCACATACATCAAAATCGGCAATTACTCCATCTTCCAACGGGCGGATTGCCTGTATGTGTCCCGGCGTGCGACCTATCATTCTCTTGGCGTCTGCGCCTACTGATAAAACGGTTCCGTCACGAATATCTATAGCTACAACTGAAGGATGATCGAGAACAATTCCGTCACCTCGTACATAGACAAGTGTGTTGGCTGTACCCAAATCAACTGCGATATCGCGGCCACCAAAAAAAGTACTACTTGTGACCTGCTCGATTTGAGTATTCATTGCTATTTACTTTCTGATTTCATAGTCAGCGAAAAATTTAAAGCTAATTCTTAATACATACAGTTAAGTACATTACTGTCCCTAGACGTTAGCCGAAGTAAAACGTTTTTACCACTCTGAGCGCACATGTAACCACCCAGAGCGTGATTCATAATTCTGGGAAAAAAATGTCAATTTCACGTGCTGCAGATTCTTCAGAATCAGAACCGTGTATAAGGTTTTCAGGCATTTCAGTGCCTAAATCTCCTCTAATGGTTCCTGCCGCTGCCTGAGCAGGGTCCGTTGCTCCCATCAAGCCTCTAGCGACTGCAAACGTTTCCCCTTCACCTTCCAAAACCATAAGCATCGCAGGTGATCTCGACATAAAAGTCACCAACTCATCGTAAAAAGGTTTATCAACATGCTCTTCATAATGGCGTGAAAGAAGTTCAGAATTTAAACTCCTCAACTCGGCGGCGACAATTGTTAAATTCGCTTCTTCAAGACGGCGAATTATCTCGCCAACTAATTTTCTCTCCACAGCGTCTGGTTTACACATTACAAAAGTTCTACTCATGAGAACATGCTATGCCTTTAAACAAAGTTAGATGCGGTGTATCTAAATTTCTAAGGTCGTTGAATTTGATGCCTCGACTGCACGTCGAACTTCGGAAATATTGTAAAAAGAACCTGCCGCAACTATTAAATCCTCCTCGTTGCCTATTCTCAATGCTTGCAAAGTTGCTTCATACGGATTCTCTGCTCTCTCCACATCCAAGCCAAGTCTCAATGCAACCTCTTCCAACTCTTGAGCATCTACTGCCCTTGGGGAAGGTGCAGTAAAAACAACGACTAGATCAGGAGAAATAACTTTAAGTTCTCTCAGTATTTCTTCCGGAGAATGAGGTTTCAGTATCCCCAAGATCAAGATTCTACGACTCTCTGGGAAAACGTCATTTACGGTCTCCGCCAGATGATTTGCTGAATCCTTATTGTGTGCTCCGTCTACCAAAACTACAGGTCGACGCGAAAGAATCTCTAAACGTCCTGGAATTGACAATTGTCCAAAAGCATCCTCGATAACTGTTTCTGGAATTGACCCTTCCAAAAAAACTTCAGCAGTGGCTAAGGACAAGGCGGCATTTTGAGCTTGACGTTTTCCGTGTAAAGGCAAAAAAACTTCTTCATACTCTCCAAAAACGCCCTTTACATTTATCACTTGTCCACCAACGGCAGGAATAGATTCCTCAAGCAGAAAGTCCTTTCCATATTGAAATACTGGTTCTGGACTTTCCGCTAGAAACAAGTCGAGGACATCCTCTTCAGGGTTACCCAAAAGCAACGGTTTACCATCAACAATTATCCCAGCTTTTTCAGCTGCTATCGCCCTTCTCCAACCTTCTAAACCGTCAGTATGATCTTTTCCTATATTCGTAATAACAGCAATTTCTCCTTCAAGGACATTAGTTGCATCAAAGCGTCCAAGTATTCCAACTTCAACAACAGCTGCGTCAACTGCCTCATTGCTAAATAGTAAAATCGCCGATGCAGTCAGCAGTTCAAAATAACTTGGCTCCAAGTTATTGCTCTCTACATATTGAGAAACGTCAAATATGACTTCTGCGAACATCTCTTCAGTGATCTGGGAACCCGCCAGGGTAAATCTCTCTCTAATACTGTCAACATGTGGACTCATATAAGAGCCGACCCTAAGTCCATTTGAAGAAAGGAGCGACTCAGTCATACTCACAACAGAACCTTTTCCATTGGTTCCGGTTACGTGTATAGCGTTCAAGTCCTTATGAGGCTCTCCCATGCATGCAACCAGCTCAGACATTGCAGCCAAACTCAAACCATGAATACGTCCTGCAGTAGCCTCTCTGTTTATAAAACGATCCAAGAACTGCAGAGCTTCTCTAAATTCCATACCTATCTAGGATATTGTTAGTGGACTTAAGAAGCAGCCCGGTCTGTGTGATCTTCGTCTCTGGATTCAATTTTAGGAAGACCGCGCTGAATTACCGTTTCAGCGTCCACAACAACACGACCTGCCGTACTATCACCAGGTAATTCATACATGGGGTCCAGAAGAACTTCCTCGAGTATCGCCCTCAAACCACGAGCACCAGTTCCTCTTTCAAGAGCTTGCTCTGAAATAGCATCTAAAGCTTCTTCAGTTACCTCAAGTTCAATATCTTCGAATTCGAAAATTTTCTCATACTGTTTTATTAAAGCATTTCTAGGTTCAGTCAATATCTTCTTCAAGGCTTCAACATCAAGTTGTGAAACTGTAGCGACTACAGGTAGTCGTCCAATAAATTCCGGTATCAAACCAAATTTGACTAGGTCCTCAGGTAAAACTCCCGAAAAAAGTGTTCCTAAATCCTTCTCCTGAGCAGAACGTATATCAGCTCCAAAACCAACACCTGAACCACCAAGACGGGTTTCTATAGTTTCTTCAAGTCCCGCAAATGCTCCTCCGCAAATAAACAAAATATTAGTTGTATCAATTTGAAGAAACTCTTGATGAGGGTGCTTTCTTCCACCTTGAGGAGGGACAGCAGCCTTAGTGCCTTCTAGAATCTTCAAAAGTGCTTGTTGAACTCCCTCGCCTGAAACATCTCTTGTTATTGAAGGGTTTTCGCTCTTTCTAGCTACTTTGTCGACTTCATCAATATAAATTATTCCAGTTTCAGCTTTCTTAATATCATAATCAGCAGCCTGTATAAGTTTAAGGAGAATATTCTCTACATCTTCTCCCACATAGCCAGCTTCAGTTAGAGCTGTAGCGTCCGCTATTGCGAACGGCACATTTAGCATCCTTGCCAGAGTTTGAGCCATTAGGGTTTTACCGCATCCTGTAGGCCCTATAAGAAGAATGTTAGATTTTGCAACCTCTACGTCATCCACCGAAACGCTTGCAGCTTTTATTCTCTTGTAGTGATTGTAAACAGCTACAGAAAGTATTTTCTTGGCTTTAGCCTGACCAACAATATATTCATCAAGAAAAGAAAATATTTCACGAGGTTTTGGTAACTCTGTCAGGGTGAACTCGGAAGTTTCTGAAAGCTCCTCTTCGATTATTTCATTGCAGAGGTCAATGCATTCGTCACATATGTAAACACCAGGACCAGCTATTAATTTCTTTACCTGCTTTTGTGTTTTACCACAAAATGAGCACTTGAGGAGTTCTCCGCCTTCTCCAAACTTTGCCACTTTAAATCGCCCTTTCCCGTATTTTCTCGTCCACTATCACGGCCAGATTAGGTAACTGCCGAAATAGGTCCGCTATTGTCCGCAAGATCTCTTGAATCGATCACTTCATCAATTATTCCATATTCCACTGCCTCGGATGCAGTCATTACAAAATCACGATCTGTATCGTCATGAATCTTTTCAGTTGACTGACCAGTGTGTTTAGCTAAAATTTCCTCTAACTGAACTTTTAATCTTTGAATTTCTCGTGAAGCTAGCTCTATATCTGATACCTGCCCTTCAGCTCCGGCATAAGGCTGATGAATAAGAACCCGAGCATGAGGAAGAGCGAGCCTTTTACCTTTGGAACCAGCCGCGAGTAATACCGCTGCTGCGGAAGCTGCCTGCCCGAAACAAATTGTCGTTATATCAGGCTTTATATATTGCATGGTGTCGTAAATTGCGAACAGTGCATTAATGTCTCCTCCGGGAGAATTTATATAAAGACTTATATCACGATCCGGATTCTCCGACTCAAGGTGTAAAAGTTGAGCAGAAACCAAGTTTGCCACTGCATCATCTATAGGCGTCCCTAGGAAAATAATGTTTTCTTTTAAAAGGCGCGAATAAAGATCGAAAGCCCTTTCCCCACGATTTGTCTGTTCAACAACCGTTGGAACTAAATAATTACTAATGCTTAAGTCAGCAAGAGTCATGATTAATCATCTCCATCATTGTTTTCTTGGTCGACAATTTGATCATCCATCAAATCATCTTCGCTCAGATCGTCCGCACTTACATCATCATTTTCGCTTATTTTTGAGGTCATGTCAGGGATATCTGGTTCTTTGACCTCCAAAATAGAGGAATCTACTCGATTTCCTTCCTCATCCAAGAGGTCAACTCGGTCAAAAACCCACTGTAAAGCTGCCTCTTTTGCTATGTCTGCGCGTACATCAATTAGTCTTCCAGACTGTTTCAGAGCATCATGAAGCTCTTCGGCTTTCATCTGCATTTGTGCAGCCATATTTCCTAAATAGTTTTCAAAGGCTTCTTCCTCTTCATCTAAATATTCGACGTGAGCAACCGCACGCAAACCTAAATCAATACGAGCTGAAACCTCCGCTGTCTCGCGAAAATCTTCTCGTATTGTTTCAATTTCTCCACCCGTGACTTCTAGATATTTATTCAGTTCAAGACCTTGCGAATTAAGTCTCATTTCCAAGTCTCTGATTCTCCGATCAATCTCAATTTCTATTAATTCATCAGGAAGTTCCATTTCAATTAGATCACCTATTGCTTTAGCAATTAAATCACGAGCTAACATCCCTACCTGTTCAAATTTTGTTTCATTCATTCGATGTCGGAGATCTACTAACAGCTCATCGGATGTCTCAAATTCGGATACCTGAGAAGCAAAATCATTATCAACCTCGGGTAAGAGACGAATCTGGACTTGGCCTACTTTGATAGTTATTGAGAATGAACTTTCTTCTTCGGTTGGAGGTTTTGCTTCAAATTCGAGATGGTCTCCCTTTGAGCTGCCAATCAGATATTCATCTACTTCAGGCAGGATCGTGGCACTGCCCACTTCATAGAGGTATTCAGTTGCACTTAGACCGGAAACTGCTTCACCGTTCTGTTTTCCTTCTATGTCGATTGTGACAAGGTCACCCACTTCAGCAGGTTTTTCAGCTTCTTCAAGTGTCGCTAAATGTTTTCTCATCGAATCCAGCTGGGTTTGAAACTCTTCTTCAGTTATTTCTGGAGATGGAACTTCTATTTCCAAAGACCCGTGCCCGCTTATAGAGGGTTTAGGTCTAATAGGGACAATCGCTTCAAATGTTACGGGACCGTGGCTTATATCGCTTGTAATTTCAATTTCCGGCGGACCAATTGCATCCACTTCATTCTCAATCAAAGCTCTTCCGTAATAGGTTGGCAATGACTGCTCGAGTGCGTCTTGCCTCCCAGCAGCCGGTCCTAATCGTGCCTCGATTACTTTCCGCGGGATTTTTCCTGGCCTGAAGCCCGGGAGTTTTATATTTTTCGACATTCTTTTTAGAGCTTCGTCAACTTCACGGTCGAATTCTTCATTTTCTATTACGACATTTAACTTAACTTTGTCGTCATCTTGGGTTGTTATTTTTGAATCCACAGACATGGGAGTGTATCGCCACAGTCACTTCTATAAACATTATGATTCTCTCTAATTTGTATCTCAGAACAGACTCTGACCGCTACCATCGATATTGACTGCGGGTGTAGTTCAACGGCTAGAACCTCAGCCTTCCAAGCTGATGATGGGAGTTCGATTCTCCTCACCCGCTCAAAACCGCAACGAACAACACCCTTCGCGTCCTAATTCAAAGCCTGTGACATGTGTCAAGGCGTGACGGAAGTCAACAAGAAACAAAACATAACTCACTTGCGAATAGTTACTGTTTGGTAGGAACACTTTTTAAGTGTTCCTTTCGATAAAAATGTCGACTATTTAATTTCTTAGATTGGAGATAAATGGAATTCTTAAGTAGCAACCAACACACGTTGGTTTATAACGTTTTATCTTTTGGTACAGCCGTAATGTTTGGTGCTTTTGTTTATTTTCTAACACAGATTAAAAGTGTTAGAGAAGAATACCGATCTGGAGTAGCTGTCTCAGCCGTCGTAGTTGGAATAGCGGGATACCACTACTATCGCATATGGTCTGGATTCTCAGTTGGAGAAATGAATGAGGGCTACCGTTATGCTGACTGGCTTATAACGGTCCCACTTCTTATCGTGGAATTACTGATAGTCCTAGGAGTAGCGTCAGCACTCCGAAAAAGCCTTATGTGGAAACTAGTTCCTGCAAGTATTTTGATGATCGGCTTGGGTTACCCGGGCGAAATCTCGAGCAGCACGGGCACGAAATGGGTTTTTTGGATCATGGCAGTAATACCATTTGTCTATATTCTCTATGTTCTTTACGGACAACTTCAAGAAGCACAAAAAAGAGAAACTGGAGCTGTTGCCACCTCGATTAAAAACGCCACATTAGTTTTGCTATCGACTTGGTGTGTATATCCAATCGCTTATCTCTTTCCGATCTTCGATGCAGAATCTGGAACTCTAGAAACTTTGAGACAAGTTGGTTACACCTTTGCAGATATAACCGCAAAAGGACTATATGGGTTAATGATTCTTAGCATTGCGAAAGCAAGAAGCACCGAGTCCAAGAGTTCTTCTTAATAAGACAAAATTTATTGAAATGGGGTCGTCACTACGACCCCGTTTCAATATTCTCTTCCTCCAACTAAATCAACATCTTTCTATACATGCATAATCACTTAATGCAATATGCAAATTCAAAATTAAACATTCTATGTTGAAAAATTTTTTGGTTTTTTTACCCATACCCCTCTAGCATCGGCTTGTGTTAATTGCTCAAATTTCTGACCTTCACATTCGTGATCATCTAGGAATGTTTGGCGAACTAGTAGACACTTCAAAAACTTTAGAAAAAGCAATTCAGCTGCTGAATGCTCTTGACCCTCAACCAGATGTGGTGCTAGTTACGGGTGATTTAACTGATGACGGAACTAAAGAACAGTACTCTCAGCTGCTTGAAATCATCTCTTCTTTAAATACACCATGGCTGCCTCTTCCAGGCAATCATGACGATTACACAGAGTTTATTAACGCCTTTTCCTCGAAACTTCCTGATGATTTGCCGGAGAACCACTGCAGCTATGTAATCAATGACTTTCCAGTAAGACTGGTTGCTTTAGATACTTCCCTACCTGGACAGCATGACGCTCTTTTCAGTGATGAACATGAACTTTGGCTTTCAAATGTCCTTTCAGTAGAGAAAGACAAAGCAACACTTATCTTTACCCACTTTCCCCCGTTTGAAACTGGTATAAATTTCATGGACCTTTCTGGTTTAAAGTCTGCTGATCGTCTAGAAAAAATAATCAGAAACAACCCTCAAGTCAAGTTGGTAGTTGCAGGACATTTGCATCGACCTATTCAAACATCATTTGCTTCCACCATGGTCTCTGTATGCCCATCTACCGGCAATCAATTAAAACTTGATTTGAATCCGAAAAACGGTTCTGCCGTAGATGAGCCTCCAGGTTTCCAGCTCCATCTATGGAAAAATAATCGTTTCGTTACCCACACCGGAGTGATCTGGGATGGGAAAGAACTTGACATGTCTCAATACGTTGCATATGTGAACGAGAAAATTTCAAAAAACGAAGGAATCAGAAAAGACTGAAATACCGACTTTTGCTAGCAACTTATTTGTAGAGTCAATACCTATGTCTGAGATTCAAATTAATGAACATCCGCGCCGAGATCAGGTTTTTACGCCTGAGGCAACAGGCTTTATTGCCAATCTAGTTCGGGAGTTTCGCGATGAGCGAAATGAACTGCTCGATGCCCGTAAAGTTCGACAAGCAGATTTTGAATCCGGTTCAAGACCGAACTTCTTAGAAGAAACTGAAGAAGTTCGAGAGGGAGACTGGAAAGTGTCTTCTCCTCCGGTAGAAATAGCGGACCGTCGAGTCGAGATCACAGGCCCGACAGAGCGCAAGATGATGATCAACGCCCTTAATTCAGGGGCAAGGGTGTTTATGGCCGATTGTGAAGACTCTTCAACCCCTACTTGGGAGAATGTTCTAGAAGGACAAATAAACATACGTGATGCTTTTCGCCGTGAACTGGCTCTCGAAACGGAAGAAAAAAAATATCGACTAAACGAGGAAATAGCGACACTCTTTATAAGACCCAGAGGATGGCACCTTTCCGAGAAAAACGTTGTAATCGACGACCTACCAGCACCTGCAAGTTTGATTGATTTTGGACTCGTGGTATTCCATAACGCACAAAATTCGATCCAACGCGGAACTGGACCTTATTTCTATCTACCCAAACTTGAAAGTCACAAAGAAGCCCGCCTCTGGAACAAAGTGTTTTGCTACGCTCAGGAAACCCTCGGCATACCTCACGGCTCAATTAGAGCAACCGTGCTCATCGAAACAATTCTTGCTGCATTCGAAATGGATGAAATACTTTATGAACTCAAAGATCATTCCGCAGGTTTAAATGCTGGGAGATGGGATTATATTTTCAGCGTTGCTAAGAAGTTTTGTTCAGACCCCGCTTTTGTTTTACCAGATCGTTCTGATGTCACTATGACAGTTCCTTTTATGCGCGCTTATACAGAACTAATGGTTTCAACATGTCATAAACGCGGAGCTCATGCAATTGGTGGCATGAGTGCCTTTATACCAAACCGCAGAGACCCCGAAGTGACAGAGGAAGCTCTCGAAAAAGTTGCAGCAGATAAAAGTCGTGAAGCGACAGACGGATGTGATGGTACTTGGGTCGCACACCCTGATCTAGTTGAAATCGCAATTGAAGAATTTAATAAGGTTCTTCAAGACAAACCTAATCAAATAGACCGTCTCAGAGAAGATGTCTCTGTATCAGCTCAGGACCTACTTTCAATAGATCAAACAGGAGGAGCAATAACACTTGAGGGTCTGAGGATCAACGTGGAAATAGGTCTGCGTTACATCGCTTCATGGTTAGCAGGTACCGGTGCTGCTGCGATCAACAACCTTATGGAGGATGCTGCCACTGCAGAAATCAGTAGAGCACAAGTATGGCAATGGGTTAAGCACAAAAAAGAATTAGATAATGGCGAAACTGTGACTACTGACCTAGTAAAAAACATCATCCAAGAAGAAATAGCTGCTATAGAAGAAGATATGGGAACAGAACAATTCAACACGTTTCCCTTTGATCAAGCGAAGAAAATTTTCGAAGAAGTTGCTTTAGCGGATGAATTTGTGGATTTCTTAACCTTGCCGGCTTACGAAATCATCAATTAACAGATTCAAGATTATTAATTAGGAAGGCACAGATGAAAGAAAGTTTCAACAAGCAGGTAGAGGATCTTGAAAAAGACTGGGCTAACAATGACCGCTGGAATGGAGTCAAAAGAGAGTATTCGGCCAAGGACGTGGTTCGTCTAAGAGGATCTATACTCCCCCAGTATTCCTTAGCTGAGCATGGAGCGAAGTTACTTTGGGAAAGACTCAAAGAGATGGATTATGTTCATGCTCTAGGAGCTCTAACTGGTGGACAAGCAATTCAGTATGTCAAGGCAGGTCTTCCAGCAATCTATCTGTCTGGCTGGCAGGTGGCGGGTGACGCTAATCTGTCTGGAGAAATTTATCCGGATCAAAGTTTATATCCTGTCAACTCTGTTCCTTCAGTTGTTGAAAGAATCAACAATGCCCTTAGGCGTGCAGACCAAATTGAATGGACTGAAAACAATGGCGAGGCGACTCGAGAATGGATGGCTCCCATTGTCGCTGACGCTGAAGCTGGTTTTGGTGGAGCGTTAAACGTATTTGAGCTAACTAAAAGCATGATCGAGGCTGGTGCTGCAGGTGTCCACTTGGAAGACCAACTTTCTTCTGAGAAGAAATGTGGCCACATGGGAGGCAAAGTTTTAATACCAACCCAGCAACATATTCGGACTCTCACAGCTTCACGCTTAGCAGCAGATGTGATGGGCGTTCCTACAGTTCTAATTGCGCGAACTGATGCCCTAGGTGCAAATCTGATAACTAGTGACATAGACGACAGAGACAAAGAGTTCCTTACCGGCGAACGAACTACAGAAGGTTTTTTCGCCACAGAGCCTGGAATGGCAACTCCTATTATGAGAGGTATAGCTTACGCTCCTTATGCTGATTTGATTTGGTGCGAAACAAGTACACCAGATTTAGATGAAGCTAAAACTTTTGCAGAAGGAATCCATGCAGAATTCCCTGACAAGATGTTGGCTTACAACTGCTCGCCTTCATTCAACTGGCGATCACATCTAGATGATGAAACAATAGCTAAATTTCAAAAAGAGCTAGGTGCTATGGGCTACAAATTCATATTTATTACTCTTGCTGGGTGGCATGCATTAAACGCTTCAGCTTTTGATCTTGCTGTTGGATATGAAGACAGCGATATGAGCGCTTATGTAGATCTGCAGGATCGTGAGTTTGGAATGGAATCTGAGGGTTACTCTGCTACACGCCATCAACGTGAAGTGGGTGCCGGTTATTTCGACGATGTTTCGACAGTCATCACTGGTGGCTCTGGCTCAACTCTGGCGCTATCAGGTTCAACAGAAGAAGAACAATTCTGATTAGAAGTGGTATTCGGACGGAAATTTAAACTAGATAAATAAAGCATGAGATCGTTTTCAAAACTAGTTTTTCGATACTTGTTAACTATTGTTTCTGTTATTTTTTCTATTTCCATTATTGCTATCGTTCCTGCATCAAGTTCAACCACTTCTCTAGGAGTGGTAGTTGAAAACGGTGTAATTTTTCCAATTGTTCAAAACACCGAATTAGGAAGGATAGTAACAACCCCTTGCAATACTGAAATCATTCACAATGGGGAACAACTCTTAGAATCAGTTGACATTGTTCTAGATCCAGGTCACGGGGGCCCAGAAACTGGCTCCGTGGGAGCCAATGGACTTGTTGAAAGAGACCTAAATCTCACAGTCACGCTTCTGGTTGAAAAAGGACTTACGTCTCTGGGCTATACGGTTGTACTCACACGTAATACTGACCTTCATATGCCTATTCGCCAAAGAACGGCAATAGCTAACGCTCTTTCTCCGAAAGTGTTTGTTTCAATTCACCATAATGGAGGCGCTGTAAGAAGATCTGATGTTCCTGGTACTGAAACTTTTCACCAAATTAACAATTCAGAATCTCAGCGTTTGGCTGGTCTGTTATTTGAAGAAGTTTTTGAGTCATTAAAAAATTACTGGGTTCCTTGGGTTAACACTGTTCACAATGGCGCATCTTCAAGACTTTCTGAGCCAGGTCGTGATGCTTATGGCATACTTCGAAATACTCCTAACGTTCCTAGCGCCATAGTCGAAGCGGTATACCTTTCAAATCCGCCTGAAGCTGACCTTATGCTTCTACCTGAAGTGCAGCAGGTTGAAGCAGAGGCCATAACAAGAGCCATCCACCGTTTTATTTCAACTTCAGACCCCGGTTCTGGCTTCAAACCTTCCTTTATTGATGGTGCGATGACAGGCACTGGAAGTGCTAGGGGTTGTGTTAATTCTAAATATGAAGAGGATTTGAGAGTCACTACTGCTTACAGCAACGATGAATTTGAATCACTAACTGCTGCAGCTAGAAAAGCTGGTATGAGCGTCGAGGAATTTCAATTGTTTGGTGTGCACGCTTTAGATCTTTTTTTAAAGTTGGATTCAGACAGTGACTCTTTTGTAGAAAAGATTCCCGCTCCTGTTATTTCCGGCTCCAACGTTTCAAACGTTAGTTGGTCCGCTGAAAGTCAAGTTGCTCTTGCAAGAGTTGGCAGGGCTTACGGCTTTAGCTCTTCAGAAGTTCAGAAACTTGGAGCAACACTAATGGTATTTCTAACTAACTTAGAATAATTAGTGGCTAGTTTAATTCTGGAGGTTTCCGATCAGCTTTTAAATCAGATCGGCGTTTTTTAACTTCCAGTCTCTTTTCGTTTGATTTACGACTTGGTTTAGTAGGTTTTCTTTTTTTCTCAACGTGGAGAGCTGTAATAAGAATTTTTTCCATTCGCTGCAGTGCTCTGTTTCTGTTCCTATTTTGCGATCGAGTTGAGTCTTCAATAACTCTGACTGAGGATCCAAGTTTTTTCATAAGAAGATTTTTTATTTGATCATCTATTTCAGTTAATTGGTCTATCACTAGTTCTGCTTCAACACGCGTATTCGACTTATTTGCATGCTGACCACCTGGTCCGCCCGAAGGATTAAAACGCCAAATGACTTCTGATACTGGAATGCGTAGATCCGGTTTTATGAAAAGGTAACGATCTTTTCCAAACGACATACTTTCAGATTAGAAGTTCCACGCATGTCATGGAGGGATCCGCAGGTTGGCACCCCCGGCAGGATTCGAACCTGCGGCCAGCGGAATAGAAGTCCGCTGCTCTGTCCGGACTGAGCTACGGGGGCTAAATCATTTCTTTGTGTTTAAAGACTATCGTCACCTTGAACAGTGCTGAGTTAGTTTTGTTTTGATCTCTTATTTTTTTCTAAAACGATCTGGTGATACATCTTCGTGTTTTAGTCCTGTTTTCTCAAAATGTTCCGAGGGTTTTCCTTCAGTTAGCAGGTCAGCTAAAAGTCGTCCAACACCGGGAGATGTCATTATTCCTGTCCCACCTTGTCCCACACACCAGAAAAATGAATGGTCATCTGAATCAGATCCGATAACCATTGATCTGTCCGGAGCGAAAGTTCGCAAACCTGTCCAGGCTGTTTGAACACTACGTATATCTAAAGTTGTCGCTGCATTAATACGTTCTATCGCCAATGCAACATCAGCTTCATCATGTTTCGCATCGCAAGGTTCTGAAGGGTTTTCTTCCGCTAGGGAGCAAAGGAGTTGTTTACCATCTGGTTTGCAATAAAAACGTAAATCTATGTCTGCTATCATTCCCCATTCCTGCAAGTCAGGTTCGTTACTGTTTACTGTGAATGCTGTTCTTCTCTTCGGTTGCAAACCAATAGGTTCAACTCCTGCGCGTGATGCAACTTGGTCGCCCCAAGCTCCGGCTGCATTTACGATTACATCAACTGAAATTTCTTCTGTTTTAGTTTCAAGAGACCAGGAGTTTCCACTTTTTGTTGCTGAATCGATTCTTGTCGAAGTTTTGATTTTGCCTCCATTTTTTCGAAAATAATTCAAATAAGCTTGATGCAGGCAATGAACATCTATGTCTCCTGCTCCTTCATCTACAACAACACGATCTAGACCTTCTTCTCGAAGTGCAGGGAACCTTTTTTTAGCTTCAGATTTACTGATTTCTTTTGTGGGTATCCTCCCGGAGCTGTTTTCCTCTAAAAGACGATCCACTGATGCGCTCTGTTCAACAGTTGCTATATGCATAACGTCACGTGGTATTACGAAAACATTTTCTGTTAAACCTTCGGGTGGATTCAAGAGAAAATCAACGCTTGCTTTAACAATGCTTCTAGTTGATTGAGTTCCATCATTTTCTAGCAGCAAAGCAGCTGAACGCCCTGTTGTGTGGTAACCCAACTGATCTTCTGCTTCTACGAGAATAATGTCAAGACTATTATCTGCTTTTAGTAGATGGTAAGCGGCGCTGGCGCCAGCTATTCCACCACCGATAACACCTATACGTTTTCGCAAATTTTCAATCCTTTGCCTCGTATGCATATCATCGCACAAAATTCATCTAAAAAAATAGGCGGTTGAAGGCTTTTAGTGGCGTATCATGGCCTCACTTGGTGACCGTAGCTCAGCTAGGTTAGAGCACCTGTTTGTGGTACAGGATGTCGGGGGTTCAAATCCCCTCGGTCACCCCATACATATTTAAATAACTGTGTTTGATAAACGGTCTTGAGTAAGATCGTTGACTATGCGCCTCTAGCTCAATTGGCAGAGCATCGGACTCTTAATCCGCAGGTTCCGGGTTCAAGTCCCGGGGGGCGTACAAATTATAAAAGACAAATCATCGAATGTAAGTGCGTACATTCTCTGAGAAAACAACCCCATAAGTATTTGAAGATTGAAAGAAAATTTCAACAAGAAGTGTCCACTCATCAATTAGTTCAATTAATAAAATTCCAACCGCCTCTTGATTACATAAGAACTCTCGTGCTTTACCTGGTTGATTTAAAGAAGATCCATCACAAGGAAGCAGCCTGCGAAGTTCGTACGAAGTCTGGCCACTAGCAGTGGTAATTGTTTCAAATCTAGGCCCATCACCTGCAACACCCCAAATTGCCGACTCTGCATTTGCAAAACCATCACCTACTGAAACTCGCAGTTTTGAAGGTTCAGTGGAATCTTCGATAAGCGCTAGGTGTCCACTCCAATAATTTCCAAAATTATCAGAAGTTGTACCCCTGTATCCGTTAGTTCCTTCCTGAAACCAATTTCCGCGCGCTGTGCCCTCGGTATCGTAATCGAAACGACCACCTCTTGGTTCTACTATTCGAATGCTCTTATCCGCTATCTCGGAACGAAGTGGCTCGTCAAAGTACTCGAAAGAATCTCTTTCGAAGAATTTGAACGGTTCCCCATCTTGACCATCAAAATATGATTCTTGGAGGAGTAAACCTGGTACGACGCCACGTGTCAGATCAATAACTCCTATGTCAATCTTTGACCCGTCAGTGTGTTGACCTAATAGGTCTCCTGCAGAAATTGGGATATTTACTGATTTGTCCCAAGAACTACCTAGTTCTTGGGCAATTAGATCTGGCACACCTAAAACATGATCAATTATTAAGTAAAAATCGCAAGAAACTTCTATTACATATTGAACTTCATAACCCTGATTAGAAGATCCACCAAAACTTGCTCCTGTATTCGCATTTCCTCGATTTGTCAGATAGATAATACGACCACTTATTGGAGCCCTGACGTCAACAGTTCGACCTGCGAATGGGTAAATCTTTTGATGACTAGTTGGCGTAACATGAACGCCTGTTAAGTGACCAAGTGGTTTGATCCAATCGATGTCTGCAGGATCAATGGGAGCAACTTCAAAATTACGGCTACCTTCTCCCTGACAGTTGCCTCCTGACCACCGGAACCGCACAAGATCTGCTGCTGTAAGTGGAGTAACAGGAGCATTATCATCAGTTTCGTTGTTTGTATTTTCTATCTGTGGTTGCGCTTTAGCAATTGCGGATGTGTCGATCGTTTTAGAAATCACTATGCAATCAGAGCCTTTACATTCTTGAAGTGTGACGACAACTTCGGGAACCAGTTGATATTCCTGCAACAGTTCAAACTCATATAAAAGACCTGTATTCCAACCCCATATGTTTGACTCCCATCGAAGTTGAGAGCCTGAGGCTACACCAACTGCCTGACAAGAAATTTTTGGTACCGACTCATCAAAAATACATGCTGCTTCAAGCTTCAATTGCTCTTCAGGACGTACGTCAGGTTCTCCAGGACCGATCTGCCATCTGTCATCAATTCCATCTCCGTCAGTATCAATCCAATCACCTGTCGTCATTGAATCTGCAGGAAGATCAACCCATAAACCGTATTGAGAACCTGATTCTGAATTGTTATCTAAAACTTCAGTAG